>CAYVPB010000037.1:0-28581 GCA_964453565.1 uncultured Halomonas sp.
AGGTTTCCTCCTCGAGTGTTGCCTGGAAGGCACGACTCCCGATCCGTTCTGGCCGATGCACAGTCGGCATGATATCGAACCTGCCGCATCACGGACTCACGAATGCGCCGCGCTGTCTGCTAACAGTATCTTAATCCATTCGGTCAAACAACTCCTATTCGGTATACTGTCCCTGTAACTAGACGCTGTCCCCGGAACTAGACGAATGCGCACCCCTTGACAGGCCCCAATCAATATGTAACTATTTAGTTACATGTTAAGCAGCCACGACATGGACACGATCTTTCAGGCGCTGGCCCACCGGAGTCGCCGACACATGCTCGATCTGGTCAAGGAGCATCCCGGCGTTCCCGTCGGCAAGCTTGCTGCTGAATTCGACGTCAGCCGAATCGCCGTGATGAAGCATCTGCGCGTTCTTGAACATGCCGACCTGGTCGTTTCGGAAAAGGACGGTCGCTCGCGGCGGCTCTACTTCAATCCGGTCCCCATCCAGATGATTCATGATCGGTGGATGAGCGAATTCAGCGCCTACTGGAGCGGGAACCTCACACGAATCAAGTACCGCGCCGAAGCCCGGGTGCGAGACCAGGGCGGCAATGATGCAATAGGAGGCGAATAATGAACGACACGAAACACGCCGAGCGCGGCGTCTACCGCGTGTTGATCAAAGCTCCGATCGACACCGTGTGGTCGGAACTGATCAACACCGCCTCACCGCGCCCGTTCTTCTGGAATTCACTCTGGGACGTGAAGCGCATGGATGCCGGCAATCGCTACCGGATGATCTCGGACAATGGCAAGGCAGTCGCCGTGGTCGGCAAAATTCTGGAGATCGATCCCCCGAACCGGCTGGTGACCAGCTTTCGACTGACCGCTCATGACGATCCGCCATCGACCGTTACCTATACGCTGAACGAAACCGCTGAAGGCACCGAGTTCACACTGGTCACCGAAAACGTTGCGGCCGGCTCGAAGAGCGAGAAGTCAATGGCCGACGGCTCGAGGTTCATCGTGAAGAACTTCAAAGCCTACCTGGAGACCGGCAAGGTGACCTTGGGCGCCCGGATGACCTTGGCGATGTTCGGCCTGCTGGCACCGTTCACGCCCAAGGTGATGCGTGCCGAGAACTGGCCGCGGGAGGGGTAACTGCAATCCTCCAGCTATTCGAAACAAAACCCCGGCGCGTTGATCGCAACCTGCCCATTTTGATTTCTGGTCCCGCCGGTCGTATGATGCGAGGAAATCTGCGGCGAAAAACGGCCAATTAAGGAACTACCAATGATCGGCTATGTCACCCTGGGCACCAACAACCTGCCGCGCGCGGCGGAATTCTACGACGCACTGCTGGCCGAATTCGGCGCACAGCGCTTCATGCAGGAAGACACCTTCATCGCCTGGTCCAGCGGGCCGGACAAGCCTGGCATCGGCCTGACCAGCCCCTGGAACGGCGAAGCCGCCACCGTGGGCAACGGCGTCATGGTCGCGCTGCAGGCCGAATCACCGGAGATGGTCGACCGCGTCTATAAGAAGGCGCTGGACCTCGGTGCCAGCGACGAAGGCCCGGCCGGTTTCCGCGAAGGACTGGAGGGCTTCTACGCCGGCTACTTCCGCGACCCGGACGGCAACAAGCTCAACGTATTCTGCATCACGGCAACGGGATAAGCCGGCGAATGAATCGAATGCGTCCGGCCAACACGTCCAGCGGGCAAAGCGGCCGAATCACGCGGCGAAAACGGACGTGAACCCTGTGGGGGTTCCTTGTTCCCCGATAACCAATCACGGAGTGCGTACTTCATTGATTTAGGGCTGCTGTTTAGGGCCGCCCAAATTCTTGCGCGAGTGAAGCGGGAAGTTCGCATTCCAGGAAATACGGTGAGCACACCGCGCCGATCAGGACATGGCGACCGGCGGGGACTGCGACGCTGGCGCCGGAAATGAGAGTGCCCGATTGCACCACATGGCTGTAACGGCGCGGGTTGAATGTGAGCCGGGTGGCCATGGAGAGTGCGGTTGGTGATTCATTTCGGGTATGCCTGAGGAAATCGAGCAGCCCGGGATGCTCGGCCAGCCACAGGTTGTGCCGGTTGCATGGCCCACTTCGATGTTGTCTGCGCCGTCGAAATACGCCACTTTGGCGCGATGATGCCAGACCTCGCACGCCCACGAGCTTTTTGCGCGGGTCCTTAACCGTCGAAGTTGTCGCGGAAAAGTGTTGCTGGCTCACTGGCGCGGCCATCGAAGTCGCTGCCAAAGATCACATCATCCGGACTGTTGCCGGAGGCCGGGATAGAGGATGCCATGGGGCCGTTGTCCTTGGTGATCGGGCCGTGCTCGGGGATTGAGACCAGAGAGACAGCAAGCCCCAGCGCGACAGCAACCGCCAGTCCAGCCAGGGCCGGGCGAAGAAAGGCCGGGGCGGTTGGCTCACGCGACTTGCCAAGCACCGTGGCCAGCTCATCGCGCACCTGCAAAACGGTCTGAAGATCCGACGCACAGGCGTTGCAATGCCCAACATGCTCCGTCAGTTGCCGGCGCTGCCATGGCCACAGCCAGCCGTCGGCCAGCCGGGCGAGCAGATCGCTGTCTGGACAGTCTTGGCGCGCTGGCGTGGCGGCGCGGAAATCTTCGGCAGCTTGTTCGTGAAATTCGCGTTTTTGGAATTCGGTCATGGCTTTTGCATTTGTTGTTTGAGCAATCGGATTCCCCGATAGGTCAGATTGTGGGCCCGGTTTTCGTCACAGCCCACCAGCTCGGCGATTTCCGGCACCGTGAAGCCCTGCAGAAACAGCGTCACGGCGCGTCGCTGGGCATCTGGCAGGCTCTGCAACTGGGTCAGCAGGCGCGCACTTTTTTCGCCGCGCTCAATGGCCTGGTCCGGCCTCGGCCTGTCACTTTCGACACTCGTCAGCGGATCGCCCAGAGCGTTTTCCTCGGCGCGCCTTGAATGGGCCAGCGTACCGCGCCAAGCCCGCAGCGCATCAATGATAGCGCTGTTGACTACCCGGTAATAGTAAGACGTGCCCAGCCGGTCTTTTCTGTCACTGCAATAGACCTTCCAGACCCGGATCCGGACTTCCTGCTCGATATCATCGGCCTCAAGCGCGGCGTCACGCGAGCGATGGCGCACGACCGCGGCGCGCACGATTGGCGCGATGGTGCGCCAGAATTCCTCGAAGCCGGGGCGGTTGTCGCCATTCACAGGCGGTATCGATCATCGGGAACAGAATTGAAGAAACACGACCAATTCGGGTTGCGTGCCAGTGCCAGCAGCTTGAACTTCTCGCCCATCTCGCCGGGCAGCACCAGGCGTTTGAACTCGGTTGCGAGCTTCAGCCGTGCGCGTTCGTCGGGTTCGCGTTCCAGCCGCTCATGCACGCCGCCGGCAATGACCAGTCCGGCCTGGCTGGTAAACGCGGCGACCTCGAATCCGCAGGCTTGCCCCGCCTCTGCCGCGGCGCTGAAGTCGACGAACGCGGAAATATCGGTCAGCCCCGGCCAGACCAGCGGATCGAAGTGCGCGCGGTGCCGGTAATGACAGACCAGGGTTCCCTCCGAGCGGTCCGGGTGATAGAACTCGGCGCGCGGATAGCCGTAATCGACAAACAGCGCCAGCCCGGTTCTTAATGGAGACAGGATGGTACGCATCCATCCGGGCAGGTCAATGCACATTTCGCTTTCATAGCCCACAGACGGCTTCCTTCCCAGACGGTCTTCAAGATTTCGTAACGCTTCGAGCAGCCGGCCTCGGGCGGGACGTGAAGTCCATGCGAGGCGGCCCCCTTCATCGGCGGTGATGCACAGCTGCTGATAACCGTCGGCGGCACAGCGGAAGCGCTCGACCGGCAACGCATCGATGACTTCGTTGGCCAGGACCACGCCGTCGAAACCTTTTTTCGGCGGGCAATCGACCCATTCGATCCGCTCATGGAGCTCTCTGGGCAATGCCGCCAGGCGCTCGCGCTGGATCTCGCGGAGCGCGGCGCTGGGTTCGAGCAGCAGATAGCGTGCCGGAGGCCGCGCCAGTTCCGGCAGTAGCGCCGCGGCCAGTGCGCCGGAACCCGGACCCGCCTCCAGCAATTTCCAGTCCGGGCCGATGGCATCGGCCATTGGCGTAAGCATGGTGGCCAGCGCCGCGGCAAAAAGCCCGCCCGTTTCCGGTGCGGTAATAAAATCCCCGGATTGTCCGAATTTGTGCAGTCCGTTGACGTAGTAGCCCAGCCCCGGCTCATACAGGGCCTTTTGCATATAGCGCGAAAACGGCATCGGACCCTCGCTTGCGATCTCGTTGACGACGCTGTTGCACAATGCACGACTCAACTCGGTCAGTTCGGCCGGTGGTTCGGGCAATTTCAGTGAGGATACGGACAATGACTCATCCCGCCCAGGAAACCGTAGCGATTGTAACGGGCGGCGCGCGCAGGCTCGGTGCTGCGATTGCCGCGGAGCTGCATCGGCGCGGCTTGAAGGTGCTGATCCATTGCCGTCAATCGCTGGACGAGGCCGAGGCGCTGGCGGGAACCCTGAATGACGGGCGCGCCGCTTCGGCCGCTGTGGTCGCAGCCGACCTGGAAGACGATGCAGCGCCGGAACACATAGTTGCGGCCGCCCTGAAAGCATTCGGCCGAATCGATGTTGTGATCAACAATGCCTCGTTTTTCTATCCAACCCCTCCTGAACGGGCAGGTCACGCTGACTGGCAGGCGCTGATGGCCAGCAATCAGCGCGCGCCGTTCTGGCTGTCGCTGGCGGCGGCTGAACACATGCGATCCAATGCCGGGGGCGGAAGCATCGTCAACCTGGCAGACATCCACGGCATCGTGCCTTTGAAGCAACATGCTATCTACAGCCAGGCCAAGGCCGGGCTGATCATGCAGACCAAGGCGTTGGCAAAGGACCTGGCGCCGGAAGTCCGGGTCAACGCGGTCGCGCCCGGCGCCATCCTGTGGCCTGAAGGCGAAGCCGCCACTTCTCCTGAAGCGATGCGCAAAATTGTCGAATGCGTGCCGCTCAAGCGCCAGGGCATGCCAGCCGACATCGCCGGCGCGGTTGTCTTCCTAGCCCTGGATGCGCCCTATGTCACCGGCCAGGTGCTGGCGGTGGATGGTGGCCGGCTGCTGAACATGTAGGTCAGTTGCCGGTCGTCGGCATGGCGTTGCGGATGCAGCCGCGCGGACCGGTTCAGGGCTTCATCCAAATCGGGACTCGGGTTGGATCTATTTCAGCAGCTTTGTCACTTCCCGGAATTTCGGGTGGGTGGCATCGACCATCAGCTCGAACAGCGCCATCTCGACATTGCTCAGGTGTACCCCGGTGCGCTCCATGCGCCTGAAAGCGATATCCCGGTTGAATGCGGAGCGTGACGAGACGGCGTCGGCGATCAGGTGGACGTCATAATCAGCCTCGCGCAGCGCCGCGGCGGTCTGCCATACGCAGATATGGGCCTCGATCCCGGTCAGCAGTACCTGGCGACGACCGGATTGCCTGATCTTTTCGCGCAGCGTCGGATCACCCCAGCAGCCGAAGCTGGATTTAGCGCACGGCTCCAGGCCCTGCATCGGCGAGCGCAACTCATCGACAGTGGCACCCAGCTTTTCGGGCAGTTGCTCGGCCCATAGCACCGGCACATCCAGCAGCCGACAGGCTTCGATCATGATCCGCTGTTGCCGGATCATCGCCTCGGATTCGTGCATCATTCGAGCCAGCCGACCCTGGACATCGAGCACTAGCAGCACGCTGGTGTGGATTCCCGGATGTTGTATGTCCATGCTCATTTTCGGCCTCCTGAATTCATGCCTGTGCTGGTTACTGGTTGTAACTGATCGTAACCCATGGCCTGTCCGCCATGCTCGATCCACGCGGCCAGATCGATTGCAGTTTTCAATTCAAGGTCAAACGGGTGAATACCGAGGCGTAACGGACGCTGGCTGAGGTTGGCCAGCACGCGGTTCAAACCATTGAAGCGCCGGATAAAGGTTGCGCGCATCCAGGTGTCGGCTTCAAAACCCGCCAGGGGAAGGCTCAGAAAGCGCCGGTTTGTGGCGCAGTAGACGCCGCGCAGCGTTTCGTAAAACCTGAACGGAAGCCGATCGAGAAATTGACGCGGAACCCGGCCCATCGCCCAGGCCGGCGGGACATACAGCCCTGGTGGCTTGAACCCATGCTGTACAAACCAGCGATGATTGTCAAGCATCAGACGCAGAACCGCGCGCCTGGAAAGTGCCAGGTGCTCCGCTGCCCGGCGCGAGATCAGTTTCGAATGTAGCCAGTGACCCGGGCCATGGATGGTCTCGATTTCATGGCGCCAGCCGTGGCCGGCGAGCACAGCACCGCGAGATTCGAGCCCCCGCAACTGTTTCAGCGAAGAGTCGTTCCATCCGCATCCCGGCACAACCAGCAAGGTCACCGGCTCCAGGCCGGCGTTGCACAGGCGATCGAAGATCGTGCATGTTCGATCCAGTGTGTCCGGCATGACATCGTGTAGGGAGACCAGCAGTTTCATCGGGCCGCGAGAAGCTGTCGCCACTGGTCCAGGCTTGCACGGTTCAACCCGACTGCTGCCTGGCGCGAATCGCAAGCCAGCTTGTGCCGCTGTCCGGCCGACAGGTCGGCGAACCCGCGGATGGAATGGGCCAGGGGGCGGTCCGGGTCGATCAGAATCATGTGGCGGGCCAGCTCAGGCCAGTGTGCGATGCCGCATGTCGGTGTGACCAGCGCAACACGTGCTCGAGCCATTGCCTCCAGGGCGACGTTGCCGAAAGACTCGAATTCCGATGGCAGTATCAGTGCATCGCTACGATCAAACTGTTCGAGCAAACCGGCGCGCGATTGCCAACCAACGTAGTGCAGATTTTGGATGCTACGGGCTGCCGTTTCAACCTGGTCCCGAAGGGGCCCGTCACCGGCAATGACAAAGCCGAGTTCGGGCAGCGCTTCGGCCGCTTCGAGTATATCCGTGATCCGTTTTTCACGTGCCAGGCGACCGGCGAACAGCAAGCTTTCGACCGGGTCGCGCGGTTTCACCGGCGGCGTTTCAAGCAGTAGTCTGGGAATCAGCGTGCCAATGAGGCGGGCGTTGCGCGCGCCTTGCGATTGCGCCTGGCGCACCATCGCCTCGGAATTGCCCAGCACCTGTTCTGCGTGGCGGAAAAGCAGCCGGTCGACGCGCCGGAAGTAGCGTCGGCTCATTAGCCGCAGTAGCGAATTGCGGTACAGATCGGTTACGCCGGCATAGTCGGTGTGATAGCCGACCAGCAGGCGTGCATCGAGCTTGCGCGCCCAGCGAAGCCCGAGCATTCCCCAAGGCCCAGGAGTCGCTACCACGATCACGTTCGGGCGAAGTTCGCGCATCAGCCTGCCGATGTGCCGCGGTGAAGGCAGATGTACATATTGGGTAGAGTCGCCGGGCAAGGGAAACCGGATTCGGGCTTTCAGCCTTCCGGGACAGGCGAATGCAATTTGAAAGCGCTCGGGATCAAGCTGTTCAATCAAGTCCGTGTAGTAGGCGCCAACACCGTTGCGCTCGGGCGTTGAATCGGAAACAAACGCCACGCGAACCGCTGTGCTCCCGGATTTACGCATTACCAGATCCACGCACGTCGTTGCACCGCTTGAGGAAGGGAGCAAAGCGTTGCTCGATTTGTTCGGCATTCAGATCGAATTCCTTCAGCGTGTAGTGGTGGCCCGAGCGGAATCCGCGTGACTCCGATGCCAGGACTACGAGCCGTTTCCGGAATATTTCTCCGGGCGGGCGTCCAAGCTGTTCCAGAGCGCCCGCGACGGTTTCAGCGAGCCTGAGCTTGAGATCTTCGTTGTCAACGATTACAAGCCGATCGGGATCGCGCCGGGCCAGTTCGGTCAGATGCTGATAATAATCATGCAGCAGTTCGACCAGTTGATCGCGCAGCCTCACCGGCATCTGGCGAAAGCCGGCCAGCGTCAGTCCGGGGCGCAGGGCACTGAGCTGCGAAGGTACGGTTTTGAGTGGACTGCGGTTGCAGGCGAGAATGCGCGCATCGGGGAAAGTTTCCAGCAGCGCCTCGGCGGAACCCGAGAAAGACGCGTTCTTGGACAAAAATTTTTTTTCGCGCCCGGATTCATCGAAACCGAACACAAACAGATGTTTCTGCACGCAGGCGCGGTAAAAGCGCATCAGCCGCCGTCGCTGGCCCGCACTGGCATCGCGATCCAGACGCGCGTTGTACCAGAGCCAGTCTGCGCGTGGAAACACCGCGATCAGGACAAAGCATTCCAGGGCTGGCATCAGCACCAGAAAGTCCTCTTCCGGCGCCTCCAGCGACAGGGGATGCACCTGGTCAAGATCACCGAAAAAACGCCTCCCGATCCATTTTCCCATACGCCTGCCAGGCTGTCCCAGGGTGCGGTCGAGACGAATCAGCAACAGAATCAATCGACGTGCGCTTATCGAGAGTCCAAACAGGCATTCCCAGGTCCGAAAAGTTGTTGCGTCGGGATCGGCCGCGAGTACGTGGTGCAGGTGGGTAGTCCCCGATCGCGGTGGGCCCAGCACGAAAAGTGGCTCGCGCACCTGAATCCTGCGCCAGCGCCTGAACAGGATCTCATCAATTCCCAGACCCAGCCAGTTGAGCAACTGCAGCACGACGAACAAGGGCCAGGCCAGGAACAGCATGAATGCCCGCCCTGGCGAACGGCCCTCGGTCCAGGGCGAGACCGGGAGCGTCAGCCAGAGCCGGCCCGCGCGGGCAAATCCGGATAGCAGAAGTCGAAACATGGCGATATGGTCTGGTGCCAGGGATGCGGTGAAGTATGACATGAGATTGACTGGCGCCATCTTTCGTTCCGGGACGATCTGCGCATCATGCCGGGCCGGTGTGGCGGAAAATCGCGAAGTAATGACGCGAAACTGAACCACCGGAATGATGCACCGTCTTGATGTAGCCTGGAAGAATGACTCTGAGCGATTACAAGCCTGGTGAATTCTTCGACGAACTGATCACCGCCTCGGGTCGGCCGCAGGCGGCTGCGCGGGCACTGTGGAAGTATCTCAAGAGTCTCGACAAGGAAGAACTGGAGGAGCGCAAGGCGGTTTGCGAGGTCAGGGCTCTGGCGACTGGAATCACCTTTCAGGTCTATTTCGAGGACACCGGGGTCGACCGTGCGATGCCGTTCGACCTGATTCCGAGTGTCATTCTGGAATAAGGAGTGGGACGAGGTCTCGGCCGGTCTGGAGCAGCGGGTGAGGGCCCTGAACCTGTTCATTGATGATCTGTACAACGACCGGCTGTGTCCGCGCTCGGTGATTTCTTGCCTGGAATCGCTGGAAGCACTGCTCGTCACATGCCCGGCGAGGACGATGCCGCGCGTCCGGTCATCCGCTGGCCACGCAATCGCGTTAACCTGCATGACTATGTCAGCGCCTACGCCAGCTCCCATCCATGGGAAGACTGGGCCGAGTGCTGGGCCCACCTGCCGCAGATCGTCGACACCCTGGAAACCGCGGCGGCCATCGCCATGGCGCCGCCCTCGGCAATCAGCGATGACATGGACGAGCGCATCGAGCACTGGATTGCGCTGGCCACACGCATCAACCTGCTCAACCGCAGCCTGGACCAGCCCGACCCTTATCCGTTCGTACTTACCGCGCCGATTATCGGCAAGCTCAAGCTCATCAATGAAGTCATCGAGGCCAGAGGTTTCACCCGCTGAGGTGGATCATTCCAGTTCAGGCGGCGTGAAGCCGCCGCCGGCATGCTCGTAGCCGCTGGCAATCTCGATCAGCACCGGTTCGGAAAATTTGGCTCCGAAAATCGACAGCCCCACCGGCATGCCGTGGATCTGGCCCATCGGCAAGGTAATGTTGGGGTAGCCCGAGATCGCGGCCAGCGATGAACTGCCGCCGATGAAGTGGTCGCCGTTGATCAGGTCGATGGTCCAGGCGGCAGAGCCTGTCGGCGCGATCAGCGCGTCCAGGTCGTGCTCGGCCAGCAGCCTGTCGATGCCCTCGGCGCGGGTGGCACGCTGCACGCTTTCCAGCGCGTCCAGATATTCCTGATCGGTGAGCAAACCCCTGGCCTGGGCTTGCTCGAAGATCTCCTGGCCGAACCACGGCATCTGGCGGTCGGCGTTGTCGCGATTGAATTTGATCAGGGATTCGAGCGTCAGTTGGGCAAGTTCCGGGTCCGGCAGGCTGGACAGATAGGCGTTCAGGCCATGCTTGAACTCATACAGCAGCACCTCATAGGCCTGGCCGAAAAATCCCTCGGGCGCTTCCCACTCCACCTCGTCGATGATTTCGGCACCGGCTTCGCGCATGGAGACAATCGCCGCTTCCAGCAGCGCGTCAACCTCGCCGTGAAACCCGGCCGAAGAGCGCAGCACGCCGATGCGCTTCCCTTGCAAGCCATCGGCGCGGACGTGCGCGATCAGGTGATTCGTCGACCAGTCGGGCCGTTCGACCGTTGCCGGGTCGGCTTCGTCGGCACCGGCCATGCCGATCAGCCCCAGCACCGCGTCGGCCACATGCCGTCCCATCGGTCCGGCCGTGTCCTGGTTGTGGGAGATGGGCACGATATGGGTGCGGCTGATCAGTCCCACGGTCGGCTTGATGCCGACCACGCCGTTGGCCGAAGCCGGGCAAACCACCGAGCCGTTGGTTTCGGTACCCACCGCCAGTACCGTCATGCCAGCAGCCACGGCCACCGCCGAGCCGGAACTGGAGCCGCAGGGGCTGCGCGTCGGGTCGTAGGGATTGCGCGCCTGGCCGCCGATGGCGCTCCAGCCGCTGGAGGAACGGGTCGAGCGAAAATTGGCCCATTCGCTCAGATTTGCCTTGCCCAGAATGACCGCGCCGGCCTCGCGCAGGCCGGCGACCAGCGGCGCGTCACGTCTGCTGTCATTGTCATTCAGCGCCAGTGACCCAGCCGTTGTCGGCTGGTCGAACGTTTCGATGTTGTCCTTGAGCAGCACCGGAATTCCGTGCAGGGGTCCAGCCCATTCGCCTGACGCCAGTTTTTGGTCCATCGTGCTGGCCTGGGCTCGCGCGGTCGGGTCGATGGCGATCACCGCGTGCAGATCATCGTTGAGCTGTTCGATCCGCATCAGTTGCCGTTCGACGAGCACTGCCGCGCTCAGTTCACCGGAGCGCATGGCCTGGTGCAAGTCGGCGATGCTTGCGCTATTCGGGTCAGGCCACTCCGCGCTGACCGGCAGGGTCAGGAAGAGCAGAAATACGGCTGTCAGAGGGCAAGTACGCTTGCAGATCATGGTCGGGAACTCCGTGGTGCGCTGAGTAACGATCCAGATGATATAACGGTTGCCGGGATCACAATGGGGCGCGGAAGTTTCAGCAACCCGGCCCGCCCTGCTATGATTCGGCAAGCGACCAGAATTGCTCGAGCCCTGCCAATGTCCAGATTCAAGCTACTCGTTCCGTTGTTGCTGCTGATGCCTCTTGCGCTGCCAGCGCAGGAGTCGGCAGCTGATTGCTCCAGAATCGAAAATGACCGGGAACGCCTGGCCTGCTTCGACCGGGTCTTTTCAAGCAGCGAGTCCGAACGCTCGAAAGCAGCATCGCCCGCACCGGCGGCAAGCCCGACGGGTGCGTCCGAACGTCGTACCGAGCCCGTGGCGGAGATTGAGCGTCGTGACCGGGCCCGCGCGCACGCTTCCACTCCCGAGGCAGAGGATACTCCGGCCTGGGAGCCGGGCCGGCAAGCGGAATCGTCAGCGCGCCCGACAGTGCGGCGCACGCTGACGCCGGATGCCCGTGGCCGGGTCGCCATGCCGCACCAGACCATGCCGGAAAACCGACCCGATCCTGAAGAAAATCCCGAGCAGGCATTCGGTTTCGATGCGACTCCGGCGGAACTGGGCGGTGACCGTCTGCGCACGCGCGCCGTCGGCGACTACGGTCTGTGGAAACGGGGCGTGCAGGTTGAGCTGGAAAACGGGCAGATCTGGGAGATCATTGATCGCAAGGAAGTCTACAATAAAGCTTCCAACCCTCAAGTGCGCATAGAGCGCGGACTGTTCAGCGCTTTCTACCTGCATGTCGATGGCACTTCGCGCAGTCTGCGCGTGCGTCGCGTGAAATAGGGCTCCGCGCGCCAGGGAATTATTTCACGCGCAGGACTGGCAGCTTGTTCCAGGCTGCACGCAGCGGCGCGGACAGATCCCACCAGCGCGCCCGCCGGTTGGCGTGTTTGAAGTCCTCGGTCAACTGCAGTATCGGACCCAGCTCGCGATACTCGGCCTGCAACTGCCGCCATCGGATCCATCGCTCGGCGACGTCGCCGTTGTGCTCATCGCGTGCCATCGCCGAAAGCAGCAGCGCCGACTTGCGCACCAGCGGAAGCAGACTGTTGTCGTTTTTCAGCGCCTCATCATCGAAGCGAGTGTGGCGCCAGTCCCGGCGCAGGAATTTCTCCGAAAACTCCCGGATGCCGGCCTCCACATCCGGGCCGCGCGCAATGTCCAGCCTCTCGGCTACGCGGATCAGTTGATGTTTGGGGTCTTCCAGCAGCCGGTCGTAATCGACCACCACCAGCCGGTGGCCTTCGAGGCGGTCAATGTGCGGCAACACGTTGGCCAGCCATTCAAGCTGATTGTGCGTCGGCTGCGCGCGCTGGCGGTCAAGTTTGCCGCGGGATGCGCGAATACTGAGCGGATTGCGATAGGCCAACACGAACGCCGGTTCGATCTCCATGCGTTCGAACATCCGCAGCCAGAAAGGTAGCAGACGTCCGCTACCAGCATACTTGAACGCCCAGATCGGGGCGTGACCGAACCAGCGCCGGATAGCCTCCTGCATGCGCTCGGCCAGCCGGCGGGTCTCGGGATTCTCCCAGGCTTCTTCGTCGACCAGGTGTACGCTGTCAGCGCGCATTCCGAGAGAATTTCGGACCTGCTTGCTCAGGGTCAGCAGATGCTTTTCCTCGTAATTTCCACGCGGGTTCTTGCGCACCGGCCGGCGGAAATGCCGGCCGATGTCGATGCCCAGCGCCGCCAGCCCGCGGGTCAGTGTGCTGGTACCGCTGCGCCCGGCGCCCAGCACCAGGACAGCGGTTTGGCGATGAGGTTTGGAGAATTCGCGATTCATTTCGACTGGAGTGGGGTCTTTGTGTCGCCGCGTGCAGGAGGCGAATCCAGGCGACAATCCGATAGAGTATCGCGAATCAGCTTAAGTTGTTTCCTGATTGCAGGGATGACACCTTCATATGCGGGGCAGATGCGATGCGCCAGGGAAAACCTGTTAGAACTGCTGATGAAAACAAATGAACACAAATGTATTTCACATGTGGGGGAAATCTGAATCGTGCCCGCACCCTTCCCGTTCAAGCCTTCGATCTGGATTTTGCGCTCCACCGGTGTGGGTGCCGACCGCCAGATGCTCAACCTAGCCGACGCGCTTGGCGGCGAGGTCCGTTTCATCGATGTACTGGACCGGCCGCTAGCGGCGGTGCTGGACCGGCTCATGCCCGCTCGCCGCCACCGCATACCCGAACACAAACACTCCGAGCTGGCGCCGCCATGGCCGGATCTGGTGCTGTTCAGCGGTGGCCGTTCACTGGTCGATGCCGAAAGAATCCGCCGGGCCTCCGACGGCCGCGCCCGGATTGTCTGCATCGGGCGTATCGGTGCCCGCCTGGACCGCGTGGATCTGCTGCTGACCACACCGCAATATGGTCTTCCTGAACATCGCAACGTCGTTCATCTGCAGTTGCCGCTGAACTTCATCGATGCTTCTATACTTGAGGATGCAGGCAGAGCATGGCGCAAGCGCTTCGAGTCATTGCCACGGCCGTGGCACGGTGTTCTGGTGGGCGGCCCGTCCGGCTCTTTTCGCTTCGATGCCGCAGTCGGCCGCGACCTGGGGCGGCAGTTGCGGGTGCTGGTCGAACGCACCGGCGGCAGCCTTCTGATCACGACCAGTCCCCGTACGAGTGGCGATGTCATCGATGCCATGCAGGCGGAAACTAAAGCAGGGAACGATATACCGGGCTGGTGTTATCGCTGGCAGCCGAACGACCCGGGAAATCCGTTGACTGCCATTCTGGCGCTGGTCGACGATCTGGTGGTCACGGCCGACAGCGCATCAATGTTGGCCGAGGCTTGCGGGCTGGGCAAGCCGGTGGCGGTGTTCGAGCCGCCGTTGACGGCGCGCGCACGGTTGTTCGCACGCCGATGGATTCCGCGCCCGCTGGCCCGGCTGTGGTGGCCGTTGCGTGACCGCCTGACGGTGGCCGGGTTGTGGGTGCCGGCCCGGCGCATGCAGCGCATCCATCAGCAGTTGATTCGGCGTGGCAGAATTGTGTCGCTGGCGGATGCGGATTGGGAGGCGGCGCAACCGCACGGTATTGGTCGACAGCCGGATCTGGATCGCGCCGCGAGTGAGCTCCGGCGGCTGCTGGAGCGGCGATCGTGACATCAGCAACTGCCGCTGACGGGGTTTGGAATCTGCAAGCTGCATCACCTGTACCGGGTCCCTAATGCGGCGTCGATTGTGCGCTTTCCCGACGACTTTGAAGGAGAATGAACGCGATGTCCGCACCGCAGGCTCGCAACGCCAACCCCTGGTGGCGCCGTATCCAGCATGCCTGGCAGGCGCTAATGGGTCGCGAACGACACAAGTCCAACGACACCCGTTTTTTGGAGTTCGGCGGTCTGCGCTGCAAGCAGGTCAGATTTCCCGACAGCGCCGAAGCGCAGCGTGTTGAGCACTTGCTGCGCGCGCACGATGCCCGGGATCTGTTCCCGGCGTTTGTTTTCCGGCTGGAAAACACCGTCTGGGTGCGCTTCGTGCCTGGCAACCGGCCCAGCGCGCGTAATCCGGCGGATCTGGACGCCTTGTGCCGCTTTTTCACATCCATGTATCGCGCCACGACAATCGAAAAGTCGCTGGAGGAGATCGACCTGCACGAGCGTATGCTCGACAAGCTCAAGGTCCTGGTCAAAGCCGGCCTGCTCGAAGCAGAAAAAGTCGAGAAGCTGCGGATCCGCGCCGACGCCATCCGCCCGGAGAACGTGCACTGCGGCCTGGACTATATTGATGCGCTGGCCAAGAATTTCATTGTCGGCAAGCGTGGCGTGGTCGGCATCGACATCGAGGCCATACGCCATGGGGAACTGCTGGGCATGGGGCTGGCCAAGGCCCGCCATCGCTGGCTTTCGACCGCCGCCGATTCCTTCCTGGACGTACTGGCCGGACAAGGTGGCCCGGATCTTCGGCCCAACTGGGAATACATCCGCCTGCAGTTCCTGGTCCATTACAGCGTCCAGAACCTGCTGCGCGGCAAACAGCGCCGCGTCCGGGCCGGAGATTTTGACGAGTTTCTGTCAACCGGTCCGTCTTGATTACGTACAAGTATCAGCCATTTGTAAAAACGAACCGCAGATTACGCAGATTTTCGCAGATTAATGAAAATCTTCTTCTCGCTGGTGCCGGATTGCTAAAACCGTTACCGTATTCTGATCATCAATTTCAAACAATGCCACATAGCCGGCGGATCCAAAGGGAATGACCAGCTCCCTGAAAAAGGGATTGGATTGCTCGGCCTTCCTGCATGCAAAAGGCATCATCTCCAGGAATTCGTAAGCTTTTTCAATCGCAGCCCGCGCACGGATTGCCGAAGGCAAATCGTTGGCTGCAAGAAACTCAAACAGGCGTTCCAGATCTTCCTGCGCAGCGGTAGCTACGCGAAGCCGATAGCTCATTGAGAGTCGCGATGCTTGGCCAGGATTGCATCCAGCGCTGCCAGCGACTCCTCTTTGCCAAAGTAATTTCCGGATTTTTTCGACGAGTCCCTTGCAGCCAAACCCCGTGCGATGAATTCGGCATGCATCTTCCGGAACTCGATCTGTTTGACCAGCGCGCTTTCCACGAAAGAGCTGAGAGACTCATCTTCCCTCAGGACGCTTTCGGCGGCTTTTCGCAAATCCGGCGTAACCCGCAATGGAGGAATTGTTGCTGATTTCATGATGCTGCCTCGGTATTGCAATTGCAATACATGGTATCGTCATTGCGAGGCGAAATCAAGGCCGTGAAGCCACCCGTGGCGGTCGGAAACCTGGAATTTCTCGAATCTTTCCGGCAATCCACCCGTGAGGGAGTCCATCTTCGGTATCGACTTTTGTCTTCTCAAAAATGGCCAAGGCAGTTATCTGTTAAGTAACTGCTTGCGCAAGTGTCAACCGTGTTGCCTTCGGTTAGACTTCATCTCCTGAAATTCACGGACCGGTTCCGATGCAGCAGCACGCAGTATTCATCCAGACCAACCACAAGCAACTGACTGGCGCGATGGTCGCCGAGCATGCGATCCGGCGCTATTCGTCGCACAACGATCAGTTCGATGTCCATCTGATCAACAGCGGGGACTATTCGTTCTTCGCCGAGCGCGAAGGGCAGGAGTATCTGCGCGACGGCTCGCATATGGTATGGCTCAACGACGATCTGCAGTCGTTCACGCCGACCCGCTTCATGCCGCCGGAACTGATGGGCTACCAGGGCCGTGCGGTGGTGATCGACCCGGACATTTTCGCCTGTGTCGACCTGTGGGAGCTGTTGACCTCGGACATGCAGGGCAAGGCCATCCGCAGCCGGATGCGCTCCGGGCCCAAGGGCCTGATCGACAAGTGCTGGGCCTCCAGCGTGATGCTGCTGGACTGCGCAAAGCTGGGCCACTGGAAGGTCGAGGAACGCTTCAACCAGATGTTCCGCGATGAATTCGACTACCACGACTGGGTGTGCCTGAAAAGCGAGGATCCCGATACCATCGGCCTGCTGGAACCGGGGTGGAATGATTTCGACCGTTTCACGACGAAGACGAAAATGCTGCACACCACCCGCCGCCGCACCCAGCCGTGGAAGACCGGCTTGCCGGTGGACTGGCGCCTTTCGGAGAAATTCCGGCTGTTTCCGCCGCTGGGCTGGCTGGTCAAGGCCCAGCGCAAGATGTTCGGTTACTACGGGCTTCTGGGCAACTACTGGCGCCACCCGGATCGCAATCAGGAGTGGTTCTTCTTCGCACTGCTCAAGGAATGCATCAACGAGGGCAGGATCAGCGAGGAGTTCCTGCGCGCCGAAATGGCCGCCAACCACGTCCGTCACGATGCCCTGGAAGTGCTGGAGAAAACCCCGGAGCTGCCGCCGCCCGACCAGCATCCGCTGGCCGGGCGGGCCTGAATCATCTCCGGGTCATGATCATCGCGGCGTAGACGTCGCTTCCGTGCCCCGTAAAGGCTTTCGTGGGAGCGGCGTCCACGCTGCGCATGGAATCAATCTCTCCATGCAGCCAGGTCTTTCTTTCAGGAAGATTCTCTTCCCTGCTTGCGCCACTCGCGCAGCAGACGTTCGCTCAAGGCCAGGCTGTCGGGGTTGTCGACATCGATCGGGGCGTGCGCCCATGGGACTTCTACCGGCGCGATTTTCACGCCGAAGTTGCGGCCGATGCGGCCGAGGCTGGCGGTCAGTGTGGTCAAGCCGAAGCGATACAGCAGCAGGTTGATCACGCCGAACGCGCCGAGGATGCGCCATGGGCGTTTTCGAAACTGGCCGCCGGAACGAAACACCTCGGCGGTTTCCATGGCCCGGTCGCTACGCATCATAAACAGATTGCAGAACGAATAGCCGCCATCACGAAACTTGAAGAAGCCGATCTTTTCGTCCGGGAAGACGGCACGCACGGTGACCTCGCGAGTCGCGCCGATGGTGATGTCTGCATCGCCGGCCAGACTGCGCTCGATAAAATGGGTGACGATCGGCCCGGTATGCAGCGCGTTGTCTGCGGCGGTAATCAAAAGCGGAATTGGCGGATCGGACCGATCGCGCAAACTCAAAACGCTGTCGGCCAGATTGCTGGCCGACGGTGCGATCTCGATGCGACCGGCATCCAGCCATTCGGCTACCTTCGGCACCTGACGCAGGATCTCTTCGGACTCGATCGAAATCAGAATGTGTCGGCACAGCCCGGAATCGATCAACACCTGGATAACCCGCTGGATCATGGCAATGCCGTCGACTTCGACCAGGCATTTATGCGTCTTGCCGGCATGGGTGGCGACCGGGTCCTCGGCGCCCTTGCGGCTGGCCGCCAGCACCAGTGCGGTCAGCCCCGGGCGAAGTTCTCGATTGGCGTCGCGGTCGCGTGGCATCACACCGGCCCTGATTCACCGCGCGGCTGGAACTCCACCGCCATGGCGCGAACCACATCCCCGGCACGGTCAAGCTCGAGAAAATTCTCGATCTGGTCGCGCAGCCGGGCGTGCTGTTCGGGCTGCATCACGAAGGCGGCGCATTCGTCGAACTTCTTCCAGTACTGCGAGGTGGGGTACGGTTCGGCCTTGCTGCCGCGCGGCATGAATCGCGACTTCTCTACCGTCCGGCCGTCCTTGAGCTTCACCCGCAACGTGGTGTCGACCTCAGTCTCGGGCCGGTCGATTGGGAAGCGCTCAACACGCTCGAACATGGCCCGGTATTGCGGGCGCCCAAGCGCGGCATCTGTGAAATCGGCCAGCGTGCAGTTACGTGTCATCAGCATGCAGGTCAGTGGGTACTCGATCGAGAACTTGCCCTCGAGCCCGGTGGTCGGGCGCTCATACATCAGGTTCTTCAGGTGCATGGCCGGGGCGTGAACCTCGACGCGCTCGACATCATTGGCGCTGAAGCCGTGCTCGTCGATCATATCCTGCATGATGTCCAGCGAGCGGTGCGCGCTGCCGCAGGTCGGGAAACGCTTGACCCGGAAGCGGTGCTCGATGATCAATAGTGGCTCGCCGATGTTCTCGGTTTCGAAGGTCAGGGTCTGGCCGTGTTCAGGCTCGCGGATGGTCGCGCGCAGTTGTTCGCGGTCCGGGCCGACCATCAGCGTGTTCATGCCCATCGGACCATCCAGCGTGTGCCAGCCGGCGTTCAGGCCGGCGCGCGCGAAATAGGCCGATTGGATGCCGCCTCGGGCGGCGTTGCCGGCATGCAGCGGCTTGGCCATGGTGCCGAACTGGCTCATGAAGCCGCCGGCGACACTGGTGGCAAGGGAAATTGCCATCGCGGACTGTTGCGCGTCGAGCTTCATCATGCGCGCGACGGCACAGGCCGTGCCCAGCGTGCCGATGGTGGCGGTGGCGTGCCAGCCGCGCTTGCGGTGCGGCGGGTTGACGCCCTGGCCGATCCGGCCGACGATCTGGATCGCGGCCAGATAGGCATCCATGCATTGGCGGCCGGAACAGCCCAGGTCCTCGGCCACGTTCAGGATGGCCGGCCACATCACGCACGAGATGTGTGCCTTGGCTGGGTCGAAGTTGTCATCGAAATCCAGCGCATGCGCGGCCGTGGCGTTGACCATCGCCGCCCATGGCAAAGTCAGGCCGCGAGAAGTTGCGATCACGCCGCACTCACCCGGCCCCCAGCCTTCGAGCACTTCGCGGACCTTCAGCGTCACCGGCGCGACGCCGCCGGGCACCATCGCGGCCGTGGCGTCGATGAACTGGCGGTATGCGATGTCCACCGCCTCGTCGGGCCAGTCGTCGGAAACCGACGCAAGCCACTCACCGTAGGCGGCAAGCGGGTTTTTCTTTTGGGTCATTTCGGACCACTTGCCTGCTGTGCCCCGGCGCGGGGGTGGTTGGTTTCAGCCGTGCGATGTCTGCCAGTATCCGGACAGGATGCGCTCACCACGGCTGCCGCTGTCGGACTCGGCCAATACGCGCTCGCCGATCCCGGACATGTTGTCACCATGCATGCGGTAGAAGAACAGCGGCTCGTTGATGTAGTGGCCGATCCAGCCATTGGCCACGATCCGGCACCACTTGTGATGCTTGGTCGCCTGGCGGATTGAGACATCGAACGGCGCGGCATCGCGCAGGGCCTCAGTCAGCGTCAGTGCGGGTTCCGGCAGAAAGCTTAGCTTGCCGACCAGATCACGGTCGAATGGAGTGGAGCGGCCGCGATCGATATAGTTGCCGTCGACATCCATCAGGTTGCAGTCGGAATAGATAAAGCCGATCGCGTCGTTGATTTCGCGTCGGGCGCGCAGCTCGGTGATGGCGCGCGTGGCGTAATGCTCGGCCAGCCAGTCATCGGCATCGAGAATGATGAAGTAGCGGCCGGTCGCGGCATCGATCGCGGCGTTCAGCGCCGCCAGCTTGCCCTGGTTGGTTTCGAGCCGGATCAGTTCGCCGCGATGCAGCCGATCCTGATCAGCCAGCGCGGCTTCGGCTTCGGTGACTGAATGATCGCTGCTGGCGTCATCGACCACGATCAACTCGATATCGGCATAGTCCTGCGCCAGCACGCTGTCGATCGCGCGCCGGATATAGCGGCCGTAGTTATAATTCGGGATGGCGACGGTCAGCAGATGCTCGGGGCGGTCGGCGACCGGGGCGTTGTTGTTCTTGTTCGACATTCGGATACCACTTGTTCTTGACGGAACCCGGCCTGACGGGCCGGTACATGAAATTTTTTCGACACGACCGCCTGAATCTGAAACGGCTTTCTGTCCAAACGGGAGAGTGTAGCGCAAAAACGCCCTGAAATTCAGGGAAATCAGCATTTAGGCGCTGGAATTTGCAGATGACGCGACTTGTTTCGCACTTCTCAATCCCCTGGTCTGGGAGCCGATCAGGAATCATCCGGGTTGAACACGACCAACGCGCTGAATGGCCGGCCATGAGTTTCATCCGCATCCCGTTCCCCGGCCGCCCGTTCCACCCAGTCCAGCAAGAGCTGGTGCAGTTCGCGCATCCGCGCCGGTGATGCCTGGTTCAGGACGCGCAGGCAGATCGGTTCGAGTGAATCGTCGCGATCCGGCGGGGCTGCGAGTGCCCGCAGGAATGAATCGGCGGCAAGGTGGAAGTGCTCCCGAATCGTTTGTTCCTTCTCGGATGCCGAGGCGGTCTGAAACAGCGCCGGGTCAGCCTCGAAGCGCGACGCAACGGCCTGAAGGGTTCGCTCTACCGTGCCCCTTTTCTGTTCCTCCCGCACGACGCGCAACAACCCGGCATCGAGCAGCGCGTCCACATGGCGATACAGCCGGGTCGGCTTCTCGCCCAATTCCTCGGCGACCGTCTTGACCGTCGAGGCCTGCCCGGCAAACAGGTCCAGCAGTCGAAGCTTGAATTCGTCTGCCAGCAGGCGGGCCTGATCCAGGGTCGAGATTACAAAGGTTTCGGCCTTATCAGTTTCGCTTTCGTGAATATTCATAAATACGTGACTATAATACGTTCACTCTACCGTGAATAATAGATGAGAAAGGACCATGAAAGCATCCAACATACCGATTAGTGGGTCGATGGGGCTCTGCATTCGCGGGTTTCTGAAAAGGTCACCCCGGCCGGTCTTGCACGTGCTGTTGACTGGTCACGATGAAACCCCGAGATCTTTTCGAGAAATCGCATGATCGACCCACTCAATTCTGATTACTTGCTGCTGGTTCCGGCCGCTGGCCTCGCAGTCTTTCACCTCGCCCAGGCATTGCGGGAATCCCAATGGAAGCAGGCGTTTTCAAGCGATACAGCGCCGCCGGACGCGCGTTTGAGGCTCTACCGCGAAAGCATGACATCCCTCGGGGCGCTTGCTGCGATCTGCGTTGTCTTCTGGCTTTTCTCCGGTCACGATTTGGTCGGGCTGGGATTTCGCCTGCCCGAAAACGGCTGGAGGGGATGGCTCGCCTGGGGCGCCGCCGCCGCAGCCGCCGCATATCTGATGGTCTGGGTCCCTGTTGCGCTCGCATTGTCGCGCAAGGATCGTGTGCAGAGTCGCGACCTGATCCGTTCAGCGGAAGGTGTGGATCTGATCCGCCCTCGAACACAGGCCGAGCATCGATTGTTTGCCTGGCTTGCGGTGACCGCGGGCGTGACAGAGGAAATGATCTACCGCGGCTTTGTGATCGGCGCATTGACGTTGCTAATGCCGGTCTGGGCGGCAGCTCTGGTCTCGGTTGCGGTCTTCTCCGCCGGGCACTTCTATCAAGGCCTGGCGGGGCTTGCCCGCGTCCTGCCCATGGGCGCTGTCCTGGCCGGCGTGTTTGTTATTGGCGGTTCGCTCTGGCCCATCATGATCATTCACATCGCCGCCGATCTCAGCGCCAGCGCGGTCTTCCGGATACTTGATGCTTTTGATAAAGAAGATCAGCAGGCCGAGGCGGCCGAGCCGGCCTCTTGAGGGGTAGTGTCGGTCAGCCGAATTGACACAATTGACTAGACCAACAAGACTAAACAAAATGAAACAAGTCAATCTGTACGAAGCAAAAACGCAGCTTTCGAAGCTGGTAGAGGCAGCCGCGGCCGGTGAGGACGTGATTATCGCGCGCGCCGGCAAGCCGGTGGCACGATTGAGCGCGCTGGAAAGACCGGTGGGCAAGCGCCGAATCGGAATCCTGGATGGGCAGATCAGCGTTCCGGACGACTTCAACACCCCGCTTCCCGAAGAGGTGATCGAATCCTTTTACGGCTCGCGCTGATGCGTATCCTGCTCGACACCCACGTCCTTCTGTGGGCAGTCGGCGGCAGCCACCGCTTACCGAATTCGGTCCGGGAAGAACTGGAAGACCCGACCAATGCACTGTTCTGCAGTACGGCAAGTCTGTGGAAAATCGCAATCAAGACCATGCTTGGGCGATCTGCTTTCGAAATCGATATTCGCGCTTTCCGCACGGCACTGCGAAGCATGTCGATCAACGAGCTTTCGGTCGTCGGCGATCACATCGAAGCCTTTCTCGACTTGCCGGACCTGCACCGCGGTCCGGTCGATCGTCTGCTGGTGGCGCAAAGTCTGGCCGAGCCCATGGCGTTGTGGACCAATGACCGCGTGGTTGCTCAATATTCGGATTCGGTAAGGCTGGTTTCCTGATCCATCGGACCTCAAGCTTCTTGATCTTTGCTACTCGTACCTCAGTGCATCGATGGGATCTAGTTGCGAGGCCTTGGCGGCCGGCAGGATACCGAACACGATGCCGACCGCGGCCGAGAACCCCACCGAGAGGACGATCGCCCAGAGCGGCACGTGCGCCGGCGGAAAGCCGGGCAGCAGCATCGCCGCCAGTGCACCGACGCCATAACCGATCGCCAGACCGATCAGCCCGCCCAGCAGGGACAGGAGCACCGCCTCGATCAGAAACTGCAGCAGAATGTCGCCGCGGGTTGCCCCCAGAGCCTTGAGAATGCCGATTTCGCGGGTCCGCTCGGTTACCGACACCAGCATGATGTTCATGATGCCGATGCCCCCGACCAGCAGCGAGATGCCGACGATGCCCGCGGCCACGCCGGTGACGGTGTTGAGGATGGAGTTGAAGCTTTCGGTGAGCTGCTCGGCGGTCTGGACCCGGAAATCATCGGACTGGCCGGGTCGCAGGCCTCGCTGCTGGCGCAGAACGCGTCGGATTCGCTCGGTAGCTTCGTCCATACGGTCGACATCGACGACCTTGAGCTGAATCTGGATATCGGTGCGCCGGGTGCTGCCGATCAGGCGTTGCATGGTGTTGTACGGTAGCAGAACCAGGTCATCCTGCGACATGCCGAACAGCTCGCCGCGGCTCTCCAGCACACCGACCACGCGACACCAGTCGTCGCCGACGCGAATGAACTCGCCCAGCCCGTTGCCCGGCAGCTCCAGTTGCTTGGTGATCTCGGTCCCGATCAGACAGACCAGGCGCCGTCGCTCCTCGTCGCTGCGGCTGAAGAAGCGACCTTCCTGCGGCATCACGCCGGTCACGTCCATGTAGGCATGGCCCACGCCCATGACCTGGGTGAAGTGGTTGCGGCTGCGGTAGCCGACCTGGCCGGTGCGCCCATCGGGGCTGAACAGCACCGGGGTGATGTGAGAGAGGCCCTCGACCCGATGCTGCACCGCGCGCAAATCGCCCTCTTCCAGCAGCGAAATTCGGCCGATGATCGCCTGCGAAAATGGGGTGTAGGACCGCACCGTAACGGTATCCGCGCCCAGGCCCTGAAACTGTGCATTGACCGTATGGGACAGGCCCTGCACGATCGAAATCACCGCGATCACCGCGGCTACACCGATGATGATTCCCAGGGTGGTCAGAAACGAACGCAGGCCGTTGGCGCGGATGGCGTCGAAGGCCGAGCGCAGGCTGTCGAGGGCGATCGCGATCATGGTCGATTGCTGCGGGGGTCGTTAAGGCGATCGTATTCGACCAGTCCGTCGCACAACCGCACCACGCGCTGGCAGTGCGCGGCGATCTCGGGTTCGTGGGTCACGATGATGATGGTCTGGCCACTGCCATGGAGCTGGTCGAACAGCGCCATGATCTCCACGGTCGTGGCGGAATCGAGGTTACCGGTCGGCTCGTCGGCCAGCAGGATCGCCGGCTCGCCAACCAGGGCGCGCGCTACCGCGACGCGCTGGCGCTGGCCACCGGAAAGCTGGTTGGGCAGGTGGTCCATGCGCGAGCCCAGCCCGACGCGCTCAAGGGCGCGCGTGGCCTGCCGCCGGCGCTCGGCGATCGGCAAGCGTCGATAGACCAGCGGCTGCATCACGTTGTGCAATGCGTTCGCGCGCGGCAGCAGGTTGAAGCTCTGGAAGATGAAGCCGATATCGCGGTTACGCGCCTGCGCCAGCTCGGCCTCGGTCATGCCGGCCACGTCGTGACCGTTAAGACAGTAGGTACCGGTGCTGGGACGATCCAGGCAGCCGATGACGTTCATCAGGGTGGACTTGCCCGAGCCCGAGGCACCGATCACGGCGACGTACTCGTTGCCAGCGATGTCCAGGTCGAGCCCGGCCAGTGCGTGGATGGTCTGGTCGCCCATTCGGTACTCGCGGCGGATGCCGCGCAGTGCGATCACCGGGGCAGGCGCATCGGCAATGGCCACCGCTGCCATCTCAGCCGGCCGCGGGCGTGTTTGCGTCAGGCTCGGCAGCGCTCAGGCTGTCGCCGTTGCGCAAGCTCCGCAAGGTGCGGAACGGACCGGTCACGACGCGTTCGCCAGCCTCCAGGCCCTCGAGGATCTCGATGTGGCTATCCGACGACAACCCGGTGCGCACCGCACGCCGGCGGGCGGTGCCGTTGTCGTCGACGAAGACAAAGCTTTGTTCCTCGCCGCTGTCGCGATTGTTATTGAGATTGTTATCGCTATTGTCGTCGTACTGCACCGCCTGGATCGGCAGTGCCAGGGCGTCCTCGCTTGACTCGGTGAAGATCTCCGCGCGCGCGCTCATCCCTGAGCGCACGTCCAAGCGGTCGGCTTCGAGCAACCGCACTTCGACCTCGAAGCTGAGGTTCTGCTGGCCGTCGGTGCGGCGCGCGGTGGTCGCGATCTTCTCGACCACGCCCTTCAGTGGCGTGTCCGGGAAGGCGGCGGCATAGATGTCGGCCGTCTGGTCGACCGATACCCGCGCGATATCGGCTTCATCGACCTGCAGCTTGGCCAGCATCGAGGAGGTGTCGGCGATAATGGCGATGGTTGAGCCGGGGATGTTGGTGGTGCCGGCGATCACCGATTCACCGGGCTTGACGTCGAGCTGGATGACGATGCCGTCGATTGGCGAGCGGATTTCGGTCCGGTCGAGGTTGTCAAGCGACTGCGCCAGCGCCGCGCGCGCCTGGCTCAGCGCCTCCACCCGGGAACTCAGGTCCAGGCGGGCCATCTGCAGCTCGTTTTCCGAATTTTCCTGTGAGTTGGCATCCACCAACTTGCGGTTGAACAGTTCGCGGGTGCGCTCGACCTGGCGCTGCAGGTTGTCGACCATCAACCGCTGGCGGTCGATCGCAATCTGCTGCAAGCGTACATTCGCCTCCTGCTGTTCAAACTGGGCGCGGAACTGGTCGGGCTCCAGGCCCAGGATCACGTCGCCGGCCGATACCCGGTCGCCCTCGTCAAACGGGACCCGGGCGGCACGGCCGATCAGCTCCGAGCGCAGCTGCACCTGATCGCGGTAGATCAACTGGCCGGAGGCGAGGACGGCGCTGCGGACGACCTGGCTTTGAACCGGGGTGACTTCCACGGCCTTGGCACTGTCCCCACCGACGAAGCGGGAGGCCAGCACCAGCAGCACCAGGACCGCGCTGATGGCGGCGAATACAATCAGTTTGCGGTTCATCTCAGACAGAAATCTCAGGCAATGACCAGCGCCCAGAGGCTGAAGATCAGCACCGAGGGTGCGGCCGCGATGACGATCGCCTTCACCGCCGATGCCCCGGTCCAGCGCATGATGCCCAGTGCCAGCAGTCCGATGGACCAGAAGGTGATCAGGGTGATCGAACTCCCCCAGGTTGCCTAGGGCGAGCCCGCGTCAGCGTGGATCAGCAGCGACTGCAGGCTGAGCGGGGAGAGTTCGTGCTGACCCAGTTGCCGGTTGGCGGTCATGGCGATCAGCACGAAGATCGAAAGCGCCTGGAACACCATCGGAAAGCCCGACCAGGCAGACAGGGCAAACCACTGGCCAAAACGCAGCCCCGGGTTGCCCGTCACCTTGTTGACCAGGTGCAGGTAAGCCGCCTGCAGTACGTACATCAGCAGCGTCATCGCCAGAATCGAGACCACGGTGACGGCGATCATCGTGCCCGGCTGCATGAAACTGCGGATACCCGCCGTGGCCGAAGGGTCAGCGCCGGCCCGCATGGCTTCGGCGACCGCCTGGTCCACCAGCCAGTCAAAATCCACCCAGACGAAATAGGTGACCATGCTGGCGATGCTCAGCACAATCACGATGCCCAGCGGCACCCAAAGCCAACTCACCCGGTCGCGTCCTTCATCAAGCGCCTTGGTCGGCGCGGCAATGATATCGACCAAGGCGTTTCCAATGCCATAGTGCTTGCTCATGAATACTTTCTCCCAATGGTGCGCTGATGCGATCGGCCGGTCGATCGTTGAAGATCCTTCTGTGTCCCGTTCAATGACGGCGTGGCTACCCGAATGTGACAGTACCTGGCTGGCTTTTCGGGGGGTAGTATGCCCATCCAGCCCGGAATGGCATGTGCCATTCGTCGGGGTGCAGGCTTGACGCGCCCTACCATACGTTTTGCTGATCAGGTAGGCAATAAGAAACAGGGCTGGCGTCGCAAAAATATGGGGTTGAATCACCCAAGTTACCAGCCCGGCGCCTACAGAAAGAAACTCTGCTTGTAGCAAAGGCTTTTTTTGGTTCATTTACCGGAAGGACTTGTTGACGTTCGTCGCTGCGATTGTTCACCCATCAGTTGCATAAATTTCCGAGTGCGAGAGCCCGGAGAGTAGTGTTTCCGGGGCGTGCGCGGATATTTTCCAACCGGAACATAGCTCACTCTATGTGAGGATTGGAAAATTGAGCACGCGCCCCGGAAACGCTGCTATACCGGGCAGTGCAACGGTCTCTCGCCGCAAATTTATGCAACAGATGGGTGAAGTGTCGCGGGCGGCTTCTCTCAATTTCTTCGAGTTTTATGTCGTCCATCCAGTATCCGCCGATCATCACGGCGGCCGGAAACTCGACTGCCCCGATCCGGGTCAATGGGTCTTCCGGCAGCAAAACAAGATTGGCGCGATAGCCCGGTGCAATCAATCCCGTTTGCTCGAATCCCAAAATCTGCGCGCTTTTCCGCGTGGCTGACGTCAGCGCCTCGTGGGGTGAAAGCCCGGCCTCAACCAAAATTTCCAACTCTCGTGTCATCGACTTCCCTGGAATAATGGCAAAGATCCCTGCGTCGGTTGCTGCTACCAGGGGGACACCTGCCTCATGCAGCAATCGAGTCGCCGTAAGATCGAACTCGGCGCGTGGGCCCTCGTAGGCCGACGGGTCGGCCTGGCTCCAGTACTTTGCATCGCCGCGCTGCGCAAGGCGGATGAGCGGGTCGATGGTGTCAGAGCCGGGACGTTCCAGGTACGCGCCCTGGGTCTGTGCGATGAGCACTAATCGCTTGTGCGCAATCAGCGTGGTGGTGACGGCTTCGCCAGAGGAGGCCAATTTTGCGGCCACCTCACGCATCCGGCTTTCATCCAGCTCCCCGCGAAGACTATGCCAGACCAGCGTTTCAATATGTTCAAATGTGGTGAAACCGCGGCCGAGGGACGCCTCCCACGGGATCTCGAAGGGTTTCTCGCGAGGAATGCCGGCGCTGCGCGCACCCTCTGGCGTATGGCCCATTACCCGCATACCGAGCTTGTCTGCCTCTTCGAGAATGGCTTCAAAGGCATCGCGGCTCAGATTGGAGTACAACTTCAGCCTGCGGAACCCGGCATTGTATTGCTCGCGTACCGCGGCTCGAGTCTCGTCACCTGTCGTAACCGTCTGCTGAAGAGGGTTTTCGTTCGGGCCCCGGCTGTTGAGTATCTGGCCTGTAGTGACGAAATCCGGGCTGAGGATCAGACCCTCTCTGATGCGCCTGGCAAGCGGCAGATGGAATGGGTAGCCCGACACGTTACGCAGGCCGGTGACCCCGTGGGCCAGATAACCCGCCAATTCCGCCTCGTCGCTAAGGTGGATATGCGCATCGATCAGTCCGGGGATCAGGGTGTACCCGCGGCCATCGATGGTACGCACGCCCTCCGGTGCCTTTAATTCGCCGGCAGCGCCAACCTGGACGATGTGATCGCCGATGATCAGCACAGCCCGAGCATCTTCAGCATCCGGCGCGCCAGGTACCATCGAGATCAGCCGAACATTGTCGATCAGCACAC
>CAYVPB010000038.1:0-27851 GCA_964453565.1 uncultured Halomonas sp.
TGGTGGGCCGTGAAGGACTCGAACCTTCAACCAACGGGTTAAAAGCCCGGTGCTCTACCACTTGAGCTAACGGCCCGATCCGGTAAAACCGCAAAGTATAAACCAGTTCCGATTTGGGGTGGCTGGAAATGGTGTTGATTGCATGTAATCCCGGGTTCCGTGCAGCCCCGGATCTGCGTCGAAGACCTCGCCATGGTAAATTAATCAGCTGAAAACAGCGATCTGGATGCTGCCCATGAGAAGTTCTTCGCCCGGTCAGGCGCTGCGCCGGCTGGTTGTCGATCACACGCCCTTGCAGGTAGTCGGCACGATCAACGCGTTGAGCGCCAGGATGGCCGAAAAAATCGGTCACAAGGCGATTTATCTTTCCGGTGGCGGGTTGGCGGCGAACTCGCTGGGCCTGCCAGATCTGGGCATCAGCACTCTGGAAGACGTGCTGATCGACGTGCGTCGCATTACCGACGCCAGCTCGCTGCCGCTGCTGGTCGATGGTGATACCGGATTCGGCGGTGCGTTCAACATTCAGCGTACCATCCACTCGCTGGAAAAGGCCGGTGCGGCTGGTGTGCATATCGAGGACCAGGTGCAGGCCAAGCGCTGCGGCCACCGCCCGGGCAAGGCCATCGTGTCGAAAGACGAAATGGTCGACCGGATCAGGATGGCGGCGGATTCGCGCACCGACGATGATTTCGTGATCATGGCGCGCACCGATGCGCTGGCCGTGGAAGGTGAGCAAGCGGCCATTGCGCGTGCCGTGGCCTGCGTCGAGGCCGGCGCGGACATGATTTTCCCCGAGGCTATGCGCGAGCTAGAGCAATACCGGCGCTTTCGCGAGGCTGTCGGCGTTCCCATCCTGGCCAATATCACCGAGTTTGGCCAAACCCCCCTGTTTTCCACCCCTGAGTTGGATGAGGTCGGGGTGGACATCGTGCTGTATTGTTGCGGGGCTTACCGGGCCATGAACAAGGGAGCCGAGACCGTTTACAAGGCGCTGCTTGAGCAGGGTCACCAGCGCGAGGTGATCGAAATCATGCAAACGCGTGAACAGATGTATAACTATCTCGACTACCACGCCTACGAGAAAAAACTCGACGAACTATTCAAGGAAGAATCATGAGCGACAAGAAAACCGGAGCCGGTCTGAGGGGCCAATCGGCGGGAGAAACCGCAATATGCACCGTTGGAGCAGCCGGCAACAGTCTTCGTTACCGTGGTTACGCGGTCGATGACCTTGCGGAAAACGCGAGTTTCAACGAAGTCGCCTACCTCATCCTGAAGGGCGAGCTGCCCAATCAGGCGCAACTGGATGATTATGCGGCCCGGCTCAAGAGCATGCGCGGCCTGCCCGGTGCTCTCAGGGAAGTTCTGGAGCGCATCCCGGCCGGCGCGCATCCGATGGATGTTCTCAGGACCGGCTGCTCGTTTCTGGGCAATATCGAGCCGGAGCGGGATTTCAGTCGCCAGCAGGATGTTGCCGACCGGCTGCTGGCCGCGTTTCCGTCGATGATTGCTTACTGGTACCGGTTCAGTCATGATGGCGTTCGCATCGAGGCTGAATCGGACGAGGATGGAATCGGCGCGCATTTTCTGAAGCTGTTGCGCGGCAAGTCGCCGGATGACCTGCATGCCAGGGTCATGGATGTCTCGCTGATCCTGTATGCCGAGCACGAGTTCAACGCCTCGACCTTCACCGCGCGCGTGTGCGCCTCGACCCTTTCAGACATGTTTTCCTGTGTCACCGGCGCAATCGGTTCGCTTAGGGGGCCGCTGCACGGCGGCGCCAACGAGATGGCCATGGCCATGCTGGAACAGTACGGTTCGGTCGAACAGGCGCGTGACGATGTGCATCGCATGCTGGCGGCAAAGGACAAGATCATGGGCTTCGGTCATGCCGTGTATCGCGAGAAGGACCCGCGCAACGCGATCATCCGCGAATGGTCGCGCAAGCTGGCCGAGCAGATCGGCGACACGGTGCTGTTTCCGGTCTCCGAGGAAGTCGAGAAAATCATGCAGGAAGAAAAGGGGCTGTTCGCCAACGCCGATTTCTATCACGCCTCGGCCTATCACTTCATGGGCATCCCCACCGGTTTGTTTACACCAATATTTGTAATGTCGCGCGTGACCGGTTGGTGCGCCCATGTCATGGAACAGCGTGGCGACAACCGCATCATCCGTCCCGGCGCCGACTACACCGGCCCGAAGGATCGCGACGTGGTGCCCATTGACCAGCGCTGAAGGGCTCCCTAAGCCGGGGTAAAACAAAATCTCTTCACGTAGACGACTCGGCCATTGGCCGCGCGATCTCATACCGTAATCCCATTGTCGGTTTTCAACCCGGCTTATTGAGAAGCGAGAACCCGCAGCGAGAACCCGGACAGGCACTACGTACAGAGCGAGAACCCCACGAGAACCCGGACAGGCACTACGTAGGAAATTTCCTACCCGAATTCGTCCGATTTTCCTATTTCCTTGCTTTGGAACGCCGGCTACGCTGAGCAGGAACAGATCATTGAAGCCGAAGTCATGCCACAAGCCCGAAAAAGACTGGTCTCCACCGAGGTCACACCGTTCTATCACCTCATCAGCCGATGTGTCCGGCGCCATTTCCTGTGCGGTGTCGATCCTCTGACCGGCAAAGACTATTCCGACCGGAAACAGCAGATCAAAGACCGGCTCGCCCTGCTGGCCGAGGTGTTTGCCATCGACGTGTGTGCCTACGCAATTCTTTCAAATCACTACCACCTCGCAGCGAGAACCCGGACAGGCACTACGTACAGAGCGAGAACCCCACGAGAACCCGGACAGGCACTACGTAGGAAATTTCCTACCCGAATTCGTCCGATTTTCCTATTTCCTTGCTTTGGAACGCCGGCTACGCTGAGCAGGAACAGATCATTGAAGCCGAAGTCATGCCACAAGCCCGAAAAAGACTGGTCTCCACCGAGGTCACACCGTTCTATCACCTCATCAGCCGATGTGTCCGGCGCCATTTCCTGTGCGGTGTCGATCCTCTGACCGGCAAAGACTATTCCGACCGGAAACAGCAGATCAAAGACCGGCTCGCCCTGCTGGCCGAGGTGTTTGCCATCGACGTGTGTGCCTACGCAATTCTTTCAAATCACTACCACCTGGTCGCCCACATCGACGAGCAGGCGGCGATCGAATGGTCCGATCTGGAGGTGGCGAAACGCTGGACGCGTCTGTTTACCGGCCCGCCGCTGGTGCGCGCCTTCGTCGACGGTCAGGCTCTGGACCAGACGCAGCAGGATGTGGTGTGCCACCACGTGCAGGAGTACCGCAGAAGGCTTTTCAGCGTGTCGTGGTTCATGAAATGCTTGAACGAACCGATTGCCCGCCAAGCCAACGGCGAAGACAATGTCACCGGCCATTTCTGGCAGGCCCGTTTTTCCAGCCAGGCGCTGCTGGACGAGGCCGCGGTGCTGACCGCCATGGCCTACGTGGATCTGAACCCGATTCGCGCCGGGATTGCCCAAACGCCGGAAACTTCGGACTTCACTTCGGTTCAGCAGCGGATTGCAGCGTGGAACCGGGAGAAGAACCCGGGACGACCAACAACCAGTCCGGCACAATCCGGGACCCCGCCATCGCTGGACGAGGCGATCGTGAAATTGCTGAGGTTTCGGGGCGACTCGGACAACCCTTCCGAAAGTGCCATTCCCCACACTAGCGCCGACTACCTGGAACTGGTCGACTGGTCCGGCCGAGCGATCGTCGAAAGCAAGAAGGGATTTATCCCGGAACACCTCCCGCCTATCCTGCAACGCCTGGACATGAGCCCGGAGCAGTACCTGGCCTACATCCGCAAACAACAAAGCCGTTTCACAAATGTTCTCGGCGCGCTGGACAAGATCAGGGAATGCGCCGAATACTTCGGAAAATCCTTCCTCAAGGGCCAGACCGCGGCAGCGGCACTATTCTCCCCCGGACGGTAACTCACCATACTCAATCAGAACTCGAATATGGCCACGGTGCCATAGTCGGCGAGCCCAAAGAATCAATTCAACTCACTGTCCACTGGCAAATGACCAGGAAACAGCGCCAATTCCTGAAAACCGAAGGATCAACAGACGGCGCCAGCCAATTTTCTTGAATTTTTTCCCTTCAAAATCGTGCATGTCCAATTTGCCTTAATTTGCCGCTAATTTGCCGCGCACAATTTGCCGCGCATTTGCCGCCGCAATTTGCCGCCTTGCCGAAACGACGTGGTAGTGAGTGAACCCGTCTGTTGCAGGAAAAGAAGCAGACCGTGTCTGTTCCGCTACAATGCCGGGCCTGTTCATGATTGGGTGAGCTTTTTTTGGATCGCACGAGTTTCGAGCGGCTTCGGGCCGAGGGGTTTAACCGGATTCCGATGTGGCGGTCGGTTACGGCCGATCTGGACACGCCGCTGTCGGTGTACCTGAAGCTGGCCGATGGGCCAAATTCGTTTCTGCTCGAATCGGTCGAAGGCGGCGAGAAGCAGGGGCGCTATTCCATGATCGGCCTGCCTTGCAAGCGGGCTTTTCGCGCCTCGGGACAGCGTTTCGAGGTGCTGGAGCATGGTCGCGTGGTGGAGTCGCGAGACGATGTGGATCCGCTGGTCGAGATCGACGTTCTGCGTCAGAGCATTCGGGTGCCCGAAGTTGAAGGGTTGCCGAAGTTCTGCGGCGGCCTGGTCGGATATTTCGGTTACGAGACGGTCGGCCGGATCGAGCCCCGGCTCGATTTTTCCGGTAAACCCGATCCGCTGGGCGTACCCGAAATCATGTTGCTGGAAGTCAACGAGCTGGCGGTGTTCGACAATCTTCTCGGAAGGCTGTTTCTGATTGTCCATGCCGATACCGCTGACGAGGCTGGTTTCGAGGCCGACTTCGAGGCCGCCCGGCGACGCCTGGACCAGCTTGGTCATCGATTGCGCTCCGGCTCGCCCGGTTATCCCTCACCGATCGAGTTGCCGACTCCGGTCGAGCAGGATTTTGACTACGGTTTCCGTCGGGCTGATTTCGAGGCCGCGGTGGAGCGGATTCGGGAATACATCCTGGCCGGAGACGCAATGCAGGTGGTGTTGAGCCAGCGCATGAGCGTGGACCTGGCGGCGCGGCCGCTGGATGTCTATCGGGCGTTGCGTGCGCTCAATCCATCGCCGTACATGTATTTCTTTGACTTTCACGGTGAATTTCGTACTGATCCTTACGACAATCCTCACCATAATCGCGGCAATTTCCAGGTGGTCGGCTCTTCGCCGGAGGTGCTGGTTCGGGTCGCCGATGGCGAGGCCATGGTGCGGCCGATCGCCGGCACCCGGCCGCGCGGCGCCAGCGAACGGGAAGATCGCGAACTGGCCCGGGAGTTGCTGTCGGATCCCAAGGAGCGGGCCGAGCATCTGATGCTGATCGACTTGGGGCGCAATGATGTCGGACGGATTGCCGAGATCGGCTCGGTGGAACTGACCGATACGATGATTATCGAGCGCTATTCGCACGTCATGCATATCGTCAGCCAGGTGCGTGGCCGGATCCGGCCGGGCATGAACGTGATGGATGTGCTGCGTGCAACTTTCCCGGCCGGCACGCTGTCCGGCGCACCCAAGGTGCGGGCAATGGAAATCATCGCCGAGCTGGAGCCGGTCAAGCGCGGCATCTATGCCGGCGCGGTCGGCTGGATGAACTGGCATGACGAGGCCGATTTCGCGATTGCAATCCGCACCGCACTGGTCGCCGATGGCCGCATTCATCTTCAGGCCGGGGCCGGGATCGTTGCCGATTCCGATCCGGCACGCGAATGGGAGGAGACCATGAACAAGGGTCGGGCGCTGATCCGCGCGATTGCCGAGGCCAGCCGGGGCATCCGATGAACGTCTTGATGATCGACAACTATGATTCGTTCACCTACAACCTGGTCCAGTACCTGGGCGAGCTGGAGGTGCAGGTGACCACGGTGCGCAACGATGCCATCGATGTGGCCGGCATCCGCGACATGAAGCCCGATGCGATCGTGCTGTCGCCCGGACCCTGCACGCCCAATGAAGCCGGTGTGTGTCTGGATATTGTCGCAGATCTGGCCGGCAAGCTGCCCATACTCGGGGTTTGTCTGGGCCACCAGGCCATTGGCCAGGCGCTGGGCGGCAGGGTTGTGCGCGCGCGACAGGTCATGCATGGAAAGACCTCGATGATGCATCACAGCAATGAGGGTATGTTCCGCGGTCTCGAAAACCCGTTCGAGGCCACACGCTATCACTCGCTGATTGTCGAGCGTGAAACGTTGCCCGACTGCCTGATCGAGACTGCCTGGACGGCGTTCGATGAAGACCCGTTACGGCGCGACGAGATCATGGGCTTCCGCCACCGCGACTGGCCGCTGGAAGGCGTGCAGTTCCATCCCGAATCCATCCTGACCCGGCATGGCCATGACCTGCTGCGAAATTTTCTTCAGCAGAGCGGTTGAAATGTTCGCGAAGAGCGCCCCCACCCAAGCCCTCCCCCGCAAGCGGGGGGCTTTTTCGAACTTTCCTCACAGACGAAAAAGGGGTCTTTCATCCCCTCCGAAGCAGGCCATGGGAGATTTGTTGAAATCCCCTCTCCCGCCTGCGGGGGAGGGTTAGGGTGGGGCGCATTTAGACCTGCCGCCAAACCTGCCATGAATCGACCGTCCCACGAAATCGAACTGATGCAGCGTGCCCTGGCGCGTGCCCGCGCGGCCAGGGATGCCGGCGAGGTGCCGGTGGGTGCGGTGCTCGCCCGCGGCGAGGAAGTTCTGGCTGAAGGCGAAAACCGGGTCATCCGCGACTCCGACCCGACCGGGCATGCCGAGATCGTGGCCCTGCGCCGGGCCGCGCGGGAGCTGGGCAACTACCGTCTGCCCGGCACGACGCTGTACGTCACGCTGGAGCCGTGCGCGATGTGCGCCGGCGCGATCGTGCATGCGCGTGTCCAGCGCGTCGTGTATGGTGTTATCGATCCCCGCGTGGGCGCCGGCGGGTCGGTATTCAACCTGCTCGACAGTCCGCACCTGAATCATCGCTGCCTGGTCTCGGGCGGGCTGCTGGCCAATGAGGCCCGGACGATGCTGGATGCCTTTTTCGCCGGGCGAAGAGACTGATCGAGTCAACCGGTTGTCGTTTGAAGTTGATCCTGTCTTGCCGGTCGGCTCATGCCGGGCTCCAGGCGATTCGGCTGCCGAGCCTGAATCCGAAGTACAATAGCGGGTTGCCTTGTGCCTCTTTCCCGAGATCCGCTCCAATGAAACTCCGCAATGTCGCCATCATCGCGCACGTCGATCATGGCAAGACCACGCTGGTCGACCAGCTTCTGCGCCAGTCCGGCGAATTTGCCGCGCACGAGAAACTGACCGAGCGGGTGATGGACTCCAATGATCAGGAGCGCGAGCGCGGCATTACGATCCTGTCCAAGAATACCGCGATCAGCTGGAACGGCGGTCGTTCGGGCGAGACGTATCGCATCAATATCGTCGACACGCCCGGACATGCCGATTTTGGCGGCGAGGTCGAGCGCGTGCTGTCGATGGTCGATTCGGTGCTGCTGCTGGTCGACGCGGTCGACGGGCCGATGCCGCAGACGCGCTTTGTTACGCAGAAGGCATTTGCGATGGGCTTTCGGCCGATCGTGGTGGTCAACAAGATCGACCGGCCGGGCGCGCGTCCGGACTGGGTCATCGACCAGACTTTCGACCTGTTCGACAAGCTTGGTGCAAGCGACGATCAGCTTGACTTTCCGGTGGTTTACGCCTCGGCACTCAATGGCTATGCGGGCATGGACAGTAACGTCACCGAAGGCGATCTGACGCCGCTGTTCGAGACTCTGATCGAGCAGGTGCCGGCGCCCGATGTCGATGCTGCGGAGCCGTTTCAGATGCAGATTTCCAGTCTCGATTATTCCAGTTATGTCGGGCTGATCGGGATTGGCCGGATTCGTCGCGGCACGGTGCGACCCGGCCAGACTGTGGCCATCGTCGACCGCGGGGGCAAGCGGCGCTCCGGGAAAGTCATGCAGGTGCTGGGCTTTCGCGGACTCAAGCGTGAAGAAGTCGATCAGGCTTCGGCCGGCGATATTGTCGCGATCTCCGGGATTGCCGACATCGGAATTTCCGACACCCTCTGCGACCCGGCCAATGTCGAGGCGCTGCCGCCGCTGACGGTCGACGAGCCGACCATCCACATGACGTTTCAGGTCAACGATTCGCCGTTTGCCGGCCGCGAAGGCAAGTACCTGACCAGCCGCCAGTTGCGCGCTCGCCTGTATCAGGAGGCCAGCCACAACGTCGCGCTGCAGGTTGCCGGTACTTCAGATCCGGATCAGTTTGATGTCGCCGGACGAGGCGAGCTGCATCTTTCAGTGCTGATCGAGACCATGCGCCGAGAAGGCTATGAGCTGGCGGTTTCCAGGCCCCGGGTGCGCAAGCGCGAAATGGAAGGCAAGACGCGCGAGCCGTGGGAGCAGGTGGTACTGGACATGGACGAACAGTACCAGGGCGCAGTAATGCAGGCCATGGGCGAGCGCAAGGCCAAGCTCGAGAACATGCAGCCGGACGGCAAGGGCCGGGTTCGGCTGGACTACATGGCGCCTGCGCGCGGCCTGATCGGCTTCCAGAGCGCATATCGCACCATGACCGCCGGTACCGGGCTGTTCTTCCGTGTATTCGATCACTGGGGCCCGGCCACCGAGCGCATCGCAGCACGCATCAACGGCACGCTGATCAGCATGGATAACGGTACCACCAACGCATACGCCCTGTTCAATCTGCAAGACCGCGGCAAGCTGTTCGTCGGTCCCGGCGAAGAGGTCTACGAAGGCCAGATCATCGGCCTGCACAGCCGCGAGAATGACTTGGTCGTCAACCCGCTCAAGACCAAAAAGCTGACCAACATCCGCGCCGCCGGCAAGGACGATGCCCTGCTACTGACCCCGCCAATCCGTATGAGCCTGGAGCAGGCGCTGGAATTTCTGGCCGATGACGAGCTGCTGGAAGTCACGCCCGAACACATTCGCCTGCGCAAGCGGCTGTTGAAGGAACACGAGCGCAAGCGCGCCGCGCGGGATTGACGGCTTCCGGGCCTGATCAATTTCCAGTTATGTGATCTTGATCACTCCGCTCAGGCGATTATTCAGGCAATAATCCTATTGAAAGCAGGGGGATAGCTTAACCGGGAGGCTTGATATGGCGATCCAGACGCTGTCCGGTCGTGACGACGACCTGCTTTTTACCGACGACTTCGAAGCAGTGGAAACTGCAGATGTGCCGTTCGCCTGGCGCGTGCTCGAGCGCCTGACCTACGGTGCAAGACCCGACGAGGTCGCTTCGTTCAACGCCTTGGGCGCCAATGATGACCAGCGGCTTTCCGCCTGGCTGAATGAGCAACTGGCGCCCGAAACGATTGACGACAACGCGTGCGAGCAGCGCCTGGCCTCGGCCGGCTATGTGACGTTGGGAAAGACGATATCTCAGTTATGGGCCGATCATGTCCGCGGCGATCAGTCGCGCGGTCAGCCGGCATTGGAGACCACAGCGGCGCGGGTGTTGCGCGCGGTCGGCAGCCGGCGTCAACTCTATGAGCGGCTGGTGGAATTCTGGCACGATCATTTTAACGTCTACGGCTGGGATTTCACCATCCAGGCGCTATTCAGTCATTATGACGGGCAGGTCATCCGACCAAATGCTCTGGGCAATTTCCGAATCATGCTCGAGGCGGTGGCTGCATCGCCGGCGATGCTGTTCTATCTGGACAACAAGTCCAGCCGCGGCAGTGCCTTCAATGAAAATTTCGCCCGCGAGCTGATGGAACTCCACTGCATGGGAGTAGAGGCATATTTCCCCACTAACAGCCCCAAAGACGTTCCACTCGATGATGAGGGTTTGAAGGTGGGATATTCTGATTGGGACGTTTACGAAGCCGCGCGCGCGTTTACCGGATGGACTGTGGCCGATGGCCACTGGCAATTCCCGGATACGCTCGAGTTCGACAGCGGCGAGTTCCTGTACTGGGCCGGTTGGCACGACGTGGCCGGCAAGTTTTTCCTCGGCGGTTTCATCACGCCGAACCAGCCGGAGCTGCAGGACGGGCGCGATGCTCTCGACCGTCTGGCCTCGCACCCGGCTACTGCCCGGCATGTTTGCCGCAAGCTGGCGGTGCGCCTGATCTCCGATTCGCCTCCCGTGGCGCTGGTCGAGTCGGCCGCCGAAATCTTCAGAGCCCAGTGGCAGGCGCCGGACCAGATAGGGCAGGTCGTGCGTCACCTGCTCCAGTCGCCACTGGCGTTCGACGATGCATCAGGCAAGCGCCGTCGCCCGTACGATCATGTGATTGCGATGCTGCGCAAAACCGGCGCGGAGGTTGTGCCGGAGAATTTGCGCGACTGGAATCCTTGGGGTGAGTTCTTTCACCGCCTGCGCCAGACCGGTCATGGTCCGTTCAGATGGCGCACGCCGGACGGATTTCCGGATGATGCCGGGGCATGGCAATCGACCTCGGTGCTGGGCCAGACCTGGCGGCTGCTCAGTCGGTTACCTCAGATGGATGATGTAAACGATGAACAGATCCTGCCGGTGCTCGATATCACGCGCTCTGCGTTGGCGCCAGCCGAGCGCACGCCCAGGCGCATCGTGGATTTCTGGCTGGACCGGGTTCTGGGCTCCCAGCCGCTGGATTTTCGCCGTCGAGATCTGATCGATTTCATGCGCCAGAATGGGTCGTCGGAGCAGGTAATGGATCTTGATTCGGATCCGCCTTACGGTTTCTGGAGCGGCAATGATCTGTCGCGTCACTACAACGGCGCTCGACTGAACGCCATGGTCAGCCTGATCTTCACCCTGCCCGAGGCACACCAGCGATGATGAAGCGACGTGACTTTTTAAAGGGGGTTGGGCTGTCGACCGGTTTTACGCTCGTGCCCGGCAGTCTGCTATTCAACCCGATGGCCGTGGCCAGCGGCACGCGCAACAATATCATGGTGTTCCTGTTTCTCAGGGGTGGTATCGATGGACTGCACCTGCTCACCCCAATTGCCGGGCCGGAGCGGACGGCCTATGAGAGCCGCAGATCGTCCCTGCTGACGCCGGAGGACAGGTTGCGTCCGATCGACATGCAATGGGGTTTCCATCCACGCTTGGGCGGGGCGCGCGACGATGCCGTCGGCACGCCGACCAAGTGGCTGCACCGGCTGTTCGATCAGGGCCGATTAGCCGTAATCCAGGGCACCGGCATGCCGTCGGTCGTCAATCGCAGTCACTTTGAAACCCAGACCTACATTGACCTGGGCACGCCGGGCCAGCGATCCACCGACACTGGCTGGCTGACACGTGCAGCAGGCGTCATTCCCGGCCTGCCAGCCCCGCTGCTCAGCACCAATTTTGGACTGGCCGAATCCGCGCCGCTGTCGCTTCTGGGGGATTCCGATGCGTTCACGATTGCCAACGGACAGGAATTCCGAGTTGACGGCTTTCATTGGTCCTGGAATGAAACCAATTCCAGCCTCGACGGTCACCGTGGTGCGCATCATGGTTTGGCACCATTATGGATCGGGCCCGAGCCGGATTTCGTCGCCGCAGGACGCACGGCCGCCGAGGCGCTGGAATATCTCCGGGAAATCGAGTTCCGACCATTTGATCCGACCGACCGACCCGAGGGTTACAAGCCCGAGGGCGGGGCCGAATATCCGACCGGCGCACTGGCCGGCCAGCTTCGCAACCTGGCCCAGCTAATCAAGCTTGATACAGGTATCGCAGCGGCGTCTCTGGATTTTGGTGGTTGGGATACTCACGAGGGGCAAGGCATTCCGAATCCCGGTGATCCGGACCATTGGGATTATTTCGGCAACCAGGTCGAGGAACTATCGCGCGCGCTTTACGCGTTCTATACCGACCTGTCCGCATCGTTCCTGGGGAACCTGATGAACTGCGTGAACGTCGTAGTCGTCAGTGAGTTTGGTCGACGCATTCGCTCCAATGGCTCCGGCGGAACCGATCACGGCTACGGCAACCTGATGTTGGCGCTGGGCGGTCGTGTGAACGGCGGGCTGCGTGGCATGTTTCCCGGCCTGGATGACCTGTCGCTTTTCGAGGGGCAGGATCTCGCCGTCACTACTGACTATCGGCAGCTGCTTGCCGAGCTGCTGGTCGATCGAATGGGCGTAGCACCGGGCAATCTGGATCAAGTATTCCCAGGTATGGGCAGCTACCAGCCGGTGGGGGTCTTTCAGGCTGGCTGAATCTGGACTTCGGCCGGACGGTATCAGTTGCTGTCGGTTGCCTCATCGTCCCAATCCTCGTCGTCGAGGAACGAGTCGTAGTCCGGGGTTTCGGATTCGCCGGTGATCTTGAACTTGCGGTTCTGCAGCCAGGCGTCGCGCACGAACAGGTATTCGTCGAAGGCGTCTTCTAGCTGTTGTTCTCGCGGCAGGAAGTTGGCGCGGGTCTGAACGACTTCGGTTACGACCAGGTAGGTTCGACCGTCCACGGCCTCGCGCCAGATGACATCGCCGAAGCGGTCGACGCCGCGGCCGAGGCCGTCGCGAACCGTGGAAGGCCCGAATAGCGGCAGCACCAGGTAGCGTGAGCTGTCCCAGCCCCAGACCGCCAGGGTCTGGCCGAAGTCTTCGTCATAGTCGGGCAGACCGGCACGGGTGGAGACATCGAACATCCCGGCCACGCCGAATACCGAGTTGAAGACAAAACGCTTGAGCATCTGTCCGCTATCGCCTGGCCGCCCCTGCAGCAGTAGGTTGACGATGACGGGCAGGGATTCGAGGTTGTCGAAAATATTGCTCACGCGCCGCTCAATGGGGTCGGGCACGACCGTGGTATAGCCTCGCGCGATGGGTCGCACGACGGCCTTGTCCAGGGTTCGGTTGACCGTGTACATGTTGCGGTTGAACGGCTCCCACGGGTCGTCGGGATGACGCTGGTCGGGAGGCGCTGCATTGGTGGCGCACCCGGCCACCAGAATCAGGGCCAGAACGCTGGCCATGATTTTGATGCTAGTGCGATTCATGACTCCTCCTTCCAGCCCAGCAAGGCTTCGACATCGCTCAAACCGGCGATCGTGCGCATGCTGTCGGTCGGGTTCCGAAACTCGATTTTCTGCCCCGCATTCTCGGCCCATTCGGCCCATTCCAGCAATAGCGCAACCGCGCTGGAATCGCTTTGGCCGATTTTGGACAGATCAATTCCGGCGGGCAGGCTGTTGTGTTTCCAGGTCAGGCTGTAACGATAGATTCCGGGCACCTCGTCGACCGTCAGGTCTCCGTCCAGCCGGACCAGTCCATTTTCGCCGGGAGACAGTTCAGTCATCGACGCGGACCTCGATATCACCGCGCCGGACGCTGGCCAGGGTCGCCTCGAAACCTTCCTTGCGCATCTGTTCGCCGACCTGGTTGCGGAAGGTGGTGACGTAGGAAATGCCTTCGACGATGACATCGAAGATCTTCCATTCGCCATCATTCTTGCGGAATACATAGTCGATCGGTGCCACCTGGCCGTTGGTCAGGGTCACCCGTGTATGAACACGGGTCATGCGCTCGCTGTTGTCGCCCCTGAGCGGCAGTACTTCAACCTGGTCGCGGCTTTCGAAATCCAGCACCCCGTCGGCGTACTGGCGCACCAGCACATCGGCCAGCGCATTGGCGAATTCTTCAACCTGCTCGCGTTCCAGCCCGCGACCGCCCCGGCCCAGCACCAGGCGGCCGGAATAAGGGATGTCGACTTTCGGCAGCAGAATCTCGCGCACCACATCGCGCAGTTGTTCCGGGTTGTTGCGGTATTGATCGCGATTGTCTTCGACGATCTCGAACAAACGGTCGCTGGTGTCGCGTACGATGCTGACAGCCTCTTCCGGCCCGCCCAGGGCCAGGAGCGGGAGCGTCAGCAGGAATACGGCGGCCATCGCTCGAGCCGAGAGGATCTTGTGCTTACGGAGTTCCATGCTGTAGCTCATCATTCCTTGTCTTCATCGGTATTGAACAGGTAGCGCCCGATTAATTGTTCCAGTACTACGGCCGAATTGGTGAACAACAGCCGATCACCGTCGCGCAGCGGTTCGGGCGAGCCGCCGGGTTCCAGACCGACGTACTGATCGCCCAGGATCCCGGCGGTCAGAATGGAGGCCGAGGTGTCATCGGGAAGATCGTCGAATTGGGAGAAGATCTTCAGGACCACCTGGGCTTCCAGCGTTTCCGGATCCAGGTGAATGGATTCCACGGTGCCCACCCTGACCCCGGCCATGCTGACCGTGGCGCGCGGCTTGAGGCCGCCGATGTTGCCGAACATGGCTTCCAGCTGATAAGCTTCCTGGCGCTGGAAGCCCTCGGTATCGGTGGCTTGAAGGGCCAGAAACAGAAGCGAGGCCATCCCCAGGATCAGAAACAGGCCGGCGGCGAATTCGACTTGATTGGATGATTTCATGGTCTTGATTCCTGAATTACAACATCAGCGCCGACAAGGCGAAGTCGACGAGTAAAACCGAGATGGCAGTGGCGATGACCGTCTGGGTGGTGGCCAGCGCCACGCCTTCACCGGTTGGCTTGCAGGTCCAGCCATAGAACACCGCCAGCCAGCTTGCCATCAGCCCGAACACGGCCGCCTTGACCAGCCCACTGGCGAAATCCTCCCAGAACCCTATCGCATTCTGCATGTTGCCCCAGAATACGTTGGGGTCGACGCCCATCAGCAAGACGGCGTACACCACGCCGCCGAAAATGGCCATCATATTGAATACCATGGTCAGCAACGGCACTGCGATCAGACCGGCCAGCAGGCGAGGCTGGACAACGCGTTCCATCGGATCGATCCCCATCAGGTCCAGCGCGTCGAGCTGCTCGGTGGCTTTCATCAGCCCGATTTCGGCCGCTATGGAAGTGCCGGCCCGGCCGGCGAACAGTATGGCGGTCAGCACCGGGCCGAGTTCCTTGAACAGCGACAGTGACAGCACGATCGAGACCGAATCAGCGGTACCGAAGCGGTTGAGCGTGTCGTAGGTTTGAAGCGTCAGGACCAGGCCGACAAAGAACCCGGCGGTCATCAGGATCACCAGCGAGCGAACGCCCACATAGTAGATCTGGCGCATGGTCTCGGCGAACTGGAAGCGCGTGCAGCGCATGTGTGTGAACGCCCGAAGCAGGAACAGCAACGCGCGTCCCAGACTGCGAATCGCCGACGCGATGCGTTTGACACGCAAACTTTCGATCATGTCTGCCGCTCTCCGCCGAGAAAGTCCTCGGCCAGATCACGGGCCGGATAGTGGAACGGAACCGGACCGTCAGGCAGTCCTTCAAGAAACTGATGAATGGTTTCATTGCCGTCGGCGCCCAGTTGCTCGGGCAGGCCGCAGGCGACCAGTTTGCCGTTGGCAATGATGCAGGCATAGTCGGCGAACTTGGAGATCTCGGCGACATCGTGGGTGATCACCAGGCTGGTGATTCCGACCACCCGATTGATCTGCTTGATCAACTTCGCACCGGCGGCAAGCGAGATTGGATCCAGGCCGGCGAAAGGTTCGTCATACAGCATCAGATCCGGATCCAGTGCCAGCGCGCGCGCCGTGGCAACCCTCCGGTTCATGCCGCCGGACAGTTGCGAAGGGTAAAAGTCGGCCGCGCCGCGCAGGCCGACAGCCTGCAGCTTCAGCAGGACCAGCTTGCGAATCAGGGACTCGGGCAGGGTGGTGTGCTCGCGAATCGGCAGTGCGACATTGTCGAAACAAGTCATGTCGGTCAACAGCGCGCCGTTTTGCAGCAACACCCCGACGTGCCGGCGCACCGCGTTGAGCTTCGATCGCGACAACTGACAAACGTCGATATCGCCAATGAACACCCGGCCGGCGTCGGGCACCAGTTGACCGGTGATCAGTTTGAGCACGGTGGTCTTGCCCGAACCGCTGGGGCCCATGATGGCGGTGACCTTGCCGGCCGGGATTTCAAGACTGAACTCGTCGAGCACCAGGGTGCCGCTACGCACCATGCGCACGCTCTCGAGCCGGATGGCCGGTAGATCCGGCTTGATGATACTTTGCTCCATGAAGTCGCTTTATTTTGAAATATGAGTCAGTTCGGGCTGCGGTCGTCGCCGTGCCTGCCATGATTGGTCCGTACGGTCATACGGACCGCTTATTACCCCGTGCTTGATTGTACAGACCGCGCGTCAACGGCAATGATTGCAGTGCAAGTGGAATTCAACCGCCGGCCCCCTCCCCAACCCTCCCCCGCAAGCGGGGGAGGGAGTTTTGGGCAGGAATTTGCATGCTTACACCCATCAGTTGCATAAATTTCCGAGTGCGAGAGCCCGGAGAGTAGTGTTTCCGGGGCGTGCGCGGATATTTTCCAACCGGAACATAGCTCACTCTATGTGAGGATTGGAAAATTGAGCACGCGCCCCGGAAACGCTGCTATACCGGGCAGTGCAACGGTCTCTCGCCGCAAATTTATGCAACAGATGGGTGCAGCAGGCCGGTGGGATTTCCTTTCACTCCCTCCCCCGCTTGCGGGAGAGGGTCGGGTGGGGGCAGAGGTTCAAAGAATATAGCGGCTCAGATCCTCGTCGCCGGCCAGGTCGCCCAGGTGTTGCTCGACATAGGCCGCGTCGATGGTCAGTGATTCTCCGGAGCGATCGGGGGCGGTGTAGGAGATTTCGTCGAGAAGTCGTTCCAGGACCGTGTGCAGCCGGCGCGCACCGATGTTCTCGGTGGTTTCGTTGACCGAATAACTGATCTCGGCCAGGCGTCGAATGGCGTCATCGGCGAATTCGAGCTGCATGCCCTCGGTGGCCATCAGCGCGCGGTACTGTTCGGTCAGGGAGGCATCCGGCTCGGTCAGAATGCGTTCGAAATCCTCGGCCGAAAGCGCCCGCAATTCGACCCGGATCGGCAGTCGCCCTTGTAATTCAGGCACCAGGTCAGAGGGTTTTGCCAAGTGAAACGCGCCCGAGGCGATGAACAGGATATGGTCGGTGTTGATCGGTCCATACTTGGTATTGACCGTTGAGCCCTCGACCAGCGGCAGAAGGTCGCGCTGAACCCCCTCGCGCGAGACTTCGGCCCCTGAGCTCTGCTCGGCGCGGCGGCAGACCTTGTCAATCTCGTCGATGAACACAATTCCGTTCTGCTGCGCGTTTTCCAATGCCTGATGCTTGATTTCCTCGTCGTTGATCATCCCCGCCGCTTCCTGCTCGATCAGAAGCGGCAGGGCATCCTTGACTTTCATCTTGCGCTTCTTCTTCTTTTCTCCGGCCATGTTGGAAAACATCTGCTGGAGCTGGCTGGTCATCTCCTCCATGCCGGGCGGTGCCATGATGTCGACGCCGATGTTCATGGTCACGTCGATTTCGACTTCGCGTTCATTGAGCTCCCCCGCCAGCAGCTTTTTCATCAGCTTGCGGCGGGTTTCGGAGCCGTCCTCGGCCGGCTCCTCGGGCGCATTGGCAAAGCCCGAATTCTGCCGTCGCGGCAGCATCAGGTCGACCACGCGCTCACACGCGGCTTCCTCGGCACGCGGCCGCACTTCGCTCATCGCGGCCTCGCGCGCCATCTTGACCGCAACTTCGGCCAGGTCGCGAATGATCGACTCGACATCCTTTCCGACATAGCCCACCTCGGTGAACTTGGTCGCCTCGATCTTGATGAACGGCGCACGCGCAAGTGCTGCCAGCCGGCGGGCGATCTCGGTCTTGCCGACCCCGGTCGGGCCGATCATCAGGATGTTCTTGGGTGTGATTTCCGGGCGCAGTTTTTCATCGACCTGCATCCGACGCCAGCGATTCCTCAGCGCGATGGCGACGGCGCGCTTGGCGGCGGACTGACCGATGATATGCCGGTCCAGTTCCTGAACGATTTCGCGCGGGGTCATGTAGGACATCAGGAAATTTCCAGTGATTCGATGGTGTGGTTGGCGTTGGTATAGATGCAGATTTCGCCGGCGATCGTCAGCGCTTCGCGGCACACGCGCTCGGCTTCCAGTTCGGTGTGGCGCAACAGCCCGAGTGCCGCTGCCTGGGCGTACGGGCCGCCGGACCCGATCGCGATCAGTCCCTGTTCCGGTTCGATCACGTCACCGTTGCCGGAGATGATCAGCGAGGCCTCGTGGTTGGCCACCGCCAGCAGCGCCTCCAGCCGCCTGAGCAGCCGATCGGTACGCCAGTCCTTGGCCAGCTCCACCGCAGCGCGGGTCAACTGGCCGGAATGCTGCTCCAGCTTGGCCTCGAAGCGCTCGAACAGCGTGAATGCATCGGCCGTGGCGCCAGCAAAACCGGCAATGACCTGATTCTTGTAAAGCTTGCGCACCTTGCGTGCGTTGGCCTTCATGACGGTGTTGCCCAGGGTGACCTGGCCGTCGCCGCCGATGACCACCTGGTTGCCGCGGCGTACCGAGACGATGGTTGTGCCGTGAAACTGATCCATCGGAAGTTCCAATTCGCGCCTGATCTGTGCCAGATGGGGCCGGCCGCCGCCAGTCACAAGGATTGACCCGTGCGAAGGAAATTGTCGGCAAATGCTCACATTTCGATCAGGACTTCGCGGAACACCGCTTCCACAATGGATCTCGCCTGATGGCTTGTGCCGAGAGGAAGTTGGCACGAATTTTCACAATCCAATGGAGGTAGGTATGAACACGAACGTCAAATTACTGCTACTGATTCTTGTTGCCGCGATACTGGGCTTCAACGGCACCGCTCAGGCCCAGCAGGGTCCGCCCGACCGGATCTGCATCCTGCTCGGCATCCTGGGGACGCCGTGCGAGGATGATGATGACGACGAACAGGAAACAGGTCCGGCTCCGAACAGTGCCGGCGCAGCCTATGTCAGCCATGCCGAGGTCTTTTCGCTGCTGGCTCAAGACTTCTTCGAGGTGTTGCCCCGTTCAAGCTCGACCCTGTATCGCAACGCCACCGGCCTGACCGGCGTGCTCAGCCTGGCCAATCAGCCGGCCAACGAGGCGACGACGTTGTGGTGGGTTGTATACAACCATCCTGAGTACTGTGAAACCACGCCTTGCACCTTCGACGATTTCGCGATTCCGGAGGTCGAGGCATCGTTCTTCAACACCAGCGGCCGGGTTTCGGACCGTTTCGGTCATGTCTATCTGGAGGGTGTGGTGTTTGCCGGTGCCGGCCGCCCGGGTCCGGCTGATCCCGAAGGCCTCGGTCCCGGTCTGCTCAATCCGCTGGCTGCCGAAGTGCATCTCGCTTCTCGCACCCACGGTGACGCAGATGATCTGGCCGGTGCGGGTGCACTGGATGAAGCGTTGTCGACATTGTTCGTTGGCGGTGTGCTGGATGACAACGGCGACCCCATCGGTTGCCCGTTCGAAACGGATCCCGCCGGCGACCCCAGCGGCTGTGCCGATCCGACCATCACCTTCCATCTGCCGTAATGTCGCATTGACGTTGCAAAAGCAGTGGCCAGCGCGGGCGCCGCAACCCGCGCCTCTGGACCCCGGGGCTTCGGTTCCGGGGTTCTTTTTTGGCATTATTCGCCCCCGACCTGCGCGACCCGCTCGGGTTTGCAGCAGCCGCAGATAGTCTATGTGGGCCCTGCGGCACCGGTGTCCACCTCTTGGAACCCGGACAAATCATCGCCACCTGTGAAAGTGCGTGGCATTGATCAGGTCGGGCAGAGATATATATTTTGCCTATCGATGAGATCAAAATAATCAATTTGATTTATCACCGGATGCCGTTATCCTTGTTCACGTGGCGGCAAAACGCCGTCAGTAAATTTCCCGAACCGAATAGTGCAACGACCACACAAGGAGTGAGACAACATGTTGACCATTGGCGACAAATTTCCCAATTTCCAGCTCAAAGCGACCGTCGGTACCGACATCGACTCGGCCTTTACCGATATCGACAGCAACAGCTACAGTGGCAAGTGGCTGCTGGTGTTCTTTTATCCGAAGGACTTCACCTTCGTCTGTCCGACCGAGATCAAGGCGTTCAGCGATCTTTCCGGCGAGTTTGCCGATCGCGACTGCCAGGTTCTGGGCGCGAGCACCGATACCGAGTTCGTTCATATGGCGTGGCGCCAGCATCATGAAGACCTGAAGGATCTTCAGATTCCGCTGCTGGCCGATGTAAAACGCGAGCTTTCCGGCGCGCTGGGGATCCTGCACGCCGAAGAAGGCGTGGCCAATCGCGCGACCTTCCTGGTCGACCCGCAGGGGATCATCCGCCACGTCTCGGTGACCGACCTGAACGTCGGCCGCAACCCCAAGGAAGTGCTGCGCATTCTCGACGCGCTGCAGACTGACGAGCTTTGCCCATGCAACTGGAAGCCGGGCGACGACGTGCTGCAGGCCGCCTGAGTCAGCTAGCGAAACTCGCCTGCTGCAGGCGCGGGTAAATACTGCAACAGACCGGAATCGGCCGCCCCGCGCGGCCGATTTCGTCAGAAGCGTATGGACGCGACTCATACGGCGGGTCAGGTGCGGAAGCGGTATCCGTCCCGCGATATTCACTTGCTGCAGGAGTTTGCCTGCAGGCGAATCCTGTGCGGGGGGGCTGGCTTGAGCTATTCGTCTGCAAGCAGGCTCCTACAAAAGTAAGTAACCGCCGTGAGCGATATCCGACTGCCAACAATACCTGCCGGTGGATCCGGTTCTCAATTCCTATCAGTGGAGATTCCATGAACATTGACACCCTCAAGCAAGACCTTCCCGACTATGCGAAGGATCTGAAAATCAACCTCGGTAACATGCTTGATACCGAGCAACAAGAAAACCTATCGGGCGAGCAGGTCTGGGGCACGGCACTTGCCACGGCCATTGCCAGCCGCAATCTCGATCTGATCGCTGCCGTCGAGGCCGATGCCGGTGAAAAACTGTCGCCGGAATACCTCAAGGCGGCCAAGGCCGCCGCGGCCATCATGGGCATGAACAACATCTATTACCGTTTCGTGCACCTGGCCAGCAACGACGAATACAGCAAGCTGCCGGCGAAATTACGCATGACGGTGGTCGGAAGCCCCGGCATCGACAAGGCCGATTTTGAACTGATGAGCCTGGCGGTTTCGGCGATCAACGGCTGCGGCATGTGCATCGACAGCCACGAAAAAGTGTTGGCCAAAGCCGGCGTCAGCTCCAAAGCCATCCGGGATGCCGTGCGTATCGCCGCTATCATTCATGCCGTTGCCGTGGTGCTGGAGACCGACAAGTCCTGAGTTTCTGTTGTGACGACTTGAAACTCCTGAAAATTGCGTGTATAGGTCACGGGTTCCAGCAATCCGCGTGGCACACAACACGCAAGGGGACGGTATGACAACCAAATGCGAACTGGGACTGGTAATGGCCGGGGCGGTTTCGGCCGGCGCCTACACCGCCGGCGTGGTGGATTTCCTGGTCCAGGCGCTGGAGGAGTGGCACAACGCGCGCGCTCAGGGCGATGAAACCGCGCCACCACACGAGGTCTGTATCCGCATCGTCAGCGGCGCCTCGGCCGGTGGCATGACCGCGGCGATGCTGGCCGGCATCATGGCCGGGCGCGAGCATCGGCCAATCCGCAATGGCGATCCGGGCGATCAGGTCGCGGACAACGTTCTCTACCAGAGCTGGGTCAACGACATCGACATCGAGCCGCTACTGGGCCGCAAAGACCTCAAGGGCGAGTCCAGGCCCGTGCTGTCACTGCTCGATTCCACGGTGCTGGACGAAATCGCCGAGCGTGCGCTGCCGCTGGACCGGGCCGGCACGCGCCGGCCGTGGGCCGATGAGGATGCAGAGGTGATCCTGACGGTGGCTAACCTGCGCGGGGTTCCATACAACATTCCCTTCGTTGATGAAGGTGATGACGCAAATGCGGCAGGGGAGCGGCCCGGCCACGGCATGCGCCAGCATCGTGACTACCTGCACTTCAGCTTTGGCCGGGCGCCGGAGGCGTTTACCCACGCGCTGGACTGGCACATGCAGGACGAGACCTGGAACGTGCTGCGCCAGGCGGCGCTGGCGACCGGTGCTTTTCCACTCGGACTTGCCCCGCGCACGATCGAACAGGGGGCGGCCTTTTACGATCAGCGGTCGTTCCCCACTCAGGGCCGAGGCAAGCTGCCGAACGGTGAATGCGAATGTGTCATCGAACCGGAAATCCTGCCGGCCTGGGGCAGGCCGGGGCCGGACGACTATGCGTTCGTCGCCGTTGATGGCGGGCTGTTCGATAACGAGCCGTTCGAGCTGACCCGTACGCGACTCAACCGCAACAGCGCCGAAGTCTTCGATGTCGGCAGAACCAGCCGGATCATGCTGGCGATTGATCCGTTCCCTGGTGATGAGGACTATTCAACAAACGGGCACACGGCGCCGTATTCGCTGCGCGGCCTGTTTACAGGCATGCTCGGCGCGATGAAGAATCAGGGTCGTTTCAAGCCGGCCGAACTTGCCATTGCCGCCCGTCATGCCTCAGCCAGCCGCCGTATCATTGCCCCCAGCCGTGATGGTGCGAGACAGGGGCATGCCCAGATCGCTTCGGCGTCGCTGGGTGGCTTCGCCGGATTTCTCGACCGCGGCTTCCGCCACCACGATTTCATGTTGGGCCGGGCCAACTGCCAGAGTTTCCTCAGGACGCATTTTACCCTGCCGGCCGAAAACGACATCGTCGCCACCTGGACCGAAGCCCAGCGCAACGCTCATGCCGCCGCCGATGGCAACTGCCCGTTGATCCCGCTATTCGGCAGTGCGCGGGAAGAAATCGATGCACCGCCGTGGCCGCATATCAGCATGCAGCGCCTGGAGATGCTGCGCAAGATGCTCAAGAAACGCATCGACAGGCTACTGCCGGTACTGTTCAGTGAAGTCGTTTCCGGGAAGGGTGTTGGCAAGCGGCTCTTGCGTTTCGCCACCATACGTTTCGCCCGCTGGACCCAGACCGGCGACTGGGCCAGGCGAGCAGCGGAGTTTGCGCGGGAAGAGCTGACAGAAGCTGGAATCGAGTTGCACGAGGAATAGCTTGTCAACCCGGTTATGATGGCGGCTCATGGACCTGCTGATTATATTGACGGCGATGGTGGCGCTGCAGGGGACCCCGGCGGTGCAGCCAATGTTCGCGCGTGTAGAGGCGCATGTCTTTCATCCGGTCGGGGGGCGGTTTCGTCAATGATCGAAGCAGGCGCTTTGAATTTGAATATCCGGGCCGACTGACACCGCCTGATTGATTCGAGGCTGACGAGCCGCGATATTGGACGAACGCGATACTGGACAGTCATGAAATATGTGTTGAAAGCCGCCTCCGGCACAATGACCGGACAGAAGTTCGAGCTTGGCGAGGTGACTCGCATCGGTTCGGGTGCGGATGTGGAAATCCGCATCGATGGCCTCGCGTCGGAGCATGCGCGCATCATGGTGCGTGATGGCGGGTTGGTGCTTGAGCCGGTTGCAGAGTGCCTGGTCAACGGCGAGCTGTCGCAAGTGACCCCGCTGCAGTCCGGCGATGAGCTGCGTTTTGGCACGCTGCGCATGGTGTTGCAGGCTCCGGGGCTGAAGCCCGTGCGTGTGCTGGATCACGTTCCCGAGCGGCGTGCCGCGGGTTGGCGCTGGGTCATCGCCGGAATCGTGCTGGCCGGTGCCGCGACCGCGGCCGGCTGGTGGTGGCTGATGCGCGGGACGCTGGAATGAATGCCGTGCTCCGGCCGGGTTCGTCAGAGAGCAGGGCGCCGCGCGATGCCTGGCGGTTGTGCGTGGCGCCGATGATGGACTGGACCGATCGGCACTGTCGCTATTTCCATCGCCTGCTGGCACCCGATGCGCGCCTGTACACCGAAATGGTGACTACTGGAGCGGTCATTCACGGCGATCGCGAGCGGCTGTTGGGTTTCGATCCGTTCGAGCATCCGGTTGCGCTGCAACTCGGTGGCAGCGAGCCCGAAGATCTGGCCACAGCGGCCCGCATTGGTGCCGAATTCGGGTACGACGAAATCAACCTCAATTGCGGTTGTCCTTCCGGCCGCGTGCAGAAGGGCCGCTTCGGCGCCTGCCTGATGACCGAGCCGGAGCGGGTGCACGACTGTCTGGCGGCGATGTGCGAGGCAGTGGCCGTGCCGGTTACGGTCAAGACCCGGATCGGCGTCGACGATTGCGACAGCGAGGAATTCCTGCACCGCTTTGTCGAAATCGTCGCCCGAAGCGGGATCGATGCCTTGATTGTGCATGCCCGAAAAGCCTGGCTGAGCGGGTTGAGCCCGAAGCAGAACCGCGAAGTCCCGCCGCTGGACCATGCGCGGGTCGCGCGCCTGGCCAGGTCGTTTCCGGAACTGCCGATCGTATTGAACGGCGGGATTTCCAGTATCGCCGGGGCAGCGGTTCATCTGCGGGATTTCGACGGGGTGATGCTGGGCCGCGCCGCCTACCGGACGCCCTGGCTGCTGCGCGAGATGCAACTCGGGATCGCGTCGGAACGGCGGTTGGCAGGGCGCGCCGCGGTGGTCCGGGAAATGGTCGAATATGCGCGCCGGGATACCGCTCGGGGAACCCATTTACAGGCCATTGGCCGGCACATGCTGGGCCTGTTTCACGGCTGTCCGGGAGCGCGCGGCTGGCGCCGGCATTTGAGTGAAAACATGCCCGGCGGGGGCGCCGATCCGGATCTGCTGATCGACGCGTTGCAGCATGTCCGGGAAACGCCGGAACCGCCACTACCAAATTCGGCCGAAATTGTAAATTCGATCTTGAATCGGCCTTGACACGGGCCGCAAAACCCTCTAACATTCCCGTTCTTCGGCAGACCGGAATTTCTGGTCTGTCGTTTATTGTCTTGAAGGTTTGGAAAATCATGTCGACGATCAATCAACTGGTCCGCAAGCCGCGGCGTCCGAAGCAGTATAAATCGAACGTGCCGGCCCTGGAAGCGTCTCCGCAGAAGCGGGGTGTTTGCACTCGTGTGTATACCACGACGCCGAAGAAGCCGAATTCCGCGCTGCGCAAGGTTGCGCGCGTGCGCCTGACTAACGGCTTCGAGGTGACCAGCTATATCGGTGGTGAAGGCCATAACCTGCAGGAGCACTCGGTGGTGCTGATCCGCGGCGGTCGCGTCAAGGACCTGCCCGGTGTTCGCTACCACACGGTTCGCGGCAGTCTCGACACCGCCGGTGTCAGCGATCGTCGCCAGGCGCGTTCCAAGTACGGCGCCAAGCGGCCTAAAAGCTGATCGGTCGTCGGTCCGCCGTCGGATACAAAGAATACATAAACGGAATCTTTCATGTCCCGCAAGCATTCAAACTTCCAGCGCGACATCCTGCCGGACCCGAAATTCGGCAGTGAGCTTCTGACCCGTTTCATCAACATGGTAATGATGGACGGCAAGAAGTCGGTCGCAGAGCGCATTGTCTATGGTGCCATCGATGAAATCGAGGCGCGTGGTCATGCCGAGCCGGTCGATGTGATCCAGAAGGCGCTGGACGCAGTCGCGCCGTCGGTCGAGGTCAAGTCCCGCCGTGTCGGCGGCGCGACCTATCAGGTGCCCGTGGAAGTGCGTCCGCGACGCCGGCAAACGCTGGCAATGCGCTGGGTTATTGATTTCGCCCGCAAGCGCGGCGAGAAGAACATGCCCAAGCGCCTGGCCGGCGAGCTGCTGGACGCGGCAGAAGAGCGCGGCAACGCCGTGAAGAAGCGGGAAGACGTACACCGCATGGCTGAAGCCAACAAGGCTTTTGCCCACTACCGTTGGTGACTGGCCGGTAACCGACTGACAAGGTCTGGAGTTTATTGTGGCACGCAAGACGACAATCGAGCGCTATCGGAACATCGGGATCATGGCCCACATCGACGCGGGCAAGACCACGACGACCGAACGCATCCTGTTCTACACCGGCATTTCGCACAAGCTGGGCGAAGTGCATGACGGCAATGCCGTGATGGACTGGATGGAGCAGGAGCAGGAGCGCGGAATCACGATTACCTCGGCGGCCACGACTTGCTTTTGGAGCGGCATGGACAAGGACTGGCCGGAGTATCGGATCAACATCATCGATACCCCCGGACACGTCGACTTCACGATCGAGGTCGAGCGTTCCCTGCGTGTGCTCGATGGCGCGGTCGCGGTGTTTTGCGCGGTCGGCGGGGTCGAGCCGCAGTCGGAAACGGTCTGGCGTCAGGCGACCAAGTATCAGGTGCCGCGCATGGCGTTCGTCAACAAGATGGACCGCACCGGCGCCAATTTCGAGCGCGTGGTCGAGCAGATCAAGAGCCGCCTCGGCGCGCGTCCGGTACCGATTCAGATTCCGATTGGCGCCGAAGAGCATTTCGAGGGCGTGGTCGATCTGGTCAAGATGAAGGCGATCTACTGGGACGTCGAAAACATGGGCACCAGCTACGAGGCACGGGAAATTCCGGCCCAGCTGGCCGAGGTCGCCCAGGAAGCGCATGAGTTCATGGTCGAGGCTGCCGCCGAAGCCAACGAGGAACTCATGGACAAGTACCTCAACGAAGGCGAGCTGACCGAAGAGGAAATCATTCTGGGCCTGCGCACAGGCACGCTCGCCAACGAAATCGTGCCGGTGCTGTGCGGCACCGCATTCAAGAACAAGGGCGTCCAGGCGCTGCTTGACGCAATCGTCCAGTACATGCCCTCGCCGACTGAAGTCAAGGCGATTCGCGGTATTCTCGAAAACGAGGAAGAGGGCATTCGCAAGTCTTCTGATGAAGAGCCGTTTTCGGCGCTGGCGTTCAAAATCGCGACCGACCCGTACGTGGGTTCGCTGACTTTCATCCGTGTTTACTCCGGCGCGATCAGCTCCGGCGACACGGTGTTCAACCCGGTCAAGGGCAAGAAGGAACGGATTGGACGCATCCTGCAGATGCATGCCAACTCGCGCGAGGAACTCAAGGAAGTGCGCGCCGGCGACATTGCCGCCGCCGTGGGCCTGAAGGATGTCACCACCGGCGACACGCTGTGCGATCCGTCCGACGTGATCACCCTGGAGCGGATGGAGTTTCCCGAGCCGGTGATCGCCGTGGCGGTGGAGCCCAAGACCAAGAGCGACCAGGAAAAGATGGGCGTAGCGCTGTCGAAGCTGGCGCAGGAAGATCCCTCGTTCCGGGTGCGTTCCGACGAGGAGTCCGGACAGACCATCATTTCCGGTATGGGCGAGCTGCATCTGGACATCATCGTCGACCGCATGAAGCGCGAATTCAAGGTCGAGGCCAATGTCGGCAAGCCGCAGGTCGCCTACCGTGAAACCATTCGCAAGCCGGTCGAATCTGAAGGCAAGTTTGTGCGCCAGTCCGGCGGCCGTGGCCAGTACGGCCATGTCAAGATCCGGCTGGAGCCGCTGGAGCAGGGTGGCGGTTTCGAGTTTGTCAACGAGATCGTTGGCGGTGTTGTGCCCAAGGATTACATTCCGGCGGTTGGCAAGGGCATCGCCGAGCAAATGCAGAACGGCGTGCTGGCCGGTTACCCGCTGGTCGACTGCAAGGCAACGTTGTTCGATGGTTCCTACCACGAAGTCGACTCATCTGAAATGGCGTTCAAGATCGCCGGTTCGATGGCGATGCGCGATGGCGCGCTCAAGGCCAGCCCGGTGTTGCTGGAGCCGATGATGAAGGTCGAATGCGTGACTCCGGAAGAGTACATGGGCGACGTGATGGGCGATCTCAATCGTCGCCGTGGCCTGGTGCAGGGCATGGAAGACGTGCCGGCCGGCAAGACCATCCGGGCGCACGTGCCGCTGGCTGAAATGTTCGGTTACGCCACCGACCTGCGCTCGATGAGCCAGGGTCGGGCGACCTACACCATGGAATTCCTGCACTACGCCGAGGCGCCGAACAGCGTCGCGGATGAAGTCATCAAGAAAACCGCATAAGAACGTTTAGAGGAATAAAGGCATGTCCAAGGCAAAATTCGAACGCACCAAGCCGCACGTCAACGTCGGCACG
>CAYVPB010000039.1:0-27365 GCA_964453565.1 uncultured Halomonas sp.
ATGCCCACAATTTCCAACGGCCGACTGCAAGTGCAAGGCCCCGCTTTAAAAGAGTCTTTCCTGAGCGATTGCAAGCAGGCACGGGGTTTGGCACACTTCGCGGATGCGCCTGGAAAATAGAAAATTTCTGCTGCTCGTGACGGGCGTTGCCATCTGCATGCCATTGGCCGCGACGGCTTCAGATCCGCCGGAACAGCCAATCACGGCGACGGCAGGAAATGACTGGATCTTCCAAACGGTGCCGGAATATTCAAGCTTGTCACCGGCGGTCGAGCCGGGCCAGGAAAATGCCTCTGGCACAGGCCCCGGGCACTTCGCATTTCCGGTCAGTGAACGCTCGGTCAACGCATGGCGACATCAGGGCCAATGGCTCACCGAGCGCCTTGCCGCGCGCGATCTGCGCCTGGGTGATGCGGCGCATATCCGGATTTTCAAGCAAAGCCGCGAGCTGGAACTCCATCTCAAGGGCCGCGATGGTTTCGAGCTGTACCGGGTTTTTCCGATCTGCGAAATGTCGGGCAGTCTGGGGCCGAAACGATTCGAGGGCGATTTGCAGGCACCCGAGGGCTTTTACAGCATCCGCTCCGAGCGCCTGCATGCGCACTCGGACTTTCATCTGGCGTTCAATCTGGGCTTTCCCAATAACTACGATCGTAGTCTTGACCGCACCGGCAGCAATATCATGATCCATGGCGGCTGCGCATCGAATGGATGTTTTGCGATGACCGACTACTATATGGAACAGCTCTGGCTATTCGCCGAGACCGCGCTGCGCGGCGGTCAGCAAAGTATCGGAGTCGAAATCTATCCATTTCGGATGACCGAGGCAAACCTGGCCGCGCATGCATCCTCGCGCTGGATCGATTTCTGGCGCAGCCTGAAATCCCTGCATGACCACTTTCTCGAAACCGGCCTGCCCGCCCCTGTCAGCAATCTGGACGGCCGTTATGTGCTCACGACTCCCGACGTCGAACTTGCCGCACCTGCTATAACCGCCGCGGCAATACGGGAAGCTGATCAGGAACGACTCCCGGTTGTCCCCAGCGCTCCCTGATACGATCCTTCAAAACACCCTTCGCTTTGCTGGCCATAGCCAAAGCCTATTGTGAATGGTGCTGTTCCCACTTCACTGTATAAACTTCATCTTCACTTAACTTTATATATATTAATCAATACCTTAAGTGATACTTCTATAAAATAAATTAAATCTAACTGATCGCATTCTGCTATGATCCCGAAGACCTGACCCTGGCGCACTGATTCCGTGGAAAGTCTGCTGCTGACCCTGCCCGCCGTTGTCCTGGCGGAGTTGGGCGACAAGACCCAATTGCTGATCATCTATCTCGCTGCACGATTGCGCGCGCCACGCGCAATCCTGGCCGGCATTTTGTGTGGCGCGGTCATCAATGCCGGACTTGCGGTGGCAGGCGGCACCCTGCTCGATCGCCTGGTGCCGGCCAGCCTGCTTGCCTGGACTGTTGCCCTGGCCTTCTTGCTGATCGCAGTCTGGATCATGCTCGCTCCGGATGATGATGATGCCGAGCACAAGGTGCCCGCTCGCAGAAAAGCCAGCAGCGCCTTTATCGCCACCCTCTGGTTGTTTGTGGTGATGGAAATGGGCGACAAGACCCAGCTCGCTACCGTCGCACTGAGTGCGGGCCTTCCCGATCCGGGCTGGGTGTTCGCCGGTGCCGCCGCCGGACTGGTGCTGGCCAATCTGCCGGCGTTGTGGCTTGGCCACCGCTTCGCCTCGAGATTGCCGAAGACCCTGCTTCGACGCGCCAGCGCCGCCCTGTTCGCTGCAATCGGCATAATCCTGCTTGCCGTGCAGTTCTCTGTTTATCAGTAGATCATAAGTCCTCGAACGGATAGCGCATCCAGCGGCGCTGGTGCCAGCTCCATAACTCGGGCCGTTCCCGGATATAACCTTCGACGGTTTGTGCAAGCTGTTCGACCTGGCGTTCCTTCGAGGCGTTTTCACCGATGACAATGGCCTCGCCGATATGGAATTTCCAATCGGGTTCGGCCGCAAGCAACTGGATGGGGTAAACCGGAATGCCGTAGCGAGTCGCCAGAGCGGATGCTCCGCCGGGCATCGGCACCTTCTTGCCAAGAAAGCGGGTGGGGATTCCGCCGCGCTTGTGGAGCTGGTCGATGGGGATGTAGACCGTCCGGCCCTGCTTGATTGCCTTGTTCAGTCTGTAAAAGGCCCGCGACTCAGGTCGGGCGCGAATGACTTCCATGTCACTGTCGGCAAAAAAGTTTTCGAAAAAGCCGTCGGGAAGCCGGCGCGGCTGGTTTGCGACCACACTGATCGGCATGCCCTGACGGGACAGTTTGAACAGCATTGCAAGAACATTGCCCGAATGCATGCCGAGCAGAATCGCTCCGCCTCCGGCGCGTGTATTTTGCATCAGGCTTTCACTTCCGGTGACAGATACCGACGCAACCACTTCATCCGCACTGACCACGCCCAGGGACTTGGCCGCGATTTCCAGCACTGCACGATCACTGGTTCGCCAGGCATGATTGAGCAGACTCCTGACCCGGGGATCGCCGGGATGCGTTTCAAACAGCCGCGCAATCTGCTTTTTCAGCCTGGGCCGGCTTTTGAACGCACAAAGATAATGCAGATGTCCCAATCTGCTGCCGTCGCGCTGAATGGCCGACAAGCCCTTGCGCGCCCGAATACGGATATAAATGCTAACCAGCATTGCGCCGAATCGCCGCAGGAATCTTCGTATCAACAGACGGACGGGCACTTTTTCGGAATTCTTCATCTGCATGCCTTTGTGCCGCGGCTCCGCGACGGAGACAGAACAGCTACTGGGTGAAAACTCTGTCCAGGCCAGAGAGATTTGCGAGTCGCTATCGCAATAGAACTGGTATTTTGCCTGAAACAAGGACGCGGAATCTCAGGCGGATCCCGCGAATCTTGTTCCAAATAATCTTATTTTACTGGTCGGGCCGCGCTACGCCTTCGCGCCGACCCATGGCTGCTGGAGTAGACTCCCAGAACGGTCACCGTGAACAGTATCAGCAACATGCCGAATCCCTGTAGCCCGGTCATGCGCTCGCCAAGCACGGTAAAACCGAACAGCGAGGCGGTGACAGGTTCGACCATGGCCAGGATCGCGGCCACGGCCGGCGCCGTCTGCTTCAGACCGATGACGTAGACAACAAACGAAACACCTGCTCCGAGCACGCCGAGCACCACGAACATCGGCCAGTCGGGAGAAACCGGCACGGCCGCGGCCTCCTGCAGATCGCTCAGCGCCAGCAGCACGATCACAAATGCCGTGAATGCTATGACCAGGATGGCCTGGGGACTCCCGTGCGGCGCCGCGTACTTGAAGCCGAAGATGAACAGCGCATATGACATCCCGGCCATCAACCCGGCGCCAATGCCAAGTGGCGTGACGACGCTGGCCTCGAACTGGAAAACCCGGGTGAGCAGGATAATGCCGATCATGACCAGAACGATCGCAGCCAGTTTTACCGCAGTGAGTCTCTCCAGTCCGAGCAGGAAAGAAACCAGGTAGACAAGCACCGGCGCGCAGTACATCAGCGTCGCTGCAACCGCGACACTTCCTTCCGCGATACTCAGGAAATAAAACGTGAAATTGCCGGCCACGCCGAGACCGGCGATCACCGACCACAACCAGACCCGGCGATCACCCAAGCCACTGTTACGATAATCCAGTGCCAGCCAGCCCAGCACGAACAGCAGCCCGACCGCACCGCGATACAGCGATGCCACCAGGGCATCCCAACCCTGGGCGATGAGCCAGGCGCCGATACCGCCCGAAATCCCCCAGCAAAACGCCGCCAGCGCCACCAGGTATGGGCTCATGCGTTGCAGATATGGTCCCGGGGTCGCGATGATTTGCGCCAATCCTCGGGGCAGCAGCCCCATAAAAAACAGATCCTCAGGATATCGTGCCATGGCGTGCGGCAGCAGATGGGCTTCCCGCCAGCGACCCTGCATGGGTGGCCGGTCGGCACGAAAATTAGGATATCTTGATCAATATCGAGAACACGAATTTATCCAGAGGGGACAGTACATGCCCTTTTTCAAGTTCACCAGCCGCATGCTCGCAGTTGTTGCCCTTCTCGCAGTCTGCATGACCGCGTTCGCCGACGAGCCGATCCGCATCGCTGCAGCCTCGGATCTGCGCTACGCGCTCGACGAAATTGTCGATGCCTACCACGAAGCTCATCCGGATGCGCAATTGGAGGTGATCTACGGCTCCTCAGGCAAGATGACCACCCAGATCATCAACGGTGCCCCTTACGACATATTCTTCTCGGCCGATATCGCCTATCCGGAAAGGCTGAGCGAGGCAGGACTGAGCGCGACCGAGCCGGCCGTTTACGCCATCGGCCGAATCGTGATCTGGAGCAATTCGGTAGATGCCTCGAAGCTTGCGCTCGAAGATCTAGCGTCAGATGCGATTTACCGGATTGCCATCGCCCAGCCGGCACACGCGCCCTACGGGCTGCGAGCGAAGGAGGCCCTGCAGTCCGCCGGCGTGTGGGAGGCCGTTGAGGGCAAACTGGTGTTCGGCGAGAATATCGCGCACACCGCCCAGATGACCCAATCGGGCGCCGCCCAGGTTGGCATCATCGCGCTTTCCCTGGCCAGGTTTCCCGAAATGGCAAGGCATGGTCATCATCTGATCGACGAAGACCTGCACAATCCGCTGACTCAGGGGTACATTGTCACCAGGCGGGGTGCGGAAAAGCCCGGGACCATGCGCTTTGCCGAATCCATGACCGGCGACAAGGCTCACGAAATCATGACCCGCTATGGCTTCGTCGTTTCAAGGTAGACAGCCCTCTTGCATACAGCAAGCCGGCATCACGTTTTTCGACACTGACCGGGGACCGGAGTAAGCAATGTTCGGACTTGGACCGGCCGAATGGCAGGCCATAGAAGTAACGTTCAGGCTCTGCCTGTACACCACGATCATTCTCCTGATCCTGGCCACGCCCATCGCCTGGTGGCTGGCGCATGGCCGTTCCACCGGCCGGGTGGTCGTCCAGGCGATCGTGGCCTTGCCGCTGGTTCTGCCGCCGACCGTGCTTGGCTTCTACCTGCTGATCGTGCTGGGACCGCGCGGGTTTGTCGGAGGAACCATGGAAAACATGGGCCTGCAACACCTGGCGTTCTCGTTCGAGGGGATTCTGATCGGATCGGTGCTGTATTCGATGCCCTTCGCAGTCCAGCCGCTGACCGAGGCCTTTTCCCATCTGGGCCGCCGACCGACGGAAGTGGCCAGCAGTCTGGGCGCAGGCGTGCTGGACCAGTTTCGCACCGTGGTTCTGCCCCTGACGCGTGGCGGGTTTGTGGTGGCTGCCACGCTCACCTTCGCCCACACACTGGGCGAGTTCGGCGTCATCCTGATGCTGGGCGGCAGCATCCCCGGCGAAACCAAGGTGCTCTCGGTGCTGATCTACGATCATGCCGAGGCGATGAATTACGAAGCGGCACACCGGCTGTCGCTGATGCTGTTGATCTTCTCCTTTGTCACGCTGTTTGTCGTCTACAGCATCACCCGACGTTTCAAAGTGGCCAGAATATGACAAGCCTTCACGTCCAGGCTGAGCTGCGATATGCCAACGATTTCCAGCTCAGGGTCGACGACACAGTTCCCGTCAACGGAGTGACCTCGCTGTTCGGGCGTTCCGGTTGCGGCAAGACTACCCTGTTGCGCGTCATTGCCGGTCTCGAACGGGTTCAGGGGGCGTCGGTGCGCTTTGGAGATCGCCACTGGCAGGGCGAACGCAAATTCGTCCCACTGCACAAACGACGCATTGGCCTGGTGTTTCAGGAACACAGCCTGCTGCCGCATCTGACGGCCGGTCAGAACCTGTTGTATGGCTATCGCCGCACGCCGACCGCATCTCGCCGGTTTCACCCCGATGAAGTCACCGCCATGCTCGACATCGATGATCTGCTTGAACGGCGGATCGACCAGCTTTCCGGGGGACAGCGACAACGCTTCTCGCTGGGCCGCGCCCTGCTCACCAGCCCGCAATTGCTGCTGCTCGACGAGCCGCTATCCGCACTCGACACGCAAAGCAAGCGAGAGATCACGCCGTTTCTGTCCCGGATGGCGGCTGAGTCCGAAGTGCCGATCATCATGGTCACCCACGCGCCAGACGAAGTCGAACGGCTTGCCGACCGGGTGGCGTTCATGCACGATGGGCGCATCACCTCGGTCGAGCCGATCAAGCAGGCTCTGGCCCGCCCGGATTCCCCGTTGTTCCACGACGAGGGCGCTGCCTGCGTGCTCGAAGGCCGGTTGTCACCTGACGGCGTCGATGGCATGGCACGTTTCGGCAACCAGCGGCTGGCTATATTTCTGCAGGTCGAGAACGCGACCAGCAACGTCACAGACCGCCTGCGCATCCATGCCAGTGACGTTGCCATCGCCCGTCATCCGGTGGCCGATGTCAGCATCCTGAATCAATTGCCGATGCGCATCGAACGTATCGAGCCCTTCCGCCGGGGTCGTGTGCTTGTGATGGGTCAGCTCGATGATGGCCAGTCGCTGACAGCCGAGATCACCGAACACTCGTGTGAAAAACTGGGCCTTGCAACCGGGATGCAGGTGCATGCCCTGATCAAATCCGTCGCACTGCTGGAGTGAGCACCTGGAATTGAGCTGCAACGACTGCAGCACTCAGGGTAGATTTCAGACGGACTTCAGTCGCAGCGCATTGCCGAGCACGAAGAGGCTGGAGGCCGACATTGCGAGCGCGGCCAGCATCGGCGACAGCAGTGTGCCGTTGACCGGGTATAGCACGCCGGCGGCGACCGGGATCAGCAGGGTGTTGTAGCCGAACGCCCAGAACAGGTTCTGCGCAATATTGCGCATGACCTTGTGCGAAAGCTCGATGGCCGTGACGACCTTCTCCGGATCGCTCGACATCAGCACCACATCGGCACTCTCGATCGCAATGTCGGTGCCCGAGCCTATGGCAATGCCGACCTCGGCCGCGGCCAGCACCGGGGCATCGTTGATGCCATCGCCGACGAAAGCCAGCTTGCCGTCGGTGTTTTGCCGCAGTTTTTCCAGCGCATCGACCTTGCCGTCGGGCAGCACGCCGGCGACGACCTCATCGATGCCCAGCATTTTGGCGACCGCTTCGGCGGTCCTGCGCGTATCCCCGGTGATCATCGCGGTACGGATTCCGGCCTCGTGCAGTTGCTCGATGGCCTGTCGGGCGTGTTCCTTGATCGGATCAGCCACCGCGATCAGGCCCACAACCCGGTCATCACGCACCACGAATACCACGGTGGCGCCCTGGCCGGACTGTTCATCGACTGAAGCCGAAAGTGAATCCGGCAATTCCATTTCCAGCTTCTGCAACAAGCGTGGCCCGCCGACCCGGACCATTCTGCCGTCGACCATAGCGTGCACGCCCTGCCCGGTTTCGGAGTCGAAATCTTCCGAATCGGGGACTTGCAACTCATTGTCCCTGGCAGCCTCCACAATGGCGCGGGCAATCGGGTGCTCGGAATGCCGCTCGACGGCCGCGGCCAGCGCCAGCAGTTGATCCCTGTCGCCATTTTCGGTGGCACTCTCGACCGAGACCACGCCTGGCCGGCCTTCGGTCAGCGTGCCGGTCTTGTCGAACGCCACCAGTCCGACATTGCGAAGCCGCTGCAGCGCATCACCGCGCCGAAACAGCACGCCGGCACTGGCCGCACGACCGGTCCCGACCATGATCGAAACCGGTGTAGCCAGTCCCATCGCGCACGGGCAGGCGATGATCAGCACTGCAACCGTGTTGACCAGCGCCAGGCTCGATGCCGGTTCCGGGCCCAGCAGCAGCCAGGCGAACAGCGTCAACCCCGCCACAGCCATCACCGCCGGAACGAAATACCGGACTATGCGATCGACCAGCGCCTGGACCGGTAGCCGGTTGGCCTGGGCCCGCTCGACCATGTCGATGATCTGCGCCAGCACCGTTTCATTGCCTGTCGCTTCGGCTTTCATCTTGAACGCGCCGGTCCGATTCAGTGTGCCGCCGACGACTTCATCGCCCTCACCTTTTTCGACCGGATCGGGCTCGCCCGAAATCATCGATTCATCGACCCAGGAACGGCCTTCTGTCACCACGCCGTCGACCGGCACCTTGCCGCCGGGCTTGACATGGACGATGTCTCCGGCTTGCAGCTCGTTGAGCGCCACATCGATGGTCTCACCATCGCGTTCGACCCGCGCGGTATCCGGCGCCAGCTCCATCAGGCCGCGGATCGCGCTGGAAGTGCGACCGCGCGCGATCCCCTCCAGCCAGCGGCCAAGCAGAATCAGCGTGATGATCACGGCCGAAGCCTCGAAATAGATGTTGGCCGTGCCTTCGGGGAATATGCCCGGGGCCACTGTGGCCACGGTCGAATACCCCCACGCCGCCGAACTGCCCAGCATCACCAGCGAATTCATGTCCGGCGCGCCACGCAGCAGCGCCGGACTACCATAGCGATAAAACACCAGTCCCGGCCCGAACTGGACCAGAGTGGCAAGTACCAGCATCCCCCAGTACACGTTACGCCAGCCCAGGGTCTCAGCCACCCAGGCGTGCATGCCCGGAATCATGTGGCTGCCCATGTCGAGGACGAAGATCGGCAGCGTCAAAGCCGCAGCGATCACTACGCGCCGGCGAAGAAGCCGCCGTTCGGCGGTTTCGGAATCCAGGTCCTCGCCACGCTCGCCGGCCGGCCGCGCTTCGTAACCGGCCTTCTCAATTGCCGCAATCACCTCACACTCTTCGCTGCCTGACAGCAACGTGACCGTGGCGCGACTGGAGGCGAGATTGACCGAAGCCTCGACCACACCCGGAAGTTGCGCCAGGCCTGATTCGATCTTGTGCACACAGGAGGCACAGTGCATGCCTTCGATAGCGTATTCACGTCTCCGCGTCTCGGCCGGGAAACCCGCCTGATCGAGCGCCCGCAGTGTCTGCTGCAATGCATCAAGATCGCGGAATTCGACGCGCGCCTGACGGTTGGCCAGGTTGACCCGATCCGCGCCGGCCTGATCCACCGACTCCAGTGCGCGCTCGATACGCGAAACACACGAGGCGCAGTGCATATCCGGGATTCGAAGTGAAATTGATTGTGGCTGACGAGTGCTCATCTCAACGAACCTGTTACAGCGGGATTGAATTCCGGTCAGGCAAGCCCGTTATTCAGGCAAGCAGATCGAAAAACGAAAAAAAGTCCAGCGCTGTGCCGGCGTCCACGGCTTGACCGATCGGCACCCGGGCCAGACCATCGGCCCAGGCGACCGAGCCCAGCGCGGCGGAACCCTGCATCGGATGTGTTTCGAGACCGTGCGCGCCGCGCCGTACCCGCCAGTACACCTCGCGTGAATTTTCGTTTGCCTCGAATGCCGCCGGCAGCACGACCGGTTCCGGAAACACTTTTTCGGTGCCCAGCATCCGGCGCATCATGGGTGCGACAAACAGGCAGAAACCAACGAAGGAGGCGACCGGATTGCCCGGCAGGCCGAGAATCGGCACCTGACCGATCCAGCCGAAGGCAAGTGGCTTGCCGGGCTTGACCGCAATCTTCCAGACATCCAGCCGGCCCAGGCGTTCGATGCTCTTGCGCACCCAGTCGGTATCGCCGACGCTGACTCCACCGGTGGTGAGCACCAGATCGGCGCCGGAAACGGCCTTCTGCAATGCCGCCTCGGTGGCTTCCGCGGTATCGGCAACCTGCGTCAACCGGATCGGCTCGCCACCGAGACTCCGGACCAGGGCGTCGAGCATGACCGCATTGGAGTTGTAGATCTGGCCGGGCGCCAGCGGCTGGCCGGGTTCGACCAGCTCGTCTCCGGTGGCCAGAATGGCCACGCGTATCCTCGCCTTGACCACAACTTCGGCCACTCCGATCGTTGCCAACAGACCGATGTCCTGCGGTTGCAACCGCCGCCCCGCATGCAGCACCTTCTGTCCGGGCCTGAATTCTTCACCGGCGCGACGGATATTCATACCCGGTTCGGGACCGGACTTGATCAGCACGCCGGATTCGTCGGCCTGGCAGCGCTCCTGCATCACCACCATGTCGGCGCCTTCCGGCACCACTGCCCCGGTCATGATCCGCGCAGCGCTGCCGGGGGCAAGCTGCACGGGCGCCTGACCCGCCGTGATCCTCGCGGAAATTGGCAGCCGGGTCGCTTCGGCGGTCAGATCCGCGCTGCGGCATGCATAGCCGTCCATTGCGCTGTTGTCGAACGCGGGCACGGCGGTCATGACGTGCGCCGAACGCGTCAGCACCCTGCCCGGAGCATTAGTCAGTGCAAGCTGCTGCTTATCTGAAATTTCGGGAAGATCGTGCAGCAGCCGGTCTCTTGCTTCTGCAACCGTGATCAATCTGCCGATATTGGAGGTCTTGTTCATCGCTGATTCCGTGCCGATCGTTTGGTAAGGGATGGAAAGGTACATCAGGCTCGAGCCCACTCGCTTGATTCCTGGCTGGCCGAGGAAAATTGCGCGGGAATTGCGCCAGATCAATCGAACCATCGCCCGCGCACGTATGATACAACCTCGATTACGGCAATCCGAGCGCTTCGGCCTAAGCCCGCGAAAGTGGAGATGGTTGCAGCGCCGCCGGAACCGCAATAGGTTTGCGGACCGGCCGGGGTGAGAAGCGGAAACGCACTTGCCTTCCACTTGATTTGAAAAGGAGCCTGCCATGACCACTCTTCAGGACCGCTTCGGCCGCCGCTTCTCCTACCTGCGGCTCTCGGTCACCGATGTATGCAATTTCCGCTGCGAGTACTGTCTTCCCAACGGCTATCAGGGCGGTGGTAAAGACAATCGGCGCGGTTTTCTCGGCCTGGATGAAATTCGTCGGCTGGTGACCGCTTTCACCGAGTTGGGAACCTGGAAGGTGCGGCTGACCGGCGGTGAACCCACTGTGCGCAAGGATTTCCCGGAAATCGTGCGGACCCTGGGCTCGATTCCCGGCGTCCGCCGTCTGGCGATGACCACCAATGCCTACCGCCTGGCACGCGATGCCGAAACGCTGCGCGAGGCCGGCATGGATGCAATCAACATCAGCCTGGATGCGCTGGACGCCGGGCATTTCGAGCGTATTACCGGTGATCGCCGCTTCGACAAGGTCATGAGTGGCGTCGAAGCCGCGCTGACAGCCGGATTTTCCTCGGTCAAGATCAACGCAGTGCTGTTGCGCGGGCTCAACGAAGACCAGCTTCCCGCGTTTGTCGAATTCGTGCGTGAACATCCGGTCAGCGTGCGCTTCATCGAGCTGATGCGAACCGGGACCAATGCCGAATACTTCAGGCAGCGACACCTTGGCGGTGCGGTGGTCAGCGACATGCTGACGGAAAAAGGCTGGAGCGTGCGCGAGCGCGCCCCGGGCGACGGCCCGGCGATCGAATACACACATCCCGATTATCGCGGCGCAATCGGGTTGATTGCACCCTACGCGCCCGGATTCTGCGAAAGTTGCAACCGGCTTCGGGTCACGGCGCGTGGCGGCCTGCGCCTGTGCCTGTTCGGCGAGGGCGCGGCGGATCTGCGTCCGCTTTTGCAACACGATGATCAGCGCGAAGAGCTCAAGGCCTGCATCATCAATTCACTGTTCGTCAAGACTCCCGGCCACAGGCTGCACCAGGGCGACTTCGGCGACACGCCGCATCTGGCCATGACCGGAGGTTGATCGGTGGAGGAGCGCAGGCATTATCGAATGATCGATGTCGGGAGCAAACCGACCTCGCAGCGCACGGCCGTCGCCACCGGGTATATCTGCATGAATGCAGCGACCTTTGAACAGGTGCGCGATGGATCGCTGCCCAAGGGCGATCCATTGCGGCTGGCCGAAGTTGCCGGGGTGCTGGCGGCAAAGAAAACGGCCGATCTGATTCCACTGTGCCACCCGCTGGGCCTGGACCACGTCTCGCTGGCGTTTCGCCCCAATCCCGACCTGCCGGGAATCGAAGTATTCGCGAAGGCCTCGACTGCGGCGCGTACCGGGGTCGAGATGGAGGCACTGCACGCGGTCACCACCGCGCTGCTGACCATCTGGGATCTGGCCAAGCAGGTTCAGGCCGACTTAGGGCTCGGCGGCGTCCGGCTGCTGATCAAGCAAGGCGGCAAGTCGGGGCGTTTTGTGCATCCCGACGGCCTGCCCGAGTTGCCTGAAGGCTTTGATCCGGAGGGCTGAGGGAACATGAATGGAAACCAGCATGAAACGTGAAGTCACCGTTCGCCTGTTCGGCGCCTTTCGGCAACCGGGTCTCGGTGATCGGCTGGAAATTGCCGTTCCCGTCGATGCCGATATCGCCGAATTGAGGCGTGCGACAGGAGAGCATCTCAAACAGTGGCCCAACGCCAGGGCACTGCTTGAATCCTCGGCATTTGCGACCAACACCGCCGTTCTTGACGATGATGATCCGGTTCCGGACGGCGAAATGTCGATCCTGCCGCCGGTTTGCGGGGGCTGAGAGATGGTGCGTGTCGAGATTCTCGAGCAGCCGATCGATCTGTTGCAGGCGCTGGATGCATGCGGCCAGGGGGCCAATGGCGCGATTGACCTGTTTGTCGGCCAGGTGCGCAAACTCAACGACGGCCGCGAAGTCAATGCAGTCAGTTACGACCTGCATCGTGCGCTGTGCGAGCAGACTTTCCACCGGATCTGCACCGAGGCCGCCGAAAAATTCGGCCGGGATCTCGACTATTACCTGGCGCATCGCCATGGCCGGCTTGAAATCGGCGAGGCCAGCGTCATCGCCGCGGTTGGCGCGCCGCATCGCGATGAAGCGTTTCAGGCGTGCCGCTTTCTGATCGAGCAGATGAAGCGGCGAGCGCCGATCTGGAAACAGGAACACTATGTCGACGGCGACAGCGAATGGCTCCCCGGCAATGCCTTGCACCAGCCCGCCTGAAGCGGTCGGCATCGTTCTTGCCGGCGGCCGCTCCAGCCGCATGGGCCGGGACAAGGCCGAGCTGGAATGGCGTTGCGGGCAGACCCTGCTTGGGCGGGCCATCGAACTGGTGGAAGCCGCCGGCTGTGGCAAGGTGATCGTATCCGGCCGGCGCCCCGGCCACGATCATGTCCCCGACCGCGAACCCGGGCTCGGGCCTCTGGGCGGCCTGGACTCGGTGCTCAGGCAACGTGGCGATGAACTAGAAGGCAGTCTGTTGCTGATCCTGCCGCTGGACATGCCGTTACTGGAGGCCGAAACACTCGAGACGCTGCTGCAGGCCGGCAGCGCTTCCGGCACCGGGGCCCGATTCGCCAATGGCCCACTGCCGATGGTCCTGCACTGCACTGCCCGGCTGCCGCGGACCATCGGCGATTTACTGGCCGGCAACGGCAAGCACTCGCTCGCGGAACTGGGGCGCGCGCTTGATCTGGCTGTACACAGTCCGGTCGCGGCAAACCAGATGGAAAACATCAATCGATTCGACGAGCTTGCCAGGCTTCGCGCCGCGGCCGGCGAAGTCAGCTAGCAACAGGAGGCCTTCATGCTGGAACGCTATCGCAAACAGGCCATCGTTCCGGAAATCGGTGAACAAGGGCAACAGCGCATCAATGGCGCACGGGTGTTGGTGGTCGGAGCCGGCGGTCTGGGCTGTGCGGTATTGCCGTATCTTGCCGGCGCCGGTGTCGGCCGAATCACGATTGTCGATGATGACCGCGTCGACCAGGGCAATCTGCAGCGCCAGGTCCTGTTTGGCGAATCCTCGATCGGGCGACCCAAGGTTGAGGTCGCGGCACAACGTCTGGCCGACCTCAATCCCTCGATCGAGGTGATCGCCCGGGCCGAACGACTGCAACTCGACAACGTCGAGTCACTGCTCAACGAGCATGATGTCGTGGTCGATGGCAGCGACAATTATCCGACCAAGTATCTGCTCGCCGATGCCAGCGTGCGTTTCGGCAAGCCGCTGGTGTACGGCTCAGTGACCGGTATGGACGCACTGGTCAGCATCTTCGATGCCCGGGTCGGACCCTGCCTGCGCTGTCTGTTCCCCGAAGCGCCGCGCGGCTGGGTACCGAACTGCGCCGAAGCCGGGGTGCTCGGCCCGTTGGTGGGACTGGCCGGCAGCATGCAGGCCAGCGAAACCCTCAAGCTGCTGGTTGGCGACAACGGCCGTGGCGTGGCGCCGATCATCGGTCGGCTATGGACCATGGATGCGCGCACCGGGGAAAGCCGCCTGCTTCGTGTGGCAAAACGCGCGGATTGCGCGCTGTGTTCGACTCGACCGGAACAGATCGATCTGAGTGTGCATGCGGGTAACCGCCAACTGCACGAAATCGAACCGGATCAACTCGACCAGCACCGGGATTGTCTTCTGCTCGACGTACGAGAACCGGAGGAGTTCAATGCCGGCCACGTGCCCGGAGCCCGCAATCTGCCGCTGTCGGCGCTGAACCAGGGCAGCGCGCGCCTGCCCCGGGACGTCTCGCGCTGCCTGATCTACTGCTATAGCGGCCAGCGCTGCCGCGACGCGGCGATGCTGTTGCGCGGTCGCTTCGGCGTCGAGGTCATCAGCATCCGGGGCGGCTACAGTGCCGTCTCCCGACTCGCCCAGTTCTCTACCCAGGCCGATCATCCATCGGTGTCGCAACGCCGGCACGCCTGATTGCTAACGACAAATGGAGCCAATGACATCATGAGCCAGGAAACTTCCCTGCCACAGACTTTTGAAGCTTTTGTAAAACGCTTTCCCGAAATCGATCAAGCGCATCAGAATACCGCTCGGGCGCTGGATGCCGCCGGCCCGCTGGATGCGCGCACCTCGGCACTGGTCAAACTCGCCATCTGCGTCGGTGCCGGGCTGGAATCGGCGGTTCGCTCGCATGTGCGGCGCGCGCTGGACGCGGGCGTCAGCGCCGAGGAGATCGAACATGCGCTGGTCCTCGGGGTCAACTCGATCGGCTTTCCCCCCAGCGTTGCGGCCTGGCAGTGGGGTCGACAGGCGCTGAAGGACTGATCGGGCGTTACCGAAAGCAATTGATCAGGCCAGTTCCTGGCGCCGGATGGCATCCTCGATCCGGCGCGCCAGCGCTTCACCTTCCAGCGGTTCCTCCTGATCGGCCTCGAACAGGATCAGGTTGATTTCGCGCACAATCAGCACCCGGGAATAGTCGCGGTACCTGCGCCACACTTCCAGCGCAGCCTCGATGTTGTTTTCCAGCGCATGGCTGATGCCGGTGTAGAGCAGCGCATGGCCGTCGTCCGGATTGGAGTTCAGCAGTTTCTCCAGCGCTTCCCGGGCTTCAACGGGCCGACCCAGCTTTAGCAGGCACCAGCCCTTGTAGCGCCATGCCTCGCGATGCGACGGCTCGCGCTCGATCATGCGCCGATACAGCAGTAACGCCTGCTCGTATTGCTGCTCACGCACCAGACGATCGGCCTGCCGGGCAAGCGTATCGAAGCCCAGTGCCGATGCGCCGGGACGGTCCTCCTTCTGACCACCCAGGCGACGCAGCAGATTGCGGCGCGAAAAGCGCCGCGTGGTATCGATCTTCGGCGGCGGCTTGGCGTCGTCGTTGTCAGGCATCCGTTCGCGACACCAGTGAAACGAAGTTGCATGGGCGCGTGCGCCGGTCCAGTTGCGGCTGGAGAATCTCTTCCCAGGCAGTTCGGCATGCGCCGGTGGAACCCGGCAAGGCAAATACCAGGGTATTGTTGGCTACCCCGGCGAAAGCACGCGATTGCACTGTCGAGGAGCCGATTTCGGCCAGGGAGTGATGACGGAACAACTCACCGAAACCGGGAATTTCGCGATCCAGAAGCGGCAGAATGGCTTCGGGCCCGCAATCATGCCCGGTGATCCCGGTGCCGCCTGAAATCAATACGCACTGGACCTGCTCATCGGCAATCCACTGCGCCACCACCGCGCGCAGAAGATAAAGATCCTCCTTCACGATCCGGCGCTCGACCAGATGGTGGCCGACCGATTTCAGGCGATCGCAGAGAAAGTCTCCGGAGGTATCCTGGTCGGGCCCGCGCGACGAGGAAACGGTGAGCTGAACGATATTCAGCGGCTCGAACTCGGCGTTCTTGGAGATTTTGGGAGACATTGTTCGGCTTCCCCTGATCTGAAGGTTGCTGCAAAAAGAATAACTGATTACGTGATTGACTCAGCCACGCCAAGACCGGAAAACCACGGAACCGCAGATTACGCAGATTGCTGACGTGGAAGTTCAATAATCTGCGTCTATCTGCGTAATCTGCGGTTCCGGTTTTTTCGCTTCTTTCGCGGCCAGTTACAAAGCACGCCGAGCCGATTTCGGGCGGAACGCCTTGCACACCGCGGGATCGGTTTCCAGGTACGGGCCTTCCAGCAACTGTATGCAGTACGGAATCGCGGCGAAGATGCCGTGCGCCGGCGGATCGAGATCCGGCAGCCCACCCAGTGTTTCGGCGATCGCCTTGGGCTGCCCGGGCAGGTTGACGATCAGCGCCCGCTTGCGGATCACCGCGACCTGGCGTGAAAGAATCGCGGTCGGCACGAAGCGCAGGCTGATCTGGCGCATCTGTTCGCCAAAACCAGGCATCTCCCGGTCGGCCACGGCCAATGTCACATCCGGCGTCAAGTCGCGCACCGCCGGGCCGGTGCCGCCGGTGGTCAACACCAGGTCACAGTGCACTTCATCGACCAGCTCAATCAGGGCCGAGGAAATCGGTTCGGATTCATCCGGAATGAGTCGTCGTTCCCAGTCCACCGGGTTTTGCAGCGCGCGTCCGATCCACTGTTCCAGTGCCGGGATACCCTCGTCTTCGTAGACGCCTTTCGAGGCGCGGTCGCTGACCGAAACCACGCCGATGCGAACCCTGTCGAAATCAACCGTCTCCATTTTCCATCCGATAACCTGGCGACAAGGCCTGAAATTCTAGCCGGACATCGGAGTATCTGCATGGGCGGCATCAAAATCCCTGCCCAGCTCGGAGCACAGCACAGCCAGTGCGCGATACAGGCTATGCGCCGGATTGGCATCGGCGAGCGCGCGGCAGAAACCGCCGATCCAGGGTTGCAGGCACTGCTCGAAGAAATCGAGCTGCCAGTGGCGCCAGCGCGGATCACCGCTGGCGTGCTGCTGAACGATGAGAAACAACAGAAATTCGAGTTCCGCAACCAGGTGGTCCGGCGGCTCGCTGCGGTTTTCGAAATCCAGACCCGCCTCCCGGTAGGCCTCCAGCGCACGTGCGCTGACGCTTCCCATCGGCATGCCGTCCGACTCCAGCCAGGCCGAGGCATAGGGTGCGACCTCGGGGCGAAAGGGGCCGATGAACATGCGGGCGTGGCGCGCCGCCAGATCGGTTCGGTCATGCGCCTGATCGCAAGCCTGCCGGAACGCCTCCGCCGCGGCGCGCGGCTTGTCGCCGAGCGGTGTAAAAGCCTCGACCAAACACGACCCCAGATCGTCCGGCCAGCGACGCGGATCACCGAACGCCAGCGCCAGGTGCTCGACCCGGCGCCGGCGCTGTCCGATCTCATCGGTCATGAAGTTCGCTGAAACTTAGACAACTTGCGCACTAATCATGTTTCGTTGAACTCGCGAATATAAAACACGTGCGGCTTGGTGCCGCGATCGCGCTGCAATACTTTGGGCGGATGCTTGGCCAGCGCCTGGCTCGGCGGGCTTGCCGGGTCGTTGATGTCGCCGAAAATGCGTGCGTCGGCCGGGCAGGCAACGACACAGGCAGGCAGTTCGCCGACCGCCAGCCGGTGGTCGCAGAAGGTGCACTTCTCGACCAGCCCGCGGGAACGAATGCCCTGGTAGGTCTGCGCACGCGCCGGATTGTAGTACGGAATCGGCGTGCCGGCCTTTTCGGCCATTTCCTTGCCGCTGAAAGTGACGCCGTCGATTAACGCGTCGTCATTGGCGAACTGCGGATGCGGGTCCTTCTTGTTGAACCAGATGACGCCGTACGGACAAGACATCTGGCAGGTCCGACAGCCGATGCATTTGTCCGGATCGTGCAGTGTCAGGCCATCCTCGTTCTTGTACATCGCCGTTGTCGGGCAATTGTTCACGCACGGGGCGTCCTCGCAGTGGTTGCACAGCGTCGGCACGTAACGGTGCTTGGTGTTCGGAAACGTGCCCGAGGTTTCGATGATATGGTTCGACCAGTGAAACTCCTCCGAAACGTTGTTTTCCGATTTGCACGCGATATCGCAGGCCGCGCAGCCCACGCAGCGATGCAGATCGATGACCATAGCGTAACGTTTACTCATCATTCAATCTCCTGTTGTGCTGCGTTTCGAGCTAGGCGCGTTCGACCTTGACCCGGGTGAAACCGCCGTGGCGGACACTCGATCCGCTGAGCCGCTCGAAGTCGGCTGCATGCAACTCGTTGTTGTTGAAGCCTCTGGGGACGGCCTTGGTGAAGTCGCTTGCCGCGACGCGACCGTAGGCCCAATGGCCCTGGCCGAAACATTTCGCCACGGTTCCGGGACGTACCCCTTCCCACAGCTTGAGGTCGACCTCGAACGAACCGTTGGCAGAGCTGATCCGGACCTTGTCACCGGTCTTGAAGCCGAGCCGCTGACCGTCTGCGGGATTCATCTTCAGCACATCGGTCCAGTTTTCGTCACCCGGATCGGCATTCTTGTGCGCCTGGTACCAGGTGGTGTTCGCCGAGCGGCCCTCGCGGTTCAGGCGCGAGCGGTGCTCGAAGAAGATGAACGGAAACTCGCGTTCGTCGCCGTGACGCAGCGCAGGCTCGTAGTGCGGCAGGAATACCCGCTCGCCGCGCGCCGTGTAGTTGGTCTCGGCCATGATCTGGTCGACGCTCACGCCGTGCTTGTCGGCATGGCCTGTCAGCGCCTTTTTCAGGGTTTCGCCGTAGAACTCGAACTTGCCGGTCTCGTTCGGGAAATTCTTGCGTCGCTCGCCGGCGACGAAGCGGTTTGAATTCCAGACGCCCTTGTCGAGGAAGGCTTCCCAGCCCGGAATCTTTTCGCCGTATTTGCCGTATTTCGGATGCGTTTCGTCCCAGGCGCCGCGAGTGAGCATGCGCAATGCGATCATGTTGAATTCGGCAGCGTTTCTGGGATGTTCGCCGGTTTCCGGGTCGGCAAATGCTTCCTGGTAAAAGCGAAGCAGGTTGTCGAAGCCGCGTTTGGCCAAAGCTTCCGCGATCAGGTACGGTACTTCGGTTTCTTCCTGCCGCAGATCGGCGACCGGCTCGATCACCGGACGATTCAGCGTGAGATAGCTGTGCAGATTCTGCTTGCTCTTGAGAAAGCCCCATTTCTCGAACAACTGGTGCGGTGCCGGCAGCAGGATATCCGAAAACATCGAGGTTTCCGAGGCGTTGGTCGTGATGTGCACGAAAAACGGGATCTTTGCCAGCGCGTCTTCCCAGCGCTGGGCGCCCTGGCACGAAAAAAGGAAGTTGCACCAATAGCCGATCGCGACCTTGATCGCATTCGGGTCTTCGGCCAGAATCCCGTCGGCCGCGGCATTGGTGACCACGCCGCCGCCTGATTTTCCGCCCTTGAGCGAGGGGAACGCCAGCGTACCGCGTTGATCGATCTTTGGAAGCTTGGAATTCTTTTTCGCAAGGTCGTCCTGGTACGGACCAACGTCGGGAATCTTGTCGTCGGGGGTCTTCATTTTTGTGACCACCCCACCGACGTGATCGACCGAACCCACCAGCCCGTTGAGCGCATGCGTGGCCAGCGCCGCCGCCGCGCCGCGCGGCTGCATGGATGCGCCCGGGCTCATCCAACTGATCGCGTACGGCGCGGCCTGGGCAAAACCAATCGCGACCCGGCGAATCTGCTCGGCCGGAATGCCGGTCTTTTCGGCCGCCCACTCGGGCGTACGGTCCTTGAGCTCTTCATTCCACCAGCGAACCACGCCGTGAGTGTAGCGCTCGTTGAACACCGGGGTTTCGTTGCCCTCGTCGTCAGGCTCGCTCTCGGCGACCATCTCGCCCGGCACGAAACGGTTGCGGCCATCGGCGAAATCGCCGACAAATGGTTTGTGCCAGAGCCCTTCGGTCAGGATGACGTGCGCCATGGAAACGGCCAGCGCGGCGTCCTCGCCCGGAATCACCGGCAGCCATTCGTTGGCCTTGGCGGCCGTCGCAGACAAGCGCGGATCAATCACCGAGACCGTCGCATCGTCACGCATATCGGCCCAGAAATTGATCGCATGCGGCACCTGCCGATTGGTGCTCACCGGGTCGGCGCCCCAGCACAGCATGTAGCGCGTGTGCTCGATGTCGTAATCGCGATAGTCCCAAAGGCCTTCGGTGTAGTAGGAGCCGTATTTCTCGGCTTCGGCGCAGATCGACGAGTGACTGATGTTGTTCGGTGAACCGAAGATTTTCGGCAGCGCCGAGTACAGGCTGTCGCGCATGTAAGTATAGCGACCGCGGAACAGCGCGAAGCTCTCGGGCTCGCCGGCGGTGCGCAGTTCGATCATCTTGTCGGCGATCGTCTCGATCGCTTCTTCCCAGGTGATCGGCACGAATTTGGGATCGACGCCGCGCCCCTTTTCGGGGTTGGTGCGCTTCATCGGCTGACGAATGCGATCCGGATCGTAGACCTGCTGCAGGGCCAGGTGCGGCCGCGGACAGATCTTGCCGTGATTGGCTTTGGCGTGGGGATTGCCACGCAGATGCACCGCGCGGCCGTCGACCACCTTGACCTGTACCGGACACCAGCTCGTGCAGCCCTGACAGGTGGTGGATTTCCACTCGCCCACCTTTTGCGATACCTGGGCCTTGACTTCGGACGACAGCATGGTCATGCCCGGCACGGTTGCCAGCGCACCGGTCGCGGCCGCAGCCTGGACGAACTGCCTGCGATTGAGCGCCAGTGGCTCGGAACTCATCGTCGGCGTGTTGGATTCTTTCATGCTCATTCTCCTGTGATGATTTCCGCGTGCTTACCGCACGGGTTCCATGACCGCGTAGTGCGCATCCGGAAGATCGATCTGCCCGCCCAGCACCGCCGTGTAGCGAATCGTGAAGCCGGCTACAAGAATCAGGACGCAGCATGCCGTGACCAGCGTCGGCGAGACGGCTTCGTTGCCGTCGCTCGATTTCATCGACGCGCGCAGCAGCAGCACGATCGGCAACAGCAGTCCGAAAACGATGGCCAGCAGCAGCACGGTGCCGTAGGCATTCATGACCGCAGCCAGCGCATCCTGGTCGCGAACGCTGCCGAACGTCAGGTCGAACCACCAGGCCGCAAGCGCGGCGAGCACGAGAATGCTTGTTCCGGCCAGCAAAAAGCCGAGCGGCCGCAACAGGTCGGATTGATTCCCATCCCCGGCTTCGCGGTTCGAGCCGACGATCCGGTGAATCAGGAACGCCGCCGCCGGACCGGTGGCCATGAACAGCGCCAGCGAGGCCATGATCAGGCCCGCCGATGCCCATACCGGGTAGGTGCCTATGGTTGCGATCAGCAGGCCATGATACAGGCCGATGAGCACCGCAAGAACTGCGCCGATCCAGCCCACCCATGCGGTCTTGATAAACGCAAGCAGCCCGGAGTCGGGGAAAAACAGGCGCCATGCGAACAACGCCGCGAGCGCGACGAACACGCCCTGGATCGAAGCGCCCCACCACATCATCGAAGCGGGTGAGACGTTGAGCATCATCTGGTAGGCGATCCAGCGGTTGCCCAGTTTCCAGAACAGCAGCAGAAGCCCCAGCGACACCATGATGGGGGTGATGATGGACGCGGTGCGTGCGAGGCCGCGGTACGCTTCACCCCCAAACCGCCACAGCACGAACGAAAACAGGAATGCACCAACGCCGATTCCGCCGACGAACAGATCGGTGGCAACGCGCCAGTCCCAGATGACGGCGTCCTGAATGTTGTAGAGGAACGTGGATTCCATGATGATCTCCTAGATCCAGGGTATTTCGATTTCTCGAGGTTAAGAAGCGTGCCGCGCTTCCGTTCGATTCGGTGCCACTTTCGCACATCGCTTGAGCGCGAGATTTGATCTTGAACAATTAACAAAAATGCATATAGCGGGAGTTCGGGGCTGCCCGGAACCGGGGCCGCGGCGAGAGACTCGCCCGCGGCGCCGGAGCCGGAGCCGGAAATCACCAGAAGATCTGGCCGCGTGCCTGCAGCACCGAGGGTTCGGCGCCGGGGAAATTGCCGCCGTCGTGGTCGGTGACCGCGTTGTAGTTGAGCTGAAAGCGAAAGTTCGTTGCCGGATACCAGTTCAGCGCGATGCCGAACATGGTTTGCGTACCGCCGTCGATGTCACGGTCGCTCAGGTCGGTATTGTGATAACTGAAACCCAGCTCCCAGGCACCTATACCGCCGCGGCTGATGGGCTTGGATGGACTTACCGGTGAAAAGCTGCCGGGATTGACCTTTCCAAAATTGCCCCCGCCGATGGAATACGGCCTGGAATCATTGGTCAGGAATATCGAGCCCAGCAGGTAGTAGCCGTCGAAATCCAGATCGCCACCCATCGCGCTTTTGCGCTCGATCGAGCTCATCAAATATTCGCCCTGAAGCGAGAAGCGGTTGTAGATGACAGCAAATTCGAAATTTGCCTTGGTGATCGAATCGATACCTTCGATGATTCCGGTGTCGACCAGCCGGACATCGGTGACGTGCGTTTCGAACCGGTCGCGGAAGCGATCGGTATTCGTTCCGTCGGGCTTGCGATAGGTGGCCGCACTGCCCAGATGCAGGACCTTGCGCGCCGATTTTATGGGTGCAACGGTCGCGCGTGCGGTCACCGCATAGCTTCCGTCATTGCCATCACCGCCGCTGTCGATGCCGTCACCGAACACGCCGCCTGAGACCGTTGCCCGATCTCCGATCGCGTGGTAGACGCCGATACCGGTATTCCGGCTGGGTACGAAGGCCGTGACCGATGTGGGTCTTTCCATGAAGGTCTGATACTTGCTGCTGGTCAGCTCGGACATGCTGAATGGCTCCTTGAAATGCCCGAGCCTGAACTCCGTGCCGCCCTCCGTCGTATAGGAAATAAAGGCGTCCTTTAGCGTCTCGCTCGGGAAGTCATACTGCACCTTCAGACCCCAATTGCCGGCAATGGTCCCGGCGACGCCAATTCGCGCACGCCGGATTTCCTGACCGAAATCGGGCAGCGGAACGCGGTTGCCATTAATATCGGTATCGCTGTTGTAAGACGCAACATCGGTCTGGACGCGACCGAAAATCTTCCATGTATAGCCCCCCTCTGCTGACTTGAATTGCAGACGATCCTCGGTCGTAACCTGCACGACATTCGAGCTTGCTTCGTCGTCCTGACTCGAGACTTCTTCGGCAATCTTTTCCTCGTCCGTTTCCGCAACCGCCGCACCGGCGTCTTCACGGGCCGCCTTGAGCAGGAGCTGGTATTCCTGTTCGTCGATGCTGCCCTTCTTGTACAGGATCTCGATCAGTTCAACCATGGCGCTTTCGGAGGCATGCGACTCGACAGCCGGGACGGTGCCCAGCGCAACGGCAATGCATGCGGCCAACGGCCAGGTAGTTCTACTTTTCATGACAGTTCTTCCCGTTTGAAAATCAGGTGGTTTGCAGGCCGGGCGGGACAAGGGCCGGAGTTGGCTCCAGCTCGACCAGGCCATGGGTAAATGTTACAAATTTGTTGTAGGGCTATCTTTGCGCTGGGTCAATTTCGGCGTTGATTCGGTGCAAAAATCGCGGAAAAACAAATACATTAGATAACCATCATGAATTTCGCTAGGCTTTTGCCGCTCAACCTCTGCTGATACTAACGACCGAAGCTGCGCTCGAATGACAGGTTCAGGCCCAGCGAGATGGCCCAGGGATCGTCACCGGGCGCCGGAAAGCGCGCGCGCCCCTTGCCGTAGTTGTTGGTCGAGAACGCGGCTTCCGATTCGTTGAATGTCGCCGACCAGGCCAGATAGACCAGCGCCCGCTCGGCGATGGCGCGCTCGAGCGAGATCGCCCATTGCCGGGCGTCGGCACCGGCCACGCCCGAATCGCTTACTGTGACCTGGGATTTGATCCGCGTCCGGGGCAGCACCTGTACCGATGCACCGGCCGTGAAACTGTTTCGATCTCCGCCGCGCTGCCCGTCGATGCCGATTTCGCGCTGCCAGCCCAGGCCGACATCGAATCTGCCGAGAGTACGCGCGGCCGTCAGCGCCCAGGCAACGTGATCGCGTTCGTCAAGCGCGGCATTCCGGCCTAAATCGAGAAAGCCGGCGCCCAGGTTCAGGCCGCGGTATTGAAAGTCTGCGCTGTAGACAACGATGTTCTGGCCACCGCGGCCCTCGTCCGGCACCCAGGTGGCGCGGGCGTTGAAGCCGTCAAACGCCGGCAGGCTGTACTGCAGGCCTTCCGAGACCCGGCCGGGCAGTCCGGTGCCGCCCCAGAGGTTGCCCAGATCACCGATCTGATCGGCGAACAGGTTGAAGTTGTATACCCACTGGTTCAGGCCGCCGAATTTGCCGCCCTTCAGCGCGCCGAACTTCGTGTCCAGCCCCAGCCACGAATCGCGAACCGAGGTCACCGGTCCGCTGCGGGATACCGGCCCGTTGCCGTCGTTCTCGCCGCGGAACGTCAGATCCAGGCCTTGCTCGAACTGAAAGATCAATGAGGTTTTTGCCGCGAGGTCCAACCTGCCGCGCAAGCCGATGCGCGAGGAATTGCTGGCGGCGTCGAAGTCCTCGTCGCGACCGCTTTCGACGCCGTCCAGCGACAGATGCGCCACGCCGTACAGCGAAAACTCGTTGCCAAACGCAGGCCCGGAGAGCGCCGCAAGACAGGCGAGAAACAGCAAGATGCCGCCGGCGCGGCGTTGAGGCAGCAGCATCAGTGTGTCTCCCAGGTTGTCTTTCCGGAATTCTAGCGCCGCTGCAAATTCGTCGATTTGCGCTGCGTCAAATCGACACCGCCGCGATCGAACGGAGGTTCCTCAGACTCAGTCCGGTTGAAGATTCTGCGCCCGGCATTCGGGACAGCGCCGAAGCTGCCGCTCGATGTCGTCGTTCAGCTTGCCGTTGCTGCGGATGCTGTCCAACGTCACCTCGAGCATTTTCTCCGGAATGAACGCGCGGCGGCACTCGGTGCATCGGGCCAGCGCGCCGGTCGCGACGACGGGCCAGCTTTCCGATTCCCGGGTCCCGGCAAAACGCGGCTCGAGGTGGATCGCGTCTTCCGGGCAGGCGCCGGCGCAGATGCCGCACTGTACGCATCGCTGCTCGTTGAACCCGATCTCGGCCGACGCCTGATCGGCGTCCTCGAAATAGCGGATCGCCAGCGTGGGGCAGACTTCGGCGCAGGCCGAACACTGCGTGCACTTGTCCGGATCGATCACGATCCGGCCCCAGGCCGCGCCGGCTTCCAAGGGCGCGGCGGTCTTCTCAAGATACGCGCCGGATTCCAGGGGCGCGGCGGTCTTCTGAGAGTCCGCGCCCATTTCCGAATCGGCTCCGAGCCCCGACAGCGCCTGATTCATCAACAGCCGCTTGTACCGGGTCGCCGACGCCAGGCGATCTTCACCGACACTCGGTCCGAAGCGCCGGGGCGCCTCGATTCCGGCCAGCGCTTCAACATCGCGCACCAGTACGATGGCGTCGGGGTCCACGCCGCAAACGCCAAGCATTTGCCGGGCCTGCGAAACGCGCGTACTCAGCAAGGCAAGCGACTTTTCGGGCATATCCGAATCGGCCAGCAAGACTACTCGACCGGCGCCCAGCGCAAGCGCGGCGAACCAGATTTCCTCGCCCATGGCAGGCAGTGCCTCAATCGGAAAACACTCAACCCGCCCGGCCAGCCCGGTAAAGTCGGGCGTGACCGAGCTCGGGTGCACCAGAATCGTGGATCTGGCTGCTGATTCTTCCTGCAACAAGGCCGCGACGCGATGCAGCAGATTCTCGCGGCTCGGCCAGGCATACGACAGGGCGCCGGTCGGGCAGGCCAGCGTGCAGCTCGCGCAACCCTGGCAAAGGTGCGGGTTGACCGCGATCTTCGACCCTTCGGATACGATGGCATCGGCAGAGCAGACGTCCAGACAGCGCGTGCATCCCGGCGTGCCGAACGACTCGTGCGCGCAGATGTTGACGTCGTAGCGGAAATAGCGCGGCTTGGAGAAATGCCCGACCAGCGCGCGACAGCGGGCCAGGATTGCCGCCAGATCATCGACCGCGTTCGCACGGAAATAACCGATCGGCGGCGTTTCCGTGACGATGGCGGGTGATGCCATCAGGTCGATTATGAGATCGAACTCTTCGGTAACCTGGCGACCACCCGCTTGTTCAGCGCGATCGGCCAAGCCGGGCGCGAGCGGGCTGAATTTAACCGCGAAATCGCCGAGCCAGCCGCGAACCTCGATCAGCTTTCCCGATAGCAGCCGGGGCGCCGACTGTGATGCCGAGGGCCGCGCCTGATCGCAGTTGGCCGGAACCAGCAACGAGATCGAGCCCGGAGCTTCCAGTCTGACCGATGGAATTTCGACGGGCGCGTCCGCCAGAATCAGCACTCGACCCCTCGAGTGGTAATGGACAGGGCCGGCCTCCTCCTGGGCGGGACCGGAGACACGATACAGTTGAAGGGCGCACTCAGCCATGAAGTTCCGCTACAGGGGAAGAGCGCTCTATTCTAACCGCCTGGCCCAATTTGGCGGCTATTCGACCCGCCGCGAGAAGAGGCACCCGCCCGGCAGGCAAACCGGTCGCCAAAAAAATTCCGGTGCGCGAACAGCGCACCGGAATTGTGATTTTATAATTGTAACTGTTGATCGGGTAACGAACTACTTATGTATTCGTTGCTCGCGACAAAGGCGCCGCTACGCGGCGCACTTGTACCGGGTTTATAACCCCGGCGTTGAATCAATCGCAGGCGACCAGCGGAAATTCGCTCTTGATCCAGTTGCTCATGCCGTGCTGCAATGCGTAGGCGTCATAACCCACCATCTGCAGAATCGCGGTCACGTAACTGGCGGACTGACCGCTGCCGCAGATGGTCACGATTGGTTGATCCATCGGCAGCTTGTCGAGATTCGCCCCGACTTTGGGCAGACGGATGTTGGCGTCGTTGCTCGCATCGATGTGGCCTGCGCAATAATCTTCGGGCGATCTCAGGTCAAGAATGAAATAAGCGCTCTTGTCGCCGCCATCTGCATTGGACAAGGCCTCATTCAGAGCCTCGGACGTAACGAAACGCTTCGCCTTGGAAGTCTGGGCGCTCAGGACATCATCCGCCTTTTCGGCCATATGGGCATGCATTTCATCGTCGTGCGCGATGACGCTATTCGATACAAACAGGAACGCGGTGACCCACATACACATCGATAACTGTAATTTGAATTTACTCATTTCATTTCCTTGGTTTTTTAAGCTTGGCTTGAAGTTCCAGGGCATGATTCCGCCCTCTCGAATGCCCCG
>CAYVPB010000040.1:0-27050 GCA_964453565.1 uncultured Halomonas sp.
TGCGTAATCTGTGGTTGCTTTTTCAAATGGCTGACATACATACGTAATCAGGAAATTGTTTATGTACCGGGATCCGTTTGACCACAAATCTGAATTTCAGAACATGCCGCTGATCACGCCGTCCTCGTCGACATCGACATTCAATGCGTTGGGACGGGCCGGCAGGCCGGGCATCAGCATCATGTTGCCGCATACCGGAATCAGGAAACCTGCTCCGGCCGACAGTCGCAGGTCGGTGACCGTCAGGGTCCAGCCCGATGGCGCACCCAGGAGATTGGGTTTGTCGCTAAGTGAGCTTTGGGTCTTGGCGATGCAGATCGGAAACTCGCCAAAACCCATGTTCTTGAAACGTTTCAGGGCGGATTGCGCCCGAGCCTCGAAGTAAACACCATCGGCACCATAGATATTGCGCGCAACGCATTCGATCTTCTGCTCCGGTGCCAGGCTGCTGTCATACAACGGCACTATATTCGAGGGCTGGTCGGCGGCGTCGCGCACGGCCTGGGCGAGATCGGTTGCGCCGGCGCCACCGTCGGCATGGCCGGTATGTACTTCGCAGGCGACCTGGCGCTGATGACACCAGCGCCTGAGCCAGACGATCTCGGTATCGCGATCGCCTTCAAATCGGTTGATGGCGACGACCACATTGGCGCCGAAGCTTTTCATGTTGTCGATATGTCTGGCCAGATTCACCGTACCGGCTTCCAGCGCGGCCAGGTCTTCATCTTCGATACCCGGAGTCGTCCAACCTCCATGCCATTTCAGCGCCCGGATCGTGGCGACGATCACGACCGCGTCCGGTACCAGGCCGGTGGCCGGTGAAACGATGTCGATAAATTTCTCCGCGCCCAGGTCGGCACCAAATCCAGCCTCGGTGACTACATAATCGGCAAACTTGAGCGCCAGTCGATTGGCGATAACGCTGCTGGTGCCATGGGCGATATTGCCGAACGGACCAGTGTGCACCAACGCAGGTACATGTTCACTGGTCTGAACCAGGTTGGGCATGATCGCTTCATTGAGGACGGCTGTCAGTGCATTGGTGACATCCAGGTCGCCGGCCCGCACCGGCTGATCATCCCGGGTGAAACCGACAATAATCCCACCCAGACGCTTTTTCAGATCAGCGCGCGATTCGGCCAGGGCCAGAATCGCCATGATCTCCGAAGCGGCGGTAATAATGAAATTGCACTCGCGCGGGATGCCGTTGGGATGGCCGCCCAGGCCGATCACCACATTGCGCAACGAACGCTCGTTCATGTCGACCGTACGATTCCATAGCGGCCGGGTCAGATCGATGCCCAGTTCATTGCCGTGATGAAGATGATTGTCGACCAGCGCCGCAAGCAGGTTGTGGGCGCTGGTGATCGCGTGCATATCGCCATTGAAGTGCAGGTTGATGCGCGCCATCGGCAGCAGTTGCGAACGACCGGAACCCGTTGCTCCACCCTTCATTCCGAAAACCGGACCCAAGGAAGGTTCGCGCAGCGTAATCATGGGCCGCGCGCCGATCGCACGCAGGCCCTGGCCGAGCGCAATGCAGGTCAGTGTCTTGCCTTCACCGGCCCGAGTAGGCGTGATGGCCGTTACCAGTATCAGTTTGCCGTCGGCCTGATCGCGGCGGTGATGCAATGCACCGAGGCGAAGCTTGCCGGTGTACTTGCCGTAAAACTCGAACTCGTCCTCCGCCAGCCCCATTTCGGCCATGAAATGGCGCATGTGCTTCATCGGCGAGTGTTCGCTTGTCATGTTCGTTCCGGCGAAGGCCGCGCCGCAGAAGCTTCTGCATCGGTGATCATCGGTTGCCCAGATGCCCGTGCAGGTAGGCATGGATGAGGGCGCTGAGATAGGCACGCTGTTTCAGGTTAGCTGCTCCACCATGGCCGCCCTCGATGTTTTCGTAGTACAGCACGTCATGGCCCTGATCGAGCATCTTCGCGACCATCTTGCGCGCATGTCCCGGGTGGACGCGATCATCCCGGGTCGAGGTGGTGAAGAATGCACGCGGGTACCGGGCTTCGGCCGAGACGTTCTGATAGGGCGAATACCCGGAGATGTAGGCCCATTGTTCAGGATCGTCCGGGTCACCGTATTCAGCCATCCAGCTCGCCCCTGCCAGCAGCTTGTGAAAACGCTTCATGTCCAGCAGCGGCACCTGGCTGACCACCGCCTGATACAGATCGGGACGCTGCACCATCACCGCACCGACCAGCAGACCACCATTGCTGCCGCCCTGAATCCCGAGGGTTGCAGGGGATGCAATTTTGCGTTCGATCAGATCCTCGGAAACCGCGATCAGATCATCGAACGCGCGCTGGCGATTTTCCTTGAGTGCGGCCTGGTGCCACTTCGGCCCGAACTCCCCGCCGCCGCGGATATTGGCCAGCACATAAACGCCGCCGCGCGTCAGCCAGGCCGAGCCGGTCAGACCGGAATAAAACGGCGTGCGCGAGACCTCGAAGCCGCCGTATGCCGAGATCAGGGTGGGACTTTTACCGTTGGCCTCGAAGCCCGGCGGCATGACCACGAAATACGGGATCTTCTCACCGTCTGCCGAGGTCGCCTCGTACTGTGCAACCTCCATTCCCTCGGCTTCGAACCAGACAGGCTCCGAGCGGACTTCGACGTGGGTGTCTTCCAGCGCGTCGGCTTCGAACAGGGTCGACGGCGTCAGAAAGCCGGTGTAGTTGTAGAAGAATCGCTCGGACTTGTCATCGGCCGTCACAACCGCCACCGCGCCCAGGTCCGGCGCCGACAACGGCCCGCCATGCCAGCCCTGACCATCATGGGTGAAGCGCAACACCCGGCTGACGACGTTGTCGAGCACCGTCACGATCAGCGCCGACTCGGTTGTCGTCACGGTGGCGATCGAGGCCCGCTGTCCGGGCTGGAACACCACTTCCAGCTCCGGCGTATCGGTTTCGAAGCTTTCCAGCGGGCCGGCCAGCAGCACGCCTTGCGCATAGGTGTCTCTGCCAACCTGCCAGTCAGACTTCAGTTCCACCAGCAACTGGCCATCGAGCAGGCCGGAGATCTCGGCATCCTCCGGAATGCGGATGCGCCGGATTTCGCCATCGACGAGGCGAAAATACTGGCGGGTGAAGAAATCCGGCGAGCGGATGAGCAGGTCATGCGAGACATCACCGTCCCAGATCCGAACACCGGTCGCCGCGACGTCGGTCTTTTCAGCTTCAAAGACGAGCTCTGAGTCTTCCGGTGCGCTGCCGCGATTCCAGATCCGGACCGTGCGCGGATAACCCGAGTCGGTCATTTCATCTTCGGAAAACGCCGGGCCGTAGAAAACGCTGTCGCGATCGCGCCAGATGATCCGGCTCTTGGATTCCGGCAGCACGAACCCGTTTTCGACGAACTCGCGGGCTTCAAGATCGAACTCGCGCCGCACCGCAGCGTCGGCACCACCGATCGACAGTCCGATCAGGCAGCGGTCATAGTCGGGATAACGGCAACTTGAACCGGCCCAGACCCAGTTCCGGTTCTCGTCCCGGGCCAGCCGGTCCACGTCCAGGATGATGTCCCAGTCCGGCGCCTCACCGCGGTATTGCTCCAGCGTGGTCTTGCGCCAGATACCGCGTACATGCGCGGCATCACGCCAGAAATTGTAGACCTCGCCGCCCATCAGCGACGGATAGGCAATGCGATCGTCCGAGGTCAGGATCTCCAGTGCCCGCTCATGGATTTCATCGAAAAGCGGATGGGCTTCCAGCTCGCTCAGTGAAAGTTCGTTCATCCCGCGCGCCCAGGCCAGCGCGTTCGGGCCCTCGACTTGTTCCAGCCAAAGGTAGGGGTCCTGGTCAGCCATGGTCACCGTGGTCGCGGCCAATGCCGCCAGAAATGCCGCTGTTTTCATCATGATCTCACGTTCGGGTCAAAAATCGATTGTCAAATTCATTGTGCCAAGTTCGCGTCACCTCTGCTCGTGCCAGAGGTTCATCTGCTTCAGTCTGCGACCGGACTTCGGCCATTGTCCGGGATCGATGGTCTGATCGTAGGCATGCCAGGTCGCGTAGCCGAGAAGCGGTATCACCACGATCAACCCCAGCCCGGCGGTGACGAACCCGAGCCCGGTCAGGGCCACGATCAGCGCAATCCAGATCACCATTGTCAGCTTGTTGCGCAGCACCGCGTTGGCACTGGTGATGCAGGCGGTGATCATGTCGGCGTCCCGATCTACGATCATCGGCAGGGAAAAGGCGGCAGCGGCAAACGTGATCAGGGCGAAGATCGAGCCAACCGCGGAGCCAACCGCCAGAAAGCGGGCTAGGGCAATCCAGTCCAGGGCCTCACCTGGCGGAAAGAACACATGCACCATGGCGCCAGCACGCACCCAGACCAGAAAGATCACCATCAGCACCAGCGCGAACACCAGCGCATCGCTGAGCGCCAGGCGCATCCGCTTGAGCGACCTTGCCAGCGACGGTTTTTCACCCCGAGCAAGTTGCCGGCTGATCGAATACATGCCGGTCGCCAGCAGCGGCGCGATGAAGATAAAGCCCGAAAGCATTGCCAGCACCAGCACATAACTGCCCAGCCACCAGGCCAGCGCGCTTACTGCGGCACTTACGGCGAAAATCGAAACTCCGTAAATGATGCTGATTCCGGGTCCGTCACGGTAGTCGCGCCAGCCCGCCGCAAGCCACTCCAGCGGCGCGCTTACAGGCAGTTCGCGGCAGGGCGCGACAAAAGGTTGTTGATCGTCTCGGCTTTCCATTCCGGCATTCGGCGCAACCACGAGTCGCGATACGGTAACGCCAATCCGTGGGCGCGTCATTGTGCACCGCACCATTCGGGTGTACCCTGATGCTCGTGTAATCGTTCTGACTTCCAAACCGGAGCACCGGATGCTGTTCAATCCTTTTGAGGCCGCGACCGAAGCGAGCCGATATTTCATCGACAGCGCACAGCGCTCGGTCCTCTTTCTGGACACCTTGCGCCGGCGCGGCAATCAGACCCTGGAGCATCGCCAGGCGGGCAAGCCGCCGGTGCTGGTATTCGATTACCAAACCGTGCTGGACGGGGCCGCGTTCGAACGGCCCTGCAACTATCTGTTGCTGCGCATCAAGACACCCGAAGACATACCCACCAATCCCGCGCGCCGTCCATTCGTGATGTTCGACCCACGCGCCGGTCATGGTCCCGGCATTTCCGGTTCGAAGGAATCCAGCCAGGTCGGGGTGGCGCTTCGCGCCGGACACCCAGTCTACTCTGTCTCGTTCCGGCCCCAACCCGAACCCGGCCAGACATTGCGCGACGTCGCCGCGGCCGAAATTCGGTTCCTGAAAAAAGTTGCCGAGATGCATCCCGACTCGCCCCGGCCCGCGATCGTCGGCAACTGCCAGGCCGGCTGGGCCATCATGATGCTGTCTGCGCACGCGCCCGAACTGGCGTCGGTCATCGGCATCGCCGGCGCGCCGCTTTCCTACTGGGCCGGTATCGAGGGCAAGAACCCGATGCGCTACCTGGCCGGACTGACCGGCGGCAACTGGATCTCGGCGCTGACCGCCGACGCCGGCGCCGGTACTTTCGACGGCGCCAACCTGGTGTCCAACTTCGAAAACCTCAATCCGGCCAACACGCTGGTCGGCAAGCCCTACCGGCTGTATGCCAACGTCGATACCGAAGCCGAGCGCTTCCTGGATTTCGAGCGCTGGTGGGGCGGCTATTTCCTGCTTTCGCGCGAGGAAATCGTCGAGCTGACCTCGGAGCTTTTCATCGGCAACAAACTGACCCAGGGCCGCATCCTGGACGACGAGGATTCGCCCATCGATCTGCGCGCGATACGTGCACCGATCGTCGTGATCGCCAGCGAGGGCGACAACATCACCCCGCCGCCGCAGGCGCTGAACTGGATTCTGGACCTGTATTCCGACGTCGCCGAAATCCGGGCCAATGAGCAGACCATCGTCTATACCGTGCATCCGGATGTCGGCCACCTGGGCATTTTCGTCTCCGGCAAGGTGGCCGACCGCGAGCACGATAGCCTGGTCAACTCGCTGGATCTCATCGACACGCTGCCGCCGGGGCTTTTCGAAATGGTCATCGACGAAGTCTCCACCGAAGACGAGCACGGCATCGTCTGCCAGACCTATACCATGCACTTCGAGCAGCGAACGCTCGACGACATCCGCGCCTACGACGACGGCCGCGCCGACGAAATACCATTTCGCGCCGTGGCCCGGGTCTCCGAAATCAACGAGGGCCTGTATTCAAGCCTGGTTGCGCCGTGGGTGAAGATGATGGCCAATCCGGCCGGCGCCGAAATGCGCCGCATGATGCATCCGCAGCGATTGCGCTACACGATGTTCTCCGACGCCAATCCATTCATGGCTGGCGTCAAGGTCGCGGCCGACCTGGTGCGCGACAACCGCGTCGAGGCGCCCGCCGACAATCCATTGCGACGCATCGAGCGCGGCATGGTCGAGTCGTTCCAGCGCGCGATCGAGCAGGCCACCGACCGGCGCGACGTCGCCATCGAGCAGGTGTTCAAGACGATCTGGAACCACCCGCTGGTCCAGGCGCTGGCCGGCGAAAAAGCCACGCACGCCGACTCGTCCAAGCCGGCGGCCAGCCAGCGCCGGGCGCTGGAACAGCTGCGCGACCTCAAGCTCGAAGCAATCGCCGCGCGCGAGCACGAAGGCGGCTTCGCCGATGCGGTTCTGAGGGTAATCTATGCCGCGGTCAAGGCCGGCAAGCGCGTCGACGCCCAGGCCTTTACCGCCGCGCGCGAAATCTGGATGAAGCACGAACGCTTCCGCGTGCTGGATCGAGACGCGTTCATCGAAAAGGCCCGCGAAGCCGCGCTGATGGTCGCGTTCGACGAAGACGCCGCGCTCGACGCCCTGCCCAGGCTGCTGCCCGGCGAAAAGGATCGAAAAGACGCGCTGCACATCATCGGCCGGATCATCGAACTGCACCCGGAAACCGCGCCCGAAGTGCGCCAGGTGCAGCAGCGGGTCGAGCGGATCCTGGAGCAAAGCGTCGAAGCGGCGTAGGCCCGATTAGCGAAGCGCATCTGCCTGCGGCGACGCGCCGGCTTCAGCCGCCTGTTCGGCGTCGCGAAGCGTTGCCTCCGCCAACTGCCGCAGCGGATTCCCGGGCGGCAAGACACGCTGCCGGATTTCGACGGCCTCGCGCAGTAGCGGCAACGCTTCGGCTTGACGGCCGGAGGCAAGCAGCGAGCGCCCGAGCCCGAGCAGGCTCCAGGCCAGGCGCGGATGGTTCTCGCCTAACGCGGTGCGACGAATCGTCAACGATTCGCGGAACGCCGCCTCCGCCTTGCCATATCTTTCAGTATCCAGAAACAGTTCGCCCAGTTCGGTATGCGCCACCGCAAGCTGCGGATGTCCAACGCCAAGCTGCTCGGCAAGCCGCTCCTTCGCCGCCTCGAACAGGCGCTCGGCCGGTTCGTGGTCGCCCGAGTCCCGCAGCGCAATAGCCAGATTCAGCATCGCCTGGCCGATGCGGTAATGATCGGGCGCCAGCGCGGCTCGCCGAACATCCAGCGCCTCGCCAAGCATGGCGACTGCCGTTTCGATATCGCCGTAGTCCTTCTCCAACAAGCCAAGGTTGGTCAGCGTTTGCGCCAGATCGGGGTGATCTTCCGCCAGCAACGCTCGACGCAATTCCAGCGCCTCGACCAGCGCCGGGCGCGCCCGGTCGGGGAACCCGCCGAGGTAGTGCATTAATCCCAGGTTGTTCAACAACGTGGCCGTGGCCGGGCTGCCGGATTGGTCGGGGGCGTTGCCGTCCAGCGTTCGGCGAATGGCCAGCGCCTCTTCCAGCATTGTCGTCGCCTGGTCGTACTGCCCAAGCCGGAATCGCGCCGAGCCGGCATCGTTGAGGCGCTGCGCCAGTCGCCATGGCACCACCGATGGGTCCGTACGGGTGAGCGCGATGCTGCGGTCGAGCAGTTCCACCGCCTCGGCCGGTTTCCCGGTCTGCGACAGGGTGCGCGCCAGACCCGCCAGCACGCGGGCCTTTTCAGCATCGGTCGCCGCCTCTTCAAGCTGCTCGCGATAGGCGCTTTCGGCCGCTTCGAATCGTCCGGCCAGATAGTGGTTGTCGGCCAGTTCCAGGTTGACGTCGATGCGCTGGGCCCGATCAAGCATGCCCGAATCCAGCGCCTCTTCCAGCAATCGCCTCGCGGTCGGGTAATCGCCCAGACGCTGGTAGGTGCGGCCCATGATCGAGGCGAAACGTGCCCGTACGTCCGCGCCGGGGGCGCCGACAGCCAGCTCAGGCCCAAGACCTTCAAGGCCGCGGTCCAGCAGCGCCCGAGCGCTGAGATTGCCGTCGCGCGCGATCTCCGGATCACTGCCCAGCAAGACCTGCTCCATGAACTCGGCAAGCTGCCGGGCGCTGTCGCGCTGCGCGGCAAAGCGCTCGGCCTGGAGGCGCGAGTAGCCGCCAAAGCCAATCACCGCAACCAGCGCGGCCGCAATGCCCAGGCTGGCCCATGGATGGCGTCTCAGGCGCTTGCCGAAGCGGTACAGCGCGCCGCCCTGCCATGCATCGACAGGCTCGAATCGAAGCCAGCGCCGAATCTCATCGCCGATTTGCCGCGCACTTTCGTAGCGGTCGGATGGATCATCGCGGGTCGCCCGCTCGGCGATGCAGCGCAACTCGTCGATGGGTGGCGAGGACCGTGAAGAGGACGACGCCGAACCCGGCAAATCAATCAGCTCGATCAGCATGACACCCAGCGAATAGATGTCGCTGGAAATCGTCGGACCTTGCCCGGCCGAAACCTCGGGTGCCGCATAGCGCGCCGTGAAGTAGCGAACCGCACCGTCGGCCGGCACTTCATTGAGCAGCCGCGCGATGCCGAAATCAAGCAGCCGCAGCCGCCCATCCCGGTCCACCATCACGTTGCCCGGCTTGATGTCGCCGTGCACCACCAGATTACGATGCGCGAACTGAACGGCGTCGACCAGGTCGAGAAACCGGCGAACGCGAGCCTCCAGCCCGCCTCGCTCCTGCCGGCACCAGTCGAGGAAGCGCGAGCCGTCGATGAATTCCATTGCGAACCAGGGTTGTCCCGCGTCGGTGATGCCGGCATCGAGAAGTTGCGCAATGTTGGGGTGAGCCAGCGCGGCGAGCAGGTCGCGTTCCTGTCGGAAGCGCGGCAGCGTATCTTCATTGATCAGGCCGGGTGGAACCAGCTTCAATGCGACCGGCCGCTTGAGCTCGCCGTCGGCCTTGCGCGCCAGGAATACTGCATCCATACCGCCGGTGGCCAGAAGCCTTTCGAGTCGATAAGGGCCGATCACGCGTCCGGGCGCCCAGGCCGAATCCAGCTCCGAGGCCAGGCCTCGCGCAAGCGTTTGCTCGAAATCGCCCAACCAGGTTTCCGCCTCGGCCGCACGCGACAACAGCCGTTGCAGCCGGCACGCAAGATCCGGATCCGTCCCGGCAAGAAGTTCCAGCTCGGCCTGACGCTCTTCGGGCGACAGCGCCATCAAACCTTCGAATCGCTCCAGCAGCGCGGCAGACGGCTCGGTATCGTCGCGGCTGGACGCGGTCATGTGGCGGCATCGAGCTGATCGAACAACCACGCGCAGGCCAGTTTCCAGCGGCGCTTGATCGTCGGCGTCGAAACATCCAGCAATTCGGCCAGCTCTTCGACCGTCAGGCCGCCGAAGACGCGCAGGATGACGATCTCCCCGAGCTGCTCGTCGGCCGCACTCAGTCGCTCAAGCGCCGCGTCCAGCGCCAGCAGTTCATCGCTTCGTTGAACGGAAACCAGTTCCAGCGCTTCCGCCGATGCCCGGTTCAGGTGGCCGCCGTGGCGCACCGCCTGCGCGCGCCGGGCGTTGTCGATCAGCACGCTGCGCATGGCACGCGCGGCGGTGCGATAGAAATGCAGCGGGTTCTCCGGCTCCGAGCCCGGCGACTTGTTCAACCGCTCGTAGGCCTCGTGCACGATGCTGGTGGTGCCGGGCGAGCCCGGATCGCGAAACCGCCGGCGCTGAGCATGCGCCAGCGCGCGCAGCTCGTCATAAAGACGGGGGAACCAATCGCACGTCCAGTCGATTTCACGCTTTTCAGTGCCTGACCCGGTCGCGTCGGAATGCGCTGATCCGCTTCGAACCGTTTTCTCGTATTGATTCATTGAAGGCGTTCCGCGCCCATTTCGCGGCCCAGCCTCCATTCTGCCGCATGGCCCACGCAAAGTCACGGGTCATGCGGCGGTTTCAATCCATCCATTGGAGCGATCGATGCGTGGCCGCCAGCTTTGTCGTCAGCTTTTCCGCAGTGGCCGCGTCGACCGATTCATTCAGCGAAGGGGTCAACACATGAAAATTGAACGATTCGAACCCGTGCAAAAAACGGGAGCAGAGGCACAAAAACCCGGGAACAGCCGTTGGAAAAGTGCCTTGGCGTGGACCCCGCGCCAGTCGTTGCGACTGGTTCTGCTGGCCGGCCTGCTGCTGGCCGCCAACCCGGTGGCGGCGCTGACCTTCAACGTCAACACCACCGCCGACACCGTCGATGCCAACACCGCCGACGGCGTCTGCGCCGATGCGGCCGGTAACTGCAGCCTGCGCGCGGCGATTCAAGAAGCCAATTTCATGGCCGGGACGGACACGATCAATCTGCCGGCCGGACTCTATCTGCTCGATCGCACCGGCATCGACGATGTCGCGGGCGTTGGCGACCTGGATGTGACCGATACGGTGGAAGTCGTGGGTGCCGGAACCGGGCAGACGACCGTCGAAGCGGTCCAGCGCGCCTTTCAGGTGAGAATCGGCGGGGACCTGACGCTGCGCGATCTCACGCTGCGCGGTGTCGACGAGTTCGCTGAAAGCGTGCAGAGCGGTTGCCTGGACGTGTTCGGCGACGACGCGCGTGCGCTTGCCGACAACGTGCGCTTCGAACGCGTCGACGACATGACTGGCGCCTTTTGTGTCAGCGTATCTGAAGGGAGCTTCGTGGCCGACAACAGCACCTTCTCCATGGCCGGTGGTTTCACGGCAATGATCAACGCGTACGGCAAGGGGCCGGCGTCGATCACGATCCGCGATTCCCTTGTACGACAGGAGGTTGGCGCCCGGGAGTTCATGAGGATGTCTCTTCTAAATCTGGACGTCAATCAGGATCTCGATGTCACGATCGAGAACTCGACCTTCGACAGCGTGTCGCCAGCGAGCACGAATTCCGGAGTACTCCGTTTGGAATGCGACGCCACCAACACGCGGAACTTTACGATCTCGGACTCATCTTTTTCGGGCCTCCAGGGCCCAGGTGGGAATCCCCGCACGGTCATCGGCGTCGGGAACCGACCGTCGGGGTTCAACTGCGATGTGAGCATCCGCAACAGCGAATTCGTCGACAATGACCGAGCGCTGCGCATCACCGGTAGCGATGGCGCTATCTCCGAGATTAATGCGGTCATCGAAAGCTCGACTTTTAGCGGCAACGACACGGCCATATTTCTGGGACCTGCCGGCTTCCAGGATTTTGGCCCCCGAGACCGCTTGTTCCTGCGCAACGTCACCATCAGCGGCAACACCGATTTCGGTCTACGAACGTTCAACAACGCACGGGCCTTCATAGAGAACTCGACCTTCGCCAACAACGGGATCGCACTATCGAATGAAGGCATAAACGACGTCTTCCTCGACAACAGCGTCCTCGCCAACTCGACGATCAGCGACTGCGAGGGCGATTTCAGCGGCAGCTTCAACCTCATCGAGGCCGGCAACTGCATCCGAGTGGACGGCCCATCCGACACGATCATCACGGGTGCCGATCCGATGCTGGATCCATTGGCCAACAACGGCGGCCCGACCCGAACCCATGCATTGATCGCCGGAAGTCCGGCCATTGACAGCGGCGACGATCCGAACTGCCCGGCCACCGACCAGCGTGGATTCTCTCGGCCGGCCGACGGCGACGGGGATTCGACGGCGACCTGCGACATGGGCGCGTTCGAGAAGGACGCCGTGCTCGTGACCAACCAACCGCCGACCGCCGCCGACGATAGCGCGAGCATCGATGAAGACTCGTTGGTCACCATCGCTGTCGCGGACAACGACACCGATGAGGATGACAACCTCGATCCGACAACCGCCAATACGGCCTGCGGCACTTGCAGTGCGCCGTCTAACGGGCTGCTGAACAACAACGGCGACGGCACGTTCGATTACACCCCCGCCGCGGATTTCTTCGGCGCCGATTCGTTTGTCTACGAAATCTGCGACACCGATGGGGCGTGTGATACCGCGACCGTCGACATCATGGTCAACCCGGTCAACGACCCGCCGACTTTTGCCGCAGGCGCCGATCCCGCGTTCCCCGCCGGCACTTCCGGCGGGCAGTCAATTGAGAATTGGCCGCAGGACATCGATCTCGGGCCGAATGAAATGCAGCAGGTTGACAGCTACACGGTGATCACGACTTCGGATCCTGATTCAATTCTTGCAGGGCCGGCGGCGATCAGCAGCGGCGGTGAACTGACGTTCCCGCTTACAGGGGCCAGCGGCATGGCACAGATGGAAGCCACGCTGACCGACGACGGCGGCACGACCAATGGCGGCGACGATACCTCCGCACCGGTCGCATTCTCGATCACCGTCGCAGAACCGGCCGCCGATCTGGCGGCATCTAGCCTGCAATGCGCGCCCCGTGCGGCCCCGGACGAACCTTACGCCTACAGCATCGTCATTACGAATAACGGCCCGGACGACGCAACGGGCGTTGCGGCGTCGCATGTGCCCATCCCGGGGGCGGATGTCAATTCGCTCTCTTCGCCGGCCTGCGTCGATACCGGCTCGGCAGTGGATTGCGACCTGGGCACGATCACCGCCGGCACGGACGTCCAGATCGGGATCGAGATCCAGGCACCGAACGCCGGGGCGCAGCTGCTGCAGATGACAACAAGCGTGGTGGCGACCACCGGCGATCCTAACGGTGGCAACAACGAAGATCAGGCGACGGTCGAGATTGTGCCGGGTCTAGTCAGCGTCGACGGTTTTGAAAACTGCACGCCCTGAGCAAGATCAATCGGATTGTAACCGGCGTTCGCGCAGCTTTTCGTAAACCGGTCGGCAACACGACGCGACATCGCGCGCGCGGCCCGTCAAGTGCGGCGCTTCGGCTGGCGGCGGCCCGAAGCCGGTCGATTCCCATACGCGCTGATACCAGTGCGACGCCCACGGGCCGTCGGTGTCGCGCGGGCCAGGCGGCCAGGCCAGCATCTGCGGCATGAATTCGATCCCGAGCTGCGCGCACAGCGCGCGCAGGTGCGCCTCGGGGTCTGCAAGAAACTCACCGCTGTCGATCACCGGCGGGTGCTGACCTAATTCCCCGGTCACGAACCGGTACAGCGCCCACTGTTGCGGCACGCCGATGTCTTCGGCCGAAACGGTATCGCGCTTGTTCAGGTACGACGCGACGACGGCCGACGGGTCTCGGATGAGGAAGACGTGGGTGAGTTTCGAAAGCCAGTCGCGCTGCAGCATTTCCGGCAGCAGGTGATGCGTCATGTGCTTCTGGTACCAGACGGGCCGGCTTTCCGGCACTGGACCGGTCAGCGTCTCGGTGACCTTGCGCCAGTCGGTCTCCATGGTGGCGATCACTTCTTCGCGCATCGGGTGGTCCTCGCCGGTCATTTCCAGCCAGGCGCCGTAAAGCGGTTCGTCGGACACGAAACAGTCGGGTCGATTTTCAAACGCCCGCATCATCGCCGTGGAAATGTTGCGCGGGCCGGACCACATCGCGATGCGTACGCCCGCCTTATTCACCACCCCTCCTACTGCGGCACCGCCAGGCCCGCGTCTGCGGCGTTTCGCTCGGTCGCGCATCCTCACCGTACAGGCGAGTACGCCTGCGGTGCGCTCGGTCGCGAAACGCCCCAACCACTGGGCCTGACTGCACCTCGCGACGGAAGAGTGGCGAACAAGGCGGGCGGTGCGGATGACTGCTGCTGGTAATTCCCGTCCTCATAATCTTGCGCTCCACTTAGCTCCAAGCGCCGCTATGCGGATCCCATCGTAGCCTGGCACTTTCCGGCCGCGCGAGGGCCGCGATGACGGGGCCGAAGAAATGACGTAGCTCTTGTTGCAGTTCCGGGAACGATGGCGGTTGAAGGGTCGGCGGATTCCGGCGCAGAAATCCGCTCCACAGGCCTCGGTCGTCGGCGATTCGCGCAAACGCCTCGTCAAGGCCCACGGGAGTTTCGGTTGGGAACATCGTTTCACGACGGCGAAGCGTTCCACTGACCGCCTCAACCACGTGAGACAGATCGAACCGGAACGTGCGGATCATGACCCACAAGTCGTAGAAGTCCCTGATTCTTCCATTGGCCTTCCCGAACCGGATCATAGCTTCGAACTTCTCGGCCAGCACGGTCTCGCGCGGGTACATCAGGATCTTCGCCGCGGGCATGTCCGGCAACAGACTCGGGAAAATATGGTGCTCCGGTCGGGGGTATACATGGTCGCCAAAGCCAATATCCACCTGAACTCGAATGATCGCCCTGGCCAGCTCGCCGTTCAGGCTCAGACGAACACCCGGGTACTTGTCGATCTCGCGCATCGGTACAGCTTTCAAACTGGCCGGTTCAAAGACGATCCCATCCTCGGGCGCTTCGACCTGGCAGACGACGCGAAAGACTTCGGAAATGGCCGCCGGGTCCGGGTCGCCCGGGCCAAGCAAGTCGAGGTCGCCCGTGGGACGAAAAACGTGCTCGGGCCAGGTCACGAACAACATGGCGCCCTTGAGCACATAACGTTCGGCGACTTCAGTTCGACTGAGCCGGAACAACAATCGCTCAATGGCATAGCGCGTGAGGACGCGCTGGTAATCGTCGCCGTGGTGCCGAGCGTGATTGAGTAGCCGTGCCCTTATCGAGGCTGCGGGATTTTTGATGATCCTGCGCGTCATAGCAGCGCCTTGATGCAAGGCTCGACCCTTTTTGTGACCCGATTGATGCCCGCGTATTTCATCAGCTCGCTCGCGTTCGTTTTTCCCTCCCGCAGGGCATCACGAAGCGCCTCAATGGCAACGTCTTCACCAACATGACGGCGATGCTTGAAACAATCGGTGACGGTTTTCGCCACGTTGTAGATCGGCACATCGACGCCCTCTACTCGGGCGTGCTCGACACCCGAGGTCAGGACTTTTCCCGTTGCGCGAACGATTTCAAGTCGGGGGCTCCGTACGTTCGGTGTCCTTGCCTTGTGGGGGATGGTCATCCACACGGCATGCGGCAATTGCGTCGTCAGTCCGTGATGCCGGAGCGCGCTGACCAGGCTGATCACCCCGTGCGGAACGAGGCGGGCGGCTTCCGCCAGATCGTGAGCAACATCCTCCCCCGCGCGATCCGGATCCTGGTAGAGACCGCGACCGAGTCGCACCAGATCACCGGAGGCGGTCAGGCGCTTCAGATAGATCAAGGGAATACCCGCTGCTTTGAAATCGCGTGCACGTGCGATGCCGCGAGCCTTGATGAGCTCAAGGGCGCGTTCGCGAGAGGTCATACTATTTTCAAGCATAGTGTTATTAATTGTAGGCATAAACACGGACTTGTCAACGTAAAGGAACACTTGATAAATAATAACTGATGTCATATATTTCATATGACTATGACCCGGGATAACCCCACTCCTGATCTCACACCCAGAAATGTTCGCGCCGCGCGGGCCCTTCTGGCGTGGTCACAAAAGGATCTCGCCGAGGCCGCCAGCGTGGCAACCTCGACCGTGGCCGATTTTGAAAGAGGCCGGAGAACCCCGGTTGCCAACAACGCTGAAGCCATGCGCGGCGCACTCGAGGATGCCGGTGTCCAGTTCCTGCCAAAAGGGGCCGTGATCGGGCCGGATGTTCCCGGCATCGCGCCCACCGAACGTCCCGGCGCGCCGGTGCGGTGGGTGACTGCGGAAGATCTTTCGAACTGGGCCAATCAAATCGATGGCGCCAGCAGCCTGCCGACGCTGATTTCGCATCTGATCCGCGCCACCCATGGCGCGGCCGTCTCGCTTCGTTTTCCCGCTGACGAAGGCGTGAGGTACTCCGGCTGGGATGGCGTCAGCTCGACCGAGACAGGAAGCGAATATGTGCCGGCGGGTGAAACCGGCTGGGAGATTGGCAGTCAGCGCAGCAAGATCGCCCAGAAGGCCACGGAGGACTACCGAAAGCGTGCGGCAGACCCCGGGGCGCTTGATCCCGCCAACGCCGCCTTTGTCTTTATCACGCCTCGTCATTGGCCCGCCAAGGATGACTGGGCCAGAGATCGTCAGGACGAAGGCGTATGGCGGGAAGTCCGCGCGTACGATGCAGAAGACCTCGTCCACTGGATCGAACAAACTCCGGCAATCGGGCTCTGGCTGGCCTCTCTTCTGAATAAGCGGCCGGATGGCACACGGGAGCTTGACGACTTCTGGCAGGAGTGGTCACTGGCCACTCAATGGCCTCTGACCGAAGATCTGGTACTCAGTGATCGAGACCAGGACGCCATTGAAATTCTGCGCTGGCTGCGAGGCGAACCGTCCGTTCTCGCGCTTCAATCGTCCACGGCCGAGGAAGTGGTGGCGTTCTTTCATGCAACGCTCGGCATGCTTCCTGACGATGTTGCGGCGGCCTATAGTACCCGCTGTCTCGTGACGACGACTGAAGCGGCCGCCCGGGCATTGGTGAACGCGCCCGCGCCGCTTTACCTGATCATGACCGAACCCGAGCCCGGCCTTGCCAGGGTTCTTGTCGAGCATGGCCATTATGTGTTGCAGGCCCATGACGAGCGGCCGGTCGCGCGGGGCAGTATCCGCACCCTTGCGCGGCCCTCGCGCGAAGGTATTGCCCACGCGCTGACCACCATGGGAATCGCCGAGCCTCGGGCCGAGGCACTAGCGCGCGACTGCGCCCGCAATCTGTCAATTCTGCGCCGTCTTATTCCGGGTGCGCCGGGGCGTCTCCCTCGCTGGGCGAAAGACCCCGCACGCACGTTGCTGGCGGCCCTGCTTGCAGGCGGCTGGAACGAGAACTCGGAGGCGGATCGCGCCCGGCTCTCCGAGCTCGCCGATCAGCCGTATGAAACCATCATCGCTGACCTTGCCGGGTATGTTGACAAATTCGACCAGCCGTTGCGAAAGATCGGCCCGACTTGGCGCATTGCTTCACCTCCGGACGCATGGGTCCTGCTCGCGCAGTACCTTACGAGCGTCGACATCGCGCGTTTCGAGGCTGCGGCGCATGACGTCCTCGGTTCCGCCGACCCGCGCTTCGAGATGAATCCAGACGAGCGGTGGATGGCGGCAGTTCACGGTATTCATCCGGAGTATTCGGCGTGGCTGCGCCACGGGATTGGACAGGTGCTGATCCTGCTGGCTCTGTGGGGTGACCAGGCTCGAATGGTTCCCGACGCCGCACGCCGCGCCGACGCCATCGTCGAAAAGCTGCTGCGCGACGCCGATTCACGGCGATGGTGGTCGCTTTCCCGCGATTTCCGGTTGCTGGCAGAGGCCTCGCCGCGCGCGTTTCTGGATGCCATCGAAGACAGCCTGGATCAGGACGAACCGCCCATTCGTGCTTTGTTCGACACCGATGGAGAGGGCGTATTCGGGACCGAACATCTCTCCGACATGCTATGGGCGCTGGAGTCGCTGGCGTGGTCGCCCGAATTGATGCCGCGCGTAAGCCATGTCCTGGCCCGTCTCGACGCCATCGACAAGCCGCCCGGGAAGTACGCCAACCGGCCGGCGAACAGTCTTCGCGAAGTCCACATTCTCTGGAACCCGCAGACCCATGCAACCCTCAATCAGCGGCTTCGCGCCCTTGATTTGATCCGAAAGAGGGAGAGCGACGCCGCCTGGAAGCTGATGCTCGGTGTTTTGCCCAAAGGTCACGACCACTCCACACCATCACCGCTACCGAGATGGCGGGACTTCACCGTCGATGAGCCCGAAGTCGTGACCTGGGGGCTGATCCGGCGCGGCGCCGTGGAGATCACCCAGCGGTTGATTGCGGACGCTGGCACGGACGCTTCACGATGGTCAAGCCTGCTCGATCGGTTTGCCGATCTTGCGCCGGATCCGGAAGCAGCATTTGTTGCCCTGGAAGCCGCGGAACGGAAGATCACCGGCCAGGCTGATCGTCACGAGCTCTGGGAGAAACTGCGGCGGGTGCTGCGCCACCACCGGCAATACCCGGATGCTGATTGGTCAATGTCCGATGAAGTGCTCGATCGACTGGAGGCCATCTACGAGCGCTTCACACCTGATGATCGGCTGGAGCGGGTGGCCTGGCTCTTCGAGTTGTCCGCTGCGCTTCCCAGACCTTCGTCACCGGGCTGGGAGGTAAAGGAACGTGATGTCGATGCGGCCAGACGGGAGGCTGCCCGGGAGGTGTTTGCCGAAGGCGGCGTGACCGCCGTCCTGGCGTTGGCGTGTCGGGTCAAAGCGGCGGGTTTGATTGGCAAGGCGCTCCACGATGAAGGCCTGTCCGATTCCGACCTCGACGAATTGCTGAACGCTGCGCTTCGAAGCGGGCACGAACGCGAGCGCGACCTGGCACACGGCCTGATTATCGCCCTGTTCCACGATCGAAAGGAACCCTGGGCCGAGGCCTTGATCACCACGGCGAAGGAAGAGGATTGGGGCCAAACCGCATTGCTGACGATCCTGCGCGCGCTCCCGGCTCAACGCTGGACCTGGGATCAGGCCGCCAAGGCCGGTCCGGAAATCGAACATACTTACTGGCGCGAGGTCCCGGAGTTGCTGGTCGGCGGCAATGTCGATGAAGCGACGTTCGCAATCCGCAAATTCATTTCCGTAAGCCGTGCCCGCCATGCCCTGGCACTGGCGGAGCGAGAGAGCAAGCAGTTTCCGACCGAGCTGCTCGTCGAAGTACTCCAGGAGGCCGTCCGCCAACCCTTCGAGAGCCTCGAGGAGGCTAACGAAACGGCAATGCTCCAGTACTACGTCGCCGAGATTCTCCAGACGCTGGATGAACGCGACGATCTGGAAGAAGACGTGTTGGCTCAACTGGAGTGGGCGTATCTACCGGTACTCGAGCATTCCGGTCGGCCGGCGCGGATACTGCCGAAAGCGCTTTCGAACCAGCCCGCGCTGTTTGTCGACATGTTGCGCGCGGCGTTCATGGCCAGCGAGGAAAGCGACGATGTCGAGCCCGAGCCTGAGAACCCCGAGCATGCCTGCACCATCGCCAGATTGGCGCATCGTCTGCTGGGGAACTGGAGTCATTTGCCCGGCACCCGTGATGATGGCTCCATCGATGGCGATGCGCTGGAATCCTGGATCAAGGAAGCCCGCTCGCTGGCCAAGGCGGCCGGACGTGTGGAAATTGCCGATGATCAGATCGGAAACGTGCTGTCAGCTTCTCCCGACGGAGCCGACGGCAACTGGCCGACCGAGGGAGTCCGTGACGCACTCGATCTGTTCCGAAGCAAACCCATGCTTGAAGGCTTTTGGATAGGGAAAATGAATCGCCGCGGCGTCACCACGCGAATGCCGCGCGACGGCGGAAGACTGGAGCGCCAGGAAGCAGCGAAATACCGTGACTGGGCGAAAGCGATTGACTATGAACATCCGCATACCGCCAAGGCGCTGGGTAGACTGGCACAGCACTACCAAGACGATGCGCGTCGTCATGACGAAGATGCCGAGCGTCTGGATTGGCAGTATTAGTCCGGCTCGCGCGCCAGCAACTCGGCGTATGCTCGCTGCAACCGCTCGGTCATAGGCCCGCGCGCGCCGCTGCCGATCTTCCGCCCGTCGATCACCCCCACCGGCCGGAGGCCCGAAAGCGTGCCGGTGGTGAACGCCTCGTCGGCCGAGTAGACATCGGTGAGGCTGAACGACTTCTCGCGGCATTCGATACCCAGTTCGCCGCACAGCGAAAGCACGTGGCCGCGCGTGATGCCGCCCAGGCAGTAGCGTCCGTCGGAGGTCATGACCACGCCATTGCGCACGATAAAGAAGTGGGTGGAATTGCAGGTGGCGACAAAGCCGTCGGGGTCGAGCATCAGCGCCTCGTCGGCGCCGGCCACCGAGGCCTGGATGCAGGCCAGGATGCAGTTGAGCTTGCTGTGGCTGTTGAGCTTGGGATCCTGCACATCGGGCGCGCCGCGGTGGACGTGCACGGTAAACAGCGTCTGGGCGCGGGTCAGGATTTCTTCGGTCACCGGATGATGGCCGGGGATGATCACCAGCGTCGGGCCGGCGCCGGCCAGACTCGGGTTCTGGTACGGCTCGCGTCGAACACCGCGCGTGAGCATGATGCGCAGATGCGCATCGTCGACCAGATTGTTGCCTTCGATCGTCGCCGTCACCGCCTCGCGCAGCGTCTCGGCAGGCGGCACCTCCGCCAGCATCAGCGCTTTCGCGCCCTCGTGCAGGCGCTTCAAATGCGCCTCCAGAAAAGCCGCTCGGCCGCCGACCACGCGCACCCCTTCCCAGACACCATCGCCGAGGACAAAGCCGGAGTCAAAGACCGACACCGTTGCCTGGTTCTCCGGAACCAGATCGCCGTTGATCCAGATCCTGAACGCCCGGGTTCCGCTCATCATCATGCCACCGTGAAATGCTTCCGCAGTGTATCGGGTTGGCGCGCCAATTTCCCGTGGGTATCTTCGACCACTGGCCAGCGCGATGCTATCGCTGTATGCTCATACGAGAAAACGGCAAGGAGAAAACTGATGTCCGCCATCAAGAGCTTTGTGAAGATCGCGCTGGTGCTTTTCGTCCTGGTCGTGGCTGGCGCCATTGCCTATGCAATGAGCGGCCTCTACGACATCTCCGTAGGCAGCGGCCATAGCTCCCTGACAAACTGGTACCTGGAAACCCTGAGAGACCGATCGATCGAACGCCGCGCGGCCGGCATTGAAGTTCCGCGACTCGAAGGGGCCGACATGATTGTCCAGGGCGCGATTTCCTACGACAACGGTTGTGCAGGATGCCACGGTCGCCCCGGCAGGCCGCCGCGCGACCGCTGGGAGCCGGCACCGCCGGCACTGACCCGTAGCCAGCCTGATCCGGCCGGCACGTTCTGGGTGGTGCGTAACGGAATCAAGATGTCGGCCATGCCGGCCTATCCTGCACAACAGATTGATGATTCCACGGTCTGGAACATCGTTGCCTTCCTGCAGACAGCGGCCAGCCTGACCGAAGGCGAATATCGCGAGATGGTCGAACCGCCGCCTGAACCGGAGCAGGAGCCTGAACCCGAAGCGGAACCAGCACCCGCGGCCGAAGTGGATCAAGGCGCTGAACAGGAACCGGAGGCTGACTCCGAGACCCAATCCGATAGCTGATCCGATAACAAAAAGCCCCGCACGAGGCGGGGCTTTCTGCATGCTTCGGTTGTCGCCGCGATCAGATCGTTTCGACGTTCGAAGCCTGTGGGCCTTTGGCACCCTGGGTCAGGTCGAAGGAGACCTTCTGGCCTTCGGCCAGGCTTTTGAAGCCCGAGCCGCTCAGGGCGCTGAAATGCACGAACACATCCTTGCCGCCGTTGTCTTGCGAAATGAAGCCGAAACCCTTGGCGTCATTGAACCACTTCACTGTACCAGTCGTATTGGACATTTTGATCTTTACTCTTTGATAATTTCGAGAAACGGACCATGACTTGACACGGCCCGCGAATAGCGCCCCGTCGTTTCGACAGGAGGCGTTGTCTGCAAGGTTAATGGCGGAGTTTGAAGGGCGATTCGAGCACCGTCTCCCACAGGTCAGCGGGTTTTCGCTTTGCGTGGAAACCGGATGAAATGAAAAACTCTAAAAATTCGACCACTGCACTCTTCAGCAGCCCCGACAGTATACACCTTTTCGGCAGGTTCCCGAGAACATCTCCCTTATCCGGATTCAGTAAAAGGAACAGCCGGCTCTGATTCTCGCCGGTTTCGATCTGCCGGCCATGCAATTCGCTCTACAGCCAGCGGCGATCCTCGATTTGCCGGTCAAGCTGAAACAGCCTGTGCTCGCCGGGCGCCGTATTGGTCTGGTACGCGACTGAAACGGCATCATCGGAGCAGCCGGCGAGGAACATCAACGGCAACGATAAAGTAACTATCAAATTGGGTATTCGCGTATCGAATTCACCCCTTTGGACAAGGGAAGCTGCCGGACAGTGTCACGTTCCAGATCCGGGAATTTTTGTAATAACCGCCTGATGAATCCCGGGCCGTCGTTAGGCAACAATGGCTGAAGGTCTCCCTTGAACAGGCCGCTTTTGGTATAAAGTAACATCTGACATGGCGAATCACGCTTTTTGAAATGAAGTCACCGTTTCCGCCCATCGTCTCGTCAAGGAGTCTGAGTTCATGAACAAACATCGTGCATTATCACTTCTTCCAAGCCTGCTGCTTCTGGGATTTACTGCCGAAGACTCACCGGAGGCCCCGCCCCGGATAAACCATCCATCCGCGACCATTGGCGACATCGTTGCCGAAGCTCCTGAATATGCGTCGGTCTTGCTTGAAAACGAGGCAGTACGCACGGTGCTGTTCAGGCTTCAGCCCGGTGACGAACTCCCCGAGCATGCCGGACGCCAGCGGGTGGTCTATGCCCTGACGGACTACCAAATTCTGTTTACTGAAGATGGTGAAACCCGCAAAAAGGATTGGCAGGCCGGGCAGGCGCACTGGCACGAAGCCGTCAACCATGCCATTCGCAACATCGGCGACAGCGAAGCACGCTTTCTGGTCGTCGCAAGAAAACCGCCGGAGCTGCCGGAAGCAAGCCATGACGAGCACAGCCATGACGCAGTTGATGTTGATGGAGGCTTCGCCGACCTGGTGCTGGAAAATGACAACGTGCGCGTATCGCGAGTAAGCTTGCCGCCGGGCGCAAGCCAGGCTGAGCATCACGGATTGCACCGACTGATCTACTCCCTCTCCGACTATTCGATCCGCTATACCTCGGATCGAATCGGCAACGTTGAACACAGCTTTGCCCGCGGCGATGCACACTGGCACCAGCCGGACATACACGCAGTCGAAAACATCGGCACCACCACCGCCGAGTTCGCGATCTTTCAGTTCAAGAAGTGAACTCCCGCGGCATCACGCCGCGTTAAAGCAATCACATTCGCATCGGCTGGAGTTGCCAATAGGTCAGGCTGCGCCACAGCCACTCGACCGGGCCGAAGCGGAAGCGGGCCAGCCACCAGTGGCTGAAGACGATCTGCAGCGCGAAGAATCCCAGCGACAGGGGAATGTGCGACCAGCGCGGCAGTTCGCCCCACAACCCCAGCCCATGGCCATAGATCAGCCAGGTCCAGACGAGCGATTGAAGCAGGTAGTTGGTCAAGGCCATCTGGCCCGCGGGCGCCAGAAAGCGCAGGCGCTCGGATGCCAGCGTGATCAACGACAGATAGCCCAGCGCCAGGAAGATGCCGGCCAGGGTCGCCAGCGTGAAGCCGATAGCGGCCTCTGCCGTTGGAATCATGGCATTGACGTCGTGCATCAGCCAGGTCGCGGGCACGGCGCAGGCCAGCCCGACAATCAGGCCGCGAGCGCGCCAGCGGCGGAAATAGAGATGGTGATCCTCGGGATGAGTCAAGCGTCCGGTCACGATCAGCCAGCGACCGATCAGGAAAAATCCGATGATGGGCGTGGCCCAGAACAGAAAGTAGACCAGCTTGAAGATGGTGTCGTCGATGCGCTGGCCCACGTTTTCAGCGAAGCTGCCCTCGGCATGAATTCGCCCGGCGCGTTCGATGTCGGCCCTTAGCTCCTGCTCGTCGGCCTCGAAATCGGCCATCACTTCGGCCTGAACGTCCGGTTGAGTCTGTGCGACCATGATGGACAATGCGCCCAACCACATCAGCACGACCGGAAAGATCAGAAATACCAGCGCCCATTTCCAGAGCCGTCGCGCCGGCGTGTTGCGAAACAGAAGGATCATGACAAACGCTGACAACGCATAGATCAGCAGAATGTCACCGGCCCAGATCAGAATGGAATGGATCAGGCCGAACAGTATCAACACCAGCAGGCGGCGCAGGTAGATGCCCCAGAAAGGTGCCGAGCGCTTCAATGCCCGATCGGCCATCAGCGCGAATCCGGCCCCGAACAGCATCGAAAACAGCGGATAGAACTTGCCCTCGCCGAAAATCGTGATCAGCCAGTCGGCCGCCACATTGGCGCCCCCCAGACCGGGTTCCGAACCGAGCATGATTGCCTGCAAAGGCCGGGTGAACCATTCGAAATTGACCAGCAGGATCCCGAGCAGGGCAAATCCCCGCAGAACATCAAGATGGAGATAGCGGTCATGAACCGGGTGGCTGCGGGTACTTTGCACGGCAATGCCTGTGACAGACCGGCCCTGATCGTAGCCTGATCGATAGCTGTCTGTCAGGTGACAAAAGTCATGAGTCGATCCTCGGTCAATGACCAGGCACCGTGCCGACTCTGAAAAGGAATTCTGCTCGACACCCACGAGTCAGCGCCTTGCGGTGAGTTTGGTTCAAGACCGAGCTGTCGGCCAAGTCTGGTAGATTACATTCTCGCAATTTGCCAAAGCACTTTTTTCGCGAGCGCTCCCGATTTCACCCCAACCTGGCTGAGCATCATGCCACACAACAAAGTCGTTCTCGCCTATAGCGGTGGCCTGGACACCGCCTGCATTCTCAAGACCTTGATCCAGAAGGGTTACGACGTTATCGCCTTTGTCGCCAACGTCGGACAGCAGGAGGACTTCGATGACATCGAGCGTCGCGCCCGCCAGACCGGGGCAAGCGAGGTGTTCGTCGAGGACCTGCAGCATGAATTCGTCACTGACTTCATCTTTCCCGCGATCGCCGGGAAAGCAGTCTACGAGAATCGCTACCTGCTCGGCACGGCGCTGGCACGACCCGTGATCGCCAAGCGCCAGGTGGAGATCGCACACAGGGTCGGCGCCACGGCGCTGGCTCACGGAGCAACCGGCAAGGGGAACGACCAGGTGCGCTTCGAGCTGGCCTTCGCCGCGCTGGCGCCCGACCTTGAAATCATCGCGCCGTGGAAGGATCCGGAGTTCCTGGCCCGTTTCCAGGGCCGGCGCGACCTGCTTGCTTTCGCCGCCGAGCACGACATTCCGGTCGAGGCCACGGCCGAAAAGCCTTACTCCAGCGACGAAAACATCATGCACCGGTCCTACGAGGCCGGCATGCTCGAAGAGCCCGATGCGGGACCGCCGGCCGAGATGTTCAAGCTGACCCGCGCACTCGAGTCCACTCCAGAGACCGTCGACCGGATCGTCGTTCGCTTCAAGGACGCAATGCCGGTCGAAGTCGAACACCTCGGCGACGGCACGAGGATCACGGATCCGGTAGCACTGCTGGGCTATCTCAACGACCTCGGCGGCCGCCACGGCATCGGCCGTATCGACATCGTCGAGAATCGCTTTGTCGGGATCAAGTCGCGCGGCGTTTACGAGACCCCCGGTGGCACCATCCTGCACTTCGCGCTGCGGGATCTCGAGGGCATCGCAATGGACCGCGAAGTGCGGCGCCTGCGCGACATGCTCTCGCCACGCTTCGCCGAGATCATCTATAACGGCTTCTGGTTCTCACCCGAAATGGATTTCATTGAGGCGGCCTTCCTCAAGTCCTCCGAGTTGATTGACGGCCAGGTCCGGCTCGGCCTGTTCAAGGGAAACGTGCTGGTGGAGGGCCGATCGAGCCCAAGTTCTCTCTATGACCCCGATCTCAGTTCCATGGATATTGCCGGTGGCTATGACCAGCAGGACGCGCGCGGCTTCATCCGTATCAACGCGCTACGACTCACGGCGCATCGACTCATTATGGAGCAGGTCGAGGAAGAGTGATCGCAGCGGCCTGCTTTGGCAAAGCCCCGGGCGACGATATTGCAACAAGTGTTTTGGGTAAGATGGGCTCCTCGATTCCTCAAAGACGCGTGCGCGCGGAGAAAATCAATGAAAATTGCGATATTGGGCGCGGGTGCAGGTGGCACGGCAGTCGCCTTTGACTGTGCCAATCACGGTCACGAAGTTCGGCTGTTTGATTTTCCCCGGTTTTCCGAGAACATCTCCGCGATTGCAGCGCGAGGGGAAATCATCGCGGAGGGCGATATCGCCGGGTCGGCAACCATCGCGTATGCCGGTCCTGATATCGACCGGACGCTCGCAGGTGCCGAACTGATCTACGTCGTCGGGCCAGCCTACAGCACGGAACCGTTCGGCAAGGCAGTGGCCGGAAAATTACATCCCGGGCAGACCATTATCGTCACGCCCAGTTCCTGCGGCGGCGCGCTGGCATTCAAGAAGGCAGCCGGAGTTGCAGTCGATGACCACGCCATTCGAGTTGCCGAAACCTCGACGCTACACTACGCGGTGCGCCTGGTGGGACCCGCAAGGATCCGCGTCTTCCTGAAGCTCAGAGCCGGCAATCTCCTGGCGGCTTTGCCCAAAACGCACACCCGGGAGGTTCTGAACCTCGTCTCGGATGTCTATCCGGGCATGGAGGCAGCGGCGAGTGTGTTGCAGACCAGCCTGCAAAACGCCAACCCGATCATCCATCCGGCGGTGACACTCAGCAATGCCGCGCGGATCGAGATGACCGATGGCGACTTCCTGTTCTACGAGGAAGGCGTGAGCGATTCGGTCGGGCGTCTGATCGAAGCCCTGGACAACGAGCGTATCGTGCTCGGCGAAAAGCTGGGTATTAGAATAATTCCCGACCCCGTAATGGGCATGCGCCAGGGCTACATGCTCGAAAACAACTATGGGACTGGCTATCGCGAAGCGCCCGGTTTCCAGGGCATCGACGCACAACCGCGACTCGATCATCGCTACCTCAACGAGGATGTTGGCTATGGACTGGTATTCATGTCGACGCTGGCCGAGCAGCTGGGTGTGAAAGTGCCGGGCATTGATGCGGTGATCGCACTTGCCTCGATTGTCATGGCACGAGACTACAAGGCTGAAGCGCTGCGAACGCCGGCTACGCTTGGAATCGCGAATCGATCTGTCGAACAACTGGCTGGCCTGTAACCCCAACTGTCGCAGAAATCTCCCCCAGATCGCTGCTATACCGGGCAGTGCAACGGTCTCTCGCCGCAAATTTATGCAACAGAT
>CAYVPB010000041.1:0-26185 GCA_964453565.1 uncultured Halomonas sp.
TTTATGCAACTGATGGGTTAACGTTCAATCGCCGGTTGCACGCTGTAAGACCCGAATCGAAGGCTCGAAAGTGATCAAGGCAGCAAACCCTGAACCCGGGACATGCTTTGGTCAAGCAAAAACAGATTCAAATTCAATAATCTGCGCAAATCTGCGTAATCTGTGGTTGCTTTTTCAAATGGCTGACATACATACGTAATCAGGAACTTTTTTGCAGTGCTTAACGAAAGGCATCTTGATCGTACCGGGCGGAATATGGAAGTTAAGCTGCGGCCTGGTTATCTTCGTGCATTGGAGCAGTTTGTTGAACAAACAGGGGGCGATGGTACCCGATGATATGGGCTAAAGTTTAGGGGATACTCCAACGGACAGCCGCACTCTGGCAACGCTCCCGTCCGTCCACCCTGCGATCTGAATGTAGGGTTAGGGAACAAAAAATCCAACAGGTCGTGAACTGTCCGGACTGCATCCGGGCTATGCATCGTACATCAAGGATTAATCGTGCAATGTGCGCAGCCCATTTTTCTACACTGCTTCGGCGAAACTGTATAACCAGCAGTTCGTTTCAGTAGTACGGGTGTGCCTTGAATAGCGGCTGGAATGCGCCGTTTCGGTTGGACGGTTTGATCCTGAAGGATCAGTCAGACCTTTGCAAGAGAAACCCTTTGTACTTGCATCCCCGGCTGGTTTGTGGCAAAGTTCCGGCATGATGAAATCCAGCCAGTTCATGCACAGCCCCGAGGGCCTCGAAATCTCGCGACGCCGAAACTCGCCATTGGGTTGCTGGGTGGCTTGACGCGTTTTTTGCGAACGAGCAGGATCAGAAACCCAGCCCGGCGGCTGGGTTTTTTGTTTGGACGATAAACTGTCAGGAGACCGACCAGGTGAAACACTTTCTGACCACCATGGACTACAGCCGGGCCGAATTGCAGGGCCTGCTGGATCGTGCGGCGCAATTGCGTGCCGCGCCGGTATCGCGGGCGCTGGCCGGCAAGGCCGTCGCACTGCTGTTCCTGAACCCGTCGCTGCGCACGCGCAGCTCGTTCGAGATCGGCGCCTTTCAGCTTGGCGCGCACGCGGTGGTGCTGGAGCCGGGCAAGGGCGCCTGGCAGATCGAGTTCGAGCGCGGCGCGATCATGGATGTCGATGCCGAAGAGCATGTCTCCGAGGTTGCCGGCGTACTGTCGAGATATTGTGATGCAATCGCGCTTCGTGCCTTTCCCCGGTTTGTCGACTGGAGCGTGGACCGCGAAGACCGGGTGATCCGGGCGCTGGCCGAACATGCCACGGTGCCGGTGATCAACATGGAAACCATTACCCATCCGTGTCAGGAACTGGCCATCATGCGAACCATTCAGGATCATCTGGGTCGGCCGGATAATCGCAAGTTCGTGCTGACCTGGACCTGGCATCCGAAGCCGCTGAATACCGCGGTGGCCAATTCGGCGCTGCTGATCGCCAGCAAGTTCGGCATGGACATCAACCTGCTGATTCCCGACGAGGCGTATCGACTTGACCCCCGCTACATGGACGCCGCGGTCGCATACGCCACCGAATCCGGCGGCAGTCTGGAGGTGACCACCGATATCGAGCAGGCCTATGCCGGGGCCGACTGGGTCTATGCCAAGAGCTGGGGTGCGCTGCCGCTGTACGGCCGGCCGGACGAGGAAGCGAATCTGCGCGAACCGTTCCGCCACTTCATCGTCGATGGCCAGAAGATGGCGCTGACGGCCAACGCCCGTTTCAGCCACTGCCTGCCGCTCCGGCGCAATGTCAAGGCCAGCGACGAAGTTATGGACGCCGACTACTGCGTCGCCCTGGCTGAGGCCGAAAACCGCCTGCACGTGCAAAAGGCGCTGATGCTCGCCTTGATGGGTGATGGTTGATAGGCTATTTGTTTGTCCATAGATGAACACAGATGAACACGGATAAAAGAACCTGAAACGTTGAACCACGAAAAACGCACAGGACAAGAAGAAAATGGAAGAAGGGCAGTTTGAAGAGCAGAAGAACAACACCTCGAAGAGCAGAAGAACAACACCTCTTCGACTTACTGGCCGATCCTGATTCAGGCGTCATCACTGCGAGATTCCGGATTGCGCTGCCGTGAATTCGAAACGATGAGGTTTCCCCTGCTTCGTTCATACATCTTTTAATCTCTGTTCATCTGTGGACAAAAAGCCTTTGACCTTTAAAGAGAAACTCATGAACAACGAAAAGATCGTATTGGCATTTTCCGGCGGGCTGGATACCAGTTATTGCGTGCTGGCGCTAAAGCAGCAGGGCCTGGAGGTGCATACCGCGTTCGTCGATACCGGCGGTGTGAGTGCCGAACAGAAAGCCTGGATTGCCGAGCGCGCTCGATCTCTGGGCGCGGCCGAACACCATGAGCTGGATGCCGCTGAAGGGTTGTGGGACAAGTTTGTCGTGCCGCTGTTGTGGTCGAATGCGCGCATGCTGGATCAGTACCCGATGCTGTGCTCAGACCGCTACATGATCGTTGAGGAGTGCCTCAAGCTGGCCGACCAGTTGGGGACGAAGCACTTTGCTCACGGCTGTACTGGCATGGGCAACGACCAATTACGTTTCGATCAGTCGGTGCGCTCACTGGGCGACTACGTGATCCATGCTCCGATCCGCGAATTGCAGCGCGAGACCTCGAACGTGCGCGATCACGAACTGATGCTGATGCAAGAGGCCGGCATCGAGGTGCCCGAATCGTCGAGCCGGTATTCGATCAATGAAAATCTTTTGGGTGTGACGCTTTCCGGCCAGGAAATCGATCGCTTCGAGGCGCCGGGCGAAGATACCCGGGTGCTTTGCCGGCCGAGAGCGCAATGGCCGGAAGGTGCGGCCGAGTGGAGGATCGGTTTCGAGGCCGGCCGGCCGGTGGCGCTGAATGGCGAAAAACTTGCTGGCCCGGAGATGCTGGCAAGACTCAATTCGGAAGTCGGCGCCTGGGGCATCGGCCGGCATATCTACACCGGCGATGTCTCGATCGGCCTGAAGGGCCGCATCGTGTTCGAGTGTCCCGGCATCGATGCGCTGATGAGCGCGCACCGGGCCCTGGAAGATGCGATCAACACCCGCCTGCAGGATCAGTTCCGCCACATCATCGCCGCGCGATGGGCCGAGCTGGTCTACGTCGGCTTCTTTTTCGAGCCGCACAAGGCCGATCTGGAGGCGTATCTTGAATCCGCCAACCGCTACGTGACCGGAGAGGTGACATTGCGCGCCGAAGGTGGAGCGCTGGAGGCGGTGGCGATACAGTCCGACTTCATATTGGCCGACCCGGGCGCGGTGTATGCACAGTCTGCTTCGTGGACGCCGGAACAGGCAGAGGGCTTCGTCAAGCTGATCGGCCAGAGTTCGACCCTGGCCGAACGGATCCGGAGGCAGTAGTCATGCTCGAGCGCATTCTTGAACATCTGAGTCCACTGGTAGCCGCCGACAGCCAGAACCCGCCGCGCAGGATCTCTGCATCTTCGCCGATGTTCGAGTATGTTCGAAGCATTCTGCCCAAAGAATTCGAGACCAGCCTCACCGATCACGGCGACGGCCATGTCACCGTCCTGGCCCGCCGGGGCCAGCCACGCCTGCTGTTCAACTGTCATCTCGATACGGTCCCGGCAGGTGAGGGCTGGAGCGCGCCGCCATTGCAGCTTACGGTTCGTGACCAGCGCGCCTGGGGGCGCGGCGTGTGTGACATCAAGGGCGCGGCGGCCGCGTTGTTGACTGTGGCCGAGCGCAGCGATGACCCGATGGCGATCCTGTTCACGTCTGATGAGGAAGGTGCCGGCGGATGCTGTGTGCGAAAGTTCCTCGAATCCGACGCCGCCGCCGGCTTCGATCTTGCCGTGGTCTGCGAGCCCACGGGCAACCGCGCCGTGTTGTCGCACCGTGGTTTTCTGTCGGTCAAGGGCAGATTTCGCGGTCTCGCCGGACATTCCTCGGAACTGCGCGCGCTGGAAGACAATGCAATCCATACCGCAGGTCGCTGGATTGGACAGGCCTGGAGCTATTGCCGGGCACAAGCCGAAGCCGGCCAGCCGACCTGCTTCAATATCGGCTTGATCGAGGGCGGGGTCAAGAGCAATGTGATTGCCGATCGTTGTTTCGTGCATTACTCGGCCCGGTTGGCACCCGGGGGCGACAATCAGGCATTGTTTGAAGCTTTGTCGACGCTTGACGGCGGCCGTGCCGAATGGCAGGTGCCATTTTCGGGTCCGCCCCTGCCGGCGGCTGGACGCGAGGCCGGCGCTGCCCGGGCATTCGCCGAAAGCATGGGGATTGCGATCACCGAACAGGTGGATTTCTGGACCGAGGCCTCGCTGTTTTCGGCAGCCGGCATGGATGCGTTGGTGCTGGGTCCCGGGCATATCGAGCAGGCACATACGGTGGATGAATGGGTAGCGCTCGAGCAGCTTGAAACCGCCGCTGATCTGTACCTCGCGATCGTCGAGGCTCCGGCATGACCGAAGTCCGGCCTATCGTGACCGAACTGTTGGGCCAGCTCGGGTCTTCGCGCGAGGCGCGTCAATACCTCGAGCAATTCTCGAGCGTCAACGAAAGCCGCTTTGCCGTGATCAAAGTCGGTGGCGGCGTGCTGGCCGAGAATCTTGGCGCGCTGGTTGCGGCACTGGCGTTCCTGCACAAGCTGGGGTTGTTTCCAATCGTGCTGCATGGCGCCGGACCGCAGCTTGACCGGGCGCTTGCCGAGGCCGGCATTGTCAGTCAGAAGCACGACGGTCTGCGCGTCACCTCCGAGGAAGTCATGGCGATTGCCCGGCCGTTGATCTACCGCGAAAACGCACGTCTGGTCGATGCGTTGGAAAGTCACGGCGTGCGCGCGCGCGGGCTTCTGCACGGCGTATTCGAATGCGATTACGCGGATCGCGAAAAACTCGGTCTGGTCGGTCATATCGGCCAGGTGCATCTGGATTCGGTGCGCGGCGCGGTCACCAGCGGCGCCTTGCCGGTGGTCGCATGCCTGGGCGAAAGCCGCTCCGGGCAAGTGATGAACATCAACGCCGATATCGCGACGCGTGAGCTGGTATGGGCAATCCGTCCGCACAAGATCATCTTCCTGACGCCGACCGGCGGTCTGCTGGACGAAAATGGCCGGATCATCTCGGCCATCAGTCTGACCGTCGACTACGAAAGTCTGATCGCCCAGTCCTGGGTGCATTCCGGCATGCAATTGAAGCTGGCCCAGATTCGCGAGATGCTGGAACCGCTTCCGCCTTCGGCCTCGGCTTCCATTACAGCGGCCGAAAAACTGACCCGCGAGCTGTTCACCCACACCGGCGCCGGCACGCTGGTGCGCAAGGGCGAAAGCATCGAATGGTTCGAGCAGCTCCCTGTCCAACGGCTGAAAGCGCTGGAGCCTCTGATCGAGGGCGCGTTCCAGCGCCGCTTGAAGGGCGACTGGCTTGACGGTCGCGACGTCGCCGGCTTGCTGATTGCCGAAAGCGATCGTGCCGCGGCGCTGATCCTCAACGGTGCTGATGACGTACTTTACCTGGACAAGATTGTGGTCACGCCCGAAGCGCGCGGTGAAGGCCTGGGCGCGGCGTTGTGGCAGGCCCTGCGCACCCGCTGCCCGCGCATGTACTGGCGCGCGCGGGCCAACAATCCGATCGCCGGCTGGTATTTTCAGCAGGCTGAGGCCTGCCACCGTCGTGATCACTGGATTGTCTACACTATCGGCATCGACGATTTCGCGCAAATGGAGCGGTTGGTGCAAGATGCTGTGGCGCGCGATTCGGGATGGGTGTATGCCCCGGGCTAGTGCTCCTTCTGCGGATTTTCGTAAATCGTGAATCGTGAATAGAAAAACTCTTCCATATACCGAAATTCCATTAGCGCCAGAGAGTATGGCGGAGTCCCGATTGATGCGCCTCGGCTTCGAACAAAGCGGTCTTTCCATTTACGATTTACGAAAGCTCTGCCAGGGCAGCCAGGCATGGATCGGCAGCACATTTCTCCGGGTGATCCGACAATGATTGAGAAGCCAAAACATCGACTGGCACTGATCGGGGCGCGGGGATATACCGGGCGGGAGTTGCTCGGACTGCTGGCCGGTCACCCGGCGCTCGAGCTGGCGCTGGCGGCGTCGAATTCGCAGGCCGGGCGGCCGCTGACCGACGAGGTGCCGGACTGGCCGGAGCCGGATCAGAGCTTTCAGGCGCTGGAGCCGGGCCGGGTGGCCGGAGTCGAGGCCGGGGTCTGGGTGCTGGCCGTGCCCAATGGCCAGAGCGGACCCTGGGTGAGCGCCATCTCGGCATCGCATCCGGACAGCATCATCCTCGACCTGGGTGCCGATTACCGTTTCGACGAGACTTGGGTGTACGGCCTGACTGAATTCAATCGCGCTGCGCTTTGCCAGGCACGGCGCATCAGCAATCCCGGCTGCTATGCCACCGGTGCCGAGTTCGGCCTGATACCGATTCGCGAGCTTTTGATGAGTCCGCCGGTGGTATTCGGCGTCTCGGGCCATTCCGGGGCCGGGCGCACGCGTTCGCCGCGCAATGATCCCGAGCGTCTGCGCGACAACCTGATTCCGTATGCCCTGAGCGGTCATGTCCACGAGCGCGAGATCAGCGCTCATGTCGGTCGCCCGGTACGCTTCCATCCGCATGTCGCGGAATTTTTTCGCGGAATCTCGCTTACGATCGCGGTGGAACTGGGCGAACCGGTCTCGGAGCGCCAACTGTTCGACCTGTATCGCGACCGGTTCATGGACGAGCCGCTGGTCCGGGTCAGTGAACAGATTCCCGAGATCACAAGCCTCGCACCGCGTAACGGACTGAATATCGGCGGTTTCACCATGGATCCGCGCGATGCCCATCGCGGCAGTTTTGTCGTAGTGCTGGACAATCTGCTCAAGGGCGCGGCGTCGCAGGCGCTGCAGAACCTCAACCTGGCGCTGGGCCTGAATGAACTGGCCGGAGTCGAAACATGAGTGAGCCGATCTGGAAAAAATCCGGTGGCAGCAAAGTGCCCGAGGCGGTCATGCACTTTCTGGCCGGTCAGGACGTGTTGCTTGATTGCGAATTATTGCCGTTCGATATCCGTGCCAGCCAGGCCCATGCCCGAGGGCTTGCGCGGTCGGGTTTGATCGAGCGGGCTGGTGCCGAGGACCTGTGTCGGGAACTGGACGCTTTGCAAAAGGCTTTTGAAGCCGGTGATTTTCAGCTCGATTCGCGTTTCGAGGACGGTCATTCCGCGATCGAGTCCTGGCTGACAGAGCGTCTCGGGGAGACCGGCAAGCGTATCCACGCCGGCCGCAGTCGCAATGACCAGGTGGCCGTGGCATTGCGTCTGTACATGAAGCACCGGTTGGGCCGGCTTGCCGATCTGTGTGTCGATATCGCCGAGGTTGCGCTCAAACGAGCCGTGGCCGAGCGCGATGTTGCCATGCCCGGCCATACCCACCTGCAGCAGGCCATGCCCAGCTCGCTGGGGCTGTGGTGGGCCGGGCATGCCGAGGCATTCATCGATTCCGCCGAGCTGGCCGTGGCCATTTGTGACTGGCTGGATGCCTCGCCGCTGGGCACCGCGTCCGGATTCGGAGTCAATCTGGCGCTGGACCGGGACGGCGTGGCTGAAGAACTCGGTTTTTCCCGACTTGTGGTCAACCCGCAGAATGCCCAGGCCCAGCGCGGCAAGGTCGAATTGCGCGCACTCGACGCGCTGGCCGCGGCAACCGGGGATCTCAGGCGCCTGAGCTGGGATCTGAGTCTGTATACCTCGCGCGAATTCGGTTATCTGCGCCTGCCGGTCGAATTCTGCACCGGTTCGTCGATCATGCCCAACAAGCACAATCCTGATACGGTCGAGCTGTTGCGTGCGCTGCATGCGACGGTGGTTGGCGCGCGCGCCGAGCTCGATGCGGTATTGAGCCTGCCGTCAGGATACCAGCGCGATCTGCAGGACACCAAACCGCCTTTGATTCGCGCGTTCGTGCGCGGTCTGGAAGGGCTGGCGCTGGTGCCAGCGCTGCTGGCCGGGCTTGAATGGAACAACTCAGTGATGGAAGACGCGATCGGCTCGGCACTGCATGCAACCGACCTGGCCAACGAACTGGTTGGCGACGGCATGAGCTTTCGCGATGCCTATCGCGAGGTTGGCGACAATCTGGCCGGGCTGGAACAACGGCGTGCCGCCCACAGCCTGAGCGCGCGGATTTCGCCCGGCGGTTGCGGTAATCTCGAACTGGCCCGGATCCAGGCGCGGCTGAAAACGATCCGTGCCGGCCGGGAGTGAGTCCTTTGCCGTGTCCGGATCGAGAAGCTGCCGGGCGAGCCGCCGAAAGCCCGCGGCAATCATCACAAATCCGTGTAACCATTAGGCCGGGCTGCATCAAGCCATGCGGAAATTACGAACGAGTCCATGGGCGGCGAACTGACACTGACCGGTGACATGCTGCTGGTGCTGGCGCTGCTGGCGCTGACGGTGTTCGCGTTCGTCACCGAAATCGTTCGCATCGACATCGCGGCGGTCTGCATCATGGTATTGCTGGGATTGCTGGGCCTGGTCCCCGGCGATCAGTTGTTCGACGGGTTTGCCTCCAACGCGGTCATTGCCGTGATCGCGGTCATGATCATCGGCGCCGGGCTGGATCGCACCGGCGTGATGAATACCGTGGCCGCCTACATCGTACGTTATGGAGGGCAGTCGGAAAGCCGCATTGTCGCGATGCTGGCCGCGACCGTAGGCGTGATCTCGTCGTTCATGCAGAATGCCGGCGCCACGGCACTGTTCCTGCCGGTTGCCGGGCGGGTTTCCAGCCGCCTGGACATTCCCTTGTCGAGACTGCTGATCCCGGTCGGCTTCTGCGCCATCGTCGGGGGCACGCTGACAATGGTGGGCTCGTCACCGTTGATCCTGCTCAACGACCTGATGATGACGTCCAACCGGTCGCTGCCGCCCGGTGCCGACACGCTCCAGCCTTTCGGCCTGTTTTCGGTCACGCCGATCGGCCTGGTACTGCTGGCCGCGGCCCTTGGCTTCATGATCCTGATCGGCCGGCGCATGCTGCCCGATATCCGGGCCAAGCGGCCCGCCTCGCCGGGGCGCACGCGCAATTACTTTGCCGAAATCTACGGTATTACAGGCGACGTGCACGAGCTTCTGGTCACAGTCGATTCGCCACTGGTCGGCATGCGCGTGGCCGAGGCGGAGAAACTTGACGGTGCGCCGTTGCTGCTGGCCATTCAGTCCACCGGCGAGCCGCGCCTGGCGCCTCCGGCCGATGAGATGATCTGGGTTGGCACCGTCCTGGGTGTCATGGGCACGCGTGAGCAGGTCGGCCGTTTCGCGCTCGACAACCAGCTCCGCCGGCAACCCCGATTGCGGTCTTTCGGCACGCTGTTCGATCCGGGCCGGGCCGGCATCTCGGAAGTCGTGATTCCGCCCGGATCCAACCTGGTCGGCAAGACCATCGCCGATGCCCGTCTTCGATCGCGCTTCGGCATCTCGGTGCTGGCGATCAACCGTGGCGATGAAATTGTGCGTGACCGGGTTCGCGAAGAGCATCTCAAGGTCGGCGATTGTCTGGTCTCGCATTCCACCTGGCGTGACCTCGCGGCTGTGGCTCGCGATCGGGATTTCATCGTCGCCACCGACGTGCCTCGTCAGGAGGCCCGGCCGCAGAAGGTGATGCATGCGCTGGCGTTCTTCCTGCTCGCCATCTCCCTGATCCTGTTCACTGACTTCAGCCTTTCGGTGGCGCTTCTGACCGGTGCCATCGGCATGGTACTCAGCGGAGTCCTGAGCATGGATGAGGCCTACCAGGCGGTGAGCTGGAAGACCGTGTTCCTGATGGCGAGCCTGATCCCGCTCGGATTCGCGATGGAAGTGACCGGAACGGCGGCCTGGCTGGTCCAGGAGTTTCTGGGTCTGATTGGCAGTGTCGGCGACATCTGGCTGCAACTCGCACTGGCCCTGCTGGCGACGCTGTTTACGCTGATCATGTCGAATGTCGGGGCGACCGTGCTGCTGGTGCCGATCGCGATCAATATTGCGCTGGCCACCGGTGGCAATCCGGCCATTTACGCGCTGATTGTCGGTCTGGGTACTTCCAACGCATTCATACTGCCGACCAACCCGGCCAACGCCTTGATCATTGGTCCCGGTGGCTACCAGATCAGGGACTTCATTCGCGTCGGCCTGCCGATGAGTGCGCTTTTCCTGATCGTGATGCTGGTCATGGTCAATCTTGTTTTTTGATTGCTACCAGGCGATCGCGCTGCCATCCCAGGCGAAGAAGCCGCCATTGTCGGAATCGTCAAGCCCGTCGATGACCTCCATCAGCAGGCGTGAGGTTTTTTCGACCGGAAACAGCTTGCCCGCGGGAACCCGGGCCTGGAACGGGCTCGACAGTTCGGTGTCGGTGGTGCCCGGATGCAGCGCCGCGACAATGACGTTGCGATTGCGCCGGGCCATTTCTACCGAGGCGGTTTTCAGGAACTGGTTCAGTGCCGCCTTGGACGCGCGATAGGCGTACCACCCGCCCAGGCGGTTGTCGCCGATTGACCCGACCCGGGCCGAGATGGCGGCGAAAACTGATTTCCCCCCCGACGCCAGCAGCGGGCGCAACGCCTTGAGCAACAGAATCGGACCGAAAGCATTGACCGTGAATACGTGTCGGAGCACATCCGGATCGAGATCTTCCAGTTTTTTCTCCGGATCAAAACCGGGCCCATGCAGCACGCCGGCGACGTTGATTGACAGATGAATCCTGACGCCTTCATCCCGCAAACGGTTGCCGAACAGCTCGATCTGATCGGGGCGGGAAATGTCCAGTGCGGATATTTCGAGACGCGAGTCCCCGATTTGCCGAAGGGCTTGGGCCTGGTCCGGTTCCCGACAGGTAGCGATGATATGCTCGAAGCGGTCGTCGTCAAGCAGATTGTGCACCAGACCCAGGCCAATGCCCCGGCTGGCGCCCTGGACCAGGGCGGTGGATCCGGCTGGAAAGCGAGGGGCTTGGACGCTCATGGAAATGCAGTGAAATTGAGTGGGCCGAAAGCATGGCTCCCGAGCGTGATGGGGCCGTGATGAACGCTCCGGTCGGAAAACCGCTGGCAATCGGGTAGCGATTGTGCCTACAATCGCCGTTTGGAGGGAAAATCGGAGTGCCTGCCTGATGCGATTGATCCCGGGCCTGATGCTGTTGCTGCTGATCACCGGCTGTGTCGGCGGGCGAATTGAGGTGCGACTGCAACCGCCCGGCGTACAGGTCGAGAACATTCGCCTGGAAAACGGCCAAATCTATCTGTCATTGCTGTTGCACAATCACAACGATCACGAGATTCTGGTCGAGACCATTCACCTCAGGCTGGAAATCGAGGAGCTCGATCTGCTGGAAAATGAGTGGACGACCATGCTAGGCATTGATCCGCGCGGCCGTGAAAGGATCGATCTGGAAGCTCCAGACAGGTCTGATGCGTCCGGCCGGCTGGTCGCTGCGACCGAATCGGAACAGCGCAATGTTGCCTATCTGCTGCAGGCCGAGATGGTCCTGAGTGGCCAGCGAAACGGCACAATCGAACAATCCGGTTTCCTTCACCCCGTGCCCGGTCAGCCGGGAAACTTCCGCTGAAACTTTCGTGACCCATTGCACGTGCATCGGCTCGCACTTTTCTTTATGCTTGACACTCATGAAAATCAGGCGTCGTCGGGCTGCTGCCCGCACCCCCTTTCAATGGAGCACAAAACATGACCATGCGCATTGTCATTGAACTGTCCGACAAGGATCTTTCGCACTTCCGCAAGCTTGCCCGTCAGGCCATGGAATCCAGCAGCGAGGTCGATCCCGACCAGGTGATTGCCGGCGCGCGTGCATTGCTGGAAGAAATTTCCGGCAATAAGCCGTCGGACTTCATCAAGGACCGGCTGGCGCTGGTGCACAGTATGATCGACATGCTCGAAGACGAAGGCTGGGGCATGCAGGAGGTCGGGCGCAAGCGTATCGTGACCGCGCTGGCCTACCTGGTGCAGTCCGACGATCTCATTCCGGACAGCATCCCCGGAATCGGATTCCTCGATGACGCGATCATGATCGAGCTGCTGGCGCGTGAGCTCAAGCCGGAACTCGAAGCCTACGATGATTTTGTCAAGTATCGTACCGCCGAGGCGAAGCGACTGGGCAAGAAGCCGGAGGAGCTCAACCGCACCGATTATCTCGAAGCCCGCGAACAGGCGCTGCTTTCGCGCATGCGACGTCGGCGCCGCGGTGCTCGATCAGCCCAGAGTGGTGGAAGGCGCAAGTCGCCGTTCTCACTGTTCTGACCGGTCAGTTGCCGGGCGGCATTCCGGATTCGGGACAGCCTTCGGAAGTCGCCAGCAGCATATCGATATGCGCAATGCCGTCCTCGTCATAGGCGGGTGAGACGGTCACAAAGCCCAGGCCGGCATAGAAGTGCTCGAGATGCTGCTGCGCCGAAAGCCGGATCGGTGATCGCGGCCAGCGCTGCCGGATCGCAGTGATCGCGCGCCGCATGACCGCCCGACCCAACCCGAGATGGCGAAATCCGGCCACGATCAGTACCCGGCCAATCGAAGGCTCGGCAAAGCGTTTTCCCGGCCCCAGAATGCGGGCATAGGCGACCGGCCTGCCCTGCCTTGACCACGCTGACAGGTGCAGTGCCGCGGGGTCCAGACCGTCAAGTTCGGGGTAGGCGCAGTTCTGCTCGACCACGAACACTGTCACCCGCTCGACAAGCAGTGCATACAATTGCAACGTCGTGAGTTCATCAAACCGCTGTAATCGCCAATCCAGTTCCATGGGCTTCGTGATCTCTTCCATTGGCTTCCTGAGCGCTGGTTTCTCCTGCATCGGTCCTGCTGGAAATTGAAGCATGCCGTCAAGTGTTCATCATATCCCGTTGGCCGTCGGTATCGAGATCCGGCCCCCGGGCAATGACGTCCGTTTCGTGCTGGATCGCGCCCAAAGCGAGCGCCTGGCAGGATTCGTGGCCGAGGACCTGGCGGTCTGCAGTGCCGCGGTGACCTTGGGTCGCTTGCTGGCGGGACCGGCCCTTCTGGAGCCCGGTCAGGTGCTGTCGCCGGCCCGGGGCGCATTCAGGACGCTGATCGAGATCGCCTCGCGTGAAGCCGATGGTCAGCCGGGCGTGATCGCACTTGGTGCATCCGGCGGCCGCATCCCCTATCCGGCGCTGATGCCGGGCGAATCGATTGCCGGTTCGCTGTTTGTCTGTCTGCCGCTGCTTTTGTCCGTGTCCGGGTCGGTTGCCGCGGCGATTGAAACCGATCTGGAGCAGCGATTGTTCGATCTCGGTGGATTGCGGCCTCCTGCTTTGGCCACGCTGGCCGATTGCACAGGTCTGGAACCCGTGCATGGCCAGTTGCTGACAAGGATGGACCTGATGGCGCTTTTGAAGATGCAGTTGGCCGGCGCCCGCCTGGATCCGTTCTGGCCGCCGGTCGAGCATGCCATCCTGGAACCGGAAAGGCGCGGACAACTGGACTTGCCTGCCGGCTTGACCGCCCAGTGGTTGCCGCGACAGGCCTGCTGGCAATTCGGGTTCGAACCGTTGCCGGCAGAGCCCGGGCAGCTCGACGATTATGCGCGTTGGCTGCGCGCGTTCCGCCAGACCGCGGCGCTGCTAGACGCCTGCCTGATTGACTGGCAGGTCAGTCCACAATCAAGCCTGTTGCAAACTGGGCCGTCCGGGCACTGGCTGGTGCAGCAGGCCCGTCAATCCGAGCGGTCGCGAGAGCCGGGTCCCCTGCTTCACCACGACGTCGGCCTGATTGGATATGTTGATGCCAGCGGAAATCTTCTGTTGCCGCTGGACAAGCATGGAATTGATGAGCTGCGCGAAAAACTCAAGCCGGACAGCCCGAAGGTGGGAATGCAATGAAGATCATGATTTACGGCGAATCGCGGATTGACCACGGGCGGCCTCGATGGTTTGTGATGTTCGGGCTTCACGAAAGCTTTCTCGATCGTTTTTCATCGCTGCTGGCTGCTTCCGCGACAGCTTCACCGGCATGGGCGGGCGGGATATGAATGCGCCGCCGGCGTGGGCTGCCGACTGTCGTCTGGCCGGGCTGGAGGTGTTCCGGGTCGGCGGCGCAATTCGTGACGAGCTGCTCGGGCTCAGGCCCGCTGAGCATGATTTCGTGGTGGTGAGTTGTACCCCGGAAGAGCTTCGGCGGCGGGGTTTCCGCGCCGTTGGCCGCGATTTTCCGGTGTTCCTGCACCCGGAAACGGGCGAGGAGTTTGCACTCGCCCGTACCGAGCGCAAGACCGCCCCTGGTTACCAGGGGTTCGTGTTCCATACCGGCCCCGAGGTGAGCCTGGAAGACGACCTGAGACGTCGTGATCTGACCGTCAATGCGATCGCCGAGGATCGCCATGGTCGCTTGCTGGATCCGTTTGGCGGTCGTCATGATCTCAAGGCCCGGATGCTGCGTCATGTGTCCCCGGCATTCCGCGAGGATCCGGTGCGACTGCTGCGGCTTGCGCGGTTTGCAACCCGTTTTTCCGATTTCGAGGTTGCCGAAGAAACCCTGACCCTGTGCAGGGAGATCGTGACCGCCGGCGAGGTCGACTATCTTGTGGCCGAACGGGTCTGGCAGGAAATGTCGCGAGCCCTGATGCATGACCGGCCGTCGCGCTTCTTTGTATTCCTCAGACAGTGCGGCGCGCTGGATCGCCTATTTCCCGAACTCGAGGCGCTATGGGGGGTTCCCCAGGTCCCCGAATTCCACCCGGAAATTGACGCAGGCGTCCACACCTTGATGGTCATTGATCAGGCAGCGCGGATGCAGACTTCGCTGGAGGTGCGTTTTGCGTGCCTGGTCCACGACCTTGGAAAGGCATTGACGCCGGCCGAGCAGTTACCCAAACATCAAGGTCATGAACAGCTTGGCGTGGCTCCGGTGCAAGCGGTATGTGAGCGTCTGAAGGTTCCGCGCGAGATGCGTGAACTGGCGCTTCTGGTATGCCGCTATCACCTGGTTTGTCATCGAGCGCTTGAATTGAGGCCGGCCACGGCAGAGCGTTTGCTGGGTCGCCTGGATGTCTATCGCCGACCCGGGCGCCTGGAAGCCTTTCTGGCCGCATGCGAAGCCGACAAGCGCGGCCGCAAGGGTCGGGCTGAAGTCGACTATCCTCCCGCGCGCTGGTTGCGAAAGGCGTTTGCCGCGGCTCGTGAAGTCGACGCCGGAACGTTGGCAGCGGCCGGATTCTCCGGCAAGGCGCTGGGCGAGGAGTTGAGGCGGGCGCGGGCGGCAAGAATTGCCGAAGTTCAGCGCGATGAATGAAGTTCGAATCGGCATTCAGTTGCCGCGACCGGTTCTCGAACCAGAAAGCCCTGGACGAAATCGCAGTTTTTTTCGGCCAGAAAGTCCCACTGCGCTGCAGTCTCCACGCCTTCGGCCACCAGGCTGATTTCGAGTCGGTGGCTCAGTTCGATCATGGCCGCTACCAGCTCCTGTTTGCGCGAACTCGTGTCCAGTCCTTCGATGAACGCACGGTCGAGCTTGATTCGATTGACCGGCAGTACCGACAGGTTGGCCAGGCTGTTGTAGCCGGTGCCGAAGTCATCCAGTGCAACTGCAATGCCGGCGCCGGTCAGCGCTTCGATCTGCTGTCTTGCCCGCTCGAGGTCGCTGAGCGCGGTACTCTCGGTAATCTCGATTTCGACACGAGTGGCACTGACCCCATGTCGACGGCAGAGTCCCAGAACCTCGTCGGGCAGATCCGCCTGCTGAAACCGGCGCGCACTCAGGTTGATCGACATGCTCAGGCGCGCATCAATCAGAGTCCAGCGCGCCAACTGGCCGATCGCCGTGCTCAGCACGAATGATTCGAGCTTGTCGAGCAGCCCGATTGCCGCGGCCTGATCGAGAAATCGTTCAGGCCGGAGGCAGCCATGTCGGGGATGATCCCATCGCAGCAGTGCCTCGAAGCCGGCGACGCGGTTTTCGGCAAGATTCACGATCGGCTGGTAATGCAGGGTGAACTGGTCGAGTTCCAGGCCTTGCCGAAGTTCGCTGTCGAATTGCAGTTCGCTTTCGCCGGGGCCGAATTGATGCAACTCCAGTTGCCGGTAGAAGGTCACCTCACGGCCGATCATGCCAGAGTGGACCAGCGCACGCTGACTGGCGTCAACAAGATCACCGGGTTCGTGTCCGTCTTCGGGGAACATGCTGACGCCGGCCTGGAACACCGGATAGATTTCCTGACCTTCGCTCTCCACCGGTCGCGAGGCAGTGGCTAGTAGACCGTGGACCCACGACAGGATCTCCTCGGGGCTCGCTTGAGTCGGCCGCACCACAACCAGGTCGCGTTCCGCGACCCGACCCAGCACGCAGCGTGAACTGATGGCCTGATGCAGTCGCAGAGAGACGATCTTGAACAGCCGCTCGACGCGTTGCCAGCCCAGCGCCTGCTGCATCAAGGTAAATCGCGCCAGGCCCAGAGAAACCACTGCGAGGCGGGGCGACCCATTCTGTCCGATCAGACGCGAAATTTCCTCCAGCAGCAGCTCGCGATTGGGTAACCCCGTAACCCGGTCGTGGCGTTGCGCGAATTCGAGTTGCGAATGCGCGATACGGACCCGATCTCGCTGAATTTCCAGCAGCCAGACCACGATACCGAGTGAGAATATGACCTGAAACAACAGTTCCAGCAGGCCGCTGTAAGAGCTGTAGAAAACCGGCGGGCTGCCGCTGTGCATGGCCAGGTTGAGCGCCAGCACATGCAGCATCTGCAAGCCATACAGGGTAAAGCCGATCGCACCCAGACGGGCGCCGATGTAGCCGCTGCCGCGTTGAAGACGCCACAGCAGACTGCCGGCCACGATGAACGCAAGCCCAGTCAAAAGATAACGCAGATCGACGCGTAACAGTACGCGTAACTCCGATGAGTCCGCGACGAACGGAAAAACCAATGCACTGGCGATTCCGAACAGGGCCGCAACGCTGACCATGATCGCCTCGATCCCGAGGCGCAGTTTCCGATAGCCGGCTGCTTCCCGGGTGCCGAGCATCAACCAGACGATATGCGCATACGCTGCGGCCAGTGATAACACGGTGAAGCCCAGCCGCGGGTAGTCAAGTTCCGGCCCGGCCCGGTACAGGCCCAGGGAGATTGCCGATGCGATCAGGTAGACTGCAAGCGCGATTGCGCTGAAAGCCCACAGGCGCAGGAAAGAGTGGCGAAAGCCGTGATGAAAGTAGCCCAGCAGGGAGGCCAGCATCAGCGCGATGAGGGACTGAACCAGTTGAATCGCGATGACGAGCTCGGCGGGATGCGGATTCATTGTTGGCACATTTGATGCCCGAACAACAAGCATACACCGCCCCGGGAGCGGGGATGGCCAGTGTACCCCGTCACTAATTCTGTAACATTCAGCGAGTCGGAAAGCGCTTCGCTGGAAGGCAGGGCTCACCGGGGATGCTTATTGCCTTTCCAGGAGCCCTAACGCCGCGGATGAGCGCTTTCCGGATCGCCCTTCGGAAGTGCCTCTCAGTCGACATTGCTGCGTTCCGCCCCTTGTAAAGGGCTTGCCGTTCACTGCGAGCCGCGCCTTGCCCTGAACGCCGACAGACCAACTGAATCCTGAATTATCAGGTTGAAGGACCACTAGCATTTGATCCCGCAGTTAATGCCGAAAATGGCGGTTGCCGGTGAAAACCATCGTCATGCCGTAACGGTCGGCCGCGGCAGTGACTTCGGCATCACGCTTTGAGCCACCGGGCTGAATCACGCTGGTGATTCCGGCTTTTGCTGCCGCTTCCAGCCCGTCTGCGAAAGGGAAAAATGCGTCCGATGCGAGGCTGGCACCTTCCAGCCCATGATCGTGATCGCGAGCTTTCATGATCGCAATGCGCACGGCATCGACGCGCGACATCTGGCCGGCGCCGATGCCGAGAGTCCGGTTTCCCCGCGCCAGCACAATTGCATTCGAGCGCACCGTCGCAGCGATGGTCCAGCAAAAGCGCATTGCCTGCCATTGGCTTTCATCAGGTTGGCGAAGAGTCACGACTTTCCAGTCTTCGGGAATATCTCCGAGTGGATCACTCTGTTGCGCCAGCCAACCGCCGCTGATCGAGCGCAGTTCCAGCGCTTCGCCATCATCTCCGGCCGGCTGTAACAGGCGCAAACCGGGTTTGGTGCCGAGTCTTTCAAGTGCTTCCCGGGCAAAGCCCGGGGCCAGGACGACTTCGGCAAAGCGTGCGGCAATCAGCTCGGCAGCACCGGCGTCAAGGCCGCGATTGAAGGCGAAGATACCGCCGAATGCGGAGGTAGGGTCGCATTCAAGCGCACGTTTGCAAGCAGATTCAGGATGATCGGCCACGGCCGCGCCGCACGGATTGCCGTGTTTGACCACGATACAGGCGCAGGCTTCCCGGAACAACCCGGCTGCGTGCCAGGCGGCATCGGCATCGAGCAGGTTATTGTAGGAAAGCGGCTTGCCCTGCAGCAGCTTAGCCCCGGCCACGCCGGCCGGCGGTGAGCCGCGACGGACGTATAGGCCGGCCGACTGATGCGGGTTCTCGCCATAACGCAGCGCCTGATGCCTTTCCAGTGCGAGGTTGAGCAATTGGGGCAGCTCAGGCGGATTGCCGTTGCGAGTCGCCAGCCACTGGCTGATCTGGCCATCATAGGTGGCGGTGTGGGCAAAGGCACGGGTCGCCAGTTCGCGCCTGGCCTCAAGCGTCGGCGCCAGCGGCAGGGTTTCGATCAGCCGCGCATAGTCGGCCGGGTCGGTCACAACGGTGACCGATTCATGGTTCTTGGCCGCTGCGCGCAAAAGTGCCGGCCCGCCGATATCGATATTCTCGATGGCAAGGTCGAGGTCGCAATCGGGGTCGGAGATGGTCCGGGCGAACGGATACAGATTGACCACGACCAGATCGATGGGCGGCAGATCATGGCTGCGGGCAATTTCGTCGTCGGTCCCGCGCCGGGCCAGAATCCCGCCGTGAATGCGCGGGTGCAAGGTCTTGACCCGCCCGCCCATGATTTCCGGGAAGCCGGTGTGATCGGACACCTGGGTCACGCTCAGACCGGCTTCGGCCATCATCCGCGCCGAACCGCCCGTGGACAGGATTTCCACGCCATGGCCGGCCAGTGCCCGGGCCAGTTCAATCAGGCCATTCTTGTCCGAGACGCTGATCAGCGCACGCCGGATATGAATTTCGCCCTGGTTCACAGTTTGTAGCGTCGAATGCGACTGCGCAGTGTCGAACGCGTGACCCCCAGAATCCCGGCTGCGCGCGACTGGTTGCCACCGGTATGTTCGAGCACGGTGCGAATCAGCGGTTTTTCGACTTCCACCAGAATGCGTTCATGAAGATTGTCGGGCGGTGTGTTGCCCATGTCGTTGAGATATTGTCGAACCGCGAACTCGACCATCTCTCTCAGACATTTTGGTGGTGATTGCGAATCCTGACCTGCCATGATCCCCGGATCTTGTTGTCGTTTGCCGCGCAGCGCTCGATGAGATGCGTCAAGGCCCGTCAATTTAGCACAGGGTTGGCTGGAAACCGGGCTGGATTCGATCCCTTTTTCAGTCGTGGAAAGTCATGCTGAAGCCTGCCGGCTGCGACCCGGAAACCGAGATTTCCAGCACCACCGGCAACAGCAGGTTCGGCTGGAATCCTGTTTCCGTGCTGGCGTTGTCATCGAGGTAGGCTCCCGGCGCCAGCCTGCGCCGCGCCACGACCTGCTGGCTGGAATCGAACAGCCGCAATTCGATCTGCGGCCAGGCGATGGGGTTGCGCCCCCGATTTTCCAGCACCGCGCTGATCACCCAGGCATCGCTCAGGGATGGATGCGGATGCATGTCGCGCGAAACCAGCCGTACGGCTTCGGCGTCGAATACCGGACCGACCGGCGCCAGCCCGAACATGGACGGGTCCACCCGCCAGCGCTCGGGACCGAAAAGCTGCAGGGCCAGCATTCCCAGCAGCAACAAAACGACCAGCGGCCATGCCAATCGGGTCCATCGCGGTGCCGGTTCGCTTTCCAGATCCAGATGCAGCACCGGACCCCGGTGGTCATCATCGCGCGTCGCCGGGTTTGCCTGGCCGAAAGATTCGATCATGTCTTCCTGCTCGATGTAGGGTTGCAGCATCGGCGGCATTCCGGTCGGACGAATTGCCTGGACATCGTCGCCGGGAAAAGCGGGATAGAGTGAGGCCAGGGCATTCAGGGTGCGGCCGCATTCTCCACAACGCACCATCCCCCCGGCCTGGGCCAGATGGCTCACGTCAAGCGGCAGAATGGCCCGGCAGTGCTGGCAACGAGTAAAGCAGGAATCGGGGCCGGCCACTGGAAAGCTCAGCCGGGATTGGTGAGGCGGCGGTGACGCTCGAGATTGGCCGAAAGCTCGGCGTCGAGATCTTGCATGCGTCGGTCAAGATTGCCAAGTTGCTCATTGAGTTCGGCGAGCCTGTTGCGGGCGTCGGCAACCTGCTGTTCGAGGTAGTCCGGCACATCTTCTCCGCGACGCTCATAAGCCGCTGCCTGTTCGATGCCGGAGCTGAATCGGGCCCGGGTCTGATCGATGACCGAAAGCAGCGAGCGTCGCTCGGACTCAAGCGTTTCGCGAATTGCCGAATTTGCGCGCCGGAGGTGCTGCTCGGTGGGGTAGGCGGCCAGAAACAGCCGGTCCTGCTGCGCCTGCAGACGTTGTCGTTCAGATTCCTCGGCCTGCTGGCGTTGCAGGGCTTCGAGTTCAGCCCGCTCCTGTTCACTTTGAACGCGCGCCACGCGTTCGATCACCAGCCCGTCCGGGCTCAGCCGCTCGTGCGCTTCACGCACCCGCTCCGGCGGCAACGCCTGGCTGTAGTGGATATTGCCGTCTTCGTCGACCCACTTGTAGACCGACTGGGCGAGCACCGTAGCGGTGATACTTGTAACCAGAAACGCTATCGGAATTGTCAAGCGGATTGTCAAACAGGGTTTCATGCGGAAAAATCACCCGGGCTCAAGCCCCGTACACCTTTCGATATTCGAGCATAGCAGACAGCAGGTCCGAACTCGGACGGTCATCGCGAAGGTCGCTGATCAGATCATCCAGTCGGGCAATCGAGATCAGGGAAACTCCCTTGCGTTTCAGTTCTGACCCGGCCGAGGCCATGCCGGTTCCGCGTTCCTGCCGGTCCAGGCCCACGGCAAGTGCTACCACTCTGGCATTCGCAGCCCCGATCATTGCGCAGGCGTGGGCGAAGGCGGTCCCGGCCGAAAGTACGTCGTCGACGACCAAGACCCGTCCTTTGACTGCCGCCCCGACCAGATTGCCGCCTTCACCATGGCTCTTGGCTTCCTTGCGGTTATAAGCGACGGGCACGTCGACGCCATGTCGGCGGCTCAGACTGGCGGCCACTGTTGCGGCCAACGGAATGCCCTTGTATGCAGGGCCGAAAATCAGGTCGAATTCCAGTCCGCACGAGCGCATCGCCTCGAGGATGGCGTCGGCATAGCAGCCGGCGAGTGCATCAATGGACGAGCCATCACAGAAAGCACCGGCATTGAAGAAATACGGACTGATACGCCCCGACTTGAGCTCGAAGCGGCCGAACTTCAATGCCCCGACTTCGCGCGCCAGCGCAATGAATTTTTCGGTCCAGGGTTTCATCCGCCACAGTCTAGTGGACCCCGCCACTCATTTTGTAACATTCAATGTCACCGAATGAGTGGCGGGGTGCACTCTCGTGGTCGACGGTTTACCATTGACCCACCTTTCATTGACGTGACCGAATGCGCATCATTACGCTCAACGCCAACGGCATCCGCGCCGCGGCGCGCAAGGGGGTTTTTGACTGGCTCGGCCGCCAGCGTGCCGATGTGGTCTGCATTCAGGAGACCAAAGCGCAGGAACATCAGCTCGATGATCCGGTTTTCAGGCCGCGCTACATGAACACCTGCGTGTACCACGACGCGGAAAAAAAAGGGTATTCGGGCGTGGCGATCTATGCGCGAACGGAGCCCGATCGCGTCCAGGCCGGCATCGGCTGGGCGGAATTCGACCGTGAGGGGCGCTGGCTGCAGGCCGACTTCGGCAACACCAGCATCGTTTCGCTGTATCTTCCATCAGGCACCTCGGGCGACCAGCGCCAGCAGTTCAAATACCGTTGCATGGATTTCCTCAAGCCAAAGCTGGCCGAATGGGCAAGCTCGGGCCGCGACTGGATCCTCTGCGGCGACTGGAACATCGCGCACCGGGAAATCGACCTGAAGAACTGGAAATCCAACCAGAAAAATTCCGGCTTTCTGCCCGAGGAAAGAGCCTGGATGGACGAGGTATTCGGTCCGGTCGGCCTGAATGATGCATTCCGCCGGGTCGATGCGCGGCCCGAGCAATACACCTGGTGGTCCAATCGGGGGCGGGCCTGGGACAAGAATGTCGGCTGGCGCATCGACTATCAGGTCACAAGTTCCGGTCCGGCCGACAATGTCGGTCGTGCGCGCATCTACACCGACCGGCGCTTTTCCGACCACGCGCCGCTGATCCTCGACTACGACGGCGACCTGTGAAACGGGACCTGCCGGACAGCTCGAGGCCCCCTCCCCCGGTTGCGGGGGAGAGCCGGAGTGGGGGCGGCCTTTGCCGATGACCAACCCGACCACCACCACCGGCATAGGAGCCCTGCTGGAAGCCTGGCACGACCGCCGGCTGGCAGTGATCTTTCTGCTCGGCATGGCTTCGGGCTACCCGTGGGTGCTGATCGGTTCTGCAATGTCGGCCTGGCTTGCCGAACTGGGCATCAGTCGCTCGGCGATCGGCCTGATCGGCGGCGTCACGGCGATGTATGCGCTCAACTTTCTGTGGGCGCCGTTGCTGGACCGGTTCAGCCCGGTCTGGCTGGGGCGGCTGGGTAAGCGAAGAGGCTGGATCGTGGCGATGCAGTTCGGGCTGCTGGCCGCCACGCTGGTGCTCAGTCGCGTCCAGCCCGACGCAATGCTGCTCGGCACCGGCGTTGTCCTGCTGGTCATCGCATTCCTGTCGGCGACCCAGGATGTGGCCATTGACGCCTATCGGGTCGAACTTATCCCGCGAGAGGACCAGGCCCGGATCTCCTATGGCTCGGCGATGGCCACCTCGGGCTGGTGGACCGGCTATGGCCTGCTAGGCGCGCTGCCGTTCTGGTTTGTAGACGCTTTGCCTGGCGGCTGGAATGCGGCCTACCTGGGGATGGCGGCGATCTGGCCGGGATTCATCGCCGCGGTCGTCGCTCTGGCGCCCCAGCCCGAAGCTGCCCGTGTGATCGAAGATGCCGGAGAGTCGCTGGCCCGCCGCATCCGCCGCGCAGTGGTTGAGCCACTGGCAGAGTTTTTCGCCCGCAATGGCGTAAAGCTGGCGGTGTCCATCCTCGCCTTCGTGTTGCTGTTCAAGATCGGCGAGGCCTTTCTCGGCCGGATGTCGATCGTGTTCTACAAGGAAGTCGGATTCACCAATGATCAGATCGGCACCTACTCGAAGCTGCTCAACTGGTGGGTCACCGTGGTGTTCGCGATCGCCGGATCGATGGTCAACGCCCGCTTCGGCATTATCCGGGGGCTTTTCATCGGTGGCATCGCGATGGCTTCGACCAATCTGATGTTCTCGTGGCTGGCCGTGGTCGGGCCCGAACCATGGTTGTTGTCATTGACAGTCGTCGTCGACGGTTTTACCGCCGCGATGGGCACGGTGGCGTTCATGGCCTTCATCACCTTCCTGACCAGCCACACCTTCACGGCCACCCAGTACGCGTTGCTGGCCTCCATCGGCAACCTCGGCCGCACCACGCTGGCTTCCGGCAGCGGTTGGGCTGTAGATATGCTCGGTGGCAACTGGCCCCTGTTCTTTATCCTGACCGCCGTCGCCGTGGTTCCCGGCCTGCTGATCCTGGCCTGGCTGTCACCGCGGCTGATCCAGCGTTATCCGGGGGCATTTCGCAGGGCCATGAACGCGCCTCGGTTGAGCTGAAACGGACCGCCACACCGGTCGACCTGGTCTTGGGCTCCAACTCCAAACTGCGTGCGGTGGCAGAAGTCTATGCCGCCGGCGCCGGTAATGAAAAGTTCGTCACGGACTTCGTTGCCGCCTGGCACAAGGTCACGACCCTGGATCGCTTCAATCTGTAACTCCCGCCATACTTGCCGCCTTGCCTGCCAAAATTGACGAGCGCATCGCGTAGATCGGTATCGAGGACCATCGCCGGAACCCAACCCGGCAGTGTTCCGGAATTTGTGCGGCAACCAGGACCTCGCAGTGCGTGCCACAAGGGCTTGGTGAGGCCAAGGCATGATGGCACGCAGCCGGGCCGGTCGAGTATGCTGGAAGCATGAACGGTTTCGAACTCGAATGGGCATGGCGGCTGGCGGTGGCGCTGGCGATTGGCCTGCTGGTCGGGCTGGAGCGTGGCTGGAAGACGCGCCATCGCGAGGAAGGCGGGCGCGGTCTGGGTTTTCGGACCATGGCACTGATCGGTCTGGCTGGTGGATTGGCCGGGCTGCTTGTCGAGCCGCTGGGCGGCGTGTTGATCGGTTTCTTGGTTCTTGGCCTTGCCGTTCTGCTGGCGGTGGCGTACCGGGTCACTAGCAGTCGCCGGGGCGACGTCGGCTTGACCACTGAGGTCGCTGCGATTGCAACACTGCTGCTGGCGGTCATGGCTGGCCTGGGTCAGCTTGCCACGGCCGCCGCGGGTGCGGTCATCATGGTGTTGTTACTCGGCTACAAGTCGCAGATGCACGGCTGGTTGAAAGCGCTGAATCGGCCCGAGCTTTATGCCGCCTTCAAGCTGCTGCTGATCTCGGTGGTTGTGCTGCCATTGTTGCCGAATCGGGGCTTCGGCCCGTGGCAGGCACTCAACCCCTATGTCATCTGGTGGATGGTGGTGCTGATTGCGACGCTGTCGTTCGCCGGCTACTTTGCGATCCGGATTGCCGGGGCGCGCAAGGGTACGCTGTTTACCGGCTTGTTCGGTGGCCTGGCCTCGTCGACGGCAACTACGCTGAACCTCGCCAGACTGCATCGTGATTCCGGGGAAAAGAGCCGAACCGCAAAAATTTCCGCCGCGGGAATCCTGCTGGCCTGCGGCACCATGTTTCCGCGCATGCTGCTGGTGGCTTCAGTCGTGCATGCGCCGTTGTTGTGCGATTTGCTGTGGCCGGTTCTGGTCATGACGCTGCTGCTTTTCGCGCCGGCCGGGCTCTATGTCTGGCGCGCCGGCCAGATGGAAGCCAGTGATGATCTGTTGCCAACCAATCCGCTGGAGTTGAGGTCGGCAGTTTTCTTCGGCGCCGTTCTGGCTGCTGTCATGCTGCTGGGGCGCGCCTTGACCGAATGGTATGGCGATGCCGGTATTTACGTGCTGGCGGCGGCTTCGGGCATTGCCGATGTCGACGCCATCACTTTATCGCTGGCGCAAATGGCCGGCACCGAAGTCATGTTGTACAGCGCCGGCATCGGGATTTTGATTGCATCCGTCGTCAATTCGCTGGTCAAGGCGTCGATGGCATGGGGCGTCGGCGGCACCGCGCTGGGCGTGCGCGTGCTGCTGCCGATAATCGCCGCCGTCATCGCAGGCCCGACCCTGCTGGTGCTGCTGGCCCGCTGAAGGTCGCCGCTATTCGTCGTCGCCGGGGTTCGTGTCTTCCACCTTGTAGACCACGGCCTTTAACGGCCGGATGTTGCGCGTGCGGTCCTGCTTCATGCCAATGTGGTAGCGCTTGCCTTCCTCGACCACGACCGTGATGCGGTTGTAGCCTTGTTCCTGTCGGCCGCGTGCCGAAGAACGCCGCAATCCTGGGGCATTCTTGATAAACGAGCGCATCTGGACCTCGTACTCGCCGGGCTTGAGATAGAGCACTTCCCGATCAGCGATGGTCTGGCCATCGATATGGGTGAAGACCACCGGGTAGATCCACTGCGTCGGCTGCCCTCCCCAGCCGATCAGCACGCCGGCCGGGTCATCACCCCGAGCGTATGGGATGTCATCATTTTCGTTTGCGGCTGCGGCGGAAAACATCAGAGTCCCCAGCAGTGTGAGCGCTACTGCGGCGATGGTCCAGTCAGCGGATTTATTGGTCGTGCATGGAATTAATTTACGCATTATCGTCTCCCGCTCTTTTGCAACACTGGTATGCCATTATTGAGATGCGTCGCCTTTCAGGCCATGGCGTCGACCTGATATTTCATTGAAATTCGGC
>CAYVPB010000042.1:0-25293 GCA_964453565.1 uncultured Halomonas sp.
GTAGCGCTGCGGATGTTGGATGAAGCGGAAGATTCTCTTTCTGGTATTGCCCCTGCTGTTGCTGACAGCCGCATGGATCAGTCACAGCACCGATCACCTGACCCCGCCATGGGGCTGGCAGAAGCTGCCGAAGGGCGAGCCACCCGCTGATCAGATCTTTCTGCCCGAATACCGAGCGTTTGCCGCGGCGGCGATGGAGCAACTGCTGATTGAGCGCGAGCGCATCGGTACGCCGGCGCTGTCGGCAGCGATAGCGCATCAAGGAGAGATCATCTGGGCGGCGACGGCAGGTTGGGCCAGCCTTCGGCCGCCGGTGCCGGCCAGTGTCAACACTGTGTATCGCATCGGCAGCAGTTCCAAGGCACTGACTGCCACCGCCCTGGCCAGACTGGTGCAGTCAGGTCAACTGGATCTGGATGCACCCATCAGCCGCTACGTCGATGACTTGCCGAACACCGAATGGCAGACACTGACACCCAGGCAATTGGCATCACACACCGCCGGTTTGCCGGGATACACGGAAAACCGGGACTGGTGGGGGGTGTATCAGACCATCCGGCTCGGCCGGCGCTTTACCGGCACCGATGACATGCTGGCGGTGTTTGATGACAGCGAGCTATTGTTCAAGCCGGGTACCGATTTCCACTATTCGTCTTTTGACACCAACGTGAATGCTCACGTCATGACGCGCATCACCGGGCAGGACTATCCTGCGCTGATGCAATCGCTGGTGTTTGGGCCGCTGCAGATGAATGCCACGAGCGTGGATGATGTCAGGCGCCGACCGGCGGGCATGGCAACGTTTTATCGGCTGCGCCCGGACGGCCAGGTCAGACCCTGGCGAGATGTTGATTTGAGCCTGAAATGGCCAGGCGGCGGGCTGTTGTCCAGCTCCTCTGATCTGGTCAGGTTGGGCAGCGCCTGGCTGGACGATGGCTATATCAAACCGTCGGTGCGCCAGCAGTTCTGGTCGCCGCGGAGGCTGGCCAGTGGACAAGTCAATGCGCAATCCTATGCCGTGGGCTGGCGTGTCAATCCCTCCAGCCTGATCGAGTATCAAGGCAAACCGCTGTTGCATGCGCATCATGGCGGTGTGTCCAAGGGGGCCATGAGCTGGCTGGTGGTTTACCCTGAGTTGCAGTTGGCGGTGGCCATCAACAGTAATAGCAAGGCTGAGTCTTTCCAGACGTTTGCCGCCACTGAAGTCGCCCTGACGCAGTTGTTGCTGGAATTTCTCTGAACCATGCACCAAAGTTCAGTTTGCGGGAGTCACTGAGCCGTTTAATATCGGGGGCATTATCGATCTGGATCCGAGGACTGTCGCAATGACATTTAAGGGTAAAACCGCCGTCATCACCGGCTCCAACTCCGGTATCGGGCTGGGCGTGGCCGGAGAACTGGCAAGAGCCGGCGCGGACGTGGTGCTGAATTCGTTTACCGACACCGAAGAGGACCACGCGCTGGCCGAGCGCATTGCTGTCGAACATGGGGTTGGTGCGCGCTACATCCAGGCCGATATGTCCGATCCCGATCAGTGCCGCGGCCTGATCGTGCAGGCCGGCCCGGTCGACATTCTGGTCAACAATGCCGGCATCCAGCATGTGGCGCCGGTGGACGAGTTTCCGCGCGAGAAGTGGGACGCGATCATCGCAATCATGCTGTCCTCGGCGTTTCACACCACCGCCGCGGCCCTGCCGGGCATGCGCGGGCGCGGTTGGGGCCGGATCGTGAACATTGCCTCGGCGCATGGATTAACCGCCTCGCCATACAAGGCCGCCTACGTCGCGGCCAAGCACGGTCTGGTTGGATTGACGAAAACGGTTGCACTGGAGACCGCGGAAGAACCGATCACCGTCAATGCCGTCTGCCCGGGCTACGTGTTGACGCCGTTGGTCGAGAAGCAGATTCCGGCAACGATGGAGAAATATGGCATGGATCGAGAGCAGGTCGTGCGCGAGGTGATGCTGGCACGCCAGCCGTCCAGGCAGTTCGCGACCGTCGAGCAACTGGGCGGGACCGCGGTGTTTCTGTGCTCGTCGGCGGCCGATCAGATTACCGGCACCACGATCTCGGTCGATGGGGGCTGGACGGCGCTGTAGACGCCCGATCGCGGACGGATTCCGCTCCCACAGTTTCATCGGCGACGCCAGACTCCGAGGGAGCGAACTCCGGCTCGCGACTGTTCCGGCGCCGGTCGTGGTCGGTTTCCACCCCCACGCGGGCCGGTGACGCAATCATCCGCGTGGAATTGCGGTCGGTTGCTACAATCCTCTGAATTTAGCGTGGGACCGCCTAGATGGTACGCAACTGGTTTTACGGCATCTCCGCCGTTCTTTTCGCGCTGGTCGGCCTGATCTGGCTGATCTGGCCGCCGGTTCTATGGAGCCTGGTGGTGCTGGTTCCGCTGTTTGTTCTGGGGCTGCGCGATGCGCTGCAGAACAAGCACACGGTGCTGAAGAATTTTCCGCTGATTGGTCACGGCCGCTACATCATTGAAAGTATCCGGCCGGAATTGCAGCAGTATCTGATCGAATCCAATCTGGATGCCTATCCGGTCGAGCGCGAGTTCCGGGCGCTGGTCTATCAACGCGCCAAGGGCGAGCTGGAAACCCGGCCGTTCGGTACCCAGCGCGATGTCTACCGGGTTGGCTATGAGTGGGCCAGTCATTCGTTGGCGCCGGTCAAGCAACTCGAACAGGAACCGCGGGTCGAATTCGGCGGGCCGGACTGCACCAAGCCGTATTCGGCCTCGCACATGAATGTTTCGGCCATGAGTTTCGGCGCGCTGTCCAATCGTGCCGTCCTGGCCTTGAATGAAGGCGCGCGCGAGGGCGGCTTCGCCCACAACACCGGAGAGGGCGGGGTTTCCCGCTATCACCTGGAGCCGGGGGGCGACCTGATCTGGCAGATCGGCACCGGCTACTTCGGCTGCCGGGCGAAAGACGGCTCGTTCGATCCAGAACAGTTCCGCGAGACAGTCACCAACGAACAGATTCGGATGGTCGAGATCAAGCTCTCCCAGGGTGCCAAGCCGGGCCATGGCGGAATTCTTCCGGCGGCGAAAGTCACGCCGGAGATCGCCGAGGCAAGAGGCCTGCCGCCGTATGAGTCGGCCCTGTCGCCGCCCTGGCATTCGGCCTTTTCAACGCCGATCGAACTGATTGAATTCGTGGTCCGCCTGCGCGAACTTTCCGACGGCAAGCCGGTGGGCATCAAACTGTGTGTGGGCCGCAGAACCGATTTCCTGGCCATTGTCAAGGCCATGCTGGAGGTCAACACGGCGCCGGACTTCGTGACCGTGGACGGCGGCGAGGGCGGCACCGGAGCCGCACCGCTGGAGTTTTCCAACTCTCTGGGCATGCCGGGGAGAGACGGCCTGGTGTTTGTCGCCAACAGCCTGCGCGGCGCCGGCCTGCGCGACAAGGTCCGGGTGATCTATTCGGGAAAGGTGTTTTCGTCCTTTCACATCATTCGCGCCATGGCCCTGGGGGCCGATACCTGCAACTCGGCGCGCGCGATGATGTTCGCGCTGGGCTGCATCCAGGCGCTCAGGTGCAACTCCAACATGTGCCCGACCGGCATCACGACTCAGAATCCGGCCCTGGTCAAGGGCCTGCACGTCCCGGGCAAGGCCGAGCGCGTGCATCGTTATCACAAGGCCACCATTCATGCCTTTCTGGAAATGCTGGCCGCGATGGGATTGAAATCGCCAAACCAGATCCGGCCGAATCATGTCTATCGGCGCATCGACGATCTGCATGTGCGCAGTCTGGCCGAGATTTACCAGTTTCTGGAATCGGGTCAGTTGCTTTCCGACGATCTGCCGTCGTGCTCGCTGCTGAGTGAATGGCAGGAAGCATCGGCCGATCATTGGAGTTTTCAGGCTGAAAGCGGCGAGGCGATCGGCGCTGCCTGACTGACCCGTGAGTTCAGCGGGCATGCAGCCCGCGTCGGGCGCCATTTGCGTTTATTCGCGTTCATTTGCGGCTCGGAACAGTTGTTTGGATCGTCCGGCGACACTCACCGAACGCTGGCTGAATAATGCACATAATCAGGAAACTTCATGTCGGCAACAGCATCACATCCGGTTAACTGCTGTAGATTCATAGTCAGAATATGATCATCCTTGTTGCGCTTGCCGCAAGCATCGCTGTGATGACTGCGCTGTGGTTCTGGCAGTGCCGCTCCGGGCGGGCCGACTGGGTCGATTTCGCCTGGGCGGCGCTGATCGGATTGCAGGCATTGTTCTATGCGCTTGCCTCCGGCGGCGCGCTCGAGAAGCGAATCCTGGCGGTGTTGGTTGCCGGTACCTGGTCGTTTCGACTGTCGCGTCACATGTTTGTCCGTCTGGCCGCGCATGAAACCGAGGACGGCCGTTACCAGTCAATGCGTGACCACTGGGGCGACCGCGCGAATTTCTGGCTGTTCTGGTTTTTCATGATCCAGGCGCTGGTGGCCTGGCTGTTCGCGCTGCCGGCGTGGGTGGTGGCCAACGATTCGAATGCGGCGCTGGATGCTTGGGTGATTGCAGGCGTCGGTTTCTGGCTGGTCTCGCTGGCCGGAGAATCAATTGCTGACCAACAGCTCGCGCATTTCAGGGCTGATCCGTCCAACAGAGGCAAGGTCTGCGGAGCCGGCTTGTGGCGCTATTCCCGTCATCCCAACTACTTTTTCGAGTGGTTGCACTGGTTTTCCTATCCGCTGATCGCGATGGGCGCGCCGAACCAGTGGCTGGCCTGGCTGGGCCCGGCGCTGATGCTTTTGTTCCTGTATCGCGTCTCAGGCATTCCATACACCGAGAGACAGTCGCTCAGGTCGCGCGGTGAGGCCTATCGCGAATACCAACGCACCACTTCGGCCTTCGTGCCATTGCCCCCCAAAAAGCCGTGAGCCGCTGAACCTGAAAAGCCGGTCTGTTCGCGACGGGTGGTTCGCAAATTCATTTCCCTTTTGGTTCGATGAGGTGAACGTGAGGCTTGCTGATTCGAATTCAGCAATTTGATGCAGATCAACGAAAAGCGAATAGGAACTGTTAACATTCGCGGATGGACATGCAAGCTCTACATGGCGTGGAACAGGTGGAATCGGAATTCACTCTGTGGCAGTTGCAAAAGGGTGCGCGTGCGGTGATCGTCGACTTTTGCAAGACAATGCCGGCCGAGTACAGTGGCCGACTGGGTGAGATGGGCTTTCATCGGGGGGAATCGGTCATATGCCTGCTGCGCCCGGGGTTTGGTTGTCCCAGAGTTTATCGCGTTAGCAATACCGTATATTCGCTTGATAGGGATCTCGCAGCCGGCATTCGGGTCGTTCCCGATGTCTGACAGAATCATGCTGATCGGCAGTCCGAACTGCGGCAAGACGCTGCTGTTCAACCGGCTGACCGGCCTGAGGCACAAGGTTGCCAACTTTCCCGGCATCACCGTAGAATTGGCCAGCGGCCCGATGCCGGCGCTTCCGGATACGACCCTGGTGGATTATCCGGGCAGTTATTCTCTTCGCCCGCTGTCGCGTGACGAATCGGTTGCCGTGGAGGAATTCAGGCGCGGCCTGGGCGACCCTGATGTGACACATGTCATCTGCGTGATCGATGTCACGCGCATGGAAAAGAGCCTGTATCTGACCCTGCAGGTAATCCGAAAATCGCATCGTGCCGGCAAGCGGGTCATCGTTGCCGCCAATATGATCGATGTGCTTGATGCCCACGGGATTGAGCTGGATTTCGATGGACTTTCGCGGGACTTGGGCGCACCGGTCATCCCGCTTTCGGCGCGCACCGGCCACGGTGTGGACCACTTGATCGACACGTTGCGAAAATCGCCGGGTCGTCAGCGGCCCCACGAGCCGCCCGGGGACATTGAAGTCAGTTCCGACCTTCTAGCGCAACAGGCCGCCCACAGTCTGGCCCGCCGTTATGGGCCACGCAGTGATGTGCTGGTCCGTTCGCAAAATCGGCTGGACGGCTTTTTTCTGCACACATGGCTGGGGGGGGTGGCGTTTTTCGTCATCATGTATGTGCTTTTTCAGTCCATTTTTACCGGGGCCGCGCCCATGATGGAAGCCATGGAGAGCGGCATAGGGACACTTGCCGGATGGGTGGTGCCGCTTCTGCCGGCTGGAGTGGTTGCTGATTTTACTTCCGACGCGCTGTTCTCTGGTGTGGGGGCGTTCCTGGTATTCGTGCCGCAGATCTTTGTCCTGACACTGATCGTCGGCTTGCTGGAGGATTCAGGTTACATGGCGCGTGCGGCGCTGATCTGCCATCGGCCGCTTCGGACATTCGGCCTGAGCGGCAAGAGCTTTATTCCGATGCTTTCGAGCGTGGCTTGTGCAATCCCCGGCGTTTATGCAGCCAGATCGGTGGATTCACCCCGCAAACGCAAGCTGACCTATATGGCATTGCCGTTGATGCCCTGTTCGGCGCGCCTTCCGGTTTATGCGCTGTTGATCGCTGCATTCATCCCGTCCACCACCGCGATGTTCGGTCTCGTCGGCCTGCAGGGGCTGGCTATGTTTCTGGTGTATTTTTTCGGCTTGATGCTTGGACTGGCCGTAGCGGGCCTCGCGGCACGACGCGAGCGCGATTCAAGCCCTGATGTGCCGTTTGTGCTCGAAATGCCGCCGTACCGTATGCCGGCATTTATTCCACTCCTCAGGCACGCAACCCATCGCTCCAGCCACTTCGTAACCCGGGCCGGCGGCGTGATCCTGGCGGTGACAGTGGTGGTTTGGGTGCTGGGTTACTTCCCCAATGGGGGTGACGATCTGAATTCTTCCTGGCTGGCAATTATTGGTCGAGCCATCGAGCCGGTTTTCGAGCCAATGGGGCTGGACTGGCGTTATGGCGTAGCGATTCTCACGTCGTTTCTGGCGCGCGAAGTGTTTGTGGGCACTCTGGGAACAATCTTCGGCATCGAATTTGCCGAGGAGAACATGGCGCCGCTGATCGAGCGTATCCATTCCAGCGGCCTCGAGGCGGCCTCGGGGTTTGCCCTGCTGGTGTTTTTCTCGATGGCGCTGATGTGTGTTTCGACGCTGGTTGTGCTGGCGCGGGAATCGGGTTCGTGGAAACTGCCTTCGAAGATGTTTCTTGCCTACGGGATCGCGGGCTACCTCGGCGGGGTTGCCGTTTATCAGCTACTTTCCTTGATCTGATGAGAGTTGTGGGGTGCTGCAATTGCGGACGCCGTAACAAGCCAGCGCGGATTCCGGGCGGCTGCCGAAGTAGCAGGTGCCCATGGGTTCCGGCAGATCGAATTGGCCGCCATCAATGTCTTACGGCAGTGCGCTGGCAAACCACCATGGCGCGGAACGGGTTTTGCCATCGGGGAGATCGTGGTGCCAGACTACGAAACAGTCTGCTGGTGCGCTGCGGACGGCGGGGCAACGCGGCAGAATCTGCCTGCCTCCAGCGGCGGATTCGTCAACGTCATTGCTTTGCGAGGAAGCGGTCACTGCAGCAGCGCCGCGGCGTTCCGCCGCGCCAGCGCCAGGACTGTTTCGCGTTCGCCGCTGCGCAGCACCGATAGCGGCGTGCGATCGTCGAGTTCTGCAGCCGGCGAGGTCAACCAGGTGGCCGTGGTCCAGGGTTTGCCACGGTCGGCTCCAGGGTTCGCAACACTTCACGAATGCCGGCAAGTTGCCGACGGTCCCTGAACTGGAACACTGGATAGCCGATCTCGCAGTTTTGCATCTCAAGACGTAACAGGTCGCGATCAGCCGATACGGCTGGTTTCGATTTGCCCGGCAACTTTGCCATGTCCGTATCACGTTGACAAAATTGACGCAAATCGCTATCAGGAGATGAGTACTATCAGCATCACAAGCCCGGCGAACATGCCGCTGCGAAACGCGTCGCCCATCGCGCCTTGGCCGAGCTGGGTCTGCCACATCTGGAACAGCGCAGACCCAATCGTGAGAAACAGCCCGAACCAGAGCAGCAGCGCAATGCCGCAGCCGATCAGCGTCCATTCGGTGGCCGCGGCGAAGTCGGCAGGCGATCCGCCGCCGGCCATGAACATCTGAACGGCCCCGGTTGCCAGCGCCAGGCCGGCCGCGAATTCGGTGGCGATGATGATGATCAGCGCCGCCCACAGCAGTATCGGGCTGCTAATCGACGGCATCATCGAGTGCGGATAGAGCGGCGCCTCACCCTGACCGAAAACGGCTTCGACACAGTTGTAGGCCTGCTCGAGATTGAACAGGTTCTGGATTGCAAAGATCAGATGGTGCAGCGCCAGAAACGCGACCAGTGCGGTAAGAATCATTTCCATCAAAGACTCCCCAATAGTTCTAGATAGTTCTCGGGACATTGTCCACCCGGCCCACTGGCAGGTCAAGTTGGCACTATCGCGATTCGGCAACCATTGAAGCTTGCGCATGGGCAGGCAATATCAAATCAAGCAGTGGTGCGTATGATATATTCTCCCATACTATCAAATATGGGTACCCATATGAAAACCACGGTTGAAATTCCGGATCCCGTGCTGGACGCAGCGAAAGCACTGGCGCGGCGCGAAGGCACGACCGTCAAGGCGTTGATTGAGCGCGGCCTGAGGCGAGAATTGGCGGTCGCGGACTCTCCGTTGCCATTCAGGTTACGGCGCGCCAGTTTTCGGGGCAACGGCTTGCGCGCCGACCAGTCAGGTGTTGGCTGGGACCGGCTGCGTGAGCTTTCCTACGAAGATTGAGCCTTGGGCATGTTTTCATGATCGCCGTTGACACCAACATCCTCGTCTACGCCCATCGGGAAGACAGCCCGTTTCACACAATAGTCTGCAAGCGCATCGATATGCTGGCAACCGGTCCCGGTGCATGGGCGATTCCCTGGCCGTGTTTGCATGAGTTTCAATCCGTAGTCACTCACCCGCGCATATTCGATCCGCCCACCCCGCTTGCCGCGGCGTTGGATCAGGTCGATGCCTGGATGGAATCACCGGGGCTGCAGCTTATTGGTGAAACGATGAATCATTGGCCGACCCTCGGACGCTTGATCCAGGATGCAAAAATTGTCGGGCCAAGGGTTCACGATGCAAGAATCGCCTCCATTTGCCTGCAACACGGCATCGATCAACTCTGGTCGGCCGACCGGGACTTTTCCGCCTTCCCGGCCTTGCGCGTGGTCAATCCATGCGTGGAGTAATGCCGGCGCGCAGATATGCGCTGGGCCAGGTCGGCTACGTGCGTATCGTCTTCGCCGATTTCGCGCAGCGCCTTATCGAGCCTGAGCAAGTAATCGCGGTTGCTGCCGCTGGGGCCGTGGGCGCGAAGGATATGCTCGACGAGCTCATCCGGGTCGGCCGGGCCGAGATAAGCCGGGTTGTCGGTGCCGGCAACGTAAAGCGTGCCTTCGACCCCGCCGCCGGCCTCGATCAGCTCGATGGCCACCCGGTGGCGCTGATAGCCGTTCTTCTCGCGGTGGTCCAGGTGCTCGAACACCGCGTGGTCGACCTCGTAGGCCATGCCTCTACAGATATTTCCCGGCGACGGCAACAACGTCACCACCCGCCCCGGCGCATCGGGCGTGCCGCGGTGGTCGTGCGAGCCCTGCCAGAAACGCCGCTTCCAGCCGGTAATAGACGCCACCTCGCGGCGGCGGTACGGGAAATCAACCTTGTAGATCAACGAACCGTAGCCAAACACCCAGTCGGTGGCGGGGGCGTCGGCGGAAGTGTCGGAACCTTCATCCATGCAGATGAATTTGGTGCACGGGCCTGCGATTGTCAACAGGCGCGAAGCGATGGTGCAGCGATGGGGGAATATGCGCAGCACATCCATCGAAGCTTTCCTCGCATCGATGCTATTATCGTAAAGCAAAACCGGCATCGATCGACAGGACATCTCATGGAAACCATCAAGATTTCGCCCAAATATTAGGTCGTCATTCCCCGCAAGGTGCGCGAAGCGATGAAACTGAAACCCGGCACGCGCCTGCAGGTCGTGCAGTTCGCGGACCGAATCGAGCTGATTCCGTTGCGCTCTGCAAGCAGCCTGCGCGGATCACTGCCGGGCCTGGATACGCGCGTGCCGCGTGATGATGACCGTGTCTGAGGATGATCTGAACGTCGTCGATTCTTCTGCCTGGCTGGAGTACTTTGCCGGTGGACCGAATGCCGAACACTTCGCCGAGGCGATCGAAAATGCTTCTGCACGGGTTGTGCCCTCGATCACCTTGCTGGAGGTATTTAAGGAGCCCCTGAACAACTCTGCGCGGGCGCGACGGCGCCTTTGCGGGAGGCTCCGGATCGGCTTGGGCGAGCGTGGTTTGGTCGTTCCAAATAAGCGAGTCCAAACGAGGCGGAGCGCCCGCAAAGGCCTGTCCCGAAAGGGTTTCGCCGGAAAAGCCGCATCTCGCGCGTTGCGACCCTCGGCCGTAGCTATGGCTACTGTCACTCGGTTCGCACCACACGATCTGCGGCTTTTCCGACTGAAACGCGCTCCACGCAGAGTTGTTCAGGGGCTCCTTTAGCGACTCTGTCGGCAACGCGATACAGCGACCGCGCTGCAATACGTGGCAGTGATGCAGCAGGGCCGGGTCGTCGAGCTCGATGCCGCGTTGGCGATTCACGCTGCCGAACTGGGGCTGCGGCACAGTGGCTCTGAGCGTTACCTAATTAGCCGCATGGCCCACTAGGCGGCGGGTAGCTTCGAGCGCCGTATTGGTAGTGCCTCTTGCCGCCGTTGTTGTGGAATCATGGACTTGTGCTTTTGTTGCAGGAGTTCTTATGGCGTTCAACCATTTACGGATGTTCGCGGTTTTGTCTGGATTGCTCGGGGCCATATCTATAAACGCCGAACCGGCCGCCGACATCGACGTCGTGATCGACGATGCATTGCGGCAGCAATCGATCCCCGGCGTCAGCGCGCTCGTCATTCACGATCATCAGATCATCTATTCAGCAGGTCGCGGCGTGGCCGATATCAAGACCGGGCGGCCGATGACCGACGAGACGGTGATGTACATCGGTTCGCTGAGCAAGATTCTGACCGCGGTGCTTGCGCTGAGCCAGGCAGAACGCGGCACACTGGCAATGACCGATACGCTGGACCGGCAGCCGGCGATCACGGTACTACAACTGATCACCCATCAGTCCGGATTGCCGCGCGAAGGCAATTTTGGCTACTGGTTCAGCGGCGTATTCCCCGATGCGCCGACGCTTGCGGCCTACGTCGCACGCGCGTCGTTGCATTTCGAACCCGGCAGTCGCACCCGCTATTCCAACGTCGGCTATGCAGCGCTCGGCGGCCTGGTTGCTGGCAGAGCTGCCAACAGCGCCAGCCAGGATTTCGAGGCTTTGTTGCGGTCCGAGGTGCTTCAGCCGCTGGGAATGAACGACTCCGGCGCCCGCGGCCCGGCGCCGGACGTCGCAAGCGCGTATTCCCCGCCGGGCCGGCTGATCCCCGATTCGAACCGACCGTTCGCCGGCGTCGGCGAGAAGATCAGCGGGCGCCACGTTCGCATGTATCACGACGCCGCCGCGATGAGCCCCGCCTTTGGCGCGTACTCGACCGCCAGCGACATGGGCCGCCTGCTGCTGTTCCTGCTCGGCAACGGCGGCGCGGATGTCCTGTCCGCGGAGACGCGGACCCGAATGTACCAACCGGTCGCGTCGAACCGCGGCCTCGGCCTGCGCATGGAATCGGTCGACGGTCGACCCGTCGCCCGTCACGGCGGCTGGTTCGCGGCGTATCGATCACACCTGCTGCTGGACCCGGCGCGCGGAATCGGTGTTGTCGTATTGGCCAACAGCGACAGTGCGTCGCCGGATGCCATCGCCGAGGACCTGTATCTGGCGATTGCACGGTAGCGGTCACGGTCGCGTGCCGGGCGGAGCGGTTGAGCAGCCGGGCGCCTAGCCGTTCCATCTTTGGAACGATGCGTACAGATTTTGCCGACTAGCCATGCCGGCGTTCTCGATTCAGAATATGCAAAGTCAAAAGATTCAACAGCCGGGAGATCGATATGAAGAAGATTCTGGGCCTCTACGACCCGCCACCGCGCCACTGGGTGGGCGACGGCTTTCCGGTGCGCTCGCTGTTCACCTACAACAGCCACGGCCGACACGTCAGCCCGTTCCTGTTGCTCGACCACGCCGGGCCGATGGAATTCAGTCCCACCGATCGGCCGCGGGGTGTCGGCGAGCACCCACACCGCGGGTTCGAGACCGTCACCGTCGTCTATTCGGGCGAAGTCGAGCACCGCGACTCCACCGGCGCCGGCGGACGCATCGGGCCCGGCGACGTGCAGTGGATGACCGCCGGCAGCGGCATTCTGCACGACGAATTTCACTCCGGCGATTTCACGCGCAGCGGCGGCGTGCTGGAAATGGTGCAGCTCTGGGTCAACCTGCCGGCCGAGCACAAGATGAGCGATCCAGCCTACCAGACGCTGCTCGATGCCGATATTCCGACGGTGGAACTGCCTGACGATGCCGGCCATGTGCGCGTCATCGCCGGTGCGTTCGAGGACCGGCGCGGACCGGCGCAAACGCACACGCCCATGCACGTGTGGGACCTGCGCCTGAACCGGGACGGCGCAGCTCGACTGGAACTGCCCGAGGGCTGGAACTCGCTGCTGATTGTGTTGCACGGCACGGTCCAGGTCAACGACGCCGAAATCGCGCGCGAGGGCCGGATGGTCGTGCTGGACCGGGCCGGCGAGGGCGCGCTTGTCGAGGCCAACGGCGATGCAATCGTGTTGGTGCTTTCGGGCCAGCCGATTGAAGAGCCGATTGTCGGCCACGGCCCGTTCGTGATGAACACCGCCGAACAGATCCACCAGGCGGTCCGCGACTTCAGCTCCGGCCGCTTCGGCCGGCTGCAGCCCAAGATCTGAAGCCGTTGCACGCTCGTGTGGCGATTTCACCCAGCCCCCGGCCTCTGGAAACCGTAAAGCCTTGGCCAAGGCGCGCTACACGACCCCATGGTTGCTCGTGACCCCGATGTTGTTCGGCTTGCCATCCGGCGATGAATTACCATGCCTTGGGAGCCTGTCACGTGCAACGCGGATGATTTTCGATCTGCCGAAATCGAACCCGTCAACCTGTAGCAGACGCCTGCCATAGAGGAGCGCTGATGATCTCGCAACGCATCGCTATGATATCTCTCGTTATTCGCGAATACGACGAGGCGCTGGCGTTCTACGTCGGAACGCTGGGCTTCGAGCTGATTGAGGACACACGGGTGCCGGAACAGGACAAGCGCTGGGTGGTGGTAGCACCGCCGCGGTCTGACGCGCATTTGCTGCTGGCGCGCGCAACCAATGCCGACCAGGCCAGCCGAATCGGCAATCAGACCGGCGGTCGGGTCTTCATGTTTCTGTACACCGACGATTTCCAGCGCGACTTCGATCGTTATCGAGAGCGCGGTATCGAGTTTGTCCGGGCGCCGAAAGTCGAGCCTTTTGGGACAGTGGCGGTCTTCCGCGACCTGTACGGGAACCTGTGGGACCTTCTGGAACCGAGGTCGGATGGTTGACGAATGGTTGAGTCATTCAGGCCATGACGATCCTCGTCACCGGCAGCGCCGGGCATCTCGGTGAGGCGCTGATGCGCGTGTTGCGTCGCCAGGGGCGCGATGTGCGCGGCATCGATATCAAGGGCTCGGAATTCACCGATCACGTCGGCTCGATTGTCGATCGCGACTTCGTGCGCGAGTCCATGGACGGGATCGATGCGGTGTTGCATGCGGCCACGCTGCACAAGCCGCACGTGGCCACGCACAGCCGGCGGGATTTCGTCGACACCAACATCACCGGTACGCTGAACCTGCTCGAGGAAGCCGTCGCGGCCGGCGTGAAGTCGTTTGTCTTCACCTCCACGACCAGCACCTTCGGCGATGCGCTGCGCCCGCCGCCCGATCGCCCCGCGGCCTGGATTACCGAACAGGTCGCGCCGATTGCAAAGAACATCTACGGCGCAACCAAAACCGCGGCCGAAGATCTGTGCCGGCTTTTTCACCGCAATCATGGCCTGCCCTGCCTGGTGCTGCGCACCTCGCGCTTTTTCCCCGAGCCCGATGACGACGCCGCGCGGCGAAACGCCTTCGAAAGCGACAATCTCAAGGTCTGCGAACTGCTGTATCGACGGGTCGATATCGCCGACGTGGTCGATGCGCATCTTCTGGCCATGGACCGCGCGCCCGAAACCGGCTTTGACCGGTTCATCATCAGTGCGACCAGTCCATTTACGCCCAACGATCTTGCCCAACTGCGCGGCAATGCCGAAGCGGTCGTCGCCCGATGTGTTCCTGACTATCTGAAGGTGTTCGAGAACAAAGGCTGGCGAATGCTCGACGATATTGAGCGCGTTTACGTCAACGCCCATGCCCGTGAACGTCTGGGTTGGGCGCCGGCGTATAATTTTCGGCGCGCAATTCAGGATCTGGACCAGGGCCGAGACTACAGAAGCGACCTGGCACGCGCGGTCGGCTCGAAGGGTTATCACCAAATAGACCCATCAGTTGCATAAATTTTCGAGTGCGAGAGCCCGGAGAGTAGTGTTTCCGGGGCGTGCGCGGATATTTTCCAACCGGAACATAGCTCACTCTATGTGAGGATTGGAAAATTGAGCACGCGCCCCGGAAACGCTGCTATACCGGGCAGTGCAACGGTCTCTCGCCGCAAATTTATGCAACAGATGGGTAGACTATCCCAACGGGATTTTTCGGATCTAGACGTCGCGGGACAGGATTTTATGGGACGGTTTACTGGATTCGTAACCATCGGCTCATTTGTCTCTGCATAACGGCTTCAGTGCTTTCTATTACCGGCCAGCGGGACATACCGTGCGAATGAAATCAGATACCAGACAGATCGAATTCAATCCCGAAGCGGGAGTGGGCCTCGTACTCGAAAACGTCGTCAGGAAAGAGAAATGAAAACGATCAAACTGATTTGCCTAGGCATGATCTCTGCGTGGCTATTGCTGAGTCTGGCGGGGTGCATGATCCAACGAGCGTTTGTCTGGCCCATGAGCGCGGAAGAAGTTGTCGACAGGCCTGTTCCACCAGGTGCGGAGCTCGTCTGGGTTGGTGACGAAAATCAACGGGTGGAAGGATGGTTTTTCCCGGCGCAAAAAAGCGCAGAAAACTCCAAGCGTCCCGCCGTCATTTTCTTCCACGGGAACAATGAACTGATTGATCACTGTCTGGAGTTTGCCGAGCGATATACGGCCAATGGAATGTCCACATTGCTGGTTGAATACCGAGGTTACGGGCGCTCGACCGGGATCCCGGCTATGGCAGCAGTTCGTTCCGATATGGTGCAATTTTTTGACTGGCTGGCCAGCCGTCCAGAGGTCGATGCAACAAGAATCGTATTTCACGGGCGATCGATCGGCGGAGCGGTCGCCGCCGACTTGTCGAAATATCGTGAACCCGCGGCAATGATTCTTGCTTCGACGTTTACGTCAATGGAAGTCATGTTCTGGCGTTTCGGTATTCCCGGATTTCTGGTTCAGGACAAGTACAGGACACAGGATGTTATGGAGCAGGTCGGATTTCCCGTTCTTGTGATGCATGGTGCGCGGGATAACATAATTCCCGTCAGCGATGGCCGTGAACTTGGTGCTTCGGGAGCAAAAACCACGTACGTCGAATATGACTCCAACCATGATTTACCGACCCAGTGGATTCCGTTCGAGGAAGATATTCTGAGATTCCTTCAGCGCTCGAATATCATCGCGGATGTCAAGCCGGAACTTGATTTGATGTCCAGGGGAATGTAACCGCCTTGAAAGCGTGCTTTCCGGCAGGTTCCGAACCCGTAAATTCTTCCCCGCGGCCAATCCAGTCAATCAAACCAAAGTGTTGGAAATCCCGGGGACAGTATTCTTAATTCGGAAAATCTTCTGCGTCTGCGCGGCCTGAACGGAACGTTCAGGATCAGGAGAAAAATGCGCTTGAGTTTTCCGAACGACGCTTTTGTACTTCCAGATTCGGACTTCGCGGGACAGTATACTGAATTCAAAACCATCAGCTCTTTTCTCTCTGGTCAACGACTTCGGTGCTTTGATTTCTGACTGAGATAAGTATACTGTCCCCGGAAAGCAGATTTCTGCTCAGGCGCGGGCTATCAACGCTGCGGCTAATCCGGCGAAATCAGATTTACGTCTGGAAAATAGGTTTGATAGCGGTTTACATCGGCGCTGGCGAGCGAGGAATGGGTGACCTGGGCGTGGGCGCCAATAAAAAAGTCGGGCAGTGGCATGATCGCCATGGGCTTCCCGGTATTCTGTTCGCGACGGTTGCGGTACTGGACAAATGCGGCAGCGCAGATGGCAGCGGCGGACGCAGGTAAGCTGGAGGTTTGGACGCCCCATGACCTGACTCGATCGATGACTCGGTCGGGTTGAGCGTCACCCACGCAAAGCTCGGCCAGTACCACCGGGTTGACCATCGCGCCCTCCCCGACAACCGCGTCGGCAATGACCTGCCGGGCCCAGTGAGAATAAGGCGATTCGGTCTCGAATGCGTAGATCAGGACGTTGGTGTCGAGCAGGATCACGGTTCGCGCGTATACCGCCTAAGTTCTTCCCAGCGCAGACGGGAATCAAGCGGCTGAACCTCCATCGCTGCCAGCACTTCGGCGGTTGAACGCGGGCCGGTGCCGCCTTGAGGGATCAGCTTTTCAAGAACGTATTTGCCGTCCGGTGTCTTGTGCACATCGTACACGTCGCCAGGCTGTGCTTCCGGCAACGGTACGCGACGTTTCTGATCGGCGGTGACAGTACTCATGGTGGGATTATCCCACCCGGTGATTGCTGAGTCAATTGGCCCAGCTTTGTGTTGCCGGTGCGGGGTGGCGCGCAAGTGCGGCGGACCAGCCGGCTTGTTCTTCGCGGGAACCTTGGGGTCGCGTCTTGTTTCATGCGTCGGCGCGAGCGACTGCATTGAACTGAACCCCGGGGTTTTGCAGCAACCCCGTTTCTGGCGAGAAGCTTCCAGATCGTAGCCAAGTCCCGGCAGACGGTCAGGTCTTCGTGCGCGACCTCGGTCGGAACGGTATGTGACATTTGCCCGGATGGATCAGGAAACCAGCGTTACCGAATCTGCATATGTGAGCAACTATACGATCATTGGCCCAGAGCGAAATTCCGAGGGCAGTATACGTAATTCGGAAAATCTCCCGCGTGTGCGCAGCCTGAATGGGATGTTCAGGATTGCGATCAAAAAATGCGCTTGACTTGCCCGGACGGCGTTTCTGTAATTCCAGACTCCATGTATTTGTATTCAGCGAATACTGATTTCTAAGTGCTGATCCGCGCGATGCAACAAGCTCACCGGCTTGTCAGCGCTGAATCGAGCCATCTTGTGGTTCAGCACCTCGGAGATTCCGGCGCGCGGCACGCCAAGCTCGTGGGCCAGCTCCTGTTGTGTTTCTTGCCACGCTTGCGCAGATCCTGTTCCAGCGCAATCAGCAGTGGCTCTTGCGTTCGTCTGCAGATCGGTATACCTTCCCCCGGAATTTGCCGGAATTTCCGAGAATCCCCGCCCCGGAGTTTCCGAATTAGCGCAGTTCAGCGCGCGTTGGCGATAATCGTCTGCACCTGGTCGTGAAACCTGGATTGAGCCTGCCAGATATCGTAATCGGCCTGCATTGTGTACCAGGAACCCGGCGTTGTGCCGAGCGCCTTGGAAAGACGCAAATCCATCTCAGCGCTGATCGCGGCCTTCCCATTCAGGATCCGGGACGGCGCCGCGCGAGTCACATTCAGGCGCTTCGCCGCTTCCTTGACGCTGATCTCCGCCAGCCATTCACGCAGCACTTCGCCCGGATGAGTGGCGTTATGCATCATGTTGTCATTTGTTAATGTTGCTCTTGATAATGCACTGGCACGGCATCTCCGCTTTCAAACGCAAACGTAAGCCGCCAATGGCTGTTGACCCATACCGACCAATGGCCGGCCAACCGACCCTTCAGCAGCGGCGCGCCGAGACCCTTGGCCAGCGCGTGGACCAGATCGGCGCTGCCCGGGTCCCAGCCGAAGTGACTGTCCAGCAGTGCTTGTTGGCCCGCAGGTCGTGGTATCGGGTTGGGCTTCGATGCGGGCGGGGATGTTCATGTGCAGTTGCAATCAGGCAGCCTGATTCAGATCCTGGATTGCGCGCTCAAGGTCGGTGATCATGTCTTCTACGCCTTCGATGCCGACCGAGAGCCGCATCAGGCGGTTGTCGATGCCCAGCGCCTTGCGTGCGTCGGGGGTGAGCTTGGCGTGGCTGGTGCGCGCGGGCTGGCAGATCGTTGACTCGACCCCGGCCAGGCTGACCGCCGGGGTGATCAGTTGCAGACTGCCGAGGAACCGGTCCGGATCGAGCGCTTCGCCGAGTCGGAAACTGAGCATGGCGCCAAAGGCGCGCATCTGCTTCCGGGCGATGGCGTGGCCGGGGTCGGATTCCAGCCCTGGATAAAACACTTCCGCGACATGCTCTTGCGCGGCCAGCCGGCCGGTCAACCAATCGGCCAGCCGGGCAGCGTTTTCGGCCTGGCGCTCGACCCTGAGCGACAGCGTCTTGATCGAACGCTCCAGCAGGTACAGATCCTGGCCGTTGAGGCTGGAACCCAGCCGGATCGCGTGCGGCCGGATTCCGTCGATCAACTTGCGCGAGCCGGCCAGCGCACCGCATAGCAGGTCGGAATGGCCGCTCAGGTACTTGGTGCCTGAATGCATCACCAAATCGAAGCCGAGCTTGACCGGCTGCTGCAGGATGGGCGTGGCAAAGGTGTTGTCGATCACCGACACGATGCCGTGTTCCCGCAAGACAGCGGCCGTGGCTTGAAGATCGATGACACGCAGCAGTGGATTGGTCGGCGACTCCACCCAGGCCAGCCGGGTGTTGTCCCGGACCAGCCCGGCAAGCGATTCCGGGTCGCCGTCCCAGGTCGAGAACTCGAACCCGAACGGCTTGAGCAGTCCCTCGACCAGATCGGTGGTGCCGCCGTACAGGCCGTCGAGCAGGATGGCATGCTCGCCGGGCTTCATCAGCCCCAGAAACACCGCGCTGACCGCGCCCATGCCCGAGGCGGTCAAGAAGCCGGCTTCGGCACCTTCCAGTGCGGCAATGCGCGCCGCGACGACACGGTGGTTCGGTGTGTTCAGGTAGCGCGGATACCTGACCTGACCGTCGCGTGTGTAGTCGAATGCGGTCGAGGTTACAATAGGTGTGTTAAGGCCTTGCTCGGCGGGTGTGGCTTCGCTACCGGCATGCACGCACAGGGTTGCGGGATCTGAAATCGGGGTTTGATCGGACATGGGTTTGGCTACAGATGAAAGGTCGTCGGCAAGTGTACGCCTGCAGACCGGGAAATCAAATCCGGTGATTATTTTTTACCTTTTGAGCCGGGTTCTTTCCACACCCGGAGGACTTTTTCATGACCTATGGCCCATGTCGGTTACGCTGCCCTCCGGTTATTTTTGACTGATGGTTTGTGCAATCTGGAGATTTCCTTGTTGAAGATTTTTTTGAGACTTCCAATTCTTTTGCCGGGCCTGCTGATGTTGGCTACCATTCAGGCGGCCGAGCTTCGCCAGCCGCTGCCTGAGGCGCATGCGATTGCCGGTGTGCGGGTGGTCACGGAGCCCGGGCAGGTGCTGGAATCCGCTACTGTGGTGGTGCGTGACGGTGTCGTGGTCGCAGCCGGGACCGATATCGAAGTGCCTGCCGATGCCGCTATCATCGAGTTCGAGCGCGATGAGGATCAGCCGCTGCTGACGCTGTATCCGGGCTTGATCGATCCGTACCTGCCGATCGAAGTCGAACGCGACGAGGACGAGCCGCCGACCGGCCGGCATGCCCTGATTCACCCGGATTTTGCTTTTGACGGGCGTCACTGGCCATTCGAGAAGGTTGAAGCTCATCGCCGGGCCGGATTCACCACCGCGGTGATCGCACCGGAGACCGGTTTGCTGCGCGGGAGATCCGTGCTGGTCAACCTTGGCGAGGGCGGGCTTTCGACCAATCTGGTGCGCGAGAACGTGGCCCAGCACGCACATCTCAATGCGCGCGCGCCGAACGGGGTTTATCCCCAATCACTGATGGGTTCCGTCGCCCTGTTTCGGCAAACCATGCTGGACGCTGCCTGGCAGCGGACGGCACGGGCCGCCTGGCAGCGCAACCCCGCCCAGGCACGGCCGGAATGGATTGCCGGTGTCGATGCCCTGGCGCCTGTGCTGGCGGGCGAGCAGCCGCTGGTTTTCGTGGCCGATGACACGCTCGACAGTCTGCGCATTCTTGAACATGTGCCGGCGGCGATCGATTTGATTGTTGTGGGGCATGGCGCAGAATATCAACGCCTGAACGATTTTTCGCGCCGGCCACTTCACATCCTGCCGCTGGATTTTCCCGGTGAGCCCGATGTCAAGGATGAGGACGACCGGGATGTGTCGCTGGAAGAATTGCGCCACTGGAAGCGTGCGCCGGAAAATCCTGCTCGCCTGGTCGATGCCGGATTTTCGGTACTGTTTACGGCCTGGAAACAGTCCGGCCCGATGGAATTGCTCGAGGCCGTGGGTGAGGCCATTGAGCATGGTCTTGATGCCGATCGGGCCCTGGCCGCACTGACCACCGGTCCGGCCGAGTGGCTGGGCATCGGCGACCGCGCCGGCCGGATTCGGCCCGGCTACATGGCCAATCTGGTTCTGGTCGAGGGCGAGCTGTTCGGCGAGGACGCCACCATTCGTGAAGTCTGGGTTGATGGTCGGCGCTTCGAGCTGGCGAAGATCGAACCGCCTGAAGTCGATCCGGCCGGCACCTGGGCACTGACCCTGAATTTCAGCGGCATGGGTGAGATCGAGGGTGAGCTGGTGCTGTCCGGGCCGCCGTCGCGCATGGAGGGCAAGATGACCGTGATGGGTAATGAAACCACGGTGTCAGAAGCTCGCGTCTCGGGCAAACAGTTGCAACTGCGGGTCGAGGGCGGTCAGGGCACGACCTCGATCAACCTGGATATCGATGGCGACCGTGCACGCGGCACGGGCAGCAGCCCGTTCGGCGAATTTTCGGTGCGCGGGCAAAGGACACCAGGCCCCGGCGACGAGGAGGTGCACTCATGAAACGGAGCATGAGCCTGAAGACGACTTTTTTCGCAACGCTGACCCTGAGTCTTTCAGCCGGTGCCGATTATCGCCCTGATGTCGAGGCCTGGAACATCAGCGCCGTGCCGCCACAGCAGATCATGGTGGTGCGCGGCGCCACGATCTGGACCGCGACCGATGACGGCATCGTGAAAAATGCCGACCTGGTGGTGCGCGATGGCCGCATCGTGGCGGTCGGACCAAACCTGGATGCACCACGCAATGCGATCGAAATCGATGGCAGCGAAATGCACGTCACGCCTGGCATTATCGACGCTCATTCGCATGCTGCGATTATTGGTGGAGTCAACGAAGCGACTGAGATTTCGACTGCTCATGTGCGTATCGAGGACGTAATCGACTCCGAGTCGATCAACATTTACCGCCAGCTTGCCGGGGGCGTCACGACTATCAATCTGCTGCATGGCTCGGCCAACGCCATCGGTGGTCAGATGGCGGTGATCAAGATGCGCTGGGGCTCGGCCCCGCGCGAGTTGATCTTCGACGCGGCGCTGCCGGGTATCAAGTTCGCGTTGGGCGAAAACCCCAAGCAGAGCAACTGGGACAACGATACACCGCGCTATCCCCAGACTCGGCTCGGTGTGGCCCAGATCATCGAAGAAAAATTCCAGCAGGCCGCGGATTATCGCCGCAGTATGGACGAAATGCCGAGCGGACGGCGCGCGCGCGATGCAGTGCCGCCGCGTCCCGATCTGGAAATGGAGGCAATCACTGAAATCCTGGCCGACGTGCGCAAGATCCATTCGCACGCCTACCGGGCCGACGAAATGCTTGCGCTGATCAATATCGCCGAAGCGTTCGGCATCACCGTCGGCACCTTCCAGCACGTGCTGGAAGGCTACAAGCTGGCCAAGCGCATGGCCAAACACGGCGCCGGCGGCAATGGTTTCATCGACTGGTGGAATTTCAAGCACGAAGCCAGCGATGCAATCCCCTACAACCCTGCGCTGATGGCGATGGCGGGGGTCAAGGTCGGATTGCACTCCGACAACCCGGAGCTGGCCCGGCGGATGAACCTGGAGGCGGCCAAGGCGGTGCGTTACGGTGCCGTCGATGAGCATGAAGCGCTGAAAATGATTACCGCCTATCCGGCCGATCACCTCGGCGTGGGCGAACGCACCGGGCGGCTGGCGGCCGGTCTCGATGCCGATTTCGTGATCTGGAACGGCCACCCCTTGAGCGTCTATTCCAGGGTCGAGCAGACCTGGGTCGACGGCCGGCGCTACTTCGACCGCGAGGCCGACCTGGCAGCGCGCGAGGCGCTGGAACAAGAGCGTATGGCGTTGATGGCCGAAGTGCTGGCCGCCGATGATGACGATGATGATGAAGAATCCAACGGAGACAGTTCAGACGACGACGGTGGCTGGCGGATTGGCTATGGGATTGGCTATCGCGCTTCGGAACTGGCGCATGACGAGTTCTGCCACGCGCAGGATTTTGGCCATGTCCACGGAATCGATTTCAGGAGTGGCAACCGATGAGAAAGTTCGCAATCATTCTGGGCCTGATGCTGGTCTCCGGCGGCCTGACCGCGCAGGTCACGGCCCTAACCGGCGCCACCGTGCATCCGGTTGATGCCGACCCGATCGAAAACGGCATCGTGCTGATCGAGGGTCAGCGCATCAGCGCCATCGGCGCCGGGCTAGAAATCCCGGGCAGCGCCGAGGTGATCGAGCTGGACGGCAAGAATATCTATCCCGGCTTCGTTCATCCGCTGTCGGCGCTGGGCCTGACCGAGATCGGCAGCGTGGCCGGCACGGTCGATACCTCGGAGATGGGCACTATCAACGCCGCGCTGCGCGTCGAGACCGCCTTCAACCACGACTCGGCGCTGCTGCCGGTCAATGTTGCCGGCGGCATTCTGACCACCCACAGCGTACCCGGCGGCGGACTGATCCGCGGCTCGTCGGCGGTGATGAGCATGGAAGGCTGGTCGTGGGAAGACATGGTGATCCGGGCGCCTGCGGGCATGCATATCAACTTCCCGGCAGGTGCCGCCAGCGACGGCGACAACGAGGATCTCAAGAGAATCGAGGAGGTGCTCGATCAGGCCCGGCACTGGCACCGGGCCGAGCGCGCCCACAAAGAAGGCAGCGCACCCAGACCGGAGCGCAATGACCAGCTTCAGGCGCTGGGCCCGCTGCTGGCCGGTGAAGCACCGCTGTTTTTGTATGCCGGCAAGGAATCCGAAATCAACGCCGCGCTGGACTGGGCCGAAAGCCAGGAGTTCGAGCAGGTGATCCTGGTGGCCGGACCTGACGTCCAGTATGTCGCCGAACGGCTGGCCGAGTCTGGCACGCCGGTGATTCTCAATGGCGTCTACAGCATGCCGACCCGGCGCTGGGAGCCCTACGACATGGTCTACGCCGCGGCCGGCAAGTTGTTCGATGCCGGGGTCAAGTTCGCCATCGGCGACGGTGGCGGTGGTTTTGCCGCCACCAACGCGCGCAACCTGCCGTTCCACGCCGGTTCCTCGGCCGCGTTCGGCCTGCCGAAGGACGCGGCGCTGAAATCAGTGACCTTGTGGCCGGCCGAGATCCTCGGTGTCGGCGACGAGCTGGGATCGCTCGCCCCCGGAAAACGCGCCACGCTGATGGTCACCGACGGCGACCCGCTGGAAGTCCTGACCTCGATCGAGCGGGTCTGGATCGATGGTGCCGAATACGATCTGGGCCGCAGCAAGCACCGCCAGCTCTACGAGCGCTACAAGGGCCGCATCCAGGCGCAGCTTGAAACATCCCAATGAGCCGTGTGCCGGGGACGTGACCCCGGCCTGCGGACAGATTCCGCTCCTGTGACACGCCCCGGCGCACCAGAATTATGTAGGAAATGAAATGGACCCCTCCCAACCTTCCCCGAGGTTGGGGGAAAATCAACGGTTCTTGAAAACCAAACGATCAGGAGAGGTCCATGCAACATCCTACTATTGGCATCGACACGGCGAAAGACGTTTTTCACCTCGTGCTGGCCGATTCAGCCGGGCGGCCGGTCAAGAAGAGGAAACTCAAGCGCAACAAGCTGGCGGCGTACATGGCCAACCAGCCGGTCTAGAAGGTATTTCTGGAATCGTGCGCGGGTTCGCACCACTGGGCGCGCAAGTTCACCGGCCAGGGCCACCAGGTCGAGCAGATTGCACCGCAGTTCGTCAAGCGCTACCGCGACGGGGACAAGAACGATTTCAACGATGGGCAAGCCTGCATTGAGGCCGGGCTTCGCCCGACGGTGCGCTCGGTGGGCACCAAGTCGCTCGAGCAGCAGGAACTGCAGAGCCTGCAGCGAGCGCGCACGCTGGTGCTGCGCCAGCGCAACGCCGTGGGCAATCAGTTACGCGCGATGCTGGTTGAGTTCGGAATCGTCGTGGCGCGCTCGATCGGGGCGCTGCGGCGGCGGATTCCGGAGATCCTCGAAGACGGCGAGAATGAGTTGACCGACGGGATGCGGCAATTGGTAGCCGAGGAGTTCGAGCGCTGGAAGGGGCTGGCTGAGCGGGCCGAGGAACTGAAGGCGCGCATCGAGCGGGCGAGCCGGACGGACACGACGATGAAACGGCTGCAGGCTGAACTGACGGGCATCGGCCCGCTGTCGGCAGCGGCCTTGTGGACGGCGGTGGCCGATCCGAAGGCGTTTGCTCAGGGCCGGCAGTTCGCGGCCTATGCCGGCCTGGTCCCGCGGCAGCACACGACCGGCGATCGGCCGCGCTTGCTGGGGATCCGGAAAGGGGCCCAGAACGAGCTCCGGGCGCTGCTGATCCACGGGGCGCGCGCGGCGATCCGGCATCTTGGCGACAAGACCGATCCGAAAAGCACGTGGCTGCGCGCGCTGGTCGAACGACGCGGGAAGAACCGGGCTGCCGTGGCTTTGGCCAACAAGAACGCGCGCCAGGCTTGGGCGATCCTGTGCCAGGCGGCATGAGGGCTGGCGACGAGCAGATCGGGAAAAAGATCAGCAACGCATAGACCGTAACCAGGAGAAAATCACCTTTCGATTGCAAAGACTCCGATGAACCATCGGTTGGACCGGCACCGGATGAGCATTGAGACCGCAGGGCTTTGAAGAGCCGCGTAGGAGTGGTGCTCCGGTGCAGCGAATTACATCGTGGCTGGGGCCATGGAGATGCCCCGAATCAAGAGCCGAATATAAGCGCGCAGTCGTATCCCGATGGAAAATCGAGGTCTTGCAAAACGGGAGGGGTCCATATAAG
>CAYVPB010000043.1:0-25044 GCA_964453565.1 uncultured Halomonas sp.
CCGGTGACCGGCTCCGAAGCTCTGAATGTCTGCTGATCATTGATCTCGTTAGTAAAGCCGGCTGAGACGCTCACCTGATCAAGTTTCAGAGAAACCCCAGTTCAAAGGACTTGAGCACCGCTCGGGTGCGGTCGCGTACGCCCAGCTTGGAGAGAATGCTGGAGACATGGTTCTTGACCGTGCCCTCGGCAACATTCAGCGCATTGGCGATTTCCTTGTTGGAATAGCCACCTGCCATCAGGCGCAGGATTTCGGTCTCGCGCTCGGTCAGAGGATCCGGACGATCCAGACTCGAAAATTCCAGTCTGGATTTACCCAGACCGGCCAGCAGCCGCTCGGTAATCGCCGGCTTGACCATGGTCTGCCCGGCAGCCACACTTCTGACCGCGCCCACCAGTTCTTCAAGCGACACGTCCTTGAGCAGAAAACCACGCGCACCGGTGCGAATTCCATCGAGTACCAGTTCGTCCTCGTCGAAAGTCGTCAGAATGATGGTTGGTGGCAGTTTGCCGGCCTGATTCAATTCCTTGAGCACTTCAAGACCGTTCTTGCCGGGCATCCGGAGATCGAGCAGCATCACATCAGGTTGTACCTCGGGCGCGGTCGCCACTGCCTGCTCGCCGTCGGCCGCCTCGGCCACGACTTCGATATCCTCGGTCAATTCCAATAGCGACCTGACCCCCTGACGGACCAGTGTCTGGTCGTCGACCAGCATCACCCGGATGCTACCGGGATTGGGCGAGTCCGCGGATTGCTGATTCATGTTCGACTCCAGCACTGCATCAGACGGTGGTTTCCGGTGGCATCCAGGCGTTGATTCTAAAACCGGCATCGGGCCGGGTCATGATCTCCAGCCGCCCACCGATTTCCTTGATCCGCTCGCGCATGCCGATCAGCCCGTTTCCAGGCAACAAGTCGCTGGCGCCGCGGCCATCATCGCGTGCTTCAAGACGCAACCCGTCGGCATCGGCGCTCAAGCGGATCCAAAGGTTGCGCGCCTGGGCGTGACGCACCGCATTGGTGATGACTTCCTGGGCGCATCGCAACAGAATCTGGGCCCGTTTGGGATCGGTCAACGAAAGCTGATCGGGAATGTCGAGATGAATTTTCGGCTCCGGCACACCCGAGGCCAGCTCGTGAATGGCCTCACGCAGATCAACCCGATCATCCTGGCGCATGTCGCTGACCACCGCGCGCACGTCCGATAGCAGCAGCCGCGCGACCGAGACAGCGCGGTCGACATGCTCGAGCGTCTTGCCTTCCGAGGTGTGACTGGCCACTTCCAGGTTCAGACTGAGTGCAGTCAGGTGGTGGCCGACCAGATCATGCAACTCGCGCGCGATTCGCACGCGCTCGGCGATGCGCGTATTCTCGGCCAGCAGCGCCTGGGTCGCGCGCAGTTCCGAGTTGACGCGCCTGAGCTCATCACGCGCCTTGAGCTGATTCAGCGCCAGCAGCGAAGCGGCGTAGGCAAACAGCATCAGGGCCAGCGTGATCATCAGTTGCGGCAGAGCATAGGCCCAGCCGAATTGCGGGATCAGCGCCGTGTAAAGGGAAAAACCGAGCGCAATTCCCAACAGCCAGATCAATGCCAGCAAGCGCGGCAGCAACCAGGGCAGAACTCCGGCAATGATGGTCGAAAGAATCACCCCCAGCGCCGAACGGGTGAAATAACTGACCGCGAAAACCGAAACCACCATGATTGAAAGAACCAGCAGCCGTTGCCACAGTGCCGCCGAGACGCTGGGCCGCGCCGATGGATGCAAAAACGCCAGAATGAATAGCACGGCCGCGGCCCACCAGCCAAAAATGCGCGAGGCCTCGATCGGTTCCTGTGCAATTAGGGGGATCAGCAAAAGCGTCAATGCCACCAGCGTCCAGGTTGCAAGTCCGGCGTAGCGCAGCCAGTTGGTCGGATGGATTTCGCGCATGGACCTTCAGGACCGGTTGATCTCGCTTGCGGCAGCATTTTTCATGGTTATGATTGTAGGCCTTTATGCAAGCAGAAACATGGGAGGGAAGTCACGCATGCTGCGCTGGAAGCAGGCAAGCCGGCCATCGGTGGCAAAATTGCTGGCCGGGTACGGACTGGAACTGGTCGAAGTGCCGGCCGGCACGCCCATCCCCGGCAGCTACTGGGGCGACGAGGAGGCCGGCCTGATCGGTCCCCGGATTTATGTTCAAGCCGATACCCCGCTGCATTCGGTACTGCATGAATCCTGCCACTACATCTGCATGGACGACAAACGTCGGGCAAACCTGCACACCGATGCCGGCGGCGATTACGAGGAAGAAAACGCCGTCTGCTACCTGCAGATCCTTTTGGCCGACCGGATCCCGGGTTACAGCGCCGCGGACTGCATGCGCGACATGGATGCCTGGGGCTACAGCTTCCGGCTGGGCTCGGCCCGCGCCTGGTTCGAGCACGATGCCGAGGATGCACGCGCCGGGCTGGCCGCACGGGGGATCGATTCGTTCGAGTAGTGTCCGTGTCAAGGCGTTTTTTACGTAACGAAAAAGACCGGTCGGCCAGTTCAAACGGCGCCGGAATCACATTCATCGGGAGCACATGAGCATGAAGAAATTTGCCATTGGATGCCTGGGTGTCCTTGTTGTCCTGGCCGTTGTCGGCGGCGGCATTGCCTGGTTCAAGGTCATCAAGCCTGGCATGGATTTTGCCAGCGGTCTGGTCGAAATCGGCAAGCAATATGACCGGCTCAACGACCAGATCGAGAATCGGTCGCGCTTCGAGCCACCTGCCGACGGCAGCGTAAGCGAGCAAACGCTGGAGCGCTTTCTGGCCACCCAACGCCAGATCAGCCAGACAATGCGCGGCCGCTTCACCGAGCTCGAGGAAAAGTACGATGCGCTGAAACAGGAAATCGATCAGCGCGACACCGGCGAGGCCAACCTGAGTGAACTGATGGGCGCCTACAGCGATATCACCAACCTGCTAATCGACGGCAAGCGCGCCCAGGTCGAAGCGCTCAACGACCATGCCTTCTCCCTGGCCGAATATGCATGGGTTCGGGCGCAGGTCTACCGGGCACTGGGCGAGAGCGTCGCAGTGGCGGCCTTTGGCGACATCGACGACATACAGCAGCCACACACTTCGGTGCCCGAAGAAACCCGGCAACGGGTCGAAGCACACCGGGAGGAACTCATGGAAGCACACGCGCTGGCCTGGTGGGGTTTGTAACCATCTGACGGCAGCCGCGCCGATTCACGGCACCGCTCGACGTGGCGGTGCCGTGCCGATCCCTATTACCGATATCCGTTATTTGCCGATCTCGATCCGGCGCGCCCCCGGCTTCTCGGACTGTTTCAGCCGCGGGATGCGGATTTTCAGTACGCCGTTTTTCGCATCCGCCTGGATGCTGTCGACATCGGCATCCTCGGGCAATGCCAGGACCCGGCGGAACTGCCCATAGTGCCGTTCGACACGATGGAATCCTTCCTCGTCGTCTTCGGTTTCCTGGCGTTTCTCACCCGAGATCACCAGCGCATCGCCTTCGGCATGCAACTGGATTTCCTCGGGATCGATACCCGGAACTTCGACACTGATGCGATAGGCCTTTTTCGACTCGGCGATATCGACGCTGGGGTGTAAGAGCAAGCTGCCTCCGGCGGGACTGGCAGTGCCGAAAAACTGATCGAACATCCGGTCCATCTCGCGATGCATGCGCGCGAGCGGATCAGGCGAACCCGCGGCCGGCAGAAATTCCCCGCCGTCGGATTGATCACTGCGGAACCAGTTGAATGGTGTCATTTTTTGAAGATTCATGGCTTGAATACCTCCTTGAAATCAGCCCCTTGTGTTGAATCAGATGGGGTCAATATTGCCGCCTTTTCAAGAATTCAGATTGCCTCCTGTTGCCGCCCTTTGCCGGCTACGAGTAACATGCGCTCATGGACAGCGAATCGAAACTGGAACAATGGTTCGCGCACGGCGGCCTCGAAGATCTGCATGGCCGGAATTGCTTCGTCATCGAGCGCGCCGGGCAACAGTCCACAACCCCGGTGGTCTGGCTGCACGGTTTTCCATCAAGCTCGCTGGACTGGAGACAGGTGCTGGATTGCCTGCCCGAACGAAGAATGCTGTTGCTGGACTTTCCCGGCTTCGGATTCTCGGACAAACCACGCAGCGGTTACAGCTATTCGCTGATCGATCAGGCCGATCGGGTACTGATGATGCTGGCGCGACGAAAGATCACCCGCATCCATCTCATCGCCCACGATATGGGTACCAGTGTCGCCTGTGAATTGCTGACCCGGCGGGCCATGGGCCTGCTGCCGGTGGAGATCGCCTCATTGGTTCTGACCAACGGCAGCGTCTACATCGAACAGGCCCGGCTCACCCCTTCGCAGAAGCTGCTGCGCTCGCCGCTGGCCGGGCTGTATGCGCGGCTGGCCTCGTGGCGCATGTTCCGCTGGCAGATCCAGCGCATTCTTGGCCAGCCGCTGCCGGCAGGGGAACTCGAAGCAATGTGGGCGCTGATGCGGCACAACGACGGCCTGCGCGCGCTGCCGGCCGCAATTGCCTATGTCAGCGAGCGCTTTCGTTTCTACCGGCGCTGGACCGGGCCGCTGGCAGATCTGGATCTGCCGACGTTGATCCTGTGGGGCCGCAAGGATCCGGTAGCGGTGCCGGCCATTGGCCAACGCCTGGCCGAGACCATTCCCGGTGCCGAGCTGGAATGGCTGGAAGAATGCGGCCATTTCCCGATGCTGGAGCAACCGGACAACTTTGCCGCCGCCGTTCAGAGGTTCCTGTGTGCCTGATCGCATTTCACTGGCAGCCGGGTGGCCCGATTCCACTGGTGATGGCGGCCAACCGGGATGAATTTCATGACCGGCCCGCACGTGCCCTGAACTGGTGGCAATGGCCCGACGGCGTGCTGGCCGGGCGTGACGAGGTCGGCGGCGGCACCTGGATGGGGGTGCGTCGCGACGGGCGCTTTGCCGCGGTGACCAATTTCCGTAACCCTGCAGCAGGGCCCGCGCCGAAATCGCGCGGCGAACTGCCGCTTCGCTGGCTTGAAAGCGAGGTCGCGGGTCGCGATTTCGGCATGCAGCTCTATCGACAACGCGGTGAGTACGGCCCGTTCAACCTGGTCTATGGTTCATTGGAGGCACTGTATATCGTCGGCACTCACGCAGAGCCGGCAGCGATTGCGCCGGGCCTGCACGCGCTGTCCAACCACCTTCTGGACACCCCATGGCCCAAGGCCACCCGGGCTGTAGCGCGTCTGAAGAACTGTTTCCGGTCCGGCTCCGGCGACATTGACCGCCTGCTGAACTTGCTCGATGATCGCGAACCGGCCCCGGACGATCAACTGCCCGATACCGGCGTCGGCCAGGCATTCGAATCACTACTCTCCTCGCCCTTCGTCGTCAGCCCGCGCTACGGCACGCGCACCTCGACCGCGCTGGTGCTCGACGACACGGTCACCATGGCCGAGCGCAGTTTCGACGCCGCGGGCACGATCATCGGCGAGCGCCGGTTCCATTGGGCGCGCTGAGAAAAGAAAAAACTTCCCTTCGGAATATTTTTGCTTTAGGCTCGGCAGCGAGACAGACGCCGGAAGGTGAAGGCACATGGCACAGGAGCAAAACTCGACGCCGTTCGTGCCGTGGGACGACAGCGATGCACAGGCTGTCATTGGCAAGCATGCACATAGCCCCGGCGCGCTGATGCCCATCCTGACCGAGCTGGTCCGTCGCTTTGGCTACATCGATCCGGGCATCGTCGCGCCGCTGGCCGAAATCCTGAACCTGTCTCGGGCCGAGGTCCACGGCGTCATCAGCTTCTATCACGACTTTCGCACCACACCGCCGGGCCGCCACATTGTGCGCGTGTGCCGGGCCGAATCCTGCCGAGCCGTCGGCGGCCAGCGGCTCGAAGCACATCTGATCGAACAACTTGGCATCGACTACCACCAGACGACCGGAGACGGTCGCTTTACTCTCGAGCCGGTCTACTGCCTGGGCAACTGTGCCTGCTCGCCGGCAGTGATGATCGATGAAGACCTGTACGGACGCGTGACGCCGGAACGAATCGACCAGATTCTGGCTGATCCCGAGGTTGCGTCATGAAAGTCTTTGTGCCTGGGGATGCGTCGGCGCGCTCGGTGGGCGCCGATGCGGTGGCCTCAGCCCTCCAGGCCGCTGCTCCCGACCTGTCGATCATTCGTAACGGCAGCTTCGGCCTGTTCTGGCTCGAACCCATGATCGAAATTGAACGCGCCAACCAGCGAATCGCGTTCGGCCCGGTCACCGCCGCCGAGGTACCTGGCCTGATCGCCGAGAACTTCGATTACCACCATCCACTGTGTCTGGGCCCGACCCGTGAGATTCCGGCACTGACCTTGCAGCAGCGGCTGACCTTTGCCCGCTGCGGCCTGATCGACCCGCTCGACCTCGATGATTACCGGGCCCATGGCGGTTTTGCCGGTCTCGACCGGGCACTGGCCTGTTTACCCCAGGCCATCGTAGATGAGGTCAAAGCATCGGGCTTGCGCGGGCGCGGCGGTGCGGCCTTTCCGACCGGCATCAAGTGGCAGACCGTACTCGACTGTCCCGGCGAGCAGAAGTACATCGTCTGCAATGCCGATGAAGGCGACAGCGGCACTTTTGCCGATCGCATGATCATGGAGGGCGACCCGTTCTCGCTGCTCGAAGGCATGATCATTGCCGGGCTGGCCACCGGCGCCGATCAGGGCTACATCTATCTGCGTTCGGAGTATCCGCGGGCCCGCGATGTGCTCGAAGCCGCGATCGACATCGCTCGGCAGGCCGGCTACCTGGGTAATCGAATTTGCGGCAGCGCCAGGGCCTTCGAACTGCAAGTGCGCATGGGTGCCGGCGCTTATATCTGTGGCGAGGAAACCGCCCTGTTGGAATCGCTGGAAGGCAGGCGCGGCATGATCCGGTACAAGCCGCCGCTGCCGGCCGTCAAGGGCCTGTTCGGCTGCCCGACCGTGGTCAACAACGTCATCTCGCTGGCGACCGTACCGGTAATCTTCGACAAAGGCGCCGACCACTACGCCGGCTTCGGTCGAGGCAAGTCGCGCGGCACGCTGACCATCCAGTTGGCCGGCAACGTCCGGTACCCGGGCCTGTACGAACTCGACTTCGGCTTGCCGCTGCGCGAGCTCATTGAGGACATCGGCGGCGGGACGGCAACCGGCCGGCCGGTGCGCGCGGTGCAGTGCGGCGGCCCGCTGGGCCCGTTTCTGGCCGAGCACCAGCTCGATTTGCCGATTACCTACGAGGACTTTGCCGGCGGCAGCGCCATGGTCGGCCACGGCGGCGTGGTGGTATTCGACGACACCGTCGACATGGCGCGCATGGCGCGCTTTTCAATGCAATTCGGCGCGATCGAATCGTGCGGCAAGTGCACGCCGTGCCGGATCGGCACGACGCGCGCTTATGAAACCATCGACCACATCATTGCCGGCACCGACCGCGAGGCCAACACGGCCCTGCTCGAGGAGCTGTGCGAGACCATGATTCACGGCTCGCTATGCGCCCACGGCGGACTGATTCCGTATCCGGTACTCAGCGCGCTGAAGCATTTCCCCCGGGATTTCGGTCTTCATAAGACAGAAACGGCCCATGCGTCGACGCATCCCGCCGATGCCTGAAGCCCCGCCAGCAAAAACCGCGACGGGCAGGAGGTCCACATGGCAAGACTGATCGAGAAAGACTACGGTACGCCCGCTTCGGCGGCCGAGGCCACCACGACGCTGACCATTGATCAACACGAGGTCACGGTTCCGGCGGGCACCTCCGTTATGCGCGCGGCGCGCGAGGCCGGCATCGATGTGCCCGCCCTGTGCGCCAGCGACCGGCTCGAACCGTTCGGCTCGTGCCGCCTGTGCCTGGTCGAAATCGAGGGCCGGCGCGGCTATCCGGCCTCGTGCCATACGCCGGTCGAGGATGGCATGAAGGTTTCGACCCACAGCGACAAACTGGACCAGATCCGGCGCGGCGTCATGGAGCTGTACCTGTCCGATCATCCGCCGGTTGGTCCGGACGACGGTCGCAACGACATGCACGAGTTGGCCCGGCGGCTGAACGTCACGGAAATCCGCTACGGCCGGAACGGTGCGAATCATTCCGACACTGCGGTCGACGATTCCAACCCGTACTTTCGTTTCGACCCTGCCGCCTGCATCGTCTGTTCGCGCTGCGTGCGGGCTTGCGACGAGATCCAGGGCACGTTTGCCCTGACCGTGGCCGGTCGCGGATTCGATTCGAAGATCGCGGCCAGCCAGGACCAGCCGTTTTTCGATTCCGAGTGTGTCTCGTGCGGCGCCTGCGTCCAGGCCTGCCCGACCGATGCGCTGCTCGAAAAATCCATCGAGCAGGCCGGCATGCCCGAGGCCAGCGTCGTCACCACCTGCGGCTACTGCGGCGTGGGCTGCTCGTTCAAGGCAGAACTCAAGCAGGGCGAGCTGGTCCGCATGATGCCCTACAAGCACGGCAAGGCCAATCACGGCCATTCCTGCGTCAAGGGCCGCTTCGCCTACGGTTATTCAACCCATCCCGACCGGGTCACCCGGCCGCTGGTTCGCAACAGCATCGACGAAGACTGGCGCGAGGTCGGCTGGGAAGAAGCGATCAACCATGCGGCCGGTGAAATCCGGCGCATTCAGGCCGAATACGGCCGCGACGCGTTCGGCGGCATCAGTTCCTCGCGCTGCACCAACGAAGAAACCTTTCTGGTCCAGAAGCTGGTGCGCGCAGCACTTGGCACCAACAACGTCGACACCTGCGCCCGGGTCTGCCACTCACCCACCGGCTACGGGCTCAAGAATGCCTTCGGCACTTCCGCCGGCACCCAGAACTTCGATTCGATCGACCAGGCCGATGTCATCATGGTCATCGGCGCCAACCCGACCGACGCCCACCCGGTATTCGCCTCGCAGATGAAGCGCCGTCTGCGACAGGGCGCCCGTCTGATCGTAGTCGACCCGCGCCGCATCGATCTGGTCCGCTCGGCGCATATCAAGGCCGACTGCCACCTGGCCCTCAGGCCGGGCAGCAACGTCGCGCTGATCAATGCCCTGGCCCATGTCGTCGTGACCGAAGACCTGATCGATCATGACTATGTCACGCGCTTCTGCGACCGGGAGGATTTCGAGCAGTGGCGCGCGTTCATCGCCGATCCGCGCAATTCGCCGGAACAGATGGCGACCTGGACCGGCATCGAGCCCGGACAGGTTCGCCAGGCCGCGCGCCTGTATGCCGGCGCCGGCAACAGCGCGATCTATTACGGACTGGGCGTGACCGAACACTCGCAGGGTTCGACAATGGTCATGGGCATGGCCAACCTGGCCATGGCCACGGGCAATCTCGGCCGCCCCGGGGTTGGCGTCAATCCGCTGCGCGGCCAGAACAACGTCCAGGGCGCCTGCGACATGGGCTCGTTTCCGCACGAGTTCCCCGGTTACCGGCATGTCAGCGAAGATGCCGCCCGCGCGGTCTACGAGGCCGAATGGGGGGTTGCCCTGGAACGCGAACCGGGCCTGCGCATCCCCAACATGATCAATGCCGCCATCGCCGGCCAGTTCAGGGCCATTTACATCCAGGGTGAGGATCTGGTCCATTCCGATCCCAATACCCAGCACATTGTCGACGGCCTGAAGCAGATGCAATGCGTCATTGTCCAGGACATTTTTCTCAATGAAACCGCGCGCTATGCGCATGTCTTCCTGCCGGGTTCCTCGTTCCTCGAAAAAGACGGCACCTTCACCAACGCCGAGCGCCGCATCAACCGGGTCCGCAAGGTACTCGAACCACTGCCCGGCAAGGCCGACTGGGAAACGACCTGCGCCCTGTCACAAGCGCTTGGTTTTCCGATGCGCTACACCCATCCCGGCGAGATCATGGACGAGATCGCGCGCACCGTACCGACTTTTGCCGGTGTCAGCTACCGGCGGCTTGACGAGTTGGGCAGCATCCAGTGGCCGTGCAACGAGCAGGCACCGGCCGGCACGCCGGTGATGCATGTTGAACGCATCGTGCGCGGCCTGGGCAAATTCATGCTGACCGGCTTCGTCCCGACCGAGGAGCGCAGCACGCGCAAGTTCCCGCTACTGCTGACCACCGGGCGCATCCTGTCGCAATACAACGTCGGCACCCAGACCCGGCGCACCGCGAATTCGCTCTGGGCCAGCGAAGACGTGCTTGAGATTCATCCACATGATGCCGAGCAGCGTGGCATTCGCGATGGCGAACGGGTGCAGGTCAAGAGCCGTATCGGTCAGACCCGACTGCGCGCCCGGTTCAGCGACCGGGTCCAGCCCGGCGTGATCTACACCACCTTCCATTTCGCCGAAACCGGGGCCAACGTGGTCACCACCGAATTTGCCGACTGGGCGACCGAATGTCCCGAATACAAGGTCACGGCGGTCGAGGTTGTACCGCTAACCGAGTATGGTCAGTGTCCTCGTAGTGCTGTTCGGCAACAGGCCGGTGAAACGCCGGAAGATCGCGAAAGCAGCGTTGCGGAAGTGCGCTGATGACCCTGCCGATCCGTCCACACATCCGCGTTTCCGTGCACCGGCACGATGCCGACCGGAGCGCGCGCGGTGAACACAGGATTGCCACGGAAGTGCCTGTGGCCCTGACCTATCAGGGGATGTCGCACGTGGTCATGATGGCCACGCCGGAGGATCTGGATGATCTGGGGCTGGGCTTTTCCCTGAGCGAAGGGATCATCCGGCACGCTGACGAGCTGTACCGGATCAAGGCGGTTCCGGCGGATGAGGGCATTGTGCTACGCATGACCATCGCCGATGAACATTTCCAGGCCGTATTCGATCAGCACCGACATCTTCCCGGGCGAACCGGCTGCGGCCTGTGCGGGGTGGAGACCCTACAGCAGGCCCTGCCCGAGCTGGAGCCCGTTGCCGACCAGTCGTGGCAAATCGAGCCCGAAACCGTCTACCAGGCGTTCGAGGCATTGCATGATCTGCAGCCGGAAAAAAAAGCCACCGGCGCAGTTCACGCTGCCGCCTGGTGCGACCTGAACGGCAACATCCGGCTGGTGCGCGAAGATGTCGGCCGGCACAATGCCCTCGACAAGCTGATTGGCGCCATGGCCCGACGCCGGATCAACTTCGGCAACGGTTTCTGCCTGATCACCAGTCGCTGCAGCTATGAGATGGTGCAAAAAGCGGTGCGCATGGGCATGACGTTACTGGCCGCCATCTCGGCACCGACCAGCCTGGCCGTGGATATCGCCGAACGTCATGGTCTAACCCTGGCGGCGCTGGTTCGCGACCAGACCTTCAGCGTATTCACGCATTCACATCGGGTCACCGAAGCGGCCCGGATCGAGCAGGTGAGCGCATGAGCCAACCCCGGCGCATGATGGATGACGGCCGACTGGTGCACAAGGTCAACCAGATCGCCCTGTTCCACGAACCCTACCCGCCCGAAGCGGCCGTTGCCGGCGTGGCCGAGCACCTGCGCAAGTTCTGGACCCCGGCCATGCGCAAGCAGCTTCAGGACTTTGCCGCGGCCCCCAGTGCGCGGCAGCAACTGCATCCACTCATTCGCAAGGCACTGACCCACTTGCCGGGTTGCTGAACCAGGCCGAACCAGCAGCAGTTTTCTTTTTCCGTCATCCGGCAACTTTTTCAAGACGTTTTCGGGACGCTAATCCGCCGGCGCAATCCGTATATTTCGGGCATGAGCCTGGTCACCCAATTCATTCCCGAGCACACCGAACTCAAGGAGCAGGTGCGTCACTTCGTCAGCAACGCTTCGCTGGAACTGACCGCGGGCGTACTCAATCGCATTGACTCATTCGCCGAAATCATGGAGTACGGGCGCCGGATCTTTATCACCCATCTGCCCAACAACACCATGGATCAGATCGTGCAGTCGGCCATTGACCTGCGCAAGGACGGCATGGAACCGATCCCCCATCTGGCCGCCCGCAGCATGACCGGACCGGCCCAGCTGCACCAGACCCTGGACCGATTGCGCAACGAGGCCGATGTGCGTGACGTCCTGCTGATCGGCGGCAGCGGTGACCGGCCGGTCGGCGAATTCCATTCCACCATCGACATGCTCGAAACCGGCTATTTCGGCGAATTCGAGCTGCGCTCCATCGGTATTGCCGGGCATCCGGGCGGCAATCCGAATATCCCTGAACACAGGGTTCGCGAGGCGTTGCTGTACAAGAACCGCTATGCCATCAGCCACAATGTGCACATGTACATCGTCACCCAGTTCAATCTGGACGAAGGCGTGGTCCTCGACTGGCTCGAAAAAATTGACGGCTGGGGCAACACGCTCCCTGTCAATATCGGTTTTCCGGGGCCGGCCGCGCTCGCCACGCTGATGAAATATGCCCGCCTTTGCGGCGTCAGCCGTTCGCTTAAATTCATTCGCAAACAGGGCCTGAGCCTGCTGCGGGCCAACTCGGTCAGCACACCTGACGGCATCATTACCGCGCTGGCACGCTACTATGCCCGCACATTCGGATGCGCCGTCACCCGTGCTCATTTCTACAATTTTGGCGGCATCAAGCGCACCATGAATTTTCTCAAAGCAATCGAAAACGGCCAGTTCGAGATGAATCATCGAGGCACCGGCTTCCGCCTGACCACGAAAATCTGAGCGCAGCTGAGTCAATAGGAATCCTGCAGACTGGCCGCGTGTTTGCGTTCCTCTCGCGGCGACTTGCCATACATCTGGCGATAGCACTTGGAAAAATGCGAGGCGGACACGAAGCCACAACGCATTGCAATTTCCAGAATCGTGAATTCGCTGCGATACAGCAAATGCCAGGCACGGTCCAACCGCAGGACCAGATAATAGCGCGCCGGTGACTGACCCAGATACTTGACGAACAGGCGCTCCAACTGGCGCCGCGACAAACCGATGTGCGCGGCCAGTTCTTCCAGCGACAGCGCCTCTGCAAGATTGGCTTCCATGATCTCGATGGCGGAAATGACCTTGGGGTTCTGAATACCCAGGCGAGCCTGCAGCGGCAGACGCTGATGATCACGCGGATTGCGCATTCGGTCGAGCAGACACTGCTCGGATACCTTCCAGGCCAGGTCCGGGCCATGCTGCTGACGAATCAGATAAAGCATCAGGTCCAGCGATGCCGTGCCTCCGCCACAGGTCAGGATCTCGTCATCGGCTTCATACAGGTCCGCCGAAACCTGGAGGTCGGGGAAGTGTTCCCTGAACATCTCAAGCTTTTCCCAATGGACCACGCACTTGTGCTTTTTCAAAAGACCCGCCGCGGCCAGCACATAGGCGCCCGTACACAACGCACCAATTCGGCAGCCCTGCATTTTCTGCACCCGCAACCAGCTCTCGGCCGTCGGATCCTTGCATAGCTGCACACCCAGGCCACTGACGACGAAGGCGTAATCGAAAGCCCGCGTCTTGCCCGGGATGATCCGACTCGAGGCCGCCGACTGATCGACACTTACCGAGGTCCCGTTACTGGCACGGCAGGTTTCCCCGTCGGTACTGATTACCGTCCATCGATAAAGCTGGCTGCCGTGCACACGATTGGCCAGGCGCAATGCCTCGATCGCCGAGGCAAACGCGATCATGGAGAAGTTCTGATACAGATAGAACGCAATCTCGCACGGCTGTTGATAGAAACCACCGATCTGGCCATGTTGCCGGGCCGAATCAACATTGCCGCTTTCCGACACGCCGTGCAGATGATCCGAACTCCGCTTACCCATGGCCCCTGATCCTGAATGATCGACTTTTCATGCCCCAGTTTGCCGCAAGTCCTGGAAAGTCGCAAATAGAAAACAACTTGTCGCCCTGTGACCGCATCCCCGCTGCCCCATATGCCAAATTGATCAAAACTCAATTAGACCGCCGTTAGCGGGGAAGCAGAAATGATCCAGGAAGTCGCAAGCATCAAGCCCGTTGAAGCAGAACCCGCTATCGCAGCCTTCGAACCCGCCGAACCGGTTGCCACGATCAGAAGTGATATCGCAATCGCGCGCCATGCCGACAAGAAACCGATTCGCGACATTGCGGGCAAACTGGGTATCCCTGAACATGCGCTCAGGCCTTACGGCCATTTTATCGCCAAGATCGACAGTCATTTCCTGCGTGGCCTGGCCGATCGACCTCGCGGCAAGCTGATTCTGGTTACCGCGATCACCCCGACGCCGGCCGGCGAAGGCAAGACCACAACCACGGTAGGGCTTGGTGACGGACTGTCGCGCATCGGCAAGAAAGCCATGATCTGCGTGCGTGAACCCAGTCTGGGACCGTGCTTCGGCATGAAGGGCGGAGCGGCCGGCGGGGGCTATGCGCAGGTCGTGCCGATGGAAGAAATCAACCTCCACTTCACCGGTGACTTTCATGCCATTGGCGCCGCCCACAATTTGCTTGCCGCGATGCTGGACAATCATATTCACTGGGGCAACACCCTTGATATCGATGTGCGTCGCATCACCTGGAAGCGGGTCATCGACATGAATGACCGCAACCTGCGCCACATCACCGCAGGGCTGGGCGGGGTTGGCAACGGTTATCCGCGCGAAAGCGGTTTCGATATCACCGTCGCCTCTGAGGTCATGGCCATTTTCTGTCTGGCGCACGACCTGGCCGATCTTCAGCATCGACTGGGCAATATTGTGGTCGGATACACACGTGATCGCGAACCGGTCACGGCGCGCGATCTCAAGGCCCATCGGGCAATGACAGTGCTGCTCAAGGATGCGTTCCTGCCCAACCTGGTCCAGACCCTGGAAAACACACCCGCGTTTATTCATGGCGGACCGTTTGCCAACATTGCCCACGGCTGCAACTCGCTGATTGCCACCGACACGGCGTTGCGCCTGAGCGACTACGTTGTCACCGAAGCTGGATTCGGCGCCGACCTGGGGGCGGAAAAATTCTTCGACATCAAGTGCCGCCGGGGCGGGCTGGAACCAAGCGTCGCCGTCATCGTCGCGACCGTGCGCGCGCTCAAGATGCATGGCGGCATGACGGCGGACAATCTCGCTGAACCCAGCGACGATGCGGTACGCCTGGGGCTGGAAAACGTTCGGCGCCATCTCGACAGCATGGCCCGGTTCGGTGTGCCGGTAGTCGTTGCGATCAATCGTTTCAGCAACGATACTGGTGCAGAAATCAACGCCATTACTGAGTTCTGTAACAGCGCAGGCGTCCAATCATTCGTTTGCAGACACTGGGCCGAAGGCGGAAACGGTACCGCTGAAATGGCCGAGCATGTCGCCGCAGTGGCCGACAGCGGCCAGGCACGTTTCCAGACGTTGTATCCAGACGAGATGCCGCTGCTCGAAAAGATTCGCACCATCGCAACCGGGCTCTACCATGCCGACGGCATCTCGGTGCCGCCAAACGTACTTAACCAGCTCCGCGATTGGGAAACCGCCGGCTACGGCCATCTCCCGGTGTGCATGGCAAAGACCCAGTACAGCTTCACCACCGACCCCAACATCAAGGGCGCACCGGTCAATCACCTGATCAACGTGCGCGAAGTGCGCCTGAGCGCCGGCGCCGGTTTCGTCGTTGTCGTGTGCGGCGACATGATGAGTATGCCCGGACTCCCGCGCAACCCGGCCGCCAACGTGATCGGCCTGGACGACAACGAACAGATCATCGGCCTGTTCTAAAGTCATGCGCGGTTACTCCTTCGCCAGCCTGATCCGCAATGCCGTGAGTGGTCACCGCCACTGGCCACGTGCATGGCGCAGCCCGGAACCGGCGCGCGCCTACGACGTTATCATCGTCGGGGCCGGCGGTCACGGCCTGGCCACGGCCTATTATCTGGCCAGGGAACACGGCATCAGCAATGTCGCGGTGCTGGAAAAGGGCTGGCTTGGTGGCGGCAATACCGGGCGCAATACCACCATCGTGCGCTCCAACTATCTCGAAGATGCCAGCGCGGCATTGTATGACCACGCATTGAAACTATGGCCATCGTTGAGCCACGAGCTCAACTACAACGTCATGTTCTCGGCGCGCGGTGTGCTCAATCTGGCTCATGAACAGAACGAGGCCCGCGACATCAAGCGTCGGATTCACGCCAATCGTCTCAACGGCATCGACTCACAGTGGCTGGATGCCGGGCAGGTCAAACAGGCCTGTCCGATCATTGACATTTCGAAACACGCGCGCTATCCGATCCAGGGCGGCAGCTACCAGGCTTCGGCCGGTGTTGCACGCCACGATGCCGTCGCATGGGGCTACGCGCGCGCCGCCGATGCGCTGGGTGTGGACATCATCCAGCAATGCGAGGTCACCGGAATCGCGCGCAGCGACGGCCGGGTGACCGGTGTCGATACCACACGTGGGTCGATCCGGGCAGACAAGGTCGCCATCGTGGTTTCCGGGCACACCAGCAGTCTGGCCGCCATGGTCGGGCTGCGCCTGCCGATTGAATCCCATCCCCTGCAGGCGCTGGTGTCCGAACCGATCAAGCCGGTGATGCCGACAGTGGTCATGTCCAATCAAGTGCATGTCTACCTCAGCCAGACCGACAAGGGCGAGCTGGTCATCGGTGCCGGCATCGATGGTTACAACTCCTATACCCAACGCGGCGGCTTCAATATCGTCGAGGAACAGTTGTGTGCCCTCAAGGCGATGTTTCCACTGGTCAGCCGGCTGCGCATGATGCGCCAGTGGGCCGGCACCGTCGATATCTGCCCCGATGCCTCGCCACTGATCTGCAAGACATCGATCAAGGGTTTCTACATCAACGGCGGCTGGGGTACCGGTGGTTTCAAGGCCACGCCGGGCTCCGGCCACCTGTTTGCCCACACCATCGCCCGGGACCAGCCGCACCCGAAAAACGCTGCCTTTTCCCTGGAACGCTTCGCATCCGGGGCACTGGTGGCTGAGCACGGTGCGGCCGCAGTGGCTCACTGATCCCGCCTCAGGAGGAGATGAGCATGCTCGTAATTGAATGTCCCTGGTGCGGAAAACGCGATCAACGGGAATTCGTCAACGGCGGCGAAGCTCATATCATCCGCCCGCAAGACAGCGAGCACATGGACGATGAACAGTGGGCCGATTATCTGTTCATGCGCACCAACCCGCAAGGGCTGCACGCCGAGCGCTGGGTCCATGCCCACGGCTGCGGCCAATGGTTCAATGTACTGCGCGACACCACCACGGATGCCATCCTGCAAAGCTATCGCATGGGCGAAAAGCCGACCGACCTGAATGTCCACCAGGAAGATGTCGACCAGGAGGATGCGGCCTGAGATGAGATCTCTACGCCCGGACAAGATGCGCCTGGCCGATGTTGGTCACGACGATAGCGGCCGCGACGATAGTGGCCACAAGCGCGACCACGTCGTTCGGTTCCGCTTCAACGGCCGCGATCTGGAAGGCCTGGAAGGCGACAGCCTGGCCAGCGCTCTGCTGGCCAACGGCATTCACTTTGTCGCCCGCAGCTTCAAATATCACCGCCCGCGCGGCATTTTCAGCGCCGGGGCCGAGGAGCCCAACGCGCTGGTCCGGGTTGGCGAGCCACCGGCCCTGACCGAGCCCAACCTGCGCGCCACCCAGGTCGAGATTCACGAAGGCCTGAACGCACACTCGCAGAATGCCCATCCATCGCTGCGGTTCGATCTGCAGGCAATCACTGACCGGCTCTGGCGCCTGATGCCGGCCGGATTCTATTACAAGACCTTCATGGCCCCGGCACGCTGGTGGGGCCTGTACGAGCGCATGATCCGGCGCGCCGCCGGCATGGGCCAGGCACCCGAAGGGCCCGACCCCGACCGCTACGATCATCGCCACGAACATTGCGACCTGCTGATCGTCGGTGCCGGCCCGGCCGGTCTGGCAGCCGCACGGATCGCCGGGCGCGCGGGCGCGCGCGTGATCCTGGCCGACGAGCAGGATCGCGTCGGTGGCCGCCTGTTGTCCGAGCCCGGCAGCGACCCATGGATCCAGCGCCAACTGGCCGAATTGATGAGCCTGGACAATGTCACCGTGCTTACTCGCAGCACCGTGTTTGGTGCCTACCACGACAATTTCTTCGGCCTGGTCGAACGGGTGACCGAGCACTTGCCGCTGGACCAGCGCCAGCGCTTTGCCCCGCGCCAGCGCTTCTGGCAGATCCGGGCACGCCAGGCGCTGATGGCTACCGGCATGCTCGAGCGCCCCCTGGTGTTTCACCTCAACGATCGTCCCGGCATCATGCTGGCCGGTGCGGTGCGCCGCTATCTCCACCGCCATGGCGTGCTGGCCGGCCGGCGGCCGGTGATTGCCACGAACAACAACAGCGCCTGGCAGACGGCTTTCGACCTGGCCGAAGCCGGGGCCAGACCCGTCGCCATCGTCGATACGCGCCAGGCGCCGCCGGCCACGCTGTGCAAACGGGCCGCGACGCTCGGCATCGAGGTGCTGGCCGGGCACAGCCTGACCGGCACCCGCGGCCGACGCCATATCCACAGCGTGACGGTGCGGCCGATGAACGCGAACGGCAGCCTGACCGCAACCGGAAGCCGCCGCCTTCGCTGTGATCTGTTGTGCGTATCCGGCGGATGGAACCCTGTGGTGCACCTGTTTTCCCACCGCAAGGGCCCGCTGGCCTTCGATGACAAACTGGCCAGTTTCGTGCCGGCGCAAAAATCCATGGCCGGAATGCACGCGGTCGGCGGCGCGGCCGGATACATCCGAATCGACGAGGCTGTCACCGACGCCGCGACCACGGCCCGCAAGGCCCTGGCCGAAATTGGCCTTGAAGCCGCGCCGTTCGAACAACCCGAAACACCTGAAACCGGCGACGAGACGGGCACGCTGGACCTCGAACCGATCTGGGAACTGCCCGCCGACGGACCCCCGGCGGCAACCCGCGCCTTTGTCGATCTGCAAAACGATGTCACCGCCAAGGATCTGCGCCTGGCCCTCAACGAGGGCTATACCTCGGTCGAGCACGTCAAGCGCTACACCACCACCGGCATGGGGACCGACCAGGGCAAGACCGGCAACGTGACCGCGCTGGGGATTGTGGCCAATCACCAGCAGTGCGCCATCCCGGCGATTGGCCTGACCACCTTCCGCCCGCCCTACACGCCGGTGACCATCGGCGCGCTGGTCGGGCGCAATAGTGGGCGTTTTCTGGCCCCAGTGCGCAAGACGCCGATGCATTCCTGGCACGGGCAGCACGGCGCCGTATTCGAAGATGTCGGCCAGTGGAAACGGCCGCTGTGCTACCCGCGAGCCGGCGAGCGCGAACACGACGCCGTCCAGCGCGAAGCGCGCGCGGCCCGGACCAGGGTCGGCGTGCTCGATGGTTCGACCCTGGGCAAGATTGATATCTGCGGCCCCGATGCAGCCGAGTTTCTCAACCGCATCTATACCAACGCCTGGAAAAAGCTGGCCGTGGGCAAGTGCCGCTACGGCGTCATGCTCGGCGAGGACGGCATGGTGATGGACGACGGGGTGACCGCGCGCATTGATAAGGATCATTTCCACATGACCACGACCACCGGCGGCGCGGCCCGGGTCATGGCCTGGCTGGAGGAATGGCACCAGACCGAATGGCCGGAACTGAAGCTGCACATGACTTCGGTCACCGACCAGTGGGCGGTCGCCAGCCTGGCCGGCCCGCGCGCACGCGAGGTCGCGGCGAAGCTGGTCGATGATATCGATGTCGGGCGCGAGGCCATGCCGTTCATGAGCTGGGCCGCTGGCCACGTGTGCGGCGGCATCCCGGCCCGGATCTTCCGGATCAGCTTTTCCGGCGAACCCGGTTTCGAGTTCAACGTCCCGTCGCGCTACGGGCTGGCGCTATGGGAGCGGGCCATGGCGGCCGGCCGCGAGTTCGGCATCACGCCCTACGGCACCGAGGTCATGCACCTGCTGCGCGCCGAGAAAGGCTTCATCATCGTCGGCCAGGACACCGACGGCACGATCACGCCGCACGATCTGAACATGAACTGGGTGGTCAGCGACAAGAAGGATTTCATTGGCCGGCGGTCACTGTATCGGGCCGACATGCTGCGCCCGGACCGCAAGCGACTGGTCGGCCTGACCACCGACGACCCGTCCATCGTGCTCGATGAGGGCGCGCATGTACTCGCGGCCGATGCCCCGACCACCCCGCCGGTGCCGATGCTCGGCCACGTCACCTCCAGCTACTACAGCCCCAACCTCAACCGCTCCATCGCACTGGGACTGGTCAAGGGCGGTCTCGACCGCAAGGGCGAGCGGCTGGTGGTCGATAACGGCCACGGCCGGGTGCCGGTCCGGGTGGTCGATTCGGTGTTCTTCGACCCCGAAGGAGTGTGCCTGCATGCCTGAAATCACCGCCACAAGCCACAGCATTCTGGAACCGGCCCTGGCCGAGTTGGCCGTCGGAAACGCTGCAGCATCAAGCGGGGCCAACTCCCTGCAACTGGCCGAAGCACCGCCGACGGTCAAGGTGATCGTGCGTGGACTCGAATCGCTGGAAGCACTCGACCGCGTGCTCGAACCGGTCCTCGGAACACGCCTGGACGATTGCCCCAACAAGGTCACCGCCGGCCAGGATTGCCGGGTGTTCTGGCTGCGCGTCAACCAGTGGCTGGTGATTGGTGAGCCGGTTGCCGAGTCGGACCAGAGCCGCGACCTGGTGCACTCGCTGGAACAGGCCTTGACCGGTTTCGACAGCAGCGTGGTCGATGTTTCCGATTACTACACCGTCCTCGGATTGACCGGACCGAGGGCACGCGATGTTCTGATGAAGGGCTGTCCATTCGACCTGCACCCCAGCGTATTTCCGGCCGGCGCAATGGCACTGACCCGACTGGCCCAGGCGGATGTTCTGCTGTACCACCGGCCCACGCATAGCCCGGACACTGACGGCCTGGATGTTCTGGTGCGCAGCTCGTTTGCCGAATACGCGCTGCGCTGGCTGCACGATGCCGGGCTGGAATACGGCATCACGATCGTACCCGCGCCGGATCGATTTCCCGACCCGCCGACAATTGGAACCGATGGAGTCGATTCATGAAGTCACATGCAAGAGTGGTCGTTATCGGCGGCGGGGTGGTGGGCATCAGCACCCTGTACCACCTGGTGCGCAAGGGCTGGTCGGATGTCATGCTGCTCGAACGCCGCGAACTGGCTTCCGGTTCAACCTGGCACGCCGCCGGGCTGCTGCCGCTATTCAACATGAGCTACAGCGTCGGCCAGATCCACAAGTACTCGGTCGACTTCTATGCTCGGCTGCAGGAGGAACTGGACCAGGATATCGGCCTGCGCCGGGTTTCCAACATTCGCCTGGCGACCTGCCGCGACCGCATGGATGAATACCGTCAATATGCCGGGGTCGCCGAAACCATCGGCGTGCGGACCGAATTCCTGACCCCCGAGCAGATCATCGAGCTCTGGCCGCTGGCCGTTCCCGACGGCTTGATCGGTGCCATGCGTCATCCCGACGACGGCTACATCCAGCCTTCCGATCTGACCCAGGCCCTGGCGCGGGGCGCGCGCGAGGGCGGCGCGGAAATCAATCGCGGCGTAACCGTCACGGCCATCGAGCGGACCCGGTCGGGCGAATGGCAGGTCACCACCGACGCCGGGACCGTGACCTGCGAACACGTGGTATCGGCCACCGGCAACTTCGCCCGCCAGACCGGCCGCATGGTCGGCGTGGACGTGCCCGTGATCCCGGTCGAGCACCAGTTCATCGTCACCGAGCCGCACCCGGAAATTCTGGCCCGGCAGGCGCGCGGCGAACCGGAAATGGGCGTGCTGCGCGAATCCGACGGGTCCTGGTACATGCGCGAAGAAGCCGGCGGCCTGCTGCTCGGACCGTACGAGAAGGGGGCACCGGCATGCTATGTCGACGGACCGGATGCCGACGCCGAATACGAGCTGTTCCAGGAAGACCTCGAACGGCTGGAACCACACATCGAGTCGGCCATGAACCGCGTCCCGGCGTTTGGTGAAGTCGGGGTGAAAAAAGTCTACAACGGCGCCATCGCCTATACCCCCGACGGCAGTCCAATCATCGGTCCGGCCTGGGATCTGCCCAACTTCTGGTTCAACGAAGGTCATTCGTTCGGCATCACCGCCGCCGGTGGCGCCGGTTGGCAGTTGGCCGAATGGATCGTCGACGGCGCGCCGACCATCGACATGCTGGGCGTGGACCCGCGTCGCTTCGGCCCCTATACCACGCGCAACTACCTGGTGGAAAAAAACGAGGAGGCCTATGCCAGTGTCTTTACCGTCCATTATCCCGACGAGGAGCGGCCCGCGGCCCGCCCGCTGCGCACCGCGCCGTGCTACGACCGGATGAAAGCGCTGGGCGCGGTGTTTCATCAACGCTACGGCTGGGAACGCCCCAACTGGTTTGCGCCGGACGGGGTCGAGCAGACCGATCACTGGTCGTTCCGCCGATCGCGCTGGTTCGAGCACAGCCGCAACGAGGCCAGAAACGTGATGGCCAATGTCGGCCTGCTGGATCTGACCGCCTTTGCCAAGGCCCGCATTTCCGGGCCGGGGGCCTGCGACTTTCTGAACTGGCTGGTCGCCAACCAGGTACCGACCCGGGATGGCCGCATCGCACTGTGCCACGCGCTCAACCGCAACGGCGGGGTCCATTCAGAGTTCACCTTGCAGCGCGAAGCCGAGAACTGCTACTACGCCGTCTCGGCCGGAGTCTACACCCGCATCGATCATGACTGGATCCGCAAGCACCTGCCAGACGACGGCTCGGTACACTTCGATGACCTCAGCACCCAGCTTGGCACGCTGGTGGTCGCCGGCCCGAAAAGCCGCGAACTGCTGCAGCGGGTCTCGGCCGACGATTTTTCCAATGCCGGCTTCAAGTGGCTGACCGGACGCGACGTATGCATCGGCATGGCGCCGGTCAAGGCCATGCGGGTCAACTTCATTGGTGAGCTCGGCTGGGAATTGCACCATCCAATCGAGATGCAGAATTACCTGTTCGATGTGCTGATGGCCGCCGGCGAGGATCTCGGTATCAAACCGTTCGGCATTCGCGCCATGGAAGGAATGCGGATCGAAAAGACCTATCGCATGCCGGGCCACGAGCTGTCGATCGAGTATGCCGCGCTGGAGTCCGGCCTCGACCGCTTCGTCAAGTTCGACAAGGGCGATTTCCTTGGCCGCCAGGCGCTGCTCGACTGGCAAGCACAAGGGTTCGCCAACCAGTTGATCATGCTCGAGGTGCACGACGTCGAGGATGCCGATCCGGTCGGCAACAATCCAATCTATCACGACGGTGAACTGGTCGGGCGGGCCACGACCGGCGGCTACGGATTTCGTCTCGACCGCTCCCTGGCCATTGCCATGGTCCGGCCTGAACTGGCCGCTGTCGGTAACGAACTGGAAATGGACATTCTGGGTCGCCGACACCGAGTCACGATCATTCCCGAAAGCCCGTACGACCCGGACAACAAGCGCCTTCGCGACGTGGTGTGAACAATGTTCCCACCTTACTCACCACCCTGCCTACTGCGGAGCCGACAGGCCCCGCGTCCGGGGCGTTTCGCTCGGTCGAGCATCCTCACCGGACAGGCGAGTACGCTTCCGGTGCGCTCGGTCGCGAAACGCCCCGGCCACAGGACCTGTCGGCCCCTCGCGACGGCACGATGGTGAATAAGGTGGGAACTTATGGAGGATTCGATGAACTACACGCTCTACTACTCGCCCGATAGCTGCAACCTGAGCGTGCGCTTCGTGCTTGAGACCCTGGGGCGACCCTATGTCGACCGCCTGGTCGATCGCAGCCGGCGCGAACACCGCAGCGAATCCTTTCGCAAGCTCAATCCGCAGGGTCTGCTGCCGGTTCTCATGGACGGCGATACCACCATCTTCGAAACCGGCGCGATCTGCCTGTACCTGGCCGACCGTCACGGCGCGCTGTTTCCCTCGCCGCAATCGCGCCAGCGCGGGCAGGCACTGAAGTGGCTGTTCTTCATCGCCAACGGCCTGCACGCCGAACTGCGCATGTACTGGTATGCCGAAAGCTACACCGGTGCCGAGGGTGCGGCCGGCATGCGGGCCATGCTGGCCCAGCGCATCAAGCAATCCTGGCGCATCGTCGAGCAGCAGCTGGCAAGACACGACGGGCGGACCATCACCGGTTCGGTCGTACCCGGCATCGTCGACTTCTACGCTGCTCATCTGGCCCGCGCCAGCGCGCTGTACCCGATCGGGATGGCGGCCATGCCCGGAGACTGGCGTTTCTTCCCGCATATCCGTCAATGGCTGGCAAATCTGCAAACCAATGCGGCCATCGCCACCGCCTGTGGCAAGGAAGGCATCGCGGCGCCGTTTCTGCTCGAACCACATCGACCGGCGGTGGATATCCGGCAATTGGTTGGTTGAACCAGGAACTTGAGGAGTTGGCTGTCATGAGAATCATCGTCCCCGTCAAACTTGTGATTGATGCCTACGTGCATATTCGCGTCAAACGCGACGAAAGTGGCGTCGACGCCGACAATGTCAAGATGTCGATCAATCCTTTTTGCGAAATTGCGCTCGAGCAGGCGGTCCGACTGCGCGAAGCCGGCAAGGCGACCGAGGTCATTGCCGTCTCGGCCGGTCCGCAGTCCTTTCAGAACGTACTCCGGAGCGCGCTGGCCATCGGTGCCGACCGCGCCATTCATATCCCCCATGAAGGTGAAACGCTGCAGCCGCTGGCGGTAGCCAAGCTGCTTAAGGCGATCATTGACATCGAGCAACCGGGTCTTGTCATCATGGGCAAACAGGCCATAGATGGTGACCACAACCAGACCGGCCAGATGCTGGCCGGTCTGCTGGACTGGAGCCAGGCGACCTTTGTCTCGCAGCTCGAAATCGACGGTGACAGCGCCCGCGTGGTGCGCGAAATCGACGAAGGGTTGCAGACGCTAAGCCTGCGCCTGCCGGCAGTGATTACCGTGGACCTGCGCCTGAACCAGCCGCGTTTCGCCAAGCTGCCCGACATCATGAAAGCCAAGCGCAAACCGATCGAGGTGCAGACACCCGAAACGCTGGGCGTGGATATCCGTCCACGCTACGAGACACTGGCCGTGCGCCGGCCGCGCGAGCGTCAGGCCG
>CAYVPB010000044.1:0-24178 GCA_964453565.1 uncultured Halomonas sp.
GAAGCGGATGCTTGCAAGTTTCTGGGTGATGGGTGGAAAGGCTCTCGCTGCGCTTCAGCCTCGCCGGCCAGGTTGCCGCCTCTTCCAGTTCACCCGAGTCGAGCTCAGGCAGTGGCGGCGTCGGGCGCTGAACCGGATGCCTTTTCAGCACCACAGGCAGTCGATTCGGGTCTCGGGGCTAAAATGATGGGCGACCTGGGCCTGCAATAATTCAGCGCTGGCCAGCGCGTCGGAAAGCGCGTGATGGGCACCGTATAGCGGCAGGTGATACCGATCTCGGCTTTGGGCGAGACGAATCGAGGTCGGCTGCCGCCCGAACAGCCCGGCAATGAAGCGCGCAGGTGGACTGGTTCTCCAGCCTCGGTGGATGCGGGCCTCGATTTCCATCGTGTCGACAATCGGAAACTCCAGACGGTCACCAGTCCTTTCACGCACCGCACGAAGGAGAAACGGCCGTTCGATGCCGCGATAGTGGACGACTGCGACCCGACCGGCCAGGGCGTCGAGCACTTCGCCCAGCACTTCGCCCAGGTCCGGCGCGCGCTTCAGATCCCCGTGGGTGATCCGGTGAATCTTGATCGAGCTCTCCGACAGGGGTCTCTTGGGCTTGATCAACCAGTAGCCGGCGCGCGCACACTGGATGCGATCGAGCGTGAACGGCACCAGCCCAATGCTGACAATGCCGCTCGTGTCCGGATTGGTGCCGGTGGTTTCAAGATCAAGCGCAACGAATGGCGCCTTCGACATTGGCGTTTGGCCGGAAACCGGACGCCTTGCATAGAAATTCTTCAACAGCGGGGTTTGCGCCGCGGCTTCAAGTTGATCGAAGATGCGTGGCCAGTCCGGGCCGGATTGTGCCGCTGGTCTGATTCGATGCCAGGGCCTCATCAATGATCTCCTTTCCGCCCCGCCCGCATAATTGTTTCCTTGTTATCCACGGTAACGGAACTTGATGAACTTCTGCGCGTTGGCCAGCACCGTGAATGCATCCTTCAGGCTGCGGCGCTCCAGTCGGGGCAGTGTTTCGGGATCGAGGTTGTTGTTCGGCACGCGCCCGGCTTCGATATCGAATGCCTGGTGGCGTGCGCGAATGATGGAAATGAATTCATGCGCGTCGCGAAGATCGTCAGCCATGCCTTTGGTCAGAAATCCGGCCGCGACGATGTCTTCGAGGCGGCGGAAAGAATTCTGACGGCGCGAACCACTGGCCATGGCATGGACCCGAATGACATCGACCAGTGGCGCCGTACCGCGGCGCTTGAGATTGATCGTGCGCTGATAGCGGCCGCTTTTTTCCAGCACGAAATCCTTGAAAAACCCCAGTGGCGGAGTGCGGTTCTGGGCGTTGAGTGCAAGGCAGGCCAGAAAGCGCGACGACGCAGCCGCCCGAGCCGCGACAAAAGTCTTGAGTTCGTCGGCCATGCGTATCTGGCCGCCGACACCGTCCAGATCAAAAAATACCGAGCCATGCAACAGCGCTTCCGGTTTCGGTTTGTCGATCCAGCGCGCAAATTCATCCTTCCACTGTTCAAGCGTCTTGCGCCAGCGCGGGTTGCTGGCCATGAAACCGCCGCTGCAATGGCGATAACCGACCGCGGCGAGACCATTGCAGACAAAATCGGCAAGTTTGGCGAAATAGCGGGCATGGCATGCGGGATCATAATCATCGTGCAGCGCCATTGCATTGTCCTGGTCACTGAACATGATCTGTTCGTCTCTCGCCATCGAGCCCAGCGCGAGCAGACAGTACGGCACTGGCGGCGGACCCAGTTCTTCCTCGCCCAGCTCCAGCAGGCGTTGCTTGAAGCTGCGGCCGATTGCCGACATTGCACTGCCGATCATGTGCGAGTTGGCGTCCTCGTTGACCATACGCACGAAACACGCCGACACATCCGACAGCATTGCCTTGAGTTCCGAGAGGTTCCTTCGGACAAAAATGTTGCCCACCACGAACAGGCTGTTTTGCGTTTCCAGCCCGACCACGTCGGCTAGATCAATTACCCCGACCAACTGATTCCTGGAAAGTACCGGCAAATAATGAATGTTGTTTCGAAGCATCAACAGCAGCGCCTCGAACAGGAAATCATCGGCCTGGACCGAACGCGGTTCAGGCGTCATGACCGAGGAAATCGGTTGCTCCGGCGACAGCCCCCTGGCCAGCGCTCGCTCGACCAGATCCTGAGTGGTGACGATGCCGGTCATCGGCGGTAAAGCCGTCTGGCCGGTCCGGTCCGGGGCCGAATCGGAATCGGGGTCGGCCACAACCACCAGCGAAGACACCGCTTCGGCGGCAATCATTCGGGCCGCATCGCCGATTGGGGTCGATTCGGTGACGATGACCGGTCTGCGTCGGACAAGTTTTGCGACCCGGCTGGTCATGAAGGAACTGCCCGCGGCCGGCGCCGATGCGGCCTGACGCAGCCTTGAGCGGCCCTCGACTTCAAAGAAATCCGCAAATGGCTCCTCGTGGTCGAACAGCTCGCGAAACACCGGCTCGGGAATGAAATAGATCAGGCTGTCTTCCAGCGCGCGAACTGCAAAACGCGCCGGCTTGCCGGTCATCAACGCCAGTTGAGCGAAGATCTCTCCTTGTCCGAGCCGGTTGTAGATTTCACCGTCGCGGCGTGAAATCTCGACCGATCCGCTGCGAATCAAATGCAGGTCATGGACCGTATCTCCGATCGACACAATCGGCGCACCGGCACGGAAATAGGAAATTTCAACTTGCCCGGCAACCTCGTCCAGACGGGTTTCCGGCAGCGCGCTGAACGGCTGGAAGCGCTTGAGATGATTCCTGATTTCAATCTGCTCGACTTCCATCGACTCGCTCCAGCCGGTTTCCTGCACTTCGCTGCAGTGTAACCGTCGTGATTGCAGCTCATTCCGACAATCGGCCCGCATCGTGCGCGATCAAGTCGCTTTCACGAAGCCGGCCTGCGCGAATTGCGCCAGGGCGGAGGCTGGAACATGGCGTTGCCGGCGGAATTCAACGCCATGCCCGGACCAGATCACCCGCTACAACATGCTGCGCATTTACCTGCCGGAACCTTGCGACGAACGCCCGGCCCGATCCGGCCCAGGGCACGACTCCGATCGCGAAGTCTGCTGATTCCCTGACATTCAGGACTTGCCTGGCCGCGCGTCCGACTGACCATTTCTGCTCCGGTTGGGTAGGATCGGCGAATGCCCTGGAACATCTCATCGCTCAAGCGAGTCGTGGCCGCGTTCCGCTGGTGACTGAACATCGCAGTCGCCGCCGGACGCCACCGGATCGACAGCCAGGCGTTCGTCTATGCCGCCGCGCTGGCGTTTTTCACCACGTTTTCGATCGCGCCTGTGATGATCGTCGTGGTAGCGGTAGTCGGCCTGATTCTCGGCCCCAGGGCGGCCGAAGGCCAGTTGCTGGATCCGCTTCGCGACGTGATCAGCCCCGAGGCTGACAGAAACCACCAGGATGCTGTAGATTCCGGTAACCGTTCCGGAAAACCGCAGGTCGATTGATGCAGAAAAGCCATCAGGATGTCATCGTCGTAGGGTTCGCGCTGTTCGCGATGTTTTTTGGCGCCGGCAATCTGATTTTCCCGCCCTACATGGGCCTGGTCGCCGGAATCGACTGGAAATGGGCGCTGCTCGGCTTTCTCATGACCGGGATCGGTTTGCCGCTGATCGGCATCATGGCTGCGGCGCGCGCCGGCGGCACGGTCGAGAAGCTGGGAGACCGGGTCGGCAATGGCTTCGGCCGGGCACTCGGCATCGTGGTCATCCTGGCAATCGGACCGCTGCTTGCGATCCCCCGCACCGGCGCCACGGCGTTCGAACTCGGGATGCAGTCCAATCTGCCCGGCTTTCCCGCCTGGTTGTTTTCGGTCGTGTTTTTCGGGATTGCCTTCTGGTTTGTCTTCAATCGCTCCGATGTTGTCGACAAGATCGGAAAATTTCTGATGCCCGTGCTGGCCGCGGCACTTGCCTGGATCATCATCAAAGGCACTGTGACTCCACTTGGCGCTATCGCTGAAACGGGACTGGAAAGTGCCACCGGTCGCGGATTCCGCGAAGGCTACCAGACCATGGATGTGCTGGCCTCCCTGGTATTCGCCCAGCTCGTAATCGCCACGCTGGTGTTCAAGGGTTACGACAATGTGCGCGATCAGATCAGGATGACTTCCATGGCTGGCGGCATCGCCGCGCTCGGCCTGGGTCTGGTCTATGGCGGTCTGATGTATCTGGGCGCCACCGCCAGCACCAGCTACCCGCCGACCATCGAGCGCACCGATCTGCTGATCACGATTGCCACCGGGCTCATGGGTGAGGGCGGCAAGGTCGCGCTGGGCCTGGCCGTGAGCTTTGCCTGTCTCACTACTGCGATCGGCCTGACTGCAACCGTGGCCGAATACTTCAGCAGACTCTCGAACAACCATGTCAGCTACCGGACGGTCGCCCTTCTTACGGTCGTATTCAGCGGCGTGTTTGCGATCGTCGGAGTGGCCACCATCATCAGCGTGGCTTTTCCGCTTTTGGTGATGGTCTATCCGGTCGCAATCGCACTGATTGTATTGACGCTGATAGGCGGCCCGCTCGCATATCGACCGGTGTATGTCGGCGCGGTCACCGGTGCGTTGCTGACCAGCATCCCCGACGCCCTGACCGTGATCGGCATTCCCCTGGGCATGGTCGAACAAATAAGCGCCATGATGCCGTTTGCCAAAGCCGGTTTCGGCTGGATCGCACCCACAACCCTTGGCGCCGCAGCCGGCTTTGCCTGGGCCCGATCCGGACGCTGCGAGCCGTTACCGCAAGAGGATGAGCCGTAATCGACCTGCCTACCAAGTCGTTATTGGTGCCGCTCAATCTGAATGGTCCGATCTGAGTAGCTCAGATTGCACGCCAGACCGTTACCACGAACAGGACCACCATGATCGCGCCGGCCAGAGCGAGTCCGAAACCGGGGTCTTGGGCGTGGCGGGAAGCGGCGCGGCGCAGTTGCGAGGCGAACGCGCCCAGGGCCAGATTTTCCGTGACCGGCCAGTGGCGGCGTTGCGGGTTGGTCAGGAGATGAAACACGACCGAGCGAATTTCTCTCCAGCCCTTGCGCACAGGTAACTCGCCAGCGCGGCCGGGATGATCCAGTAGCCTTTCAAGAAGCCGCTCAGCCTGCTTCAATTGCTGACTTACATGCCCGGCCCGGTTGCCATCCGGTGCCAGCTCGGCCTCGGCCAAATGTACGGCCAGTTGCGCCAGCTCGTCACGGTATCGCTCACTTTGCGCGAGCGCTATGCCGTCGCGGTATTCCAGCCGCAGTGCGCCGTGGATCAACCGCGTGGCCAGCCAGCCGGCATAGTGACGGGAAGTATCCTGCAACCGCTCCTGAACCGACAGTGGATATTGTCGCAGCTTTCGGCTGATGCGCTCAGCCTGTTCGATGATGCGTTCTCGTTGTTCGTCCAGATGGCGGTACAGGGTATCGTGCGGCCGGCGCATACTCGCACCCAGCTTTTGCAAACCTGGACGGTCATCAAGACCCCGCACCAGCAGCCGCAGACCGGCTTCGACCATCGCGACAAAACGCCGCGTGATTGCCGCACGCAGCGTTGCGGCCGATTCAGACCAGGATCGGCAACCGGCAACCAGCGCCCGTCCCGCGGCCCGGTACCAGTAGTCGACACCGATCCGTTGCGGGATCCGCAGGTGAAAAAAGCCAAAACGCATCCCGGCCAGGAACAGCACCAACCCGCCGCCCAGCATCAGCGAGGCCGAGCGGATGTCGGACCCGCCGAGGTAATAGTGCGCCAGGTATTCGCGCAGGACTTCGGCTTCGTGGCCGGGCGCGGAAACGCCGCCGATCAGCAGTGTCTCGATCAGCAGTCCCGGGCGAATGCCCAGCAGCACGATCGGCACGGCCAGCACCAGCATGGCCGCCAGCATCGCCTTCGGCGCCTCGCGCCCCGCGCCGGATGAATCCTCGTGCCCACGCGCGAAGAACACCAGCCCGATCAGCTTGATGAACGAAGCCACGGTGCCGGCACAGGCGGCGAAGAACAACCACTCGGCATAAACGAACATCCCGCCGCCGGGATGCTCCGCGGCCTCGACCAGGGCGTGATGAATCATGCATTTGCTGACAAAACCGTTGAACAGCGGGACTCCCGCGATGCCTGCGGCGGCAACCAGCATCAATCCAAGTGTGACGGGCATCCTGCGCCACAGACCGCCGAGCCGGTACATGTCGCCGGTTCCGGCCGAGACCATGACCGCGCCGACGCCGAGAAACAGGCAGGCCTTGAACAACGCATGATTGACCACGTGCATCAATCCGCCACTGGTGCCCAAAGCGCCCTCGACGCCCAGCCAGGCACCGACACCCAGGCCGGTCATGACAAAACCCATCTGACTGACGCTGTGCCAGGCCAGCATCCGCTTGGCCTGGTGCTGGCCCAGCGCAAATACCACGCCGACCAGCATGCCGACAATCCCCAGCCAGGTCACCAGCATCCCCATGTGCTGATGCATCGCGCCCGCTATTTCGAGCAAGTCAGCCTCGGTGCCCGGCTGGAACAACAGGTTCAGGCAACGGAATACGCCGTAGGCACCAGCCTTGATCATCACTCCGGACAGCACCGCGCTGGCCGGGGTCGGTGCCACCGAATGTGCGTCCGGCAGCCAGACATGCAACGGCACCATCCCGGCCTTGACGCCAAAGCCCACCAGCATCAGCGCAAATGCCAGCCATACCGTTCCAGTCTCCTGCAACGGCATCGGACCGGCCATCATGGTCGATCCGGTCAGGCCGACAAAAAGCACAATGCCGGCCAACAACGCCACACCCCCGACCAGGGTCATCCAGAAATACTTGACCGCGGCGCGCCGGGACCGGCTTGAATTCTCATGCAGCACGAACAGCAGGCCGGTCAGACCCAGGGCCTCGAAAAACACGAACAGGGTCAGCAGATCGCCGGCCAGAAAGACGCCCAAAGTCGTCGACAGCAACACGAGACTGATTATCTGAAGGCGGGCGCCGCGCGGGGCGTCGCGCAGATAGGAGGTGGCGTAAAGGCTGGCGCTGAACCAGACCAGCGAGCCGACCAGAGCAAACAGCAGCGAAAAACGATCGGCGGCGAATTCGACCGTGCCGAGCATTGCCGGCAACGAGGCGTTGATCCGGGTCTTGGCCAGCACGCCAGGGACCAGCGCGATCACACCGACCAGCGTCAGCCCGCTTGCCGCCACCACCAGCACGTTGAGGCCCCTTTGCACACTGACCTGCCACAGCGCGGCCAGACCGGCCGCCAGCAGTGGCCACAGCACCACAAGCGGCAAAAGCAGACTGGCCTGGGTTTGCGGATTCATGGCATTGTCCCGGCGATCAACAGTTGCGCGGCCCGCTCGGCCAGGCCCAATGGATATCCGATCAGCCCCGCGGCCAGACCAAACAGTACGCTGAGCACGGCGGCACTCAACATCGCCAGCAGCATCGTTCGCGGCGGATCGTGTGCATTGCGGGAAGCATCATCTCCGAGCCCCTCGCGCGACCAGATCGCGGCCAGAACCGGCCAGAGATACAGCGCCGCCAGCACCGACCCCAGCAACAGCACCAGCAGCGGCAGCAATGCCCCTTCGCTGGCCATGCCGCTGGCCATGGTCCATTTGCCGATGAAACCCGACGACGGCGGCACGCCGATCAGGGCCAGCGACAGCACGGTCAAGGCTGTTGCGGTCAGCGGCATGCGCCGGGCCAGACCGCCCAGTTCGGAAACCCGATGCACGCCAGCGCCGAAAATCAGCGCGCCGGCGCAAAAGAACAGCCCGCCCTTGATGAAGGCATGGTTGGCCAGATGCGCCAATGCGCCGGCCAGCGCCTGGGCATTCAGCAGGCTGGCGGCCAGCAGCACGTAGCTCATCTGGCTGATGGTCGACCAGGCCAGGCGGCGCTTGAGATTGTCCTCGCCCAAAGCCAGCGCGCCGGCCACGACGACGCCGACCCCGGCCGCCCCACCCAGCCACGGCATCACGTCCATTCGCACCAGCGCTGCGGGACCGAACAGCTCCAGCAACACCCGGAGCATGGCAAAGGTCCCGGTCGCCACCATCACCCCGGACAATACAGCCGAAAACGGCGCCGGCGCGGCCGGGTGAGCATCCGGCACCCAGCCGTGCAACGGAAACAAGGCGGCCTTGATCCCGAAGCCGGCCACCAGACAGACCCAGGCCACATACGCCGACAACGGCGGTGTTCCGGTCACCACTCCGCCGGGCGAGAAGGCGATGCTGCCGAAAAGGTGGAACATCAGCACCGCACCGATCAGTGTCAGGCCGGCGCCCGGCAGGATGTAGGACAGATACTTGAAGCCCGCGGCGAACGCCATCCGGCTGCGTTCATGCACGATCAGGACGACGGCGGCCAGTGAAAACAGTTCATACCCCACCAGCAGCGTCAGCAGGTTGGCCGCGAACGCCACCAGCAGCATCAGCCCCAGGCAGGTCAGCAGCACCGCATGAAACTGCCACTGACGACGGTCTTCGCGCAACCAGACCAGAGCATGCAGGCTGGCCAGCAGGTTCAGCAGCGCCACGGTCAATGCAAACAGCGAACCCACTGCGTCCACCCGCAGCGCCAGCGGGATCGGCGGGACCAGCCGGATCAGCACCAACACATGCTCCGTGGGCCGCACCGCAGCCACCGCCAGCAGCAGGCACAACACCGCGGCGGTCGCGGTCGCGAACAACACGATCACGGCCGCCAGCGTGCGCAGACGCCGGCCGGGCCCGAGCATCAGCAGTGCTCCTGTCAGCGGCGCCACAATGGCGCCCAGCGCAACGAAGGCCATGTGTTCCGCGGCGATCACGGCATCGTCTCCGGCATGCCGAAAACGGATCCCACCGCGGTATCGGCGAGCGCGAACGGCATTGCCGGCGCCTCGGCGCCCGCACCAAGGATCAGCACGTAGGCCGCGCAGATCAGGATCGGCATCAACATCATGGGGGAAACAAACGCGACCCCGGACGGCGACACATTACCACCGGCATCCGCAACTTCAACCACGGGCCGAAACCAGGCCCGGTACAGAATCGGCAGCCAGTAGGCGGCATTCAGAAGACCGCTCAGCGCCATCAGCACGACATAGCCGTCGGCTCCGGCCTGCAGCGCCCCGATCGACAGATACCACTTGGTGATGAAGCCGGCAAACAGCGGCACGCCGATGAAACTGAAGCTGGCAACTGCAAATGCGACCATCACCGCCGGCATCTGCCGGCCGATTCCATCGAGCTCGTCGATGCGCGTCTTGCCGGTTGCGCGCTGAATTGCGCCGGCGGCAAAGAACAGCGTGATCTTGGCGAACGCCTGGTTGGCCAGATGAATGATGCCGGCCAGCGCCGCGGCCGGTGTCAACAGCGACGCGGCCAGCACGATATAGGAGAGCTGACTGATGGTCGACCAGGCCAGCAGACGCTTGAGATGTTGCTGGCGCAGCGCGATGATCGAGGCCGCCAGTATGGTAAAGCCCGCGACCAACCCCAGGCCTTCGGCAAAACCCAGGGTCCGCATGTGCTCGACTCCGAACACGTTGTAGATCACCCGCATCAGGCCAAACACTCCGGCCTTGACCACCGCCACGGCATGCAACAGGGCGCTGACCGGCACCGGTGCAATCATCGCCGCCGGCAACCATGCATGCAGCGGCATGATTGCCGCCTTGACACCGAAGCCGGTAACAAGCAAGACGAAGATCACCAACAGCAAACTGCGGCTTTCAACCCCGTCGAGAATGCCGGTGCCGGCCAGGCTAAGAGTTCCGGTCAGATGATGGATCAGCACCATCCCGGTCAGGATCAAGGCCCCTCCACACAGCGTATACAGCAGGTAGCGCCGACCGGCCCGGCGCGCAGCCAGTCCGCCGTCATGGATGACCAGCGGATAGGTGCACACGGTCAGCAATTCGTAGAACACGAACAGCGTAAGCAGATTTTCGGCGAACGCCAGACCGACCGTGGTCGCCACGCACAGGGCGAAAAAACTGAAAAACCGACGCTGCCCCTGCCGGCCGCGCATATAGGTCAGTGCATAGACGGTCGCCAGGATCCACAACGTCGCCGAAACCAGGGCAAAAAACAATCCCAGCGCATCGACACGAAACGCCAGCGCCAGGCCCGGCAGGACCTCGAACAGACTGAACACGTAGACCTGGCCGTTGAGCGCGCCCGGTAGCATCGACCAGACGATCGCGAATTTCAGCACCGCCGCACCGACCGCAATCCAGGCGCGCAGCCGCGCACGATAGCCGATCAGCATGATCAGCGCGGCGCCGCTGGCCGAAACCAGCAGCGCCAGCGCCGGGCGCAAATCCAGCAGTTCAGTCTCCAACGAAAGGCTCCGCGAACGGCCGGAAAAACTCGACCACCGGCGCACCGGCCAGGCCACCGGCCAGCGCCAGCGCCACCAGCAACAGCACCGGCGCCAGCATCGAGACCGGCGCCTCGCGCGCAGTCAGCACGCGCTCGTCCACCGGCGCGCGGAAAAACAGGGCGTTGATCACGCGAATGCCATAGGCCAGCGCCAGCAGCGCGCCGCCAAGCACCACCGCGACCAGCTCCGGACGGCCGGCCTGCAAGGCGCCCAGTGCGATCTGCCATTTGCCGACAAAGCCGGCGGTGGGAGGCACTCCGGCCACCGCGATCAGACCGGCCGCGAGTGCGCTCGCCGCCAGCGGCATGCGCAGACCCAGGCCTCGCAAGTCGTCAATATCGTGCAGCCCGGTGCGCTCGATCAGCGCCGCGGCAGCCAGAAAAAGCCCGGCCTTGGTCAAGCCGTGATAAAACATGTGCGCGATGGCACCGGTGACCGCGGCGCCGGTCGCCAGCCCCAGACCGACGAAAATGTAGCCGATGTTGGCGACCGTGGACCAGGCCAGCATGCGCTTGAGTTCGCTTTGCACCAGCGCCACCAGCGCGCCGGTCACGATCGCCAGCACACCCAGGACCAGCAGCAGGGTCTCCAGTACCGCCATGGAAATGCCCAGCGCCGGACCGAAAACTTCCAGCACACGCACGATCCCGACCACGCCCATCTTGACTACCAGTCCGGAAAGTAATGCACTGACCGGCCCCGGCGCGGTTGAATGCGCATCTGGCAGCCAGAAGTGCAACGGGAACAACGCCGCCTTGAGCAGCATGCCGACACTGATCAGCACCAGCGCCAGCACGGTCGCCGGTGACGGACCGACGGCGGCCAGCCGATCCGCGACATCGACCATATTCAGGGAACCGGTCAGCGCGTGCAATACACCGACACCGAATAGCACCAGCAGCGACGAGACCGCGCCGGGCAGGAGATACTTCAGCGCTGCCAGCGCCGCGCCCCGGGCCGGCGATATCGCAACCAGCACATAAGCCGGCAGCGACAGCAACTCCATGAACACAAACAGGTTGAACCAGTCGGCGGTCACGACAAAACCATTCATGCCGCCGAGCAACAAAAGTACCAGCGTGCAATACAGAGTTGCATTACGCTGCCCGGGACCGGTCATTTCCTCGCGTGCGAACAGCAAAGCCAGCGTGGTGAGGGCGCCGGTCAGGATGGTGATCGTCGACAGCCGATCGTAGTGAAGCTCGATCCCCAGCGGCGGCGCCCAGCCGCCCATTGAATGGCCATGCGCGCCTTCGCCCAGCAAGCGCAAGCATGCCAGCACGGCCAGCAGGGTAGTCAGCAAAGTCACTGCCAGCGCCGTGCCCCAGGCAGCCGCCGGACGGGTGCGCAGCAGCGCCGGCAACAAGGCCGCCGCGGCCAACGGCACCATGAACAGGGTCGGCAGCAGATGGGGCCAGGACGCCAGTGCCGTCATCCGGAAGTATCCAGCTCGTCCAGCTCGATCGTGCCGTACTCACGCTTGACACGCACGATCAGCGCCAGCGCGACCGAGGTCAGGCTGACCGCCACGACGATTCCCGTCAGCACCAGCGCATGCGGCAACGGGCTGGCGAAGTCTGGACCCAGACCCCGGTCCAGAAGCGGCGGATCACCCCCATCGATCATCCCGGTGGTCACGATGAAAGCAAACACCGCGGTTTCCATGATGTTCAGGCCGATCAGCTTCTTGACCAGATTGCCGCGCGCGACCGTGATGTACAGCCCGGTACAGAACAACACCGTGACAGCGACATAATCGACATGACTGAGCAGGGTGAGCAGCATGGGTTCAGTCAACCGGACCTGCCAGCGAAAGATAAATGCCGCTGATGACCGCCGCACCGCCGATGCCGATCGCCAGTTCGAGCACGACCATCAGCGCATGCCGGGGCGCACTCTGATCCGGCAGGCCGAACCACCAGCCGGACAGACCCAGGCCGATCAGCGCCACGACCAGAAACACCAGTGGCGCGCAGGCGCGCAGCCAGCCCAGCGGCGCCGGCGCAAGCATTCCGGAAACCCGTCTATTTCCGATGGCCACGCCCAGCAGGATCATCATCGCGCCCAGCACGGCGCCGCCCTGAAAGCCACCGCCCGGGGTCACATCACCATGAATCATCAAGAACGCGGCGAAGGCGACCGTGAACGGCGCCATCAACCGGATGATGAAACTCACCACCGGGCTGGGTGGCGGAACCTGATCCGCGAACCGCACCTTGCCGGGGCGCGCACCGGCACTTCCCGCCGCCGCGGTCACGGCCAGCACCGCGATCAACGCAGCAAAGATCACCGTGACCTCGCCGAACGTATCAAGGCCGCGGTAGTTGAGCAGCACGGCGGTAGTCAGATTGGGCGCGCCGGCGGCCTCGGTCCCAACTTGTATATACTGCGCGGCCAAATGCTCGTGCACCGGCCCGCCCGGCTGACCGGGCGGCGGCAGCCCCAGCAACCCGACCAGCAAGACCAGGCCGACTGCGATGATCAGCAGCTTGTAGGCCGGATGCTTCATTTTTCGCGCCTTCCGACCCGGGCAATCACATACAGAAACAGCGCCACCGTGACCCCGGCGCCGACGGCTGCCTCGGTCATGGCAACATCCGGCGCGCCGCGATGCACCCAGAGCAGGCACAGGGTCAGGCTGTAGACCGAAAACAGAATTGCCGAGGTGACCAGATCGCGGCTGCGGGCAATACTGAAGACACAGATCACCAGCAACAGCAGAATCAGCAGATCGAACAGCAGGGTCGGGCTGAAGTCCTCAATCATCGCCGCGCTCCCGGCGCCATGGTCGCAAGCCCGCATGCCAGGCGGCACGGGTCAGTGCGTGTCCGGCGGTGGGGCTTGCCAGCAGCACCAGTGCGATCAGCGCCAGCAGCCGCAGCGCATCGCCGCCGGGCCCGGCCAGGATCGCCAGCCCCAGCAGTGTCAATCCGGCACCCAGCGCGTCGCATTTGGTGGCCGCATGTGCGCGGCAATAAAGATCCGGCAGGCGCAGCAGCCCGAGGGTGCCGAACAGCAGAAACGCCAGACCGGCGAAGATCAGCAATACCGCCGGCAACTGGAAGATCATGACTCGCGCTCCTCGACCTGCAGGCGACCGGTTTCTAGCAATCGACTGGCTACCAGCGTCAGAGTGAAACTCAGCAGACCGTAGACAATCGCGACATCCAGCCAGAAACCCTGGTCCAGCAACTCGGCCAGCAACGCCAGCACCAGCATGGTATTGGTCGCAACCACATTGCCGCCGAGAATCCGGTCGGCCATCACCGGTCCGGCCAGTACCCGCCAGAGGCAGGCCAGAGAGTTGAGCAGCAAAAAAATCACCGCCGCCCACAGCAGCAAGGTCATGATGTTTTCTCCGGCTCGAATACCCGCCTGATTTCGCTCTCCAGTTCGCCGGAGCGGATTTGCACGGTAAACGACTCGTCGAGGCAGTGAATGATCAGCTCGGCCCCGGCAAGTTCCACGCAATGAGTGCCCGGAGTCAGGGTAATACTGTTTGCCAGCGCCACACGCCCCGCCTCGGTCTCAAGGGCCGTGCGGTAAGTGAACACATGCGGGTCAATGCGCAATCGTCGCCGGATGAGAATTGAGGCCAGTTGCAGCGCCGCCGGAACAATCGCACGCAACAGATCGATCAGATGGCCGAAAACCCGCGGCCACTGGCGCAGTCGCAGCGGTGGCCCGCCCTCCGGCCACAGCACGCGCACCGACCACAACCCCAGCACCAGCGCCAGCAAGGTCCCCCAGACAAAATCGGACGGATTGGCCGGGATGGCCAGCACCCACCAGAAAACGAACACCGAAATTGCCGAACGCAACCACTGCAAGATTCGTCTCCCATCGAGCGTGCATGGCCGAATCCAGGCGTGAGCGCCACCCGTGGTTTACGGCGGCAATCCACGCCAGGTCCACTCCATCGTACCTGAATTCAAATCCCGGGCAGACAATTGCAATGCAACACCATCGCACTGCAATCCTGCCGCCCGCCGCACAAACAGCGATCCTCGCGTCAACCCGGTCGAACTTGGTTATGCTTCGAACGTTTATTTACCACGGGCCCGAACCATGCGAATTCTGCTCTCGATTGTCTTGCTTGTCGCCGCCGAGGCTTCGGCAGGCGCCGCCAGTGACTTCCTTCCCGAAACGCAATATGACCCCCAAGCGCCGTCGTTCGAGCAGGTGCTGGGCTTTAAAGCCGGTGAGCGCATCAGCCGGCCGGAGCAGATCCGGGTCTGGTTCGAAGCCCTGGCCGAGGCCTACCCGGACAGAATCCGGCTGTTTCCCTATGCCACGAGCTGGGAAGGGCGCGAGCTTTACTACGCTGTGATCGGCGCGCCGGAGCGGATTGCCGATCTCGAGTCCATCCGTACCGATATCCAGGCCATCGCCCACCCGCATCGTCACGATCGCTCCGCGATCAATGCTGCGCTGGAGCGGGTGCCAGGCACCGTTTGGCTGGCCGCATCGGTGCACGGCAACGAGATCTCGCCGGCCGATGCGGCAATGGTCACGGCCTGGCATCTGCTGACCGCCAGAGACGACCAGGTGGTCGATGCCATCCTTGCCAACACTCTGGTGTTCATCAATCCGCTGCAGAACCCGGACGGGCACGCGCGCTTCGTCCACGGCTTCGAGATGGCCGAGGGGCTGGAACCGCAATCCTCCCGGCTGGCCGCCGAGCGTGACGAGCCCTGGCCCTCCGGGCGCGTCAATCATTACCTGTTCGACCTCAATCGCGACTGGCTGGCGATCACCCAGCCGGAAACCCAGGGCCATGTCACGGCATTGCTGGACTGGTATCCGCTGGCGTTTGTCGATGCCCACGAAATGGGCTCGGATTCGACCTTCTTCTTCGCCCCCGAGGCGATTCCATACAACCCGTTGCTGGCCGATACCCAGCGTGCCAGCCTGAAGTTGTTCGGCCGCAACAATGCCAACTGGTTCGACCGCTTTGGCTTCGATTACTTCACCCGCGACATCTTCGACGCGTTCTTTCCCGGCTATGGTGCAAGCTGGCCGTCGTATTACGGTGGCATCGCCATGACCTACGAGCAGGCCTCCGCACGCGGACTCAAGGCACGCCGGCGCGACGGCAGCGAGTTCACCTACCGCGAGACCGTGCGCGAGTATTTCGTCGCCATGCTGGCCACCGCGCAGACAGTCTCGCGTCATCGCGAACGACTGTGGCGCGACTTCCGCGACTGGCGCGCCGGCGGCCTGGAACTGGCGGCAAGCGAGGGTCCGCGCGGCTGGGTCATTCCCACCCAGCGCGATCAGGGCGGCGCCGACCGGCTGGGCACGCTGTTGGCCCGGCACGGTATCGAGGTCTACCGCGCCGAGCGCAGCGTGCGCGGCTGCGGCCGTGAACTCGCCGCCGGCAGCTATCTGATCCCGGCCGCACAGCCGGAATACCGCAAGTTGCGCGTGCTGCTCGATGAACAGATCGAGATGGAAGCCGACTTTGTCGCCGACCAGGAACGACGGCGGGCCAAGGGGCTGCGCGATGAAATCTACGATGTCACCGCCTGGTCACTGCCGGCGATGTTCAATATCGAGACGATCGCCTGCCGCGATTCGCTGGCGATAGACGGGCTGGCCCGGATCGAGGTCACGACACCTGTCCCCGGCAAGACCGAAAACGTCGAAGCCTCTGTGGCCTGGATCGTACCGGGCGGATCCCGCGCCACGGCAAAACTGATGGCTGCGGCATTGCGCCAGGGCTTGCAAGTCCGCCTGTCGGAGCGTGCGTTCACGATCGCCGATCGTGGATTTCCTGCCGGCAGCCTGATCATTCCGGCCGCCGGCAATCCGGACAATGCACCTGCGACAATCGCCGACCTGGCCCGAAAAACCGGTGCGGCCGTGGTCGGCATGGACACAAGCTGGGTCACCGAAGGCCCGAGCTTTGGCAGCCGCTGGGTCCACAACCTGCTTGCGCCACGGGTCGCAATGGCCTGGGACGCGCCTACCGATGTCTACTCGCCGGGCGCGACCCGCTTCGTGCTCGAACGCCAGATCGGCTACCCGGTCACGCCAATCCGCACACGCACCCTGGCGCGTGCCGACCTGAATCGCTTCGATGTCCTCATCCTGCCCGACCAGACCGGCCGCTATGGCGGCGGTTACCGGGAGTGGCTGGGCCAGGGAGGAGCCGAGAATCTCGCCCGCTGGGTCGAGGCCGGTGGCGTGCTGGTCACGCTGGCCGGCGGCACCGAATGGGCCGCCCATCCGGACGTGGATCTGCTGGCCATGCGCGCCGAGTATGAGGCCGAGCCGGAAGACAGCGGAGGAAACGGTAACGGCGATCAGGACAGCGCGCGTGTTCCGGGCCGGCTGATCGAAAGCGAAGCCGAATACCAGGCTCAATTGCGGCCGGAGGAAAAACCGCTGGATTCCGTGGCCGGCGTGCTCGCACGCGCGGTAATGGACCCGGACCACTGGCTCGCCGCCGGCGTGGCCGAACAGGTCAATGTTCTGGTCCGCGGACGCCGCAGCTTCACCCCGCTAAGCCTGGATCAGGGCGCCAATGTGGCGCGCTTCGCCGCTGCCGACGAACTGCCCGTAGGCGGCTACCTGTGGGACGAGAACCGGCTGCAACTGGCCTTCAAGCCATTCGTGGTCGTCCAGAACCGGCAACGCGGCCTGGTCATCGGCTTTACCGAAGACCCGGCGATACGCGCCTACCTGGACGGGCTGAGTCAGCTTCTGGTCAACGCCGTGCTGGTCTCTCCGGCCTGGAGCGGAAAGCTGCGGTAACCAGAGCCCGCCCTGGCATTTGTGTTCTGGTATAGCCGGTGCTGATCAGCGTGCCGGCGGTGGGATGATCTGCGTCAGAGCATTGAAATCCTGCTGCCGTGTGCCAACAGCGCCAGCTTGACCACTGCGAGGAAGGCGGTCAAGTCGGCTCGATGCTGCAGTCCAGCTTGTTCAGGCGGCCATCGGCCAGCGAGTAGATCATGCCGTGGATTTCGATTGACATCCGGCGCGCCCAGGCGCTGCGCAGGATGGGTGTTTCGGCAATGCGTTCGACGCTGTGCACCACGTTAAGCTCGGCCAGCCGATCGCGCCGGGCTTCGTCATCGAGATCGTCAAGTTCGCCGGCGTGGACATGATTCAGGCTGCGAATTGGCTCAATCCAGTGATCCACGAGCCCGTGCAGACGTTCCTCGCAGGCTGCCTGCACGCCGCCGCAGCCGTAATGGCCGCACACGATGATCTTGCGGATCTTAAGACTCTCAACCGCGAACTGCAGGGCGCTGAGCAGATTGAGGTCGGCCGAGTGCACCACGTTGGCCACGTTGCGATGGACAAATACCTCGCCTGGATCGAGGCCGGCAACCACGTTCGCCGGCACGCGAGCATCGGCGCAGCCGATCCAGAAATAGTCAGGTTTCTGCTGTTTCGCAAGGCGCGGAAAGTAGTCGGGCGTGCGCGACCGGATGCCCTCGGCCCATTTGCGGTTGCGGCGGATCAGTTCTTCGGGCATGGCCGCTCAGCTGTATCGATAAAGCAATATTGTAGCTTCAACGGTCGAGCCGCTCGCGAAATACCGAATTGTTCGCGGTAGAACTGCGGTGCCGCCGCGGTGGTGGCCGAACCTTGGAGCGCGCGCGTGGTCTTTGGGTGAAAAGTTCAGGCCGGGGAAAGCACGCGCATTGGTGGTATCCCGAAAACCCAGGTGGACGGCATCCACGCCATTGTCCACGGCCTCGAAAAGCGCCGGGAGCGACCCGGCCGGGCAGACCAGTTTCACGAATGCTGTACCAATTGTGAAAGCTGCAAATGATGACCCGCCGCCGGATGGCTTTTCTTGATGCTTGTCAAGCAAGCCTGAATTTATCAGGTTGATTACATTGATTTTTTTAGTTTATTTTTTCTGCCTTACTGACGCTTATTGTATACTATTCAACTGTGCCGATTGTCCAAGTTGAGGAGCTGTTCTGTATGCATGTCTGTCTCGGGAGCGCACCCAGGTTGGCCGTACTCAACGATACCGATTCAGAGGGCGTCCATTTTGGATGCAGCCGGGTTATGGACAACATCAAGAAGCTTTCCGCTCGGTACGGTTTGAGAATATGCAACACCGTTCCCGCGGCCACCCCTGCGTTCAGTCCTTACATGCGACGTGCGATCAGGGATGCGGATATCGTGATGATCAACGGTGAAGGTACGTTGCATCATGGCAGAAGGCGAGCCCACTGGCTGATCAAGGCCATCGAATATGCAAAAACCGAAAACAAGCCTGTCGCGCTGATCAATGCGCTATACCAGGACAACCCCGAATTATGGGATCCGGTCATCAGTGAACTGGATCTCATCTGTGCCAGAGACGCACAAAGCGCGGCACAGCTCACTCGTGCGGCCGGTCGCAAGGTGGGATACATGGGCGATCTGGCACTGTATGACGAGAGGCCTTTATTGCCGGAAGGCGATCGAAACGGCATGTTGTTCGGCGATTCGGTTCACGTCAGGACAACGCGACGTCTGCTCGCGACTGCCGGGCACATCTCGCAGCACGCGCCGGCGCAGGTCATGCCGATCACACGAAGGTACTCCAGGCCCGCTTCGCGCCGGGCGGCGGCCAGCGACCTGCAAACGATGTATTCGTACTATTGTCACAGAAGAGTGGTGCGTTTCAGGAACCTCGTATCTTTTGCAAACTCGCAGCACGCGTATATGCATACGCTGCGGAGATTCGCGCTTTCGGTCACCGGGCGATTTCATGCGCTGTGTTTTGCACTGTTGACCGGCACGCCGTTTGTCGCGGTCACGTCGAATTCGTGGAAGATGGATGCCATCATCAATGACGCGGGGCTGAAACGCGAACGGCTCATTGCGCCGAGAATGCTCAATCCGGAAATCATTCTCGACAATGACTGGTCATACTCCGCCGAGGAGCGCAAAGCAATCGATCGATATATCGAAACCAGTCGGATCAAGACCAGGCAACTGTTTCTGTCGCTGCACGCGCTGGTCGGATCGGCCCCGGCATGCAAAATCTGACACGGGCCCTAACCCGCATCCGCCGCAGGGATATCGAGGTCTTCGACGGGCTGGATGATAGCCCCGAATCCCATTCCCGAATGGCAACCCTGCCTTACTGGGTGGGCCGCTCGCCCATCATTCATATGCCGGCCTCGCTGCTTGTAATGCAGGGCGCTTTTCGTTTCAACGAGCAGCATCCGTTCGTCCGAGCGATCAAGGGCGGCCGCTCCGAGCTTGCGGTGTTTTACGAGAACTTTCAGCCGCAGAACATCGCGCAGATGTACCGATTGTCGCCCGGTGGTATTGGCGCCGAGCTGGCGCCGTGGGAATTGCCATGGCTGCTTCGGCCACGACAGCCCTCAAGGGGAGAAAAAGGCCTGGATCGCAAACACGGAATAAGCTACTACGGCCCCTGCACCGAAGCCAAGATCGACCTTGAAACAAGAAGGCTTTTCCAGGTCGCTCGAAGCATCGAGAAGCATGGATACAGGATGTTCGGATTGCGTGCCCATATCGCCGGACATTTCATGCAGACAGAGGACCAGATGAGGTTTTTCGTGCGCGGCGGCAAGCACCGCGCGGCGGCGTTGACGGCCCTCGGTTTCAAACATGTACCGGTGCGCATGCGCGACACTTGGCCGCGCGTGGTCAGTCGTAACCAGGTACGCTTCTGGCCCCTGGTGAAGAGCGGCGAGATGAGTGCTTCGACGGCCTGCGGAATTTTCGACCGCTATTTCGAATGACTGTATCATCGGCATCCAGCGTCGAGGTTCGCGATGAACATCGAGATCAATGACCTCGAATCAGTCTACGACGACAGCAAACCGAACATGCCCTCCAAATTCGGATATCTGGTCTCAACTGAGGATACGATCGCAGGTGCTCTCGACACGGCGCTCGGATTCCCGGTCGGGCAAAAATCAATTACCCGGTTTACCGGAAATTTCCTACGTGGTGACTGTCCGGGTTTACCCGGATTACCCGGTGTCCGGGTTCACCCGGGTTTACTGCGGGTCGCTGGCCGCCGTACATGAGGTCGAGGGTATCCACCTGGATGCGCCCAAAACGCCGTTGGTGCAGTGAGTTGAACATATCCGGAGCGACGACAATCGAATCCTTCGACGATCTGGTGCGCGCGGCCTGCAACGAACCCAAACCGGCGGTGCTGCTGACCTGCGTGCTGCGATCCGAGGTGCTAATGGCTTCTTCTGGTAGCGGCGCGGAAACGCCGCTGAAAGGCGAGGGCGTGCTGCGCCCGGTCATGGTCAAGGGTTTTGCCATCGGGGCCGGACTCGATTTCGAGCAGCTTCGCACCGAGGCTGAACAGGCATGGCCTGACTGGGCGTTCATCATGCTCGCCATGCTGCCGGGCAGCAGCGACAAGCCGCTGCCTGCAGGCCGGTATCGTCTTGCGTTTCCTCTTCCTCGGGTAGGTGTTCAATGTAGCGCGGATAAAGGGGCGACAACATTGCCACCAGGATGCCGATTGCGGCGAAAGTGGCAAATGCATCGGCATAGCCAAAACCGTCGGCACGGCGAAGATGACACCGATGCTGGTGCCCGCGTTCAGGACCGCACTCACGCGGCCGTGCATCTCGCGCCTGACCAGCGCCTGCATGGCAGCCGTGAGGGCGGGCTTCATGCCGCCTCGACGGATTCTGCCGGAAAAGGTTGAACCATAATCGATTGCCCACTTTATTGATCGCTCATGCTATCAGTGCGATTCACGCAGAGATTGCCACTCCCGGGAAGTGTCCGCGGCCAATCCGGTTCGGGGATGTACCTGCATCGGCCATTCCGTGACACATAGCACATAACTTGTGCTCGATTTTGAGACAACTCCATTGATATACTGGTTTGCTGGGAACGTGTGATTTCCATTGCTGGAGTTCTTCCGTTGGGGACGTGGGTCTTTCCGGCGACCATTCAAGATTATTCAAAAACCGAAAAAGGACAGGAAAAATGTCGGGACTGAAGCAATTGCTGATTGATCTGGGAAGGGACGGAGATATCACGGATCAATACGCCAAGGATCCGAACGCGGTCATGGATCGATACGGTTGCAGCGCGGAAGAAAAAAAGGCAATGCTTGACAAGGATATCGACAAGCTCAAACGCCTCAGCGGACTAGCGAACCTGAAATCGAATTCTCGCGTTCACGCATACGATTCCGATTAAGCGCCGAACGATCTCAGACGATGCGCCGCCTCGTTTCCATACTGGCTCTTGCCTGCCTGATATGCATCGGAAACGGCGTGCAGGCCATGGATTCAGAGACATTTCGTCAAAGACTCGAAGCAGCGGCCCAGCTCAACACTACCCAGCCTTGGCATCAATCGCAGATGATCCTCGATCAATTGCGCCCGCACCTGAGGCTGGCAAACGCTGACCAGTACGCACAATTTGTCTATCTGTCGGCTCGCAATCAGAGTCTTTCGGGCGACGTTGGCGGCGCGCTGGACCAGGTACAGCAGGCACTGAATCATGAAATGTCGGACCGATGGAAACTCAGGCTGAATCGCCTGGGAGCCAATATCGCGATGATTGCGCGTCGATTCGAAGACACCTTCAAGATGCTCGGCGATGCGCTTGCGCTGCTTGAGGAGCAAAAGCTGGAAAACGCTGATGAGGGTGTTTACAGTCTGGCCTCTTACGCATACACACGAATCGGTGAAATCGAGCGGGCACGAAGCTACGGGCAACTGGCAATCGAGTCGGCGCAGCGCAGCGGCGACCCGCGCGATCTTTGCCTAGCACACCAGGACCTGGCCTACACTCACAAGGTTGCCGGAACGCTGGAAAAGGGGCGGTCACGTTATCGGCAAGCACTTGAGAAGTGCCTGGAAAGCCGGGACGAGTTACTCGCTGGCATGAACGAAGCCGGCCTTGCCGATCTGTTGAGAATGCAGGGTGAAACGATCCAGGCTGGAGAGATGTTCGAATCCGCGCTCGCGCGGCTGGAGCATGCCGATTACCAAAGCGGGCTGGCCGAGGCCAGGCTTTACCTGGCGCGGCTGGAGTCGGCAAATGGAAACGACGCCCGAGTCGAGGAATTGCTTCAGTCAGCCATCCGGCAGTTCGAAGCGGAACAGAACTGGGAATATCTTGCCGAGGCATATCAGATGCTGGCCGAGATCGCCCGGGTCCGCGGCCACCTGGATCAGGCGCTGGAAGATTACGACGCATTCATGCAGGCGCGCGAACGCTACCTGGACATGGTTCGCACCCGCCAGCTTGCATTTCTTGAAGTCGAGTTCGACATGCAGAACAAGGATCAGCAGCTTGCGCTGCTGCGCGAGCGCTCGCGCATCAGCGAACTGGAACTGCAGACCCGGAAACAGCGCGCGCGCCTGACCATTTTCGGCTACTTGATCGCCGTTTTTCTGGTGGTCGTGCTGGCACTGCTGCTTATTCATGCAACGCGCGAACGTCGCCGTTTCAAGGCGCTATCCCAGGGCGACGGGCTGACCGGCATCAACAACCACACCCGATTTTTCGAACTGGCCGAGCAACATCTCGCCGACTGCCGGCGCAAGAAACTTCCATTCACCCTGGTGCTTGGCGATATCGATCATTTCAAGCAGGTCAACGACCGCTTCGGTCATGCCTTTGGTGACAAGATCCTGCGCATGGTCGGATCACGCCTGCGAGAAAGCTTCGGAGAGTTTGGCGAAATTGGCCGGATTGGCGGCGAGGAATTCGGGATCTCGCTGCCGGGCATGCAATCCGCGGAGGTCCAGGAACCGATCGCGCGCTTTCGCAAGGCCCTGAGCGAGACGCGCGCCGAGGATCAACAGATGCCGGTGACCATGAGCTTCGGCGTGACCGAGCCACGGCACCGGACCGAATCATTGAGCGCAATGCGAGAGCGCGCCGATCAGGCACTCTACGATGCCAAACGCCGCGGCCGGGACCGGGTCGTGCAGGCCTGTGCCTGAAGCCGGGCGGGGTCGCCTGATCATCGTTGGCTGTGGTCTTCAGCCCAGCCGCCACGCCAGCGCGCGCACCGTTTCCGAAATCACGCGCGCGCAAATCGTCTTCGTGCTGGCAGATCCATTCGCGATTGACTGGGTGCGAGGATTCAACCGCAACGTCCACAACCTTGGCGAGTTCTACGATGCCGGACTCGACCGGCGCGAGAGCTACCGCAGCATGCAACATGCCATCCTCGATGCGGTGCGCCGCGGCATGCAAGTATGCGTCGCATTCTACGGCCACCCGGCAGTGTTCGTCCAAGTCGGTCGCAAGGCGATTGCCGAGGCTCGCGCGCACGGCTTCGAAACGGCGATGGAGCCGGGAATTTCTGCCGAGGCCTGCCTGTACGTCGATCTGATGCTTGATCCCGGACAGCACGGTGTCATTTCGATCGAAGCGACCCGATTCATGATCGATCAACGCGAACTGGACCCGGCCGCGCTGGTGCTTCTGTGGCAGATCGTCGAGGCTGGCAACCTGGGCTGCACCGGATTCGACGCACGACCGGAACGGCTGAACCTTCTGGTGGAAAAGCTCTCCCGCTGGTATCCGCGCTCGCACCCGGTCATCCTCTACGAAGCTGCCACGCTCCCGATCCAGGACTTCCGCACCGAACAGATTGAACTAGGTGAACTTCCACGGTCCCGGATCGGCGGTAAAACCACGCTGGTGGTTCCGCCAGCGCAACAGCCGGCAAGAGATGAGGAAATGATTGCGCGCCTGCAGGCACTCGATCAGAGTAGCTGAAAGAGCGATCAAAATTGTTCCTGATTACGTAGTTGACTCAGCCATGCCAAGACAGAAAACCCTGGAACC
>CAYVPB010000045.1:0-21787 GCA_964453565.1 uncultured Halomonas sp.
TGCTATACCGGGCAGTGCAACGGTCTCTCGCCGCAAATTTATGCAACAGATGGGTCAACTACGTAATCAGGAAGTCTTTTGGTGGAACCCTGGTCAACGATTTGACGCCCGCAGCCACATCGCTCCCCATTTCGTCAATATAAAGTCACTCAGCCGGTTTTTGCCTGATTGCCACGCATGACTGGCATGGCATGTCTTTTGCTCTTTCATTCATGTCATCCAATCCGACGTGATCATGCAGGAGCAATCAGGCCATGGCCGACGAACAGAATGAACCGCAACCGAATGCGCCGGGGCAGGAGAAGAATTCGGGCGGGACCATGAAACTGCTTGTGATCAGTCTTGTGATGAGTCTGGTGATGTCGGCAGCAGTAGGCGCCGGGGTGTACTTTCTGATCACCAGCAACGGCCCGCCTTCGCCGGATCCGGAGACTGATCAGGAGGAGCAATCGCAGAAGCCGTCAGGGCCACCGATCTATTTCGAGATCAGCGATCCTTTTATTGTCAACCTCAGCGAGCAGCCTGGGAGATTCCTGCAGGTAAGCGTGCAGGTCATGACGCGTGACTCCAAAGTGATTGAAGCGATCGAGACACATATGCCGGTGCTTCGCAACAATCTGCTACTGCTTTTTTCCAGCCAGACGCTGGAACAGATTGCGACCCGGGATGGCAAGGACAAACTTCGTCGGGCTGCGATCGAGGAAATACGCGAGGTGCTTCGGCAGCAGTCCGCCCCTGATCATGTGGAAGATGTTTACTTCACCTCGCTGGTGGTCCAGTAGGGGCGGAAAGCATGAGTGACAAGGACATACTCTCGCAGGATGAGATTGATGCGCTGCTCGACGGTGTCGATTCAGGCGATGTCGACTCAGAGTCTGCTGCGCCTGTTGCCGGCGAGGTCGAGATAGTCGATCTGGCCAGCCAGGACCGGATCATCCGCGGGCGGATGCCGACCCTTGAAATGGTCAACGAGCGTTTCGCGCGCTATATCCGTGTGAGTATCTTCAACATGTTGCGGCGCAGTGCGGAAGTCTCCATCAAAGGCGTCGAGATTCTCAAATTCAAGGAGTACATGCGCACGCTTGCAGTGCCCACAAGCCTGAATCTCATATCAATAAAACCACTGCGCGGCACCGGCCTGCTGGTGCTTGATGCCAGGCTGGTTTTTTCAGTCGTTGATACATTCTTTGGGGGTGGCAGCCGATTACATACGCGCATCGAGGGAAGGGAATTCACCCCCGTTGAATCTCGCATTATTGCGCGTCTGCGCGAATTGATTTTCAGCGACCTCAATCAGGCATGGTCGCCCGTAATAGAGATCGATTTCTCCTTCAACAGCATGGAGGTCAACCCGCAGTTTGCCAACATTGTCAGCCCTTCGGAAGTCGTGATTGCAAGTCGCTTCAGTATTGATATCGAGGGCATTTCCGGGGAGATTCATCTCACTTTGCCTTATTCGACCATAGAGCCGATCAAGGATCTGCTTGACTCCGGCATTGCCTCTGACCAGGGCGATAGGGATGATCGATGGGCACGCTCGCTGCAGGATGAGATTCGTGATGCGGAAGTGGAACTCTCGGTGCGCCTGTGCCGAAAGTCAGTCACGTTGGCGGAACTTGTAGCCATGTCACCGGGTGATGTGATTCCGGTGACCCGGCCGGAAAGAGTCGAGGTTCGGGTCGGAAATGTACCGTGTTTCAGCGGAACGGTCGGGACGTCTCGTGATTTCTACGCTGTGCGAATCATGGATCGACTGGAGCGGAACTGTGGTAAAGGAACGGAGAGCGGGAAATGAATGAGCAAAATCATGAAGATGAATCACGGCAGTATCAGGATGAAAGTGATCAGGAGCAGGCTATTGAGAAGGCGCAGTTCGATCAGCTCGGCGACAGCGAGCAGTCGAGAGGTGAAGAGGTCAATCTCGATGTGATACTCGAAGTTCCGGTGACATTGTCCATGGAAGTCGGACGTACTTCAATCAGTATTCGTAATCTGCTGCAATTGAATCAAGGCTCGGTCGTGGAGCTGGATCGTATGGCCGGAGAGCCTCTCGATGTTCTGGTCAACGGCACACTTGTTGCTCACGGTGAGGTCGTGGTCGTCAACGAGAAGTTCGGGATCCGTCTGACCGATGTGATCAGCGCCTCGGAAAGAATCAAGAAACTGCAATGACAAGACTTTCTGCAATCGGCTGGGTTTGGGTTCTGGCCTCCGGGCCGGTCGTGGCTGCAGAATCGGTTCTCGATACAGCGATCATGACACGTTCCATCCTGAGTCTGTTTGTGGTGCTCGGAACCGTTGTCGTGCTTGCCTGGCTTGCGCGACGCATCAAGGGCCTCAATCCGGCCTCGAGTGACAGTGAAGGGGCACTTCGAATCGTTGCGCAGCAATCCCTGGGGATCAAGGACAAGCTTGTGCTGGTCGAGGTGGGGGAAAGGCGCATCCTGCTGGGCGTGAGCCCGGGAAACATCCGTTTTCTGACTGAAGCTGATCCGGGTGTGCAGAAGAGCAGTCATTCAAGTGCATGGGATTCCTGACGGATGAATGGGCAGGCTTCAATCGCAATGAAATCGAAGAGTCACTATCGTCGTCTCGGCAAAGCACTGGTGCTGTTCGTGCTGATGATCTGTTGGTTGCCGGCCATGGCGCAAGGGCAGATTGAACTGGTTCAGATCAACGAAAATCCTGAGGGTGGAAGCAGCCTGACGTTGACGATCCAGGTGCTTTTGCTGATGACGGTGCTGACGCTGCTGCCGTCAATATTGTTGATGTTCACATCTTTTACCCGGATCATCATTGTGTTTGCCATCCTGCGCCAGGCTCTTGGTGCGGGCACAACGCCTTCCACCCAAGTGCTGATCGGTCTGGCGCTGTTTCTCAGTTTTTTCATCATGATGCCTGTCATTCAGCAAATACAGGTCGATGCCTACGAGCCTTATATTCAGGAGTCCATCGAGCTGGATGAAGCTCTGAGGCTGGCAGTCGCTCCGGTGCATGAATTCATGCGTAATCAGGTCCGTCAGAGTGATCTGGCGATGTTTGCATCGTTGGCTGGATTGGAAGGGGGGTTTGAGGCGCCTGAGGATATCCCGTTACAGATTCTGGTGCCGGCGTTTCTGACCAGTGAGCTCAAGACGGCGTTCCAGATCGGGTTTCTGATCTTCATTCCTTTCGTGATTATTGATCTTGCAGTCGCAAGTGTGTTGATGTCGATGGGTATGATCATGCTGTCCCCGATGTTGGTCTCGCTGCCATTCAAGTTGATGCTGTTCGTACTTGTAGATGGCTGGGCACTACTCTCGGGAACCCTTGCGTCCAGCTTTCTTGGAGCAGGGTAACGATGTCGCCGGATCTGGTTGTGGAACTGGGGCGGCAGGCGTTGTGGATTCTTTCGCTGCTCGCCGGGCCGATACTGCTGTCTGCGTTGGCGACCGGGCTGTTGATCGGAATGTTCCAGGCGGCTACTTCAATCAACGAAATGACCCTGAGCTTTATCCCCAAGCTGATTGTACTGGTTGTTGTTCTGGTGGTAGCCGGATCCTGGATGGTTGAAACACTGGTTTCCTTTACCAGAGGCCTGATCCTCAGCATTCCAGAGATGATCTCGCTGATTTAGTGATGCGGGGGGATGTTTACGCTAAGCGAACAACTGGTAACCGGCTGGATCAGTGAAGCATTAATGATCTTTTTCCGGCTGGGGGGGGCTTTGATGGTGGCGCCAATGTTCGGCGCGATGTATGTTCCTCCGCGCGTGCGTTTGCTGCTGGCTGCCGCGCTGTCTATGGCAGTGCTGCCACTGGTTTCACAGGGTGCCCCCGGACCGTATCCGGCTTTTTCGCCGGAGATGCTTGTAGCCGTGCTGCAACAGCTTTTGATCGGTATTGCCGCGGGGTTGCTGCTGCAGATGATTTTCGAGGCGGTCACGATCGGAATGCAGACGGTTTCCATGGGCATGGGTCTGGGTTTTGCAATTTTCGTGGACAATCAGAGCGGAATACAGATTCCCACATTGAGTCAGCTATATACGCTTCTGACAATGCTGATTTTTCTTGCTCTGGAGGGTCATTTGGCCTTTTTGCATTATCTGATGGAGAGTTTTCAGCATATCCCCATCGGTGCCGATCCGCTGGAGGGAGCCGATTTTCAGCGGGTCGTGTCCTGGGCGGGACAAATGTTTGCAGGCGGGCTCAGAATCGCCTTGCCGGCAGCTACCGCGGGATTGATTGCCAATATTTCAATCGGCATCATCAGTCGGGCGGCGCCTCAGCTCAATCTGTTTGCAATCGGGCTTCCTTTTACGCTCATGGCCGGGTTTGCGGTGCTGATGCTGACCCTGCCGGCGGCTCGGGACGCTTTCATCATGGTCATGCAGTCCGGACTGGCCGAAATCTGGCAATTGCTGGGGCCGAGGTAAGATCGTATGGCCGAGCAGCAGGACAACGGACAGGAACGTACCGAGGAGCCTACCCCAAAACGCCTGCGCGAAGCGCGTGAAAAAGGGCAGGTGGCCCGTTCGCGGGAGCTGACGATGACGCTTGTCATGCTCACGGGTTCTGCCGCTCTGCTGCTGTTCGGATCGAGCTTTGTCGACGGAATCCGGTCAATGTTCGCCGACGCGTTGGTGATTGAGCGCGAACGCATTTTCGACCCGTCCTTCATGGCCGCCAATGTACGGGAGCTGGCCGGCCGTGCGCTGGTCTCGATCCTGCCTTTGCTGGGGGTTCTGCTATTGGCCGCGTTGATCGCGCCCGCGCTCCTGGGTGGATGGAATTTCAGTCTCAAGGCAATGGCGTTCAAATCTGATCGACTGAATCCAGTCAAGGGACTGAAGCGCGTATTCGGTTCCAAGGGGGTAATGGAATTGCTCAAGGCAATGGGGAAATTCCTGGTGGTGGGCTCCGGCGCAATGATTTTCCTTTGGTTTTCGCTGGAGACGGTTTTGGGGCTGTCAAGAATGGGCTTGCGCGGCGGCATTGATCAGAGTGTAATGCTGGTCGTTCTTGCCCTGTTTGTCGGCAGTGCGACCCTGATACTGATCGCCGCGATTGATGTGCCGTTTCAGTTGTTTACTCATCAAAAGCAGATGCGAATGACCCGCCAGGAAGTGCGCGATGAGTTGAAACAAACGGAGGGCAGGCCGGAAGTCAAGAGCAAGCTGCGTAATCTGCAGCAGCAGCGAGCCGGAAAGCGGATGATGCAGGAGGTGCCGAAGGCCGACGTTGTGATCAACAACCCGACTCATTTTGCAGTGGCACTGCGCTACGATCCTGTGCTGATGGAGTCGCCCATGGTCGTCGCCAAGGGCGCCGACAGGATGGCGCTGGCCATCCGCAGGGTTGCCAAAGAACACGAAGTTCCCCAGCTTCAGGCTGCCGTGCTCGCACGGGCACTGTATTCCAGTGTCGAGCCCGGGCAGTGCATTCCGCCGAAGCTGTACATGGCCGTGGCCGAAGTGTTGGCCTGGGTGCACCGTCTGCGGCTGCTCAAGCCGGGCCAGGAGACGCCAGCGCCACCCCAGCCAGACCTGGATCAGCATCACGATTACTGAGAATCCCGCCTGGACCGTATTTTGCAGACTGGCCTGTAGACAACGGATCAGTGGCGAATATTGAACCAGGCAGTCAAAATTCCGGCTTTTTTGGAGCGCGTCGGCTGGGCGGGTTTTGGTGCTCCCGTGCTGGTGCTGATGGTGCTGGCAATGGTGATCCTGCCGCTGCCACCAGCTCTGCTGGACCTTTTTTTCACCTTCAATATCGCGCTGGCACTGGCGGTGATCCTGGGTGTGATCTATATCCTCAAACCACTGGAGTTCGGAGTTTTTCCGACGGTGTTGCTGTTCGCCACGCTGTTGCGTCTGGCGCTGAATATCGCCTCCACCCGAATAGTTCTGCTCAACGGACATACCGGCACCGATGCAGCCGGCAAGGTAATCGAGGCATTTGGTGATTTCGTGATTGGCGGCAATTATGCCGTCGGCCTCGTGGTATTCGCGATTCTGGTCGTGATCAATTTCGTCGTGGTCACCAAAGGCGCCACAAGAGTTTCGGAAGTGACCGCCCGGTTTACCCTGGATGCCATGCCGGGCAAGCAGATGGCCATTGATGCCGATCTCAATGCCGGTTTGCTGAACGAGGAGCAGGCGCGCGAGAGGCGCGAGGAAATTCGTCAGGAAGGGGATTTCTACGGCTCCATGGATGGTGCAAGCAAATTTGTTCGCGGTGATGCCGTGGCCGGCATCATCATCCTCGTGATCAATCTCGTCGGTGGCTTGCTGATCGGGATGGCGCAGCACGGCATGAGTTTCGGCGGGGCGATTGAGGTCTACGCGCTGCTGACGGTGGGCGATGGGCTGGTCGCGCAGTTGCCGGCGCTGCTGCTTTCGACCTCGGTGGCGATTATCGTCACCCGGATGTCCCGGTCCCAGGACATGAGCAGCGAAGTCATGCGACAAGTGTTCGGTCAGCAGCGGATCCTGATGTTGATCGCGCTGCTGCTTGGATTGCTGGGAGTGATTCCCGGGATGCCCAATCTGGCATTTCTCCTGCTCGGCGGCGCGGCCGGCGCGGCGGCCTGGTTGCTGTACCGCCGCGATCAGGCCGAATCGCAACGTGAATCGGAGCAGGAGACTCCGCAACCTGCGTTGCCGGCGGCCGAAGAGCCTCAGTGGGATTCCGTTTCCAGCGTTGATGCCGTCGGCATGGAGGTGGGGTACCGACTGGTGCCGCTGGTTGACAGTGCGCAGGGCGGGGAACTGATGGCCCGGATCAAGGGCGTGAGGAAGAAGTTGTCGCACTCGCTTGGTTTCGTCATTCAGCCGGTGCATATCCGGGACAACCTGGAACTTGCCCCCACGCGTTACCGGATCACGATTTTCGGCGTCCCTGTTGCCGAAGCCGACATTCGCCCCGATCACGAGCTTGCGATCAATCCGGGCGACGTCACTGGTGAACTTCAGGGCCAGCAGACCGAGGATCCGGCATTCGGCATGCCGGCATTATGGATCGAGCCCGGTAGTCGGGAGCATGCCCAGACACTGGGGTATACCGTTGCCGATGCCTCGACCGTAATCGCCACGCACCTCAGCCAGGTATTGCAGAAACACGCCCATGAGCTGCTCGGGCACCAGGAAGTGCAGCGGATGCTGGATGAGCTGGGCAAACAATCGCCGAAACTCGTCGAGAATTTGACGCCCAAGACCCTGCCGTTGTCACTGGTGGTCCGGGTGATGCAGATGTTGCTGGCTGAACAGGTTCCGGTGCGAAATGTATGGATGATTTGCGAAACGCTGATCGACGCCGGCAGTCGATCCCAGGATCCGGAAGTGCTTCTGGCCGCGGTGCGAGAGACTCTGGGCAGACAGATCGTCCAGGGAATCAACGGTATGCAGGCCGAGTTGCCCGTCATCACCTTGGCACCCGAGCTGGAACAGCTTTTGCAAGGGTTGATGGAAAAAGGAAATGACGCGGCAATCGAGCCAGGACTTTCAGACCGATTGCAGCAGACCCTGAAGTCCAGTGCCGAGCAGCAACAGGCTCGGGGACAACCGGCGGTTTTGCTTGTGCCGGGCGCGATACGAACCATGCTGGCGCGATTCTGCCGCCAGGCAATTCCGAGGTTGTACGTGCTTGCCCACAACGAAATCCCGGAGGAAAAGCGTTTGCGGCTGGTGGGTACGGTTCAGCGCTAGGTGAATCCAGATCCCGGAATCGGTGAGTTCGGAGGAATGAATGGAATGAAAATCAAGCGTTACCGGGCACGAGACATGCGCGAGGCCTTGCGCCGCATCCGGGAAGAACAGGGTGCGGATGCCGTCATTCTGTCCACGCGCAAGACCGAGCAGGGTCTGGAGGTGATCAGCGCGGTAGATTTCGATCAGACATTGATCGACCTGGCCTTTGCTCAAGGCCCTGGAAACGGACAATCCCCGGGCGGGCCTGCCGAGTCGAATGGCCGTGCTGACAAAACAGAACCGACAGGCAGGAATCCAGAGCTCGATCCGACCCGCAAGACTGGGCGTGGCCCGGTGAATTTCATGCAGCGCCTGGGTCGCCGGCACAGCAAGCTGTCCGGGGCCGATGCTTCGGATTCACATGAAAACTCCGGGCAACGGGAGGAAGTCTCTGAAACTGCACCGAAGCCGGATCGCGTCACGTTGTCGGAAACTGCGCGCAACGCCGGTGAGCAAACACTTACTGGTTTGCAATCTGAAACGTCTCAGCGGAGGGTTGACCCTACCCCCGGGGATGAAGCCATGCGGCGCGAAATCAATGCGTTGAGAAGAATGCTGGAAAGTCAGCTCAGTGCGCTGGCCTGGCATGATTTTGCGCGCGCGAGTCCGGCCCGCGGTGCGTTGCTGAAAGATCTGATCCAGCTCGGCCTGAGTCGCGAGCAGAGCAGGAAGCTGGTCGCTGAAATCAGCACCAGAAAGGACGATCTCTCCCATGGCTGGGCGCAGGCTCTGGGGCTGATTGCCCAGCGTATCGCTATTTGCGAATCCGATCCGGTGGACCGCGGTGGTGTGATCGCGCTGGTTGGCCCGACCGGTGCGGGCAAGACGACCACGATCGCCAAGCTGGCGGCACGTCATGCGATGTTGCACGGCCCGGAACAGGTCGCGATGGTGACCGCGGATGATTTCAGGATCGGTGCCCAGGAGCAGCTTTTCGCCTGGGGCAGGATGCTCAATATTCCGGTGTTCTCAGCCGCCAGTCATGATGAGCTGCTTCGCAGGATAGAACGGCTGGAACAGAATCGCTCGCGCGGAAATCATCTTGTGCTTGTCGATACCGCAGGAGTCGGGCGCGACAATCTGATGCTCAGTCGGGTCAGGGAAATGGTGTCCGGCATAGGCCGCGGAATGCGGTCCCTGCTGGTCCTGCCGGCCAATGCGCAGCGGTGTGCCTTGCTCGAATCAGCGCGCAATTTCCGTCGCTGTGAGCTGGCCGGACTGGTTCTGACCAAGCTGGATGAAGCCGCAAGCCTGGGCGGGGTGCTCGGGATGTTGCTGGAAACCGGCTGGCCTCTCGCTTTTTCGTGCGATGGGCAGGAAGTGCCGGAAAATCTCAGACGCGCCAGTGCACGCAATCTGGTTCGCCGTGCCGCGGACTTGATTGCGGAGGAAGAATCCGGGGATCCGGATCACGCCGGATTTTCGATTGCCAGTGAGTCCTATAGTGAATACGCTTTTGGATAACGTCACCAATGAATCGGCCGCGCAAAACGGCGCGCCATCGCGATTGACGCGTGTTGTGACTGTCGCCAGCGGCAAGGGCGGCGTGGGCAAGACCAGTGTTGCGATCAATCTTGCCGTTGCCCATGCCCTGAGGGGCAGCCGTGTGTTGTTGCTGGACGCTGATCTGGCGCTGGCCAATGTTGATGTCATGCTCGACCTGCACGCCGAGCACACCCTCGCCGATGTCATCGAAGGCCGTTGCGAGCTGGAAAGTGTGCTGATTGACGGCCCCGCGGGGATCCGCATCATTCCGGCAGCTTCCGGCGTCCAGCGCATGGCCGACCTTGGAGTGCTGGAGACGGGCAGTCTGGTTCGCGCGTTTTCCGACCTGGCAGAGAGATTCGACCTGATGATCGTCGATGTTGCCGCCGGAATTCACTCGTCAGTGACGACATTTGCCAGTGCAGCGCATGAAGTCGTGGTCGTGGTGTGCGACGAGCCGGCATCGATTGCCGATGCCTACGCCTTGATCAAGGTCCTTTCCAGGGATCACGGTGTGCGCAGTTTTCGCATTCTGGCCAATATGGTGCGCAATTCCGTCCATGGAAAAACACTCTATCGCACGCTGGCGCGCGTCGCCGAGCAATTTCTGGATGTGGTTTTGCGCTATGCGGGGCATGTGCCGCGGGATGAATTTGTGGGCCGCGCTTCGCGCCGGCGGTTGCCGGTGGTAACGGCGTATCCGGAGGTGGGCGCCTCGATTGCATTCAAGAAACTGGCCGTGCACGTCGATACATGGAATGACGGAAAGCGATCTTCCGGATCGCTGGGGTTTTTCCTTGAACAATCCCTGGGCGGGAGTTCCGCTTTCGTGGAGCGGGGTGCATGAACCCGCTTGCGGAATATCGCGATTTTGCCGCGACGCCGGATTACCGGCTGGTGGAGGAGCATGCAGACCTGGTTCGCAGAATTGCCTGGCATCTGGTCGGCCGGCTTCCAGAAAGCATCGACGTCGAGGATCTCATTCAGATTGGCATGTTGGGCCTGATGGAAGCTGCGAAAAACTTCAAGGACGATCGCGGTGCCAATTTCGAGACCTATGCGGGCATCCGCATTCGCGGAGCGATGCTGGATCAGTTGCGTCGGGGGGATTGGACCCCGCGATCGGTTCATCGTCGCAGTCGCGAGATGTCGGAAGCTGTCGAGCGTATTGAAGCCCGTCTGGCAAGGGCCGCCGAGCCGGCTGAAATTGCCACGGAAATGGGTATCGAACTCGATGAATATTTCCGCATCATTGAGGATGCATCAAGATCCCGGATTCTTGATCTCGACGATCTTGCAACGCGTGATGAAACCGAGCCAAAGGAAACGGACACGCCCGAGAATCAATTGGAATATGAGCAGATGAAGAAAAGCGTCGCCGCAGCGATTGAGTCGTTGCCGGAACGTGAAAGACTGCTGGTCGGGCTGTATTACGAAAAGGAATTGAACCTGCGAGAAATCGGTCAAGTGCTGGGTGTAAGTGAGTCGCGGGTATGCCAGCTTCATGGGCAGGCGCTGATCCGGATTCGGGCGCGAGTCCACCGATCATCGGACTAGGGTCATCGGGCCAGCGCCATCGGACTATAGCAATGAACCGCCCCGGAGGGCTACTTTGAACAAGAACATGAAAATTCTGGTTGTCGATGATTTTTCGACGATGCGAAGAATCGTCAAGAATCAGCTCCGCGAACTGGGCTTCAGCGACATCGTCGAAGCTGAGGACGGTAGTGCTGCGTTTCAGGTCCTGGAGACCAGGCCGATCGATTTTGTGGTCACCGACTGGAACATGCCCGGAGTGACCGGTCTTGAACTGCTGAAGAAAATTCGTGCGGATGAAAGATTCAAGGCGCTGCCGGTGCTCATGGTTACGGCAGAGGCGAAACGCGAGCAGATCGTGGAAGCTGCGCAATCCGGCGTCAATGGCTACGTAGTCAAGCCGTTCAATGCCGTAACACTGCAGGGAAAGATAGAACGCATTTTCGAGCGGCTTGGTGGGTAAATGTCCAGATACTTATTCGGAGAAGACAATTGAGCGCACATGAAAACGAGAAGTGGGATTCATCGGAACTGTTGCCGGCGGTGGAGCAGCTTTCCAGCGCCGTTCATGCCGGTGATCTCCAGGGTTTCGAAACCGCACTCGATCATGTGGCCTCCGTTCGCGAGCGCAGCCTGTTTCAGGAAATCGGGAAACTGACTCGCCAGTTGCATGAAGCCCTGCGCGCAACCGAAGCTGATTCCCGCATTGCCGAAGTTGCCCGAAGTGAGTTTCCCGATGCGCGTGGCCGGCTGGATCAGGTCATTGCGATGACCGACAAATCGGCGCATAGAACCATGGATCTGGTTGAGGAAAGCCTTCCCATTGTTCAGGAAATCATCAGGGAAAACCGCGAGCTCTCGGAGCGTTGGGCCCGGTTTTGTCGCAAACAGGTTGGCGCAGATGAATTTCGGGCATTGGTCGAAGACATTTCCGCATTCTTTGAAGTCAATGGCCAACGCGGTGAATTGCTGCGGACCCGGCTCAATGAGGTTCTCATGGCACAGGACTTTCAGGATCTGTGTGGTCAGGAGATTCGCAAGGTCATGCGCATGGTCCAGGAGGTGGAGGACACCTTGATCGACATGATTCGATCGTCCGGTCGCCGCGACAACGAAGAGGAAGGGAGCAAGAGCACGGATCCGGATGAAAATTCTTCCGCTGCGAAGCTTGGTCAGGACGAGGCAGACGACATCCTGTCCAGTCTCGGGTTTTAGGAGTAAATGCAATGACTTTCGAACTGGACGACAGTATCCGGGATGACTTCCTCGCCGAAGCAGGGGAGCTGGTCGAAAATCTCAGTGGCGAACTGGTTGAGCTGGAGCGAAGTCCGGACGATCGGCAATTGCTTGACAGCATCTTTCGTGCCTTTCATACGATCAAGGGTGGCGCCGGGTTTCTCAATGTGACGCCTCTGGTGAACATCTGTCACGCCGCGGAGGAGGCCTTCGATGCACTCCGGAATGGAAAACTGGCGGTAGATGCCAGGGTCATGGATGCTGTGCTCGAGGCGTTGGATCAGACCAGCTCCATGCTGTCATCGGTGTCTGCCGGCGAGACCCCGCAACCCGCGCCTTCGCTGCTGATCGAGAAGTTGCGCAAGCTGGTGACCGATGGCAGTGACTCCGCCGGGGCCATCAGGCCGGCCGGGCCCGGGCCCGAGCCCGAGGCGGAGTTGGTCGAAGCTGTTGCGGTCGGACCTGCGACCGGACAGAGTAATGATCCTGCCGAGCGTGATTACGAGGCCATGCTCGGCACTTCCGCGGCCGACGATGCGCCGGCGGGGAATTTTTCGGATGAGGAAATCGAGGGATTGATGGAGCAACTTGACGACGCAGACGACACTTCAAATCCGGATTCGGATCATGACGGCGTCGCCGGTGACAATCCGAATGCGACCATCGGCCGCGATGATCTGATCGACGAAGACGAGTTCGAGGATTTGCTCGATCAGCTTGAGGCGCGCGGTCAGTCGCCAAACGCATCGCCACCGACAGCCGAATCCCAGGTGCGTGACGGCGAAGCGGCCGGTCCGGCTGCGGAAGCGGGTGCCCAGGCACGTTCGGCAGCACCCGCGGAATCAACCATCCGTGTCAACGTCTCGCGTCTGGACAGCGTCATGAACCTGGTCGGAGAGCTGGTGCTGGTGCGCAACCGGCTGACCAATCTCGGCGCTCATCTCAAGGATGAGGAACTGAAGAAGGCGGTTGCAAATCTGGATCTGGTTACAGCCGATCTCCAGAATGGCGTGATGCAGACGCGCATGCAGCCCATCCGCAAGGTTTTTTCCAGGTTTCCTCGCCTGGCAAGAGACGTGGGCAGGAGCCTCAACAAGGAAATCGATCTGGTCATGTCCGGTGAGGATACGGACCTGGACAAGAATCTGGTCGAAGCATTGTCCGACCCACTTGTGCACCTTGTGCGCAATGCCATGGATCATGGCATAGAGCCCCCCGAGGAGCGGGAAGCCAGTGGCAAGCCGCGTATGGGCACGGTGCGCCTGAGTGCTGAACAGGAAGGTGATCACATTATCATCTCGATTTCGGACGATGGTGCCGGAATGGATCCGGAAGTGTTGCGCAACAAGGCGATTGCCAAGGGTGTGATAACGTCCGATCAGGCTTCAAAGATGAGCGATCAGGAGTGTTTCGACCTGATCTTTCGAGCCGGTTTCTCGACCCGCGATCAGGTGTCGGATATTTCCGGTCGAGGCGTGGGTATGGATGTAGTGAAGACCCGCATCGCCAGCCTGAATGGAAATGTTGAGATTGATTCCAGAAAAGGGGAAGGCACCATAATTCGTGTGAAAGTTCCGCTGACCCTGGCGATTCTGCCGACGTTGATGGTCACGCTGAACAGGCGCACGTTTGCCTTTCCGCTTTCTCAAGTCATCGAGGTTTTTTCGCTGGAAGCGGAGAAGGCCCGGATGCTTGCAGGCCGTCAGGTGGTCATTCGTCGTGATCGGCCGCTTCCTGTGGTCTTTCTTCGTGAAATCTTCGGCATCCAGGATGATGACGCCGGGATCTCGCAGAGATATGTCGTTGTGCTGCAGGTCGGCAGCACCCAGATCGGCTTCGTGACCGATGACGTTCTTGGTCAGGAAGAAGTCGTGATTAAACCGCTGGGCAAACTGCTTGGAAAGGTTTCCGCATTTGCCGGTGCAACCATCACGGGTGACGGAAATATCGCCTTGATATTTGATGTTGCTGGCCTGACCAGTACGTTTCAACGAGCAGCCTGAGCTTGATCCATGGATATCCTGAGTATCCTGGGCTTTGTTTTTGCTTTTGCCGCCGTTCTTGGCGGAAGTATTGCCAAGGGTACCGGTCTAGCGGCTCTATGGGTGTTCGCCGCATTCCTGATCGTATTTGTAGGAACCTTTTCCGCGACCTTGATCCAGTTTCCAATGCACACGGTCAGGCGCGCGACTGGAATTGTTGGCTGGATATTCAAGCCGCCTTCGGTGGATCAGGGGAAGATTATTGAGAAAGTAACGAACTGGAGCCAGACCGCACGCAAGGATGGGCTGCTCGGGCTGGAAGGAAAGCTGGAAGAAGAAACCGATCCGTTCATTAAAAAGGCACTTCAGTTACTGGTGGATGGCAGCGAACCGGAAACCATTCAGAAAATAATGGATGTGGAAATCTCCACCCGCGAGGATCAGGACAATGGCGCTGCAAAAGTCTTTGAAGCAATGGGCATTTATGCGCCGACCATGGGCATTCTCGGTGCGGTGATGGGGTTGATGGCCGTAATGCAGAACCTGGCCGACCCCTCCAAGCTGGGTTCAGGTATCGCTGCTGCTTTTGTCGCCACGATCTATGGAATCGGCTCGGCGAATCTGTTTTTTCTGCCCATGGCGGGGAAGCTGAAGGGGATCATTCAGGCCCAGACCACGCAGCGCGAGATGATCGTTGAGGGTGTAGTCTCCATTGCGCAGGGTGAAAATCCGCGCAACATCGAGAGCAAGCTTCAGAGTTTCGTGAGCTGATTGAGTCGAAATGGCCAGAAAGAAAAAACATGAAGACCACGTCAATCATGAAGCATGGGCTATTCCTTATGGCGATCTCATTACTCTGCTGCTCGCTTTTTTCGTCGTGATGTATTCCATTTCCTCGGTGAATGAAGGCAAGTACCGGGTGCTGTCCGATTCGCTTTCGGCGGCCTTCCGCGGAACGCCCAAGACGACCCGGCCGATTCAGATCGGCGACAATCGTCCGTCCGGAGTCGCCGATCAGGGAAGCAATATCGCGCATCCGCTGGGGGTGGCGGATCCCAAGACCATAAAGTTGCCCCAGGACCCTGATGAAATCTCCATACCGACAGAGTTTGATGATCGTACGGCGGGGATGTCAGAGAGCGGGCTGCGTGCAATGGCCGAAGAGGTTCGTGCCGCGCTGGGTGATCTTATCGAAATGGAACAGGTGCGTGTTCGCGAAAGCGAATTCTGGCTGGAGGTCGAGGTTCAGACAGATATTCTTTTTCCAACCGGCGTTGCCGATGTCTCGTCGCGAGCCGTCCCCATTCTGGTTCGACTTGCCGAGGTTCTTGCTCCTTTTCCGAATCCCGTACGCGTCGAGGGGCACACTGACAATGTTCCGATCAGTACCGTGCGGTTCCCGTCGAATTGGGAGCTTTCTGCTGCGCGTGCCGCGAATGTTGTTCGCCTTTTCGCAAACAACGGTGTGATCTCGTCGCGCCTTGCCGCGGTTGGCATGGGTGAGTACCAGCCGATCGCCGACAACAGCAGCAGCGCGGGCAGGAACAGAAACCGAAGGGTGCTGATTGTGGTACTCGCCAATGAGATGACCCGTCTCGGCGTGGAAAGTGCCCGCCGTTTCGAGTCCGGCGGGGATAGTGAAGATGCAACTCCGTCCGAACCCGCTGCCGAGGGCTCGGGCGCCGAAACGGGCCCCGATACGGGCCCCGATACGGGAGTCATGCCATGAATGTCCTTACGATCTCGAATCAGAAGGGTGGAGTGGGGAAAACGACCACTGCCGTGACCATTGCCGGCCTGTTCGCCGAGGCCGGGCGGCGGGTAATGCTGATCGATCTCGATCCTCAGTGCTCGTTGAGCAATTACTTCGGCATCGACCCCGATTCGGTGGATGCAAGCCTCTACGATCTGTTTTTTTCAGAGCGTGAGGTGAGGCTGCAGGAAATCGCCCGGAAGACTGATACGGAAGGTCTGGACGTGGTCCCCGCGTCGCCGGCGATGGCCACGCTTGACCGTCAACTGGGTACGCGTCAGGGGCAGGGCCTGGTGGTAAAGCGGGCGATTCAGGCCATGCGCGAGCAGTATGACTGGGTGTTGCTGGACTGCCCGCCCACGCTTGGCATGCTGATGATCAATGCGCTGGCCGCCTGCAATTCGGTTTTATTGCCGACCCAGACCGAGCACCTTGCGATCAAGGGGCTGGAGCGCATGCTCAGAACCCTGGAAATGGTCAATCGGTCGCGCGGTGTGCCGCTTGAGTACCTGATTGTGCCGACGATGTTCGATCGGCGAACGCGGGCGTCGCACCAGGCACTGGAGCATCTCTCCTCACATCACGGGAAACATCTTTCCGACACGGTGATCCCGGTCGACACGATGTTTCGCGAGGCCAGCCGGCAGGGTATCCCGCTGCCGCAATTGAATGGACAGGCTCGGGGAGTTATGGCTTTCCGCGAGTTGCTTGTGGAAATCGAACGGCGTGGCCTCGGCGTACCGGCAGCAATGGCGGAGACGGCATGAACGAAACCAAAGCCAATACCCTGGAAGCAGCCCGGGCTTTAACCAGTTATATCGATGAGATGCTGCATCTGGAGGCCGAGCCGCCAGACGTAGAGCCTGAAATCGGTTGTGGTGTGAATAGTCTTTCACATGAATGGCGGATCTTCGACTTCGGCAGTCTCAAGGCATGCATCCCGGCTGATCTGCTCTCGGGCACAGGCAATCAAGTGCCCGAATGTACGGTCGAGGCCTCAACCCCCGACAGCGAATGGCTGCATTGGGCACACGTCCAGGGACAGGAAATGGCATTGATCGACTTTCGAAAGCTGGTCTTGCCCGCGACCAGCCAACTGGTTTCGGTCACCAGGAACATCGGTGACTGCCGGATCTGGCAGGTTTGCGGTCACGCAATCGGTTTTGTCATTGAATCGTCCGTATCGAACCAGATTTCGGTCTGTGATGGGATTCACCGCTGCGGCCCGGATCGTCGACGAAAATGGCTGGCCGGTACCGATCTTGATACACGCTCGGTGTTTCTGGATATTGATGGACTGGTATGTCTGGTGGAGGCATCGAAACAGTGAATTCTTCAAATCAGCAGTGCAATTGGTTGGTCCAACGGGAAATGAACAATGAATGAAATGGTTGAAAGTCTTGATGCCGACATCAGGCCGGCTTCTGAATCAAGTCGTGGAGAATGGCTTAAATTTCTTCTCGATGGTCAGAGCTACGCACTGAATGTATTGCAGGTCCAGGAGATTCTGTGTTTCGATGATGTGACTCCGGTCCCTGGCGCCCCTGACTATGTGCTGGGCGTGATCAACGTGCGCGGCAACATCGTGACTGTGGTTGACGCCAGCAAGCGTATCAGCTTGATTCGGAATGCCTCGGAGCGTATCGAATGGATTGTCATTCTGGATGCCGATGGCGAGCATCTCGGATTGCTGGTGGATGAAGTGCTCGAAGTCAACGATATCGATGAACGGAAAATCGAACAGGCCCCGAGTGACAGCCCGAATGCGGTCAGCGGTGTTATTGTCGAGGATGGAGAGATGACCGTACTGCTCGATGCCCAGACCATGCTCGGTCTGAGTGAGCTTTGAGGAGCGAATCGACTAGTTGTACCCCGTCACTAGAAAAAGTCGGTTGAACCCGCGCTCATGTCGCTCTGCGCGTCAGCCCTGCGCCTGTGCTGCCAGCTCCTGAGCCGGCGCTCAACTTCTTCAATTCCGATTTTTCCGGCCTGGAGGCGCTGGATGGCGTCGCGGCATTCCGCGAGACCTTCGAGGCTGATGTTGAGGGCTTGGCTGGAGATATCCTCGAATTGCAGTAGCCGAATGATCTCGCAGGAGGTAGCGCGCGCGCTTTCGAGCAAATCAGCAACTCCACCACTCTCATCAAGGGCTTCTTCCCATTTCCTGAAACAGCGCTCGATTTCTTTGGCGGCATCGCGACTCAGTGCAATTGCGCGTGAAGTTTCATCGCCAATCTGTTTCAGATTCTGATCCAGTGTGTGCAGCAATGCGCCGGCATCTGAACGGCCGCGCCTCGTGCCGTTTGCCGCCCGGCCAATCAGGGTGCCTGCCAGTGCGCCCAGGGCAAGTGCAGCTACCGTAGCCCAGGACAGCCAGCCGAACACGGCCGCCAGCAACAGCGTGGCTGCAGCCGCGGCGAGTGCCAGGCGATGCCATTGGGCCCGATGAGATTCAGTCGACTCGGATTGCATCACTGCTTCAGGCAGCCGATCCGGTGAGCGCGGTAACCAGCGCCGTGGCAATCCGGTCAAGTGGCAGCACCTGGGCGGCAGCACCAAGATGAACCGCTTCACCCGGCATGCCCCAAACCACCGAAGATGCCTCATCCTGGGCAATCGTGTGCACGCCATGCTCGAATAACTTCAGCAGGCCCGTGGCGCCGTCCTTGCCCATGCCGGTCAAAAGCGCGGCCGCGGTGTTTCGGCCGGCGGCATTGAGGACCGATGCAAACAGGACATCAACGCTGGGTTTGTGCCGATTCACCAAGGGGCCGTCGTCCAGTCTGCAGACGTAGCGGGCACCGTCGCGCACAAGCTGCAGGTGACGGTCACCGGGGGCGATGAATGCATGTCCCGGAATTACGAGATCGTTGTTTTGCGCTTCCTTGACCACCAGGGGCGTCTGGATGTTCATGCGATCGGCAAAAGCCTTGCTGAAGCCGGGTGGAATATGCTGCGCAATCACGATCCCCGGGCAGTCCACCGGCATCGCTTGCAGCACGCTGCGGATGGCTTCCGTTCCTCCGGTCGATGCCCCGACGGCGATAATCTTGTCGGTCGTGTTCAGCGCAGTGCGAGCGGGCATTCGAGCTGCCGAATGCCCCGGCATGGTCGATGGTGCCGGAGTGGTTTCCTTGACGCGCGCCCGGGCGGCCGCGCGAACCTTTTCGATCAGCTCATCGACATAGTGCTGTAGCGCCTGGGCAACGTCGATCTTGGGCTTGGTTACAAAATCCACGGCACCCAGTTCCAGCGCTTCCAGCGTAACCTCGGCATTGTTCTCGGTCAACGACGAGACCATGATCACCGGCATCGGGCGCAGCCGCATCAGGTTGCGCAGAAACGTGATGCCGTCCATGCGCGGCATTTCCACATCCAGGGTCAACACGTCGGGCTGGAGTTTCTTGATCTTGTCCCGTGCAATAAACGGATCCGATGCAGTGCCCACGACTTCGATATCGTCCGCGCTTTCGAGCATGTCCGTAAGGATTCGGCGAACCAGCGCCGAATCATCAATGACCAGAACCCCGATTTTTTTGTTTTTTGTATTCATGATTGGAATTTCAAAACAGTTCGACGTCGCCGGAAACAGGTTGTTTTTCCAGCCGGTAACTGTAACTCTCCTCTCGCCTCAGGATGGTGTCATTGTGCTGGACGCGCAGCTTCTTGACCTGGACTCTTCCGTTATGTGGAAAGAACACGACCTTGCGCGGATGGTGGCCGCCCAGGTCGGCGGAAACCAGTTCCAGTTCTTCGATCTTGATGTAGCGATGAAGGAATTCTGCATTCTTGCTACCGATCGAAGTCATCGCGGCAACCACGTTGGCACCGCCGAACGCCTTGATTTCCAGCCGCTTCCGATTGCCTCCTGCCTTGATGATATCGTTGATCAGCGCTTCCATGGCGTGGCTGCCGTAGCGTGCGGCCAGTGATGCGCCGCCCCAGTCTGCAGCATCATCGCTGTGCGGCAGCATGAAATGGTTCATTCCGCCCACGCCCAGGGCGGAATCCCGGATGCAGGCGGATATGCACGAGCCCAGCACCGTCGTGATCAGCTCGCTTGTGGTAGTCACGTAGAATTCCCCGGGCAGTATCTTTGCGGCAAAACAGCGACGGGTGGGATCCCAGTAGCGCTTGATATGCTCGTGGCCGGGCAGGGCGGGCGGCGGATGGGTCGACCCGGGAACGGTGTTGCCGGCTTCTCCCGGATTCACGTTCACACCACTTTTCGGTAGATGGTGTGGCCCAGCGATGCAAATGCATCGGAAACCTTGTACAGCGACTCCGAATGCCCGATAAACATGTGTCCTTCCGGTGCGACGACTTCGGCGAAGCGCTTGAACAGCCTGCGCTGCGCATCCTTGTCGAAGTAGATGATCACGTTGCGACAGAAAATGAAGTCGAAGCTGCGCCGCATCGGCCATGGGTCCATCAGATTCAGCTTGCGGAATACGATGTGACTGCGAAGGTCTTCGCGGACCCGCACCATTCCGGACTTGCTTCCGTTGCCGCGCTGGAACCAGCGCTGCGTTTGAGCGCGGCTGAGCGACGCGATGCGTTCGACAGGATATATGCCGGCGGCGGCATGCGCGACTACACTGCTGTCCAGATCGGTGGCCAGAATCCGAAAGCCCTGGTTGGCGGGCAGATGCTCGGCCATCGTGATCGCCATCGAGTAAGCCTCCTCTCCGGTCGAGCAGCCGGCCGACCATGCGCGTATGTCCTCGCCCCGCTTTTGCTGTCGGATTCGCGGCAGCAATTCCCTGGCCAGAAATTCGAAGTGATGACGTTCCCGGAAGAACGCCGTCAGATTCGTGGTCAGGCTGTTGACGAAGTGCTCGAGTTCGTCATTGCCCGGCTGATCCAGCATGTCGATATAGGCGCTGAAGCTCGCGATATTCAACGCCTTCAGGCGGCGAACCAGACGGCCGTAGACCAGGTTGCGCTTGGCGTCGCTCAGCGCGATGCCGGCGTGGCGGGCAATCAGCTCAACGATACGGCGGAAGTCGCGTTCGGAGAGGTCGAATTCACGCGCCGCCGGCTCAGCGGCGTCGCTCTGGGCTGTGCTGTTCATTTGCGTTTCCCTGCGGCGGCATCGATGACCTTCGCGAAAGCCTGGCAGGCACGCCTGCGCGGGCTTGTCCGGTCGGGGGCATTGTCGTCAAGGCCGCTGCGCGTCAGAACTCCTCCCATTCGTCATCTCCAGCCGTCTGAGTTGCCGGTTTGCGGGCAGCGCCGGCCTCCGATCGCGATGACTGCGGCCTGGCCTGTGATGAGGCGGTTGCCGGCGCTGGTCTGGCCGCCCGTGGCGGCTGCGGCGCCATCTCGTTTGTCGCCTCGCCGATATTAAAGAATCCGACCAATTCGGCCATCTGCTGGGCCTGGTCATCCAGGGATTTACTGGCTGCCGCGGATTCCTCCACCAGCGCCGCATTCTGCTGGGTGACCTCGTCGAGCTGGGTAATCGCCTTGTTGACCTGCTCGATGCCCGAGGACTGCTCCTGTGAGGCGGCGGCGATTTCGGCCACGATGTCGCTGACTTTCTTGACCGCATTGACGATTTCGCCGAGCGTTTCGCCGGTCTGGTTGACCAGCTCGGAGCCGTTTTCGACCTTGCCCACGCTGTCCTTGATCAGACCCTTGATTTCCTTGGCCGCCTCGGCGCTGCGCTGGGCCAGATTCCTGACTTCGGCGGCGACTACCGCAAAGCCCCGACCCTGTTCACCAGCGCGTGCAGCTTCGACCGCCGCATTCAGCGCCAGCAGGTTGGTCTGGAAAGCGATTTCGTCAATCACGCTGATAATGTCGGAAATTTTGTTTGAAGAGTCGGTAATCGCGGTCATTGCGCCGACCGCATTGGAGACCACTTCGCCGCCTTTCTCGGCCTGTTCGCGCGCGCCGGTGGAGAGCTGGTTGGCCTGGCGCGCATTGTCGGCGTTGGATTGCACGGCCGAGGTCATCTGCTCCATGCTCGAAGCCGTCTCCTCGAGCGACGATGCTTGTTCCTCGGTGCGTTGCGATAGATCGGTATTGCCTTGAGATATTTCGGAGGCCGAGGTCTTGATG
>CAYVPB010000045.1:21887-24158 GCA_964453565.1 uncultured Halomonas sp.
TGATCGGTGGTGATTCGCGTGGAGAACTCGCCCTGGGCCGCGCCGGCGACCAGCCCGCGAATCTGGCGTTCGGCATCCTTCATCTCGGTGATGTCCTTCCACTCGACCATGTTGCCCATGTAATTGCCGTCGGCGTCCTGGATCATGGTCGCGTTGACTTCGAATTCCAGGTCCAGTACCTTGATTTCCGCTTTGGCCGGCAGCCGGTTCGGATCCTTGAGCAGACCGCGCTGGTGCGCCGGATTCTTGTGGAACTGGTCGATGTTCTGGCCCACGAGATTATCCGGGTCGAATCCGGGGAACTGCTTGCGCAGTTCATGAGCCCTGTTTCTGAACATGCTCATCACCGCCGGGTTGGCATACACGATATTCAGGTCGTTATCGCACAGCATGAGGTTGGAGGTCGATCCATCCACGGCCGACTGCAGGCGCGCGACTTCGTGTTCCTTGCGGCGCTGTTCGGTCACTTCCGACCATTCCAGGCCGTTGCCGATGTAGTTTCCGTCGGCGTCGATAATGGCCGAAACGTTCAGATTGAAGCGCAGCGAGCCGACCTGGATATCGGTGCGGTAGGGCAGGTTAGATGGATTGCCGAGAATGCGGCGCTGGTGCGCCGGATTGGCATGGAAATCGTCGATGCAGGTGCCGACCAGCTTTTCCGGGTCGAAGCCGCGGTAGACCCGGCGCATTTCGTCGGCGTTCTTGCGCATCAGGTCGAGCGTGGCCTGGTTGACATAGGTAATGACCAGATCGCGGTCGACCATCATCATCGGCGTCATGGCGCCGTTGACCGCGCATCGAAGTCGATTCAGTTCATCGTCGGTTCCGGTTTCGGGTCCGGCCCCTTGTGCTTGAGCGGTTGCTTGAGCGTTTGCTGCGTTCATGGGTTCTTCCTCCTCGAGTTCATAGGCGCCCAGCATTGTGGTGCCGATCGCGTCCAGGGCCTGCCGCCAGGCCCGTCTGTATTGATTTTTCCAGGCCTCGCCGGCAAGTTCACGCATGCTGTCGACCAGGGCGCCGGCCACGGCCGGATAATGCGCGGGCTCGGCCCCGTATTGCTGGTGGCGCCTGCCCAGTTCGGTCAATGCCGGTTGCAGCTTCTCGGGCCGCTCCAGGTTGGCCACGACCAGCTTCAGGGCCGCCAGCAGTTTCTTTTGCTGTTCTTCCGGCGTGGTGTTGGCGAACAACGGTTTCACGTCGGGATTTTGTTCGAACAGCCGTTCATAGAATCTGGCGGCCAGGGCTTCGCCCTGTGGCGCCAGAAGATCGAAGCTTTCGCGCAGTAGCCGTACCTGCTGGGCCGGGAATTTCGGTCCGGCAGGCTTCATGTTCTGGGCGGATGACTCTTGGGTGGGTGAGCTCATGGCTTCCTTATTCCTCGTTGGCGTGCTGCCGGCTTTCGTCGGCGATCAGGCGCTGGGCGTCGTGATTCAGCAGTCGATCGATATCCAGCAGAATGATCAGCTTGTCCTTCAGCGTGGCCAGTCCCTGAACGAAGTTGCGATCGATCCGCCTTCCGAATTCCGGAGTCGGCTTGATGACCTCGGTTTCGATCGAATAAACCTCGGCGACGGCATCGACGACAATGCCGAATTCGCCCAGACCGTTCGTATCTTCGGCGCCGCTGGCGCGCAGCACGATCACGACCGTGGCCGGGCCGTATTCGAGCGCTTCCAGACCGAATCGGCCGCGCAGGTCGATAATCGGGACGATCGCGCCGCGCAGATTGATGACTCCGCGAACATAAGCCGGAACGTTCGGAAGCGGGGTGACCCCCGACCAGCCGCGGATTTCGCGCACCGACAGAATGTCGAGCCCGTACTCCTGGCCGGCCAGCTTGAAGGTCAGAAACTGACGGGTCTGGCCGGCTTCGTGAGCAGGCGGATGGATCGAATGTGCAGATTGCATTGTTCGTGACTCCCGGTTGGTCGAGCGCTATCCCAGCACCTGGCGAACGACGGTCAATAACTGCTCCGGGCTGAACGGCTTGACCAGCCAGCCGGTGGCGCCGGCTTCCCTGCCCTCGGCCTTGCGCGCCGGCGAGGATTCGGTGGTCAGGATCAGGATGGGGGTGAAGCGATAGCCGGAAAGCGCGCGCAGCTCGCGGGTCAGTGTGATGCCGTCCATCACCGGCATGTTGACGTCGACCAGCGCCAGATCGATGCGGCCGTCGCGGGCCTGCTCCAGGCCCTGCGCCCCATCGGCTGCCTCGATAACGTCGTGACCGTCGCGGGACAGCGTGAGCGCCACCATTCGCCGCAACGAGTTCGA
>CAYVPB010000046.1:0-23717 GCA_964453565.1 uncultured Halomonas sp.
ACGTATCAAAGCAAAACCGATGCCTACCGGGTTTTTCGAAAGATGCTCGACAGCGGAAAACCGCCGGACGACTGGGCAAGCCTGCTCGCCGAGGCAAGGCGGATTTTCCGGGGACAGTATACTTAATTCATTTCGGCGAGGGATCGGGCGTCCAGGGTTTTGTTTCCGGCTGCGCCGGAGGTTTGTTGACTGGATTGCCGGGCAAAGCCTGCAGTGACGGCTGGGGGGCAAGAGTTGGCCGGCGCCAGGTCGCCGGAAAGAAATTGAACCGACTTCCATGCCGGCCACGTGGGGCCGGGAGGATTATTTGTAGATCTTGCTTCGATGTGCAACGCGAACCACATGAATCACGAGATGGCGGTCTTCGATCGAGGCGATGACCCTATACGATCCAACCCGGTACTTCCAGAACCTGCCGAATTTGGGCCCGCGCAGCGGGGCCCCGAGCGTTCGCGGATCGTCAACGGGCACAATTCTTTCGCGCAAAAAACGAAGGATCCGGCGCGCAACGTCTGCATCCAGCGAGACGATTTCCTTCTCGGCACTGGCCGCAAATTCAATCTTCCAGGCCAAGCCGGCGCTCCACTTCCTCCAGGCTCATGCGCTGCTCGGCCACTCGCGCGGCGGCAAGATGATAGTCCTCGAGATCATCGAGGTATTCGATAATGGCCTGGCGCGCGTACCAGGTTTTCGTGCGTCCGGTTGTCTCGGCCAGCGCCGAAAGACGCTGTTCGATTTCCTCGGGAAGGCGAATTGCCAGCATTTCGATTCTCCTGCGTTGCTATACAAATATATCAACTATCTGCAAACGACGCAAGTCGCATGGACGTTTCGATGAAAGGAATCCGTATCGGGCGTCGTGGGTTTTCGGGTTTTGTGCCCGGCTGCCGCCGGTGATTGTTGGACTGGATTGCCATGCAAGCCTTGTGGGCTATCGGCCGACTTCGTGCAGTGTTTACTTTAAGTAATCTTTTGAATATACTAATCGGGTGTATCAGATTCTATTCAACAGATCGGCGATCAAGGGGCTGCGCAAGATGCCGCGGAAAATCGCCGGTCGGATGGTTTCGGAACTGGAGCGAATCGCCGTGAGTCCCATGAATTATTCAGGCGACTGGAAGAAATTGACTGGCTCTGCCTACTGGCGATTGCGGGTCGGCCGGTACCGCGCGATATGCGATTTGCGCGACGATGAGCTCGTGCTGCTGGTCATCAATGCCGGCCCCAGAGGTGATGTTTACAAATGAACGCCAATATCCAGATCATTGAAAAAGAAGGCCACGCGCAGTACGCGGTGGTTCCCATGGAAGAATGGCGGCGCATTTGTGCGCTGGCCGAGGACGCCGAAGACATTCGGGCCGCTGACAGTGCCGTGCGTGAACTGGCGGAAGGTTACGACGAAACCGTTCCTGTGGAAGTCGTCCGGGAACTGCTCGGCGACAAACATCCCCTGTCCATCTGGCGCCGGTACCGGGGCCTGACGCAGCAGGCGCTGGCCGACGCTGCCGGTGTTGGAAAATCGCATATCTCGCAGATTGAGTCGGGCGCGAAAACCGGCTCCGTCAAGTGCCTGCGCCGCCTCGCCGAAGCACTTCGCGTCGACATCGACGATCTTGTCAGCGAAGCTGACATATACTAAGACATGCATAAGTATTGCCTCATTCAGAGCTTCGGACGCGTTCGCTCGCAAGGCGCGTCGGCGAAGGCATAGTTGCCCTACGTCGAGCCGGCGGAACGCAGCGAGCGGGCGCGTCCGGAGCTCTGAATGAGGCAATACTTATGCATGTCTTAGTAAACCGACGAGTCCACGCACGGTGTTCAGCGGCGCACTGGACAAGCGACCATGCCGGAAAGAGCCGCGAATCGCAATTCGCTCCCACAGAATCCGGCCCGGTTCGACACCATGCAGGGAGAGCGCCGGACGCGCCTCGGGCAGCGCTTCCGGGGACGGATCGGTGACCAGTATGGTTGGCTTGTCGATAGGCGACGGTAAATTGCTGAGGCCATGGCATCTTGAACCTCCCGCATCTGGAATGATTCGCGGGTACTATCACACCCTTATTTACGATGGCATCCAGGCGCAGCAGGGACGTCGAACGTGGACATCGTGGACTATCATCAAGAGGTATTGAAAATGGCACGCGCCCCTCTCCATCCCGGCGAAATACCGGACGCCCTCCGCCCACGGTTGCGGCCGGAATGACGGCTTTGTGTTCGGCTGGCGCCGGGGGGTGTTGACTGGATTGCCGGGTGTGCCGGCAATGACGGTGGGGCGGGATTGACTCATCACCGGCTGCTGTCCTTGTAATTCAGTGCGGTGATCTGCTCCGAGATCAATCCGATCAGAAAAACAATGACGGCGGCACTGAAAAGCAGCAGGCTCATGTTCGTGAAACGGCCCTGCGCCAGATACGTATAGGCGTAATAGCCGGCTCCGGTCAGGAAGAAAACAGCGCTTGTAGGCAGATACAGCTTCAGCGGCGAGTACAGGGTCGCGATCTTGAAGATGATCACCAGAAACCGGATGCCGTCACGCAGCGGGCGAATATGGCTCCTGCCCTTGCGCTTGCGTGCCTCGATCGGCACGAACGTGACCGGGTAGCCGGCACGCATGAAGGCCATGGTGATGGTGGTCGGATAGGAAAAGCCGTTGGGCAGCAGGTACAGGAATTTCCGGAACAGCTCCGAGCGTACGGCCCGAAAGCCCGAAGTGAGGTCCGGAATGCGGTGGCCGGTCATCCAGGATGCGATCACGTTGTAGACGCCATTGGCCGCCAGTCGCGCGATATTGGCATGCGAGCCGGTACTGCGAGCACCAATGGCCATGTCGTAGCCCTGCTCCAGTTTCTCCAGCAGTCCGGTAATATCCGCCGGATCGTGCTGGCCGTCGGCATCGAGGAAGATCAACACATCACCCTTTGCCGCACGCGCGCCGGCCTTGACCGCGGCGCCGTTTCCAAGGCTTTCGGGATGCGAAATGATCCGGGCCCCGGCCTCGCGAGCAAGTTCGGCCGTATCATCGCCGGACCCATCATTGACCACGAAAATCTCGGCCTCGGGAAAGTCATCGCGAATCCTGCCGACAACACCAGCGATGGTTGCTGCCTCGTTCTTGGCCGGGATGATGATGGAGATTTTCATTGCGTTGACGGATTATCTCTCAGCGGCTGCAGCGTTGCCAACAGTTCTCCAAGCCGGCTTTTCCAGGCCAGGTTTTCCGGGAAACCCACCGGCGGCGCGTCGACGAGCTCTTCCAGGTGCTCGATGGCCGCCTGCGGGTTGCCGCTTTCCACGTGATAGAACGCAATCAGCAACGCCGCATCCAGGTGCGGCTCGACCGCCATGACCTGTTCCAAAGCCTGAATGGCATCCTGGTAGTCGTCGCGCTGGTCGGCAAGCTGGGCCCTGGACATCAGCAGATTCTGAAGCGCCCTGGGATGGACGAAGCGGTCCTCCCGCCTCATGGCGGCATCAATGAGACGCTCGGCCCGCTCGATATTGAGATGCTCGCAGTCCGACCGGGTCGCAATCGCGGCGATCTGCTGGATGACGCTGGTGATGTTGACGATAATTGCGTGCTCGTTGTCGAGGTCCTCGACGGCCTGCTGCAGCTTTTTCTCGAACTGCTCTTCCTGCTCGTCGCAGATGCCCAGTGCCTGGAGCGTGAACATGGAATCTCCGGGATGGTTGCGGATCGAAAGCCGGTTGATCTGGCCGGCGACATCGACTTCTCCCTGTTCCGCGTAGTACTGGTACAGATACTGGGCAGCGCGTACGGACTCCTGGTTGTGCACGAACCAGACTTCAGCCGCCAGCATGCGGTTGCCCCACAGCGAGGTGCCATACCCGAGTACACCGGCAAACAGCAGGAAATAGACGGCGAGCGAGGCGGCGGCCGGTTTGCGCCAGGTGGCCTGGCGGGCTGCCAGCACGAACAGCGGATAGGCAATGGCCAGATACAGGCCGATGGCCGGAATGTAATTACGGTGCGGGAAGTACAACTCCAGCGGCACGCTGGTGGATTCGACCAGATGCCCGGCAAGGAAAAATGCGAGGCCGAAGGCGACCACCGGCCAGGACTTGCGTAACACCCAGGCTACGGCCACCAGCAATATCAGACCGAGGATTGAGAACAGCGTCGTGAGCGGCGAGAAAAGTCCGATGGAATGCTGCCATTGGTCATGAAACGGCGTCATGCCGGTGGGCAGCGGGATTACAAGATGACGGATGTAGTCGAGGATCGCGCGCGGCTGGGTGAGCAGGCGCTCGATGAGATTGTAGTCGCGCTGCTCATAGCCGGACGGGATCAGACCGCGGTAGCCGAGGTAAGCAAGAATCGCCACTGTGGGCACGACGAGAATCAGGATCAGAAACCGGCGATCCAGCGGTGCCGGGCCGGTTCGTGCACCGGGCAGCAGCAGGCGTTCGATCAGCAGCAAAAAGACCGGCAGCAGAAAACCATTCTCCTTGGCAAGACCGGCCAGCAGCGTACCGGCACCGGCGATGACAACCAATTGCAGGTTTGAGCCGATGCTCTCGGGCCGGTATCGCTCGCGGGCAATCAGGTAGAACCACAGGAACAGCAGACTGAAGAAGGCCGAAAGGCCGGTCATGCGCTGGACCACCATCAGACTGGCACTGGCCAGAAATGGCGAGGCCGTCCACACCAGCGCGACCGCGACAGCCAGCCACTCGGCCTGGCGGCGGTCTGGAAGAAACCAGCGCAGCAGCCGCGCCAGCACAAGAAAACACAGCAGCCCGTTGATGACATGCAGGCCGGTGTTGAAGATCAGAAAGGGCTTCGGCTCTGGCCAGGACTCGGCCTGCATGGCGAATGTCGCACGCGAAAGCGGCCGCCCGGTCGGCCCGGCGCCGCCCTGGAAGGAATATCGCAATGCGCCGGTGAAGTCGGACACACTGTAAAGCCCATTGAGATTGGGCTCGTCGTCAAAATGCAGCGTGCCGCTCCAGGCCATGCTGTAGAGCGCAAGCACCAGCAGCAAGCCGCCGGTCAGGACGATTTTCGGCAAATGCGCCGGGGGAAGTTTCATGGGTGGGATGTTCCTGTTGTGCCTGAGCCAAGTCAAACCCGGCTATTGTGCCGCATTCAGGCGCGCGGGTTGGGCACGGGAATGGAAAGCACGGGCACGATGGCAGCGGTTTTGATCAGGATTTGGCTTGATTGCAACGCCAAAATCCGGTAACATTCCCGCTCTTTAGTTTTGAAGATTTTCTGGAGCATGTCATGTACGCGGTATTCAAAACCGGCGGCAAGCAGTACAAGGCCGCGTCCGGCGATATTGTCCGGGTGGAAAAGATCCAAGCCGACAGGGGCGCTGCCGTTGAGCTCGACCACGTGCTGATGGTTGCCGATGGTGACGAAATCCGCGTAGGCTCGCCGACGCTGGATGGCGGCAAGGTGACCGCCGAGGTCGTCGGCCACGGGCGTGGCGAGAAGGTGCGCATCATCAAGTTCAAGCGCCGCAAGCACCACATGAAGCAGATGGGCCACCGCCAGTACTACACTGAATTGAAAATCACCGGAATCGAGGGCTGATCCATGGCACATAAAAAAGCAGGCGGCTCAACCCGTAACGGCCGCGATTCGAATCCGAAATTCCTCGGCGTCAAGCGCTACGGCGGCGAAGCAGTCAACGCCGGCAACATCCTGGTGCGCCAGCGCGGCACTCGCTTCCACCCCGGCGACAACGTCGGCGTCGGACGCGATCACACGCTGTTTGCGCTGGTCGATGGCAAAGTGACCTTTGTCGAGCGCGGCAAGCCGATGCGCAAGTTCGTCTCGGTGGAGCCTGGCGAGTAAGACTGCGGCACGATTCGGTCAACAAAGCCGGCTTCGTGCCGGCTTTGTTGTTTTCGCAGCGGAATTCCGGCAATGAAATTCGTAGACGAAGCCACCATCGAGGTCCGTGCCGGCAGAGGCGGACATGGTTGCGTCAGTTTCCGGCGTGAGAAGTACATTCCCAAGGGCGGGCCGGACGGCGGCGATGGCGGCGACGGCGGCAGCGTCTGGCTTGAGGCAGATCCGGGGCTGAACACGCTGGTCGATTTCCGTCACGCGAGACTGTTCCAGGCGCGCAATGGCCAGCCCGGCGCCGGCCGACAGCGGACCGGCAAGTCGGCCGATGATGTGATCATACCGGTACCGCTGGGAACCATCGTCAGAAACGTCGAGACCGACGAACTGATCGGCGATGTCACCGCGCCAGGACAGCGCCTGCTGGTCGCGCGCGGCGGCACCGGCGGACGCGGCAATATTCATTTCAAATCCTCGGTCAACCGCACCCCGCGCCAGTTCGGAGAAGGTACACCGGGTGACCAGCGCGCCCTGCATCTGGAACTGAAGGTCCTGGCCGACGTCGGCCTGCTGGGCTTTCCGAACGCCGGCAAGTCGACGCTGATCTCGTCCGTGTCCAAGGCCCGGCCTAAAGTCGCCGATTACCCGTTCACCACCCTGCACCCCAACCTGGGCGTGGTGCGGCTGGAACAGAACAGCAGTTTCGTTATCGCCGACATTCCCGGGCTGATCGAGGGCGCCGCCGACGGCGCCGGGCTGGGACACCTGTTCCTCAAGCATCTGCAGCGCACGGGGCTGTTGCTGCACCTGGTCGAAGTACAACCCGCCGATGGCAGCGACCCGGTCGAGCAAGTGCGTGCGCTGGAAGGCGAGCTGCAAAGGTACAGCGAAAAACTGGCCGATAAGCCGCGCTGGCTGGTGATCACCAAGATTGACCAGCTCGCCGGAAATGAACGCGAGCAGACGGCGGCCGAAATTGTCGAGCGCCTGGACTGGCAGGCGCCATGGTTTGCGATCTCTGCAGTCAGCAGCGAGGGGTTGAAGCCGCTGATTTCGGCGGTGGCCGAAGCCTTGTAGAAATACGCGGATCGCTTTTTAAAGTGCGCGGACGTGCTGATTGAGCCGGGACTTGTGCCGGGCAGCTTTGTTGGCATGCATGATGCCTTTGCTGACAGACTTGTCAATGGCCGGCACCGCAGCCTTGTAGGCGGCTTCGGCCTCGGTCTTGTCGCCTGCCTCGACGGCGTTGACGACCTTCTTGATCATGGTGCGCACATACGAACGCTGGGCGGCATTATGCTGCCGGTTGTGTTCGGCCTGACGGGCGCGCTTGCGTGCCGATGCGATGTTGGCCACGTATAACTCCTTCGAAAAGCTTCTGGACATGAAAACCAAGCCGCGCAGTATCGCTTTTTTTCAGTTTGCCGTCAAGTCGAATCGCGCTTTCGTACCGGCACTTGAGAGCGGCAATCGATGAAACTGCTGCGCTCGATCTTTTCGTTCAGTTCGATGACCCTGATCTCGCGCATTCTGGGGCTGGTGCGCGATATCGTGTTTTCACGCTGGTTCGGCGCGTCGGCGGCCACGGATGCGTTTTTCGTCGCGTTCAAGATCCCGAATTTCCTGCGCCGGATGTTTGCCGAGGGCTCGTTCTCGCTGGCCTTCGTGCCGGTCCTGGCCGAGTACCGGGAGCGTGGCGACCATGCGGCGATGAAGTCGCTGATCGATGCCACCGCCGGAAGCCTGCTGGCAATTCTGGCCGTGCTGACCGGCATCGGCATTCTGGCCGCGCCATGGTTCATCGTGGTGTTCGCACCCGGCTTCGCCGGCGAGCCGGAGCAGCAGCATCTGGCAACCGGGATGCTGCGCGTGACATTCCCCTACCTGCTGTTCATCGCCCTGACCGCGCTGGCCGGCGGCATTCTGAACACGCTTGGTCGGTTCGCGATTCCGGCGCTGACCCCGGCGCTGCTGAATGTCTGTCTGATCGTGGCCGCGATCGCATTCAGCGACCGGTTCGACGAGCCGGTCAAGGCGCTGGCCTGGGGCGTGCTGGTTGCCGGCGTACTGCAGCTTGCGGTGCAATTGCCGGTGCTGGCCCGCCACCGGGTACTGCCCTTCCCCCGGCCGAATTTCGCCCACCCGGGCGTGCGCCGGATCATGAAGCTGATGGTGCCGACGCTGTTCGGTTCTTCGGTGGCCCAGATCAACCTGCTGTTCGACGTGCTGATTGCCTCACTGCTGATCGAGGCCAGCATTTCGTGGCTGTACTATGGCGACCGATTGATGGAATTTCCGCTGGGGATGTTCGGCGTGGCGCTCGCGGTGGTGTTTCTGCCCACGCTTTCCTCGCTGCACGCAAGAGCCGACCGGATCGAGTTCCGCAATACGCTGGAATGGGCCCTGCTGCTGGGGCTGGTGGTCGCCCTGCCCGCTTCGGTCGGGCTGGCGGTACTGGCCGAGCCGATTGTCACCACGCTGTTTCATTACGGCGAATTCACTGGCCACGATGTCGAGATGTCGGCATTGGCGCTGACCGCCTATTGTCTTGGTCTGCCGGCATTTATCGGCGTCAAGATCCTGGCCCCGGCTTTTTTCAGCCGTCAGGACACCGCGACGCCGGTCCGGGTCGCGATCATCGCATTGAGCAGCAACATGCTGCTGAACGTGATCTTTGTACTGGGCTTTGTCTGGCATGCCGCCGGGGGCGATTTCGGCGATGGTCTTTTTACAACCCTGGCCGCTCATCCCGGCGCACATGCCGCGCTGGCACTGGCCTCCAGTGCCGCGGCCTGGCTCAATGCCGGGCTGCTGTGGCACGCCCTGAAGCGCGAAGAACTGGCGCCCCGGCTGGCGCTGGCCGATCAGGCGCGAGTTGGCATCGCCTGTGTTGCAATGGCTTTGCTGGTGGTTTGGCTCGCGCCCGGGAACATCCAGTGGCTGGCGCAGGGGTTGTCCTGGCGCGCCGGTCATCTGGCACTGGCGGTATGCGCGGGTGCTGTTGTTTATGCGCTGATGCTGCCGGCACTGGGACTGAATCCGAAACGGCTGCTCCGGCCGGAGCATTCGTGATCGAGGCATGGTTGCAACAGCTGGGCGACGCGGATTCAGGCAGAATCCGGACTTTAAACTGATTGAAAGTAATTCGGTGCCGACTTTCATACACCCTCCCCAACCCTCCCCCGCAAGCGGGGGAGGGTTCAGGGCATAAGCTGACATGAAATTGATCCGCCAACTACCCGCCCGTTTTCCCGATGAACGCAAAAGCGCGATCGCGATCGGCAATTTCGACGGCCTGCACCGGGGTCATCAGGCACTGATCGCCCGGGCCCGCGCGGAATCTCCGCGACTGCGGACCACGCTTTTGTGCTTCGAGCCGCTGCCGATGACGTTGTTTCGTCCCGACCGGCCGGTGCCGCGCGTGATGAAGCTGCGCGACCGGGTGCGGGCCTGCGAACAGATGGGTATCGAGGCGCTTGCACAATTGAAGTTCGACCGCAGATTCGCTGCGCAATCGCCTGAAAAATTTGTGCGCCGGGTGCTGGTCGAGGGCCTGGCCGCCGGACGGATCGTGGTCGGCGAGGATTTCCGTTTCGGTCACAAGGCGGCCGGCGATGTGGACTTGTTGACGCGGTTCGGCGAGCCGCTCGGTTTCGAAGTCGAAACCGTCGGTGAAGTCAGTGACGCCGGCGGACGAATTTCATCCACGCGCCTGCGCCACGCGCTGGCTTCGGGCGACCTGGAGCAGGCCCGGGCCCTGCTCGGCCGGCCGTATTCGATTGCCGGCAGAGTGATTCGCGGCCAGCGACTGGGTCGCAATCTGGGTTTTCCCACCGCAAACCTGCGCGTGGTCGAACCGCCGGCGCTGTCGGGCATTCTGGCGGTACGGGTCAGCGGAGCGGGTCTCGAACGCCACCCCGGCGTTGCCAGCCTGGGCCGACGCCCGACCGTGGCCGGCCGCGACTGGTTGCTGGAAGTCCATCTGTTCGACTTCGACGGTGATCTTTACGGGCGGCACCTCGAGGTCGAGTTCACCGGATTCATCCGCCATGAAGCGCATTTCGAATCCCTCGATGAGATGACGGCGATGATGCACCAGGATGCGGCGCGGGCACGGGAGATTCTGGCGGCCAATCCAGCCTGACCCGGCGCGCTTACGGGAGAGGGAGCAGGAGCCTGCGTGCAGGCGAATTTTGCAGACCGGACCCCTCACATCATTCGCTTGCAAGCAAACTCCCACAACATGCCTCCGGCGAAGCTACGTTCGTCATGCCCGGCCCGTCCATTCACGCATTCGAGGGCAGGCGTTGTTCGGGCATCCAGGGTGTTGTGTCCGGCTCCGTCCGACTCTTTCACCGAACTAAGTGAGCGCCCTCGCGGGCGCACGGATTCCCGCATGCGCGGGAATGGCGGTGGGGCGGGAATGACCGAGCGGGCCGATTTTTCATTACCTTTTATAGTCACGCTCCTCCGTCCCGGCAGGCTTTTCCATTTATTATTGAGGGTTTACCATTCACCGCTTGATTACGGCACTCCGGCCCATGGATTACAAGAACACCATCAACCTGCCAAAAACGGATTTTCCGATGAAGGCCTCGCTGGCCCAGCGTGAGCCGGGGATGCTGGCCGACTGGTACGGTCGCGATCTTTACGCGCACATTCAGCAAGCCACCGCCGAGCGTCCCGAGAAGTTCATTCTGCACGACGGTCCGCCATATGCAAACGGCGACATCCATATCGGACACGCGGTCAACAAGATCCTCAAGGACTTCATCACCCGCTCGGCACTGATCGCCGGCTTCCGCTCTCCATACGTGCCGGGCTGGGACTGTCACGGCCTGCCGATCGAATTGCAGGTTGAAAAGAAGGTGGGCAAGGTCGGACAGAAAGTCGATGCCAGAACCTTTCGCCAGAAGTGCCGGGAATACGCCGACAAGCAGATCGACCGGCAGCGCGAGGATTTCAAGCGTCTGGGGGTACTCGGCGACTGGGACCATCCCTATCTCAGCCGGGATTTCCGATTCGAGGCCGACATGCTGCGCGCGCTGGCGAAGATCATCAAGCGCGGCCATCTCAAGCGCGGCGTCAAGCCGGTGCACTGGTGCTTCGATTGCGGCTCGGCCCTGGCCGAGGCCGAGATCGAGTACCAGGACAAGACGTCGACGGCCGTCGACGTGCTGTTCGATGCAACCGATCCGGACGCAATGGCACAGGCGTTTTCGGTCACAGGCGCCAACGTGCGCACCGCCGTGGTGATCTGGACGACGACGCCCTGGACGATTCCGGCCAACCAGGCGGTGGCGCTGAATGCGGAACTGGACTATGACCTGGTGGAGGCCCGCTTCGGCGCTCAGACGGTGCGGCTGGTGGTGGCTTCCGAGCTGCGTCAAGCCGTGATCGCGCGCGGTGCGCTGGAAGATACGCGGGTGCTGGGGACCGTCCAGGGTTCAGCGCTGGAGCATCAGCGCCTGAAACACCCGTTTAACGACTACGACGTCCCGGTCATCCTCGGCGACCACGTCACGACCGAAACCGGCACCGGCGCGGTGCACACGGCCCCGGGACATGGTCAGGAAGACTTTGAAGTCGGCCAGCAATACGACCTGCCGGTGGTCAACCCGATCGACGGCCGCGGCATCTTTCTTCCGGATACCGCGGAAGTCGCGGGCGAGTTCGTCTGGAAGGCCAACGACCGGATTGTCGAAATCATGCGCGACAACGGCAGCCTGCTGGCCGCCGAGCCGTTTCAGCACAGCTATCCGCACTGCTGGCGTCACAAGACCCCGACCGCGTTCCGGACCACGCCGCAATGGTTCATCTCGATGGGTCAGGCCGGGTTGCGTGAAGATGCCCTGCGGGCGATCGGTCAAGTGCGCTGGGTTCCGGAATGGGGCCAGGCGCGCATTCGCGGCATGATCGAGAATCGGCCCGACTGGTGCATTTCCCGGCAGCGCACCTGGGGCGTGCCACTGGGCCTGTTCATCGACCGGGAAACCCAGCAGCCGCATCCCGACACGGTCGAAATTCTCGAAAAACTGGCCGCGATCATCGAACAGGAAGGAATCGATGCGTGGTACGAGGACGATATCGCCGGGCGTCTGGGCGTGGATGGCGAGCGTTATGAGGCCGTCCCGGACATCCTCGATGTCTGGTTTGATTCCGGTGTCACCCACTATTGCGTTCTCGACCAGCGTCCGGAACTGGACCGCCCGGCCGAAATGTACCTGGAAGGCTCTGATCAGCATCGCGGCTGGTTCCAGTCATCGCTTTTGACCTCGGCGGCAATGCACGGCGAGGCGCCCTATCGCGCGGTACTGACGCACGGATTTACCGTCGATGCCGACGGGCGCAAGATGTCGAAATCACTGGGCAACGTAATTGCCCCACAGCAGGTAATGAACAGCCTGGGCGCCGACGTGCTGCGGCTGTGGGTGGCAGCAGCCGACTATCGCCAGGAAATGACCGTTTCGGATGAAATTCTCAAGCGCGTAGCCGATGCTTACCGGCGCATCCGCAACACCGCCCGTTTCCTGCTCGGCAACCTGCACGATTTCGACCCCGAACACGATGCGCTGGAAACCGGGCAACTGCTGCCGCTGGACCGCTACGCGCTGGATCTCGCGTCCGGGCTTCATGCTGAAATCACCGATGCCTATGCCAATTACCGTTACTGGCATCTGTACCAGCGGCTGCATCATTTCTGCTCCATCGACATGGGAGCGTTCTATCTGGATGTGATCAAGGACCGCCTGTACACCCTGCCCGCGACCCACCCGGCGCGGCGTTCGGCGCAGACGGTCATGCACCAGATCCTGGAGGCGCTGGTGCGCTGGCTGGCGCCGGTATGCTGCTTCACCGCCGAAGAAATCTGGGCCGCCATGCCCGGCGATCACATTGATACGGTGATGCTGGCGACCTGGTATCCGCTTCCGGCCGCGCTTGACGATGAGCAACGCGGTCGCTGGCAACGCATCCGCGCGGTGCGCGAGGTGGTCGGACCACGTCTGGAGGCGCTGAGGCGAGACAAGGTGATCGGCTCGTCACTGGCGGCCGAAGTCACGCTGCAGGCCGACGGCAAACTGGCCGAGGATCTGACCGCGCTGGGCGACGAACTGCGCTTCATCCTGCTGACCTCGGAAGCCAGTCTGGGCAAGGTCGAAGATGCCGATGAGGCGTCGACAATCGATGGCTGCACGCTGCGGGTTGCGGTCAAGGCCACCGAGCATCCGAAATGCATCCGCTGCTGGCATCACCGCGCCGATGTCGGCTCGAACCCGGAGCATCCCGAAATCTGCGCGCGCTGCGTCGAAAATATCGACGGCGACGGCGAACAGCGCCGCTGGGGCTGAACCGCATGACCGAGACCATACTGCCGCGGATGACGATTCAGCGCTACCTCGCCTGGCTGGGCCTGGCGACGCTGGTGATCGGGCTGGATCTGTGGACCAAGCACCTGGCGGTGCAGAACCTGGAGCTTTATCAACCGGCCGAGATCACCAGTTGGTTGAACATGACCCTGGCCCATAACACCGGCGCCGCATTCAGCTTTCTGGCCGACGCGGATGGCTGGCAACGCTGGTTCTTCAGCCTCGCCGCCGCCGGTATAAGCATTTTCATCCTGATCTGGCTGTGGCGCCTGCCGCTGACCGCGCGCGCCTTGCCGGTGGCGCTGATGCTGCTCCTGGGCGGTGCCATCGGCAACCTGATCGATCGTGTCACCCTGGGTTATGTGATCGACTTCATCGACGTGCATTATCGCGGCTGGCACTGGCCGGCATTCAACATCGCCGACTCGGCCATCGTCAGCGGCGTGATCCTGATGCTGATCGAAAGCCTGTTTCCGCCGCATCGGCCTCCGCAAGCATGATGAACCGGGTTGCGGGACAAGTCCCTGGCCGCGGCAAGACACGCCACGGGCGTTGTAATCTGATCGGATTTGAACCACAATAGCGGCAATGAAAAGGGTGAAAGCTTACGGCAATTGGAGGAAACCAGGTCATGGCGACAACCCATGAAGAACTTGAAATCTTTCTCTGGGAAGGCAAAGACAAGCGCGGCAAGGTACTCAAGGGCGAGCGTTCGGCGCGCAACCAGACCCTGATCCGTGCCGAACTGCGCAAGCAGGGCATCACGCCCTCGCGCATTCGCAAGAAGCCCAAGCCGCTGTTCGGCGGCGCGGGCAAAAGCATCAACCCGCGTGACATCGCAGTCTTCACGCGCCAGCTTGCGACCATGCTCAACGCCGGCATCCCGCTGGTCCAGTCTTTCGGCATCATCGGCTCGGCAGCCGAAAACCCCAAGCTGCAAAAGCTCATCAACGATATTCGCATCGATGTCGAATCCGGCTCGACCCTGTCGGAGTCCCTGGCCAAGCATCCACTGTATTTCGACGAACTCTATGTCAACCTGGTCCACTCAGGCGAAAACGCAGGGGTACTCGACAGCGTGCTGGCCGACATCGCCTCGTACAAGGAGCGAATCGAGTCGATCAAGGGCAAGATCAAGAAGGCGCTGTTCTATCCAGCCACGGTGGTTGCCGTGGCGGTCGGTGTCACCGCGATCCTGCTGGTTTTCGTGATTCCGCAGTTCGAAGACATCTTTCGCAATTTCGGCGGCGACCTGCCGGCGTTCACCCGCCTGGTGGTCGACATGTCCAACTTCATGCAGGAACGCGGATGGCTGATACTGATCGCGCTGATCGGCTTTATTGTCGGGTTCGTCATGCTGAAAAAGCGAAGTCGCAAGTTTGCCCACATGATCGACCGTATCAGTCTCAAGATCCCGGTCATCGGACCGGTGCTGGAAAAATCGGCGCTGAGCCGATTTGCCCGGACACTGGCAACAACCTTTGCCGCGGGCGTGCCGCTGGTTGATGCGCTCAAGACCGTCGCCGGGGCCACCGGCAACATCGTCTTCGCCGAGGCGACCGACCAAATCCGCGAAGACGTTTCCATCGGGCACCAGATGCAGCTTGCCATGCAGCAGACCGGTCTGTTCCCGCCCATGGTGATCCAGATGACCGCGATCGGGGAGGAAGCGGGTTCTCTGGATGCCATGCTGCTCAAGGTCGCCGACTTCTACGAGGAAGAAGTCAACAACACCGTCGATGCCATGTCCAGTCTGCTGGAGCCTTTTATCATCGTGTTCGTGGGTATTATCGTCGGTGGCATCGTGGTTGCAATGTATCTGCCAATCTTCAAGATGGCCTCGGTGTTCTGATCCGGTGGAGTTTCTGGCAGCGATCCATCCGGCCGCGCTGTACGGCACGGCCGCCGTTCTCGGCTTGCTGGTCGGCAGCTTTCTGAATGTGGTAATCCTGCGCTATCCCGCGGCACTGCTGCATCAGTGGCGCTGCCAGTGCCGGGAAATGCTGGGTCTGGAGCCGGAAGCGGAGGCGTCTCCCCCAGGCATCGCCACCGGACGTTCGCGCTGTCCCGCCTGCGGTACCGGTATCGCCTGGTACGATAATATTCCGGTACTGAGCTGGCTGCTGCTGCACGGGCGCTGCCGCCAATGCAGCAGTTCGATTTCAGCGCGCTACCCAGTGGTTGAATTGCTGACCGCGCTTTTGACTCTTGCGGTACTGTGGCAGCTTGGACCCACTGTGCAGGGGCTGGCCGGCATTGCGCTGACCTGGACACTGATCGCCGCCTCAGGCATCGATCTGGATCATCACCTGCTACCCGACCAGATCACCTTGCCACTGATCTGGGCCGGGCTGCTGCTCAATATTTTCGGGATATTCACTAACCTGCAATCAGCAGTCATCGGCGCAATCGCCGGATATCTTTCGCTGTGGCTGGTGTTTCACCTGTTCCGCCTCGCGACCGGCAAGGAAGGCATGGGTTACGGCGATTTCAAGCTGCTGGCCGCGATCGGCGCGTGGTTCGGCTGGCAGGTCCTGCCCACCGTGGTGCTGCTGGCCTCGGCCGTGGGCGCAGTCATCGGGCTGGTTCTGATCGCAATGCGTCAAATGGGGCGCGAGATGCCGATCGCGTTCGGCCCGTTCCTGGCCGCTGCCGGCTGGCTGATTCTGGTCGGCGGTGATGCATTGGTCGATTTCTGGCTGTTATTCTGAGAATCGCCGGAGACTGCTGGACCGGCTCACGGCCCTTTGGATCAATTTCCTGTTGATGGATTATTCGTAACATCATGACACGAACAGTGCACTGCAAATATCTGGGCAAGGAAGCCGAGGGCCTGGCGCGCAAGCCGCTGCCAGGCGAACTGGGCGAGCGGATCTACAATGAAATCTCGAAGGATGCATGGCAGAAATGGCTGGCTCATCAAACCATGCTGATCAACGAAAACAGGTTGTCCCCGATCGATCCGGAGCACCGCAAATACCTGGAGCAACAGGCCGAGGCCTTTCTGTTCGGCGGCGAGTTCGACCAGGCCGAGGGCTACGTTTCTCCCGAGCGCTGAGTCTGCGCCAGCGCCTGGCGCGCTTCAACATGGCTCTGGACATCGACCGGCAGGATTTCGGCAATCCGGCATTCGCGACCATCCAGCCGCAGACGGTCGTTCAGATCGAGCCGGTTGGGAGTGGATTTGGCCAGCGTCATGTTCCCGGCCTCACGCAAATTGGCAAAACACGGATCCATGGGCTTGACCAGGTAATATTTCTGATGCGTGAAGCGCAATAGCAGCCAGTCCCGGTCGACCGGCCACCATTCCAGAAATTTGCTGAAGCGGATATGATTGACGGGTTCGCCGGCGAGCTCGAAAAGGCCGGGTGAATCACTTGCAGGGTCGGTTGTAATACTCGATGCACAGCCCGCGGAAATCAGGCCGGCTGCACATACCAGCAGGAACTTTCTCGGAATCGCCAACTTTTTCATTGTCAAGTCCTCATGTCTATACTCACCAAATTCGCTCTGCTACTCGTCGCACCAGCATACGCCCTGGTCGGGAGCCCGGCGGCCGCAGTTGCACTGGAGCCGCTTGAGACACCGGCCGCAGCCGGGTCCCTGGCGCCATCGCTGGTTTATGACCGCATTAACGATATTACAGTTCTGACCTGGCTTCAATCAGCAGATCAGGGTCACAAGCTTTTGCTCGCAGATTTCGCCGATGGCAAATTCAGCGCCCCACGACAGGTCGCGGCGGGAACCGGTTGGTTTGCCAACTGGGCTGACATACCCGGACTCCACATCACCGCCGAAGGTAGCTGGCTGGCACACTGGCTGGAAAAATCCGGAACCTCGACCTACGCGTACGATATCCGGCTGGCACGCTCCGGCGACCGTGGCCATACCTGGCAGAAACTGCCCACGCCGCACCGCGACGGTACCCGGACCGAACACGGTTTCGTCAGCCATTATGAAGATACTGCCGGCACCGGGCTAATCTGGCTGGACGGGCGCCAGACCAAAAACAGCCAGACTCATGAAGCCCATCAGCATGCTGGCGCGATGACACTGCGCACCACGATCGTGGATTCTCAAGGGCGAGTCGGTGAATCCTTGCTGCTCGATGAACGGGTCTGCGACTGCTGCCAGACTGCCAGCGCGAATACCGCCCTGGGACCGGTGGTGGTGTACCGCGACCGCAACGAAGACGAGATTCGCGACATTGCCATCGTGCGCCGCGTCGAGGGCCAGTGGCTGCGGCCCCAGTCGGTACACCGCGACGGCTGGAAAATCGCCGGCTGCCCGGTCAATGGTCCAGACGTGATCGCGCGTGGCATGCAAGTCGCGGTGGCCTGGTTCACGATGGCCGGCGGCGTGCCGATGGTGCGTGTCGCCGTATCCGGAAATGCAGGAGAAACCTTCTCCGAGCCGGTTTCCCTTTCGGCCGGGAGCGCGCTGGGCCGCGTGCAACTGCTGCAACTGGATCAGGACTTCGCCCTGGGCTGGATGAAGCAGCACGACGATGGCGCCGAATTGCAACTGGCCCGGTTCAGCGCCGATGGACGTCTACAGCGACAACGTACCGTCACCACGCTCGATGGCGGCCGTATCAGCGGATTCCCGCAACTGACCCGGGCCGGGGAAAAGATCCTGGCCGTCTGGACCACCCCCCTGCCCGACTCCACGGGTCCAGTCCGCACCACGCTGAAAGCCGCTCTTCTGACTCTTCAATCGCCACCCTCCGGCTGAAAAGAAAAAAGCCAATTCGCACCCGCAAGCAGCATTTCCGGTTGACTTGCAGCCAAAAAAAAGGTCTAATACCCGGCTTGCGGATGTGGATCAACCTGCCGCAACCCTCAGCAGAAAAATCCGATGGCCAGGTAGCTCAGTCGGTAGAGCAGGGGACTGAAAATCCCCGTGTCGGCAGTTCGATTCTGTCCCTGGCCACCACTTTCCTCACCATCAAGACCGGCAACCCCGAAACCGCGGCGACCTCGGTCAGGCTCCTGCGTCGAACTGCCCAGCGCTTGCGTGCTGTCAACTCTCGCCCAAGCGCCGGACCTCGTCGTGTTGCGGGCAGATGACGAGGTGGTCGTTGACCATGCCGACGGCTTGCATGAACGCGTAGACGATGGTGGGGCCGGCGAAGTTGAAGCCGGCTTGTTTGAGCGCCTTTGACATGGCTTTGGCTTGCGGGGTGGTGACCGGGACTTCGTCCATGCTTTGCCAGCGGTTCTGGACGGGACGGCCGTCGACGAAGTCCCAGAGGAAATCGCCGAAATCGACGCCCTGCCCGGCCAGTTCCAGCCAGGCGCGGGCGTTGCCGATGATGCTTTTGACCTTGAGCCGGTTGCGCACGATGCCGGGGTCGGCCATCAGGCGCTCGATGTCCTTGTCATCGAAGCGCACGATGGCTTCCGGCTCGAACCCGGCGTATGCGCGGCGGTAGTTGTCCTGTTTGCGCAGGATGGTGATCCAGCTCAAACCCGCCTGCTGGCCGTCCAGGCACAGTTTTTCGAACAGCGCACGGCCGTCGCGCTCCGGCCGGCCCCAGACGTGATCGTGATAGTCCACATACAGCGGGTCATCGCCGCACCAGGGGCAGCGTTCAAATGTGGGTTCAGCCTTCTGCATCGAACAATCCGGTGACGGTGTCGGCGTAGTGTTCGCGCAGTGCGGCACACAGGCGGATGCGCTCCAGGGTCTGCGCCAACGCGCGCGGGCCGCCCTCGAGATCCTGAACGCGCTCGGCAAAGCGCTGTTCCAGTTCATCGGCGCGCGCATCGCTGCAAAAGCCGCCGCCGATATTGACGATGGCGCCCTTGCGCCAGGTTGGAATGCGCGCCAGCAGGGCGTCCAGATTGCCGTTCTCGCGGGACCATTGCCACAGCGCCCCGCGCTGCGCTTCGTTGCCGATCTGGCCGAAGGCAATGCCGAACGCCTCGTTGTCGCGCAGGCGTTCATCTGCAATCTGCGCGCGCAGCATGGCGCCGGTTTCGGGGTCTTCCGAGGCGCCCAGCGCACCCAGTGCACGCCCGCGGAAGGTGGCGTTGGTGCTTTCCAGCAAGCGATCGAACAATGCGCGCGCAAAGTCATGATCACGCTGTTCCACCGCCGCCCGCAAGGCTGTGCCGACCAGGCCTGGATCCAGCGCCGAAGGCGCAATCTTCAGGTCCTCAAGGTAATCATCGGCCAGTTCGTCAAGACGTTCGATCAACGGCTGGTGATCGCCGATCCCCGACAGCAAACCGGCCAGCGAGGACCTGAGCAGTGCATCATCGGCCGAATCATCCTCACGCGCGGCCAGGCCCAGTGTGTCCAGCCGTTGCGCATACATTTCCCGCAATAGCGCGGCAATTCCCTCACGCGCGGATTCGGTCAGCGCCAGACGCTGATGCATCAGGCCGAGATCGCCGATCGGTGCGGTGGCGACCCGACGTGCCGGGTTGGCGGCCAGCACGCGGGCGACTTCCAGCAGCGCCTCAGGTGTGATGTCACCGGAGCGAAATGCCGCCGACATCGAGTCCAGCATCACCCGGGCTTCGGTCTCTTCGAGCTTGTCGAAATTCTCCGACAATGCCTGCCAGCCCGGGCCTTCCAGTGCAAAACGGTAGTAGCCGCTGCCCCCGGCATTGGGCATGAGCCAGGCCGGGCAGGAATCGGCTTCGAGCTCGATGACGGCCGAAGGCTGGTCGATCAGTTCGCAGCGGCGACCGGCCTGGTCGCCGGTGCCGAAGCGCAGGCACACCGGCAGGGTCCACGACTTTTCATGTGAGGCTTGCGAACCCAGCGGCAGATAACGGCTTTGCGCGATTGCCACGCGAGGGCTTTCGCCGTCGCATTCAAGCGCAGTCTGCAGCAGCGGTACGCCGGGCTGGAACAGGAAGCTGGAGAATGCATCCACCGTTTCCGGCCGGTCGGCGCCTTCGGCCAGCGATTCGAGGAAGTCGCGATAGTCGGCCACACCATGTTCGAAGCGACGCATATGCAGTCGAACGCCTTCGCGGAAATCCTCCTCGCCCAGCCACGCCTCGAACATCGACAACATCGCCCCGCCCTTGGAATAGGTGATTCCGTCAAAAGCGTTGGCGATGTCGTGATTGGATTCGATCGGCTGGCGCACCTGCCGGGCGGTGGCCAGTGAATCGGCATTCATCACGCCCAGCGCGCGGCCCAGCGCCTGGTCCTCGAACGCGAAATCGGGAAACGCCTCGGTCGCGGCCTTTGCCGCCATCCAGGTGGCAAACGATTCGTTGAGCCAGATGTCGTCCCACCACTTGGGCGTGACCAGATTGCCGAACCACATGTGCGCCAGTTCATGTGCGTGCACGCTGGCATAGGCGCGCTTGCGGCCGATGGAGTCGTCCTCGTCGAGCAGCAGCAATTGTTCACGATAGGTGATCGCACCGACATTCTCCATCGCGCCGGCAGCGAAATCCGGCACGGCGATGATGTCCACCTTGGGATACGGCATCGGGTAGTCGAAGTAGCGCTCCAGCACTTCGACCAACCGTGCGGAATTTTCCAGCGCATAGTCCAGTTCACCGCCCTTGCCGCGCGCGGCCACGCCGCGGAGCGGCAGCGGCCAATCGCGGATTTCATTGGCTGGCACCGGCGCCCATTCCACGACATCCAGCGGGCCGACCGAAAAGGCGATCAGGTAGGTGGGCAATGGCGGCGTGATCTCGAAGCTGCGCCGGACCAGACCGTCGCCGGTAGCGGATCGTTCAACCTCGGCGGTCGCCGTGATGACTTCATCTTCCCGCGCCGCGCTGACATGAATCTCGAACGGGGTCTTGAATGCCGGCTCATCAAATCCGGGAAATGCCAGCCGGGCCGAGGTGGCCTGGAATTGCGTGAAGGCATAGGCCAGATCGCTCTCGACTACCTTGTACAGCCCTTCCAGCGAGCGATTGAACGGTGCTGAGTATTCGAAGTGCAGGCTGGCCGGGCCGGTCTCAGGAAGTGCCGCCAGGTCCAGCCTGGCCACGCCGGTATTGTCGACCTGATCGTAGCCGGCATCGATGCGCGTGGCGCCCTGCTCCAGCCAGGCACTCGATACGTCCAGATCACGGCCGTGCAGCCAGATCACCCGCGCGGGCTGGTTGATTTCGACCTCGATCTCAACCCGGCCGGAAAACGCATCGCGCTCCGGGACAATGGTCAGATCCAGCACATAGCGGCTGGGCACCACGGCCTCGCCGAGTTGCCCGGCGGGCATGGCCGGGTCTGCTTGAGGGGTTTCAGCGCTCGCCGGCTGCTGGTCGGAACCCGGCTGACAGGCAGCCAATATCAGCAGCAGGAATGGAAGCAACAGCTTGCGAGTAGTCATTGGTTTGCCTTTTGTTCAGATGGAGAACAGACCAGTCCGAGCAGTATGGCGGGCGTCATACAGGCCGCGACCACCGGTATCACGTTCAGGCCGATGCCCGAATAGTCGATTCGCGTTTAACCAGTCAATCCTAATCGCTGGACGGCACCGTTTCATTGGCCGGAGGTCACTTTTCCAACAGCCAGGCCTGTTGCCGCGGCAATGACCGCTCCGACCACCGACGCAAATACATAGCCCGAGGCAATCCAGGGCGCCCCGGCAAGCAAGATCAGAAATTCGACCGAAAACAGCGAGAACGTCGTCAGGCCACCGAGAAAACCGGTCATTACCGTCGTCCTGTGGGCGAACCAGACCGGGTGTACGACCGAGGATTCGGAGTGCGACCAGTACCAGCCGATCATCAACGCTCCGCCCAGATTGACTGCCAGGGTTGGCCACGGCCATGCTGATGGAGATTGCATCCAGGGCAAGTCTTGCAAATACCAGCGCAAGGCACCGCCGACAAACGCCGCACAGGCCACCCAGGCATACGCGATCAGCCTGCGCTGGATTCTCATTCCGTCAGCGCCTGATAGCCCAGCGCCGCGGCCAGCAGACAGCCCGCAGCGCTGATCAGTACGTAAGCAGCGGCGCGGATGCGCTTGCCTCGTCGATGAAGCAGCAGGGCTTCCAGCGCAAATGCAGATACTGTCGTAAAGCCGCTCAGCAGGCCGGCCGACAGGAAAAACATCGCTGTACCATTGCCGGCAAGCGCATGCAGCATGCCCGCCAGCAGGCATCCCAGGAGGTTGATGCCCAGCGTGGCCCAGGGAAACTGGTCGCCATAACGCCTGGTTATGTGCAACGAAAGCTCGAAACGGACTACCGCCCCCAGGGCCGTACCCGAGGCCGCGAGCACCAGTTCCAGCCACGGCATGCCGCTCATTGGGAAATCACAAATTCCAGCGGCGGCAGTCCTTCGATGCTGGATGTCACCCGATCGCCCGGTACAAGCGGCCCAACCCCGGCCGGCGTGCCGGTGAAGATCGCGTCGCCCGGGTAAAGCGTGACCTCGCCGGATAGCCGGGCGATCAGTTCCGCCACCGGCCAGATCATCTCACCCAGCGTCGCGCGCTGGCGAGGCTTGCCGTCGACGGCAAGCTCGATGACATGCTCCGGCTGCGGCTGCCAGTCTGCGGCCGTTGCGAGCAGGCCGACCGGGCCCGACTGGTCAAAGCCCTTGGCCGGCGCCCACGGCTTGCCCTCGCGCCTGGCCCTCGCCTGCACGTCGCGCCGGGTCAGGTCGCAGCCCACGGCCCAGGCATCGACACAGGCCGGCGCTTTCGCGACCTCCATATTGCGTCCGCCGCGACCGAGCCCTGCTCCACCGAGAAACGCGACCAGCTCGACCTCGTGGTGCAGTTCTTCGGTCGCGGCCGGATAGTCGATGGCGTCGCGCTGCACCAGCGCCGCGGCCGGCTTGGAAAAGAAGATCGGCGGTTCGCTGGACGGATCGGCACCCATCTCGCGCACGTGCTCGGCGTAATTGCGCCCCACGCACCACACATGCCGCACCGCCCGCCGCCCGCCATCGGCAAGTGCCAGCTCGGTTGGACGCCAGCCCACAAAGTTCACACCAGCGGCCGGATACCAACCGCATCGCGCAGTTCAGCGATAAACGGCGTGGCAATCTCGCGTGCGCGCTCGGCGCCCTGCTTCAGTTCGCGCTCGATTCGGGCCGGGTCGGCCAGCAGCGCCTGGTAGCGATCCCGGGGTTCGGCCAGTTCGGCGTTGATCAGTTCGAACAACTGCTGCTTGACCTCACCCCAGGCAATGCCGTGGGCAAATGCCTGGCGCATTTCGGTGCGCTGGCGCTGGCTGGCGAAGGCCGCGTAGATGGCGTAGACATGGGCTGAATCCGGATCCTTGGGCTCGCCGGGCTCCTGGCTGTTGGTGACGATCTTCATGATCGACTTGCGCAGTTTCTTCTCGGGCAGCCACAGCGGGATAGTGTTGTCGTAGCTCTTCGACATCTTGCGCCCATCGGTGCCCGGCAGCGTGGCGACAAATTCATCGACCGCCGCCTCGGGCAGCACGAAATGCTCGCCATGGCGATGATTGAAGCGCGCGGCGATATCCCGTGCCATTTCCAGGTGCTGGATCTGGTCCTTGCCCACCGGCACCGAGTGGGCGTTGAACATCAGGATGTCGGCGGCCATCAGGATCGGGTAGCAGAACA
>CAYVPB010000047.1:0-23507 GCA_964453565.1 uncultured Halomonas sp.
ACCTGCTTGTGATCCCCCAGCCAGAGCATCGGGCCAATCGCCGATGTCGCGCCGAGCGACGATCAGTCCGAGCCTGAAAACCGCCAGCGCGGCGGTCTTGCGCGCCGTGCTGATCTGATCCAGCCGCACAGAGCTCAATCGGACGTGACCCGCACGAGGCTCGACAACGTGGCGAATGAACGTCGCCATAAGCCGGCGCTTGGTGAGCACCAGCGCAAACAGGGCCAGGATGAACCACGGCCAAACGGCGACCGTCAGCGCAAATATCGCCATCGCCGCGGCGAGAAGCAGGCCGAAAAAGCCGTGATCGACGGCTGTACGGTATGCGCGCTTTTCCAGCGCTCCCAGACTTGAGGACTGCAAACGCCCTTCGATATCAATGGTTCGAGGCAGGTTACCGGTACAGGAACGCCATTATCCGGCGCAAATTCAGAGAAGGAATCTAATCGGTCCCATTAATTGCCATGTCCAGATCAGCGCGGCGTTGATGAAGTTTTTGTCGGAGCTGAGAGCTCTCCGGCATCGTGGAGTTGGGTGCATTTCCGTTCCTGAGCCGACTTGCGACATTGCTCTTCTTCGATTGGTCGACCAAGATCAGGGCGTATTTCCGGCCATCTGCCGCCGGAACTGCGCCGGGGTGATGTTGCGCCAGTTTGCGAAGGCTCGGTTGAAACTGCGGGTGTCGGAGTAGCCGAGCTGGTCGGCGACTTCGGCCGGGCGCATGCCCTTGGCCAGCATCTCTCGTGCCTGCCGACAGAGCATGTGTGCGCGTACCTCTCGGAACGACAGGCCTTCCGCGGCCAGGCGACGACGCAGCGTGGCCTTGCTCATGCCCAGTTCGCGCGCCACATCATGTTGCGAATCAAGACCGCCAACCAATAGTTCACGCACCTGTTCGCCAAACGTGGCCGCATCACCTGCCGACTGTACCTGCTCGATTCGGGCGATGATGCGATCGTAGATCGCGCCCGGCCGCGGCAGGGATTGCGGCATGGCGGTGACCGGCAGCCAGGTTGCCGCCGCCGAATACACCAGCCCGTACTGGCGCCGATTGCGCGTGACCGGGACGCCGAGAAAGCGCAGATGATGGCTGTCCTCGGTTCCGCTCCTGCGGCTGTAGACCCGAATCAGCATATCGTTCAGCGCCGGTGAGGAAATCATCACCAGGGTGCAGTGCAGAAAGATCAGCACGCATTCGAGGCTGAAGACGATGTTTTCCTGATCGTTGCTGGCGGCATAAGGGAAGCACCGATCATCGATCAGGTAGCGCAGTGACCCGGCATCGTATTCGACATGGTTGTAGCTGCCGCCGTGCAGCAGGTTGTAGGCTGAGGCGACCCGTTGCATGGCCTGGCTCAGGTTTTCCGCGCCGATGACGTGCGACCAGATGAAGTGGCTGGTGCCCGGAATCAACGGCCGGCTGGAAAGATGACAGGTCTCGTCCTGGAGCTGGACCGACAGCACTTGCAGCAAGCGGTAATAGTCGGTCAGCGCGATACGCTGGCCGACCGCGGGATTCAGCGCAACCGGAGCAACCCCGTGGCGCTTTAACAGGGCTGAAAAGTCCAGGCCGGCCTGCTCGGCCAAGCGCCCGAGCGGGAGCAGATGGCAAGCGTTGACGGCCAGCACCGATTCATTGCAAGGGGCCGATTCCATGACCGGGCAAGGCTTCCTTCAGGAAATGAGCGAATTTGTCCTGTCAGTTTGATCGCTTGCGTTGTGGTTGTCAAACGCGTTGCTTTCTAGACTGCGAGCACAAAACAACGATACATTCGGGGTTCATTCATGAAATTTGTCAATCAGGCAACTTCCTGGCCATTGTTTGCAGCGCAAAAACCGCTTGTGCCGCTGATGCTCGCCATGCTGTCGGCGCCGGCCGTGCTGGCGCAGACCGGTTCATCCGCGGACGAACAGGCTGCCGAGAACGCGGAGCCGACCGTCGACCGGATCGAAGTCACGGCGCGCCGGCGCGTGGAACTGCTCAACGAGGTGCCTTCTTCGGTCTCGGTGTTCGGGGATTCCCGTCTCAAGGACCGTCAGGCCGACCAGCTCAACGACATCCAGTACGCAGTGCCGAACCTCTACTTCGAGCACGGAGATGGCTCCAACGCGGTGATCTTTATGCGCGGGATCGGCCAGAACGATTCGCTGGCGTTCGTTGACTCCGGCGTGGCGGTGTATCTGGACGACGTGTTCATCGCCCGCTCCCAGACTGCGTTTCTGGATGTCTTCGATGTTGAGCGCATTGAAGTGCTGCGCGGACCTCAGGGCACGCTGTATGGCCGCAATTCCCCCGGCGGCGCGATCAAGTTCATCTCGTCACCGCCGCCGGATCACCTGTCCGGCGATATCGAAGCCGGACTGGGCAACTTCGGTGAACGCAAATTCAAGGGCCGCCTTGGCGGGCCAATCCTGGGGCAGAAGCTGCGCGGCAAGCTGGCCGTCGCCGGCCACCATCATGACGGCTTTGCCCGCAACGAGTTGCTAGGCGGCCAGGATGGCGATACCGAGTCATTCGCCTGGCGCGGCACCCTGGCCTGGAACCCGGCCCGGGATCTGGAGTTGACCTTCACCGCCGACGGCAAGGTCGATCGGCCTGATACCAGCCGTAGTCCGATCCGGGTCACCGACGTGTTCGCCTTCTCCGACCCACTTGCCGATCCGCCGGAATCGGTGACCTTGCCGCCCGGCGGCGATCCTTTCGTTGCCGAAACCAATGCCAACAGCCTCAACGACATCACAAGTTACGGCTTCATGCTGCGCGCGGACTGGATGATCTCGCCGCGCTGGTCGCTGGAGTCTATTACCGCCTACCGGGAGATGGAATTCGACCTGGTACTCGACACCGACGGGTCGCCGCTGCCGCTGATCGACGTGGCGCTGTTTCAGGATCAGGAGCAGTTCAGCCAGGAAGTGCGTCTGAGCTACCAGGGCGAGCGCGTCAACGCCACCGCCGGGGTGTTTTATTTCGATGACGAGGATCGCACGCTTTCGGGCTTCGATGCCCATTCGGCCTCGATCTTCGGCTTTCCGCTGACCTTTTTCGCCCCCGGCGCGCAACTGGCCGATACCGACCAGACCACCGAGTCGATCGCAGTGTTCGCCCACTCGACCATCGACCTGACCCCCCGGCTTGCGCTTGAGATGGGGTTGCGCTACACGCGCGACGAGAGAGAATCCGCGCGCCGGTTCGAGATTTTCCCCGACCCCACGCTCAGAATCACCGAGGACTTCCCGGAATTTCTTTCCGGCGTGGGTGTGCCCGGTCCGCAATTCAGTGGCTCGAAGAGCTGGGATGCATTCACGCCGCGGTTCAGTCTTTCGTGGCAAGCAAATGAAAACCACATGCTCTACGGCTCGGCCGCGCGCGGTTTCAAGAGCGGCGGTTTCGACGGGCGCGCCGGCGATGAGTTCGAATTTCAGCCATTCGATCCGGAGACTGTATGGACCTATGAAGGCGGCCTGAAATCCACGCTGTACCAGGGCCGGCTTGTTGCAAATCTCGCTTACTTCTACAGTGACTACAAGGATCTGCAGGTCACCTCGTTCGGCCGCGAAGCCGAAACCGGCTTCTTCCAGACCCTGTTCACCAACGCGGCCGAGGCGCGCATCCAGGGCGTGGAAATCGAATTGTCGGCCCGGCCGACGCAACAACTGGCACTGCAGGCTGCCGCCGGATTCCTCGACGCCGAGTACCGGGATTTTGAAACGCTGGTCAATGGTGTCACCACCGATGTCAGTGATCGCGACCTGATCAACTCGCCGAAATGGAACGCGCATATTGCCGCCCATTACCGCCGACCGGTCACGCGCGGGCTTGAACTGGTACTCAACGGCGATATCAACTACCGCGGCAAGGTCGCCAACGAGATTACCGACAGCCCGCAATTGCGCCAGGGCAGTTATGTGCTGCTTAATGCAACGATTGCGCTGGCCAGCGTCGATGGCCGCTGGGAACTGCGTGCCGGTGGCCGCAACCTGAGCGACAAGACCATCATCGTGCAGGGCTTCAACCTGAGCGAATTTCCGGGTGTCGAAACGGCGTTTTTCGGTACCCGCCGCAGCTACGACCTGCGTCTTTTCTACCACTTCTGACCCCAGCCCATGAAACAGCCCGAAGTGCAGACCCGCGCACTGCTCGATCACCTGAAGGAACTCGCCGGCGGTGTGCGCCTGGACATGCGCGAGCTCCCGATCGAGGTCGTGCGCGAGGGTGCTCGTGCCACCTGGATGGCGCTGGCCGGCGAGGACTACGCATGCTGCGAGACCGAGGCCTTCGAGATCGCCGGCGGCGGCGGAAATGTTCCGGTACGACTGTACCGGCCTCGCCAGGCGCAGGACCGCCTGCCGCTGGTGATTTACTTCCATGGCGGCGGCTGGGTCATGGGGGATCTGGACAGCTACGAGCCGCTGGTCAAGGCCCTGTGCCAGACCAGTGGCGCGGCGTTTATTTCGGTCGACTACCGGCTGGCACCCGAATATCCATTCCCGGCGGCCTTGGAAGATGCCGCCGCGGCGGTGCAGTGGGCGCACCAGCACGCCGCCGGGATTGACTGCAATGCCGATCGCCTCGGAATCATGGGCGACAGCGCCGGAGGTAATCTGGCCGCCGTCATCGCACAGGCTGACCGAAATGAATCGCACCGCCGGCTGCGCGCGCAATTCCTGATCTACCCGATGCTTGATGTTGCCTCCCGGCATGAGCGTTATCGGTCCCGGGTGCGCAACGGTGATGGACGATATTTGCTTGCCAACAGCGATATCGACGCGGTGACTTCATGGTATCTCGATGGGACCTCAGCGCACGACCCTCGTGTCTCGCCGCTGGCCGAAAGCGACTTGTCCGGCACACCTGCGACCTTAATCCTCAGTGCCGGCTTTGATCCGCTCACCAGTGAGGCTGAACGTTATGCCGAACGCCTGACCAATGCCGGTGTGAGCTGTCGCCACCAGTGTTTTGACGACACCATTCACGCCTTCATGTCGTTCGGGGATCTGGACGTGGCCCGGCGAGGTCGACTCTGGCTGGCCCGACAGGTAGCGGAACTGCTCGCCTGATCAGTTCGGGTTCAAGTGCTGTCTGACCCGAGGTTTTGACCACCCACCAGGCGCACGCCATCCTGATACGGCTGGACTGCGCCGGTGGGATCGTCGCGCAGACGGGCCTGCAAGGCCTGCCACCAGGCAGGGTCGAACAGTTCGGCGTGGGCCTGGGCAAAAAGTCCGCGGTGCTGGGGTGAAAGGTCGAGAAAGCGGGGAAACTGTTCCGGGAACACATCCCCGGGTTCGACCGTGTACCAGGGCTGCCCGGAGAATTCCTGCTCCTCGCTGCGAGCTGGCGGCACCTTGCGGAAATTCAGGCCGCTGACCAGGCTGACTTCGTCGTAGTCGTAAAACACCACCCGTCGGCTGCGCGTGACGCCGAAGTTCTTCAGGAACAGATCGCCGGGAAAAAGATTGGAACGCGCCAGATCCCTGATCGACTGGCCGTAGTCGATGACCGCCTCGCTCGCCGTCTCCGGCGCGCTTTCGTTCAGGAACAGGTTCAACGGCCGGACCCGGCGCTGCACGAAGCAGTGCCGCACAACGACTCGATCGTGGTCGAGGTGCACATTTCGCGCGCACTGACCCAGCAGTTCGTCCAGTAGTGCCGGGCGCATTCTTTCGCGCTCGAAAGCCAGATCTCGATATTCCTGGGCATCGATCAGGCGTCCGGCCCGATCATGATTGAACACCAGTCGATATTGCGCCAGCACATGCGCGCGCCCGATCTTCTTGCCCGGAGCGAAATGATCGCGCACGACCTTGAATACCAGCGGGTAGCCGGGAAGCGTGAATACCACCATGACCATGCCGGGCGTGCCCTCGGCTTCGACCAGACACTCATCGCCCACGTCTTCCAGATATTTGAAGAAATGCCGGTAGCGCTCGGTCTTGCCCTGCTTGGCCCGGCCCAGCACAGTGTAGAGCTCGTCGACCGGCTTGTCGGGCAGCAATGACCTCAGGAAAACGATCGCATCGCCGACCGTGGGCAGATCGGCATGAAAATAACTCCAGGTGTAGCCAAACAGGATGGAAATATGGCGCCGCTCCGTGATCAGCGCATCGACCGCAATTCCATGGTCCTCATGGGTCAGCGCGATCACCACCGGCAGCCAGTGGTGACGACCCAGCGCACGTCCAATCCGATAGGCGCGCTGATCGCGATAAAACACCACGGTCAGAAGTTCGACCGATACCGGCACATCGCCGATGGCCTCGAAATCCTGCTGAAACCGGATCGCCAGTGCATCCGCATCCTGTTGCGCGCGTTCAGTGGCCGGCTGTACACTTCCACGCATCAAAAGCCGCTGGCATGCAATCTCCGGCTGCTCGCTGAGGCTGAATATTTCGCGATCCACCGGATGGGTGATCTGGGAAGTCGGCTCGATGTCCAGCGCAACGAATTCGATGCCGGCATCAACGCCTCGAGTCTTGAATAACCGCCGCGTCAGGGTGTTGAAGAAGGTTTTGTACAGTTCGGCGTCCAGAAGTGCATCAATGCGACCGGCATAGTCTCCATGAATGTCCAGCCACAGGGTTCTCGACAGCAGCCGCTCGTCCAGCAACGCTTCCAGGCGCCCAATGGTTTCGGCGATGCATTCATCGTAGAGGGAAATCCGGGCGCTCGCATCGATCTTCTGGCGCGCCCAGTCGCGCTTGAGAAAGTTTCGACGGGCCCGCCGCGTGATATCGGAAAAACGTGCGTTATAGTCGTCGAAAGCGTCGATGATCAGGGCACCGGCGCGCTCAATCAGTTCCTGGCGGGCGCGCGCCGGGGCCATGGGTCAGTCGAGCGCTTTGGTTTCGGGAATCCGCGTTGCCTGCCAGGTAAAGGCGCGCCAGTCGCCGTCGTCGCGCCGAAACACGCCGGTGTTGAAATACTCACCGACGTTGCCATCAGGCATCCTGGCCACCAGACGGAAAGTGATCACCGCCAAGTCACCGAAAACCCGGATCTTCACGTCTTCGCCGATGTACTCGGGAGGGCTTTGTGCATCCGCCCCAGGCGCGGCGCGCAGTGAATCCATGATTTCCGCTTTGCCCCGGCGCTCCCCGGTCGAACTGGTATAGACCAGATCCTCGGCCCAGAACCGCTCGTGCATCTCCATATCGTTAGTCGAAGCACCTTCCAGAAAGGCATCGAGCAGCCCATGCAAATCGTCCTCGGGCGAATGATCATGCGCGACAGCGAAAGTCGCGAGCAGCAATGCCGGAAGAAGCAAAAAAACGTTTCGGACAAACAAGGGCTGAGCGGTTTCCATGATCGGTTGACGAATTGAGGATTGATGCGCCATTGTGATGCCATCAGCATTCAGCGTCAATCCGGGTGGCGCGGCGGTTCCAGTGCAATCCGCGCGAACGAGCAGGGCGTGGCTCGGGCCGGATCGTCGGCTCGCTCCTGCTGGAAATCCCATGGCGGTGGAGATAGGCGATTTGGGCGTTGTCGTCTTCGTGGCGAATATACTTCTGATTGCATTAGTTGCAGAGGCGTTGGCCCCCGGGGTAATGCATGGGTCGTTGGCGTTGAGCTTCTCGGTCCCGACCTCCGAACCCGGAGTCAAACCAGCCCGCGCTCGGCCAGTGACACCACTTCGCCGTCGCCGACGATGAAATGGTCCAGCAGCCGGATATCGACCAGTCCAAGTGCGTCGCGCAGGCGTCGGGTAATGGCCAGATCAGCCTGGCTGGGCTCGGCAATGCCGGACGGATGATTGTGGGCAATGATGATGGCCGCGGCCTGGCGCGCCAAGGCCTTTTCCACCACCACGCGCGGATGCACGTGGGCGGCATCGATGGTGCCGGTGAACAGTTCCTCAAAAGCGATGACCCGATGGCGGGTGTCGAGCAACAGGGCGCAGAATACTTCATGTGGCCGATGCCGGAGCGCGGCGGCCAGGAACCGGCGAGTGGCTTCCGGACTGGTGAGCGCCTCGCCCCGATTCAGCCGGGCCTTGAGGTGTCGCCGCGCCAGTTCCAGCGCAGCATGGATCTGGGCGTACTTGGCCGGCCCCAGACCCGGTTGCGCACACAGCGTGTCTCGCTCGGCTTCGAGCAGTCCGCGCAGGCCACCGAACTCGCCGATCAAATGGCGCGCAAGATCCAGTGCGGAACGCCCGTGATTGCCGATTCGAAGCAGGATGGCCAGCAACTCGGCATCGCTGAGCGCGCCCGGCCCATGTTCCAGCAATCGCTCGCGCGGGCGTTCGGTCAATGGCCAGTCATTGATTCGCATACAATCCTCTCCATGAAAATGTCCGTCAGGGACATAGCCTGCCGTAAAGGCGTTGGAGACGCCATCGGCAATATTCCCGAATCCGGGTAGGAAAATGTCGCAATCGAAGTCGGAATCCGCTGATCCCGTGCGGCGCATCCTGGTGGGTGTCTCGGGCGGTATTGCCGCCTATAAGGCGCCGGAGCTGGTTCGGCGACTGCGTGAGCGTGGCTGCCAGGTACGCGTGGCCATGACCGCCGGCGCACTCGAATTCATCTCGCCGCTGACGCTCCAGGCGGTCAGCGGTCATCGAGTCCATGACAGGTTGCTCGACACCCAGGCCGAAGCCGGCATGGGTCATATCGAGTTGGCCCGCTGGGCTGATGACATTGTGATCGCGCCGGCCACGGCCGATCTCATCGGCCGAGTGGCCCATGGGATCGCCGACGATCTGCTGACCACCACGGTGCTGGCTTCCGAGGCCAGGCTGTGGCTCGCGCCGACTATGAATCGGGTGATGTGGTCGAGTTCGGCGGTACGCGACAATGTCGCATTGCTGGAATCCCGCGGTATTGGAATGCTGGGCCCCGATGCCGGCGCCCAAGCCTGCGGCGAGGAAGGCTATGGTCGCATGCTGGCTCCGGAGGAGATTGTCGATGCCCTGCTGGCACAAGGCAACCGCCTGTCCGGCAAACTCTTTGTCGTCACCGCCGGCCCGACTTTCGAGGCCCTGGACCCGGTGCGCTATATCGGTAACCGGTCTTCAGGCAGGATGGGCTTTGCTGTTGCCCGTGCTCTGGCCGAGCAGGGCTCGAAGGTCAAATTGATCGCCGGGCCAGTACACCTGGTCACGCCGCCCGGAGTGGAGCGCATCAACGTTCGCACTGCCGCACAGATGCACCAGGCGGTGTTCGATGCGTTGCCGGCCGATGGCTTCGTCGCGGTGGCCGCCGTCGCGGACTATCGGCCGGCAAACGTGAGCAAACAAAAGATCAAGCGATCCGGAGAATCCATGACCCTGGAGCTGATTCCCAACCCTGACATCGCGCACGATGTGGCGCATTCGAAACCAAAACCGTTCACGGTCGGTTTCGCCGCCGAAACCTGCAATGTGGCCGAACACGCGCGCGCAAAACTCGAAGTCAAGGGGCTGGATCTGATCGTGGCCAATCAGGTCGGTGATGACTGCGGTTTCGATCGTTGTGACAATGCGCTGGAAGTCCATGCCGCGAATGAAACATGGAAGCTGGCGCGTGATACGAAAACCAATCTCGCCCGGCGATTGGCTGAAATCATCGCCTCCAGAATGGGAGACCATTGACGTGCGGGAACTGGAAGTGTGTATTCTGGATCCGCGGATTGGGAATGACTGGCCGTTGCCCGAGTACGCCACCGCCGGTTCTGCCGGGCTGGATCTGCGTGCCGCGATTGATGATGAATTGGTGCTGCGGCCCGGTGACACGCGCTTGATCCCTTCCGGACTTGCCATTCATCTGTGTGATCCGGAGCTGGCCGCGGTGCTGCTGCCGCGCTCAGGGCTGGGCTACAAGCAGGGACTGGTGCTGGGCAATCTGGTCGGGTTGATCGACAGCGACTATCAGGGGCCGGTTCAGATGCCGTGCTGGAATCGAGGCCGGGAAAGCATTACGATAACCCCGGGGCAGAGAATCGCGCAACTGGTGGTGCTGCCGATCGTCCAGGTCAAGCTGCGGCCGGTGGAGGCCTTTGCGGATTCCGACCGCGCGGCCGGCGGATTTGGTCATACCGGGACGGATTAAAAAAGGGAGGAGCTCGATGAGACTGGCAAGCATGAATCATCCCGGCGGCATGGTGATGACGCGCATGCTCGGGCTCATATTGCTGGCCCTGGGTATTGCCGTATTGATCGGCGGCGGACTTCTTGCCTGGCATTCATACCAGGAACATCTCGAGATCCGGCGCGCCGGGCAGGAGGCCGAGCTGCGGGCAGAGGCGCTGGCCGAACAGGTGCGCGAGATTCGTAACGCCCTTTCCAGCGAGGAAGTCCTGGCTGTCGTGGGCGATGGTCAATGGCAAGGCGACGATCTGAGGGCTGTCTTGCGACGGCAGCAAGTTGCGAATGTATTGAACCTGGCGGCGGCCACCGGCGCTATCGAACAGGTGGATCTTTCCGCTTTCCCTGGCAGCGGCTTCGCGGTCCTCGAGATGATGCTGCGGACCCGCTCGGGTGCAACGGTTCCGGCCCAGGTGCATTTTGCCGGAACGCCGGATGAGTATTTCGCCGTCGTAGAACCGGTCGCCGTCGCGGGCCAGGCGCCAATCGTGCTGGTAGCGACCTTCCCGGTCAGCGTGCTGGTCAATCGGCTGCGCCAATCGTCGCTGCCGATGGCCATGCGCTTGCACCAGGAAAGCGGCGCAAACCAACAGACTGTCGCCGAAGTCGGTGGTCTGTTTACCTCCGCGGCGGGATCAATGTCGATCCCCGGTACTTCACTGAGGCTGGAGTGGTCGCGCAGCGGCGCTCTGGACCCGTTGAGCATGGCTCAGCTGGCCGGGTTGCTGGGTGTCGGGTTGCTGGCACTGCTTCTGGCTTTTTTTCTGCTGCGGCGCACCGGTCAGCCAGCGTTACAGCAACAGGGCTCCGATTCCGGGCGCAGGCGCAAGGAGCCGGTGCTCAGTCTGCCCGGTTCGGACCGGACCGAGTTGCTGAAGGATCAGGAACTGGCCGCGCAGGAACGGTCTGCGGCCCAGGATTCAAGTCGATCGGATTCAAAGTCGGCCACGTACGATGAGGCCGAACCTGGTTCCCGTGATCCATCAGCGTCCGGGTCGGGCGAAACCTTTTTCAGCACGCTTGACCGGGATCCCGACTTTCCGGAAATTGGAAAGCCGCGCGATGAAGTCAGCGGAGATCGCGACCAGGATTCAACCGCGGCCGATCGGTCGAGTGAAGAGCAGAAAGGTGACAGCAGCACCAGCGAGTCTCTGCGCCTGGTCTCGGATACCGGGCCCGATTCAGACGAACAAAGTGAGGAAGACATCGAAATCAATCAGATGCTTGCCGAACTGGTGGCCGAAGGCGACCAGTCCGAAGCTCGGGACGAAGCTGATGACGAGGTTGCGGCCGAGCCGGGAGCAGATCAGGGGTATGCGACGAAACAGGATCCGGACCCGGATCCGAAACCCCAGCCAGCCGCGGTAGAAAATCTGCCGCCCGCTTCGATCTTTCGCGCCTACGACATTCGGGGAGTGGTCGGTGACACGTTGAGCCCGGAGATCGCTGAGGCCATTGGCCGGGCAATCGGTTCCGAAGCCCGGGATGAAGAACTAACGCGCATTGCCGTGGCGCGCGACGGCCGGCTTTCCGGCGCCGAGATGCTGACTGCCCTGATCCGGGGCCTGACCGCTTGCGGCATGGAAGTCATCGAGGTCGGCGCGGTACCCACCCCGGTGCTGTACTACGCCGCCCAGGAGCTTGCCGGTGGATCCGGTGTGATGGTCACCGGCAGTCACAACCCGCCGGATTACAACGGTTTCAAGATCGTGCTGGGTGGAGAGACACTTTCAGGCGAGCGTATCCAGGCGCTTTACCAGCGACTGCAAACCGGCAATCTGGTCGATGGCAAGGGCGAAGTGAGTCAGCAGCAGATTGCCGCGCGCTATCTGGAGCGGATCGGAACGGACGTCCAGCTCGAAAAGCCGTTGAAGGTGGTTGTCGATTGCGGCAACGGAATTGCCGGCAGTATTGCACCGCAATTGCTGGAAGCCATCGGCGCAGAAGTCATTCCGCTTTATGCCGAGGTCGATGGAACTTTCCCCAACCATCATCCGGACCCTGGCGACCCGGCAACGCTGGAAGATCTCAAACTGTGCGTGCGCAACTTCAATGCCGAGGTCGGTGTGGCCTTTGACGGCGATGGTGATCGGCTGGGAGTGGTCGCTCCGGACGGCGAAATCATTTATCCCGACCGGATCATGATGCTGTTTGCCCGGGATGTGCTGTCACGCAACCTTGGTCAGCCGATCATCTTCGACGTCAAGTGTTCCAGCCTGCTGGCGGGAGAAATCGAAAAAGCCGGCGGCAAGCCGATCATGGGTCGCACCGGCCATTCGTTCATCAAAAAACAGCTCAAGCTGGAAAATGCGCCGTTTGCCGGTGAAATGAGCGGCCATTTCTTCTTTGCTGAGCGCTGGTATGGCTTTGACGACGGCATGTATGCGGCTGCGCGATTGCTTGAGATCCTCGCTGCCGATACGCGTGCCTCGGGACAGATTCTGGCCGAACTCCCCAAGGCCGTCAGTACGCCGGAACTCAAGGTCGAGATGAAGGAAGGTGAACCGCACCCGTTCGTTCAGTCGTTTGTGGACTCGGTCGAACTGGAGGGAGCGAAGATCAACACTGTCGATGGTTTTCGGGCTGATTTCGAGGACGGTTTCGGCCTGGTGCGCGCTTCCAATACCACTCCGGTGCTGGTATGCCGTTTCGAGGGCAACGATGCCAGGGCGCTGCATCGGATTCAGGATCAGTTTCGAAAAGCCATGCTCAAGATCAACCCGGCGCTGAAACTGCCGTTCTGAATCGCCCGGAAACCGGGTTAATAGTACGCCTGCTCCATAAATAGCGGCTGCACCGAACCGTTCCAGCTTCGGTGATATTTGTCCAGCAACTGCTCGGCCGGGGTGCGGCCGCTTTCGGCAATGTGCATGAGCGGCTGCAGGAAGCCGGTTTCGTCATCGCCGCTGCTGCCCAGTCGTGCCCTGCGCGCCAGGCCTTGCTGGGCCAGCTCCAGCAATTCCAGTGCGACTTCGCGGACGCTGCGGCCGTCCAGCGGAGCGGCCAGTCCGAGCCGGGCGACATCGGCGCGCAATCTCTCCATGTCGGCCGGATCCCAGCCCCGGATCAGATCCAGACAGACGCCCAGACTGTCACGGTCGTAGAGCAACCCGACCCAGAATGCGGGCAGCGCGCACAGACGCCGCCAGGGACCACCGTCGGCGCCGCGCATTTCCAGGAAGCGCTTGAGCCGCACTTCCGGGAAGGCCGTGGTCAGGTGGTCTTCCCAGTCGGCCAGGCTCGGCAGTTCGCCCGGCAGTGCCGGCAGCCGGCCTTTCAGAAAATCGCGAAACGACTGCCCGGCCGCATCGATGTAGCGGCCCTGCCGGCGCACGAAATACATCGGCACGTCGAGCATGTACTCGACATACCGCTCGAAACCGAACGAATCCTCGAACACGAACGGCAACTGTCCGGTCCGGTTCGGGTCGGTATCGGTCCAGATACGGCTGCGGTAGCTCACGAAGCCGCTTGGCCGGCCCTCGACGAATGGTGAATTGGCGAACAACGCCGTGGCCACCGGCTGCAGCGCCAGCGAGGCACGGTATTTTTCGACCATGTCACGCTCGGAGTCGAAATCCAGGTTGACCTGCACCGTGCAGGTTCTGAGCATCATGTCCAGGCCCATGCTGCCGACCCTGGGCATGTGCGCGCGCATGATCCGGTATCGGTCCTTGGGCATCCACGGGATTTCGTCACGGCGGGCGGCGGGATGAAATCCGAGGCCGACAAAGCCCACACCCAGAGGTTCTGCGACCGAGCGCACCTCGGTCAGGTGGTTGTTGACCTCATCGCAGGTCTGATGCAGATCTTCAAGCAGATCCCCGGAGAGCTCGAACTGTCCGCCGGGCTCGAGCGTGATTGAGCAGCCTTGGCGTTTGAGTGCGATGATGTTGCCGTTTTCGACTTCCGGCTGCCATCCGTACCGATCTGCCAGGCTCTCAAGCAGCACGCCGATGCCATCAGGCCCCGCATAGGGCAGCGGCGACAGATCGTTCATCCGGAAGGCGAATTTTTCGTGTTCGGTGCCGATCCGCCACTGCTCTTTCGGCCTGCAGCCGCTGGCAAGATACTCGATCAACGTGTCTTTGCGCTCGATCGGGGCGCGGGAGTCGCTCGATTGGGTCATTCAGGAAACAGGCTTCGGACAAGTGGCGATATCCGGGATTATCGCCCAAGCGGTGGCAGCCGCGGTTATTCGTTTCGGATCAATGCCGATCTCGCGCTAAACTCGGGCTTCATGATTTCACGTGCGGCTCTTGTCCTGCTGTCGATTCTGGTGCCTTCGATGGCATGGGCATCGACGCTGCACCGTGGTCTGGGTCCGTCGCCCGACGCCCTGGACATTCACCTGGCCCAGGGGCTTTCGGCGTTCAATCTGCTGCGGGATTTGCACGAGGGCTTGCTGACGCGGGATGCCCAGGGTCGCGTTGTCGCCGGCATTGCACGCCGCTGGAGCGTTAGCGAGGACCGCCGGGTATGGCGATTCGAGTTGCGTCCGGAAGCGCGCTGGTCCGATGGAACGCGCATCAAAGCGGCTGATTTCGTGCGCGGTTTCGAGCGTGCACAGGCGGCCGACACGGCCTCGCCCACGACGGCCTGGCTGGAGCCGGTGAGCGGCATCCGCGTCGTGGACGAAGCCACCCTCGAAATCCGGCTGGACCGTCCCGTGCCGTGGTTTTCCGAATTGCTGACGCTGCCGGTGACGTTTCCATGGCCTGGCGATGATCAGGTGCGCTACAGCGGCGCTTTCATGCTCGACCGCGAAGTCCCGGGCTCGCGCTATGAGCTGGTGCCCAATCCGCATTTTCACGGCCACGATTCGGTCCGGCTGGCGCGAGTGATCTGGCATGTGACCGAGGATCCGGGCGCGGAGCTGTCGCGTTTTCGCGCCAGCGAATTGCATGTCACCGAAACCGTGCCGCCGGGTCGTATAGACTGGCTGGCTGGGGAAATGGGTGAGTCACTGCGGATTGCGCCGTACCTGGGAAGTTTCTACCTGGTCTACAACCTGTCGCAGGCTCCGCTTGCCGAAGACCGCGCCTTGCGCAAGGCCCTTTCACTGGCGATTGATCGCGAGATCCTGGTCGAGCGCGTGCTGGGCAGCGGAGAGCTTCCGGCCTGGCGGCTGGTGCCTCCGGGACTGGAAGGCTGGCCGGATGAGTTGCCCGAGCATGCAAGCCTGGGTCAGCCCTCGCGGTTGGAACATGCTCGCGCGATGCTTGCCGAATCGGGGTTCGATGCGCCTGGCCGGACACTGGAGCTCCGCTTCAACTCCTCGCTGGCCCATCGCCGGCTTGCCGTCGCGATCGCGGCGATGTGGAAGCAGAATCTGGGCATCACGACGCGTCTGGTCAATGAGGAATGGAAGGTATTCGTGACCAATCGTCGCCAGGGTCGTATTACCGAGATCGTGCGCGGCGGCTGGATCGCCGACTGGGCCGAGGCGGGTAATTTTCTGGGCAATTTTTATTCGGCCAGCCCGCTGAACTATGCTTTCTTCAATGATCCGCACTTCGATACGCTGCTGGAGCGTGCCGCCGGCCGACACGGTGGACGAAGATTGGAACTGCTGTGGCAGGCAGAGCAGCGGCTGCTAGATGAGCATGCCATCATCCCGCTTTACTATTACGTATCGCGACACCTGGTCAGCCCCGGGGTGCGGGGCTGGCAGGACAACGCCATGGACATTCACCTTTCGCGCTGGCTGGCTCTGGAACACGACTGAGAAATGCGGATTCTCACGCCGGTATTATTCACGCTGCTGCTCGCTTCCTGCGGCCGGTCGGCTGATGTGCCCTTTGATACCGAAGTGGAGCTTCGCGACCCGGTACCGCTGCAACTGTTGCCTGATGGCCGGCCAGACCCGGAAATTCTGGCCGAGACTCAAGTGGTGCACCGGGGCAATGGCGAAGAACCGCAGACACTTGATCCCCATCGGGCCGAAGGGGTGCCGACGGCGAATATCCTGCGCGATTTGTACGAAGGTCTGGTCACCACCGCGCCGGATGGTCGCCTGGTGCCGGGCGCGGCCGGGCGCTGGGATATCAGCCGCGATGGGCTGATCTACACTTTCTATCTGCGCGAGGATGGGCGCTGGTCCAATGGCGATCCGGTCACCTCAGAGGATTTCGTGTTCAGTCTGCGGCGCTCGGTCAGCCCCGTCACCGCCACGATTCACGGCCGCATGCTGGTGCCGATCGAGAACGCCGATGCAATCCTGGCCGGTAAAAAGCCGGCTTCGGCGCTCGGGGTCGAAGCACTGAATTCAACCACGGTACAGATTCGGCTGGATGATCCGACCCCGTATTTTCTGGGACTGCTGACCCATGCCTCGACCTACCCCATCCATCGCCCGTCGCTCGAGGCTCATGGCGACCAGTTCGTGCTGCCGGGCAATCTGGTCTCCAACGGCGCGTTTGTTCTCCAGACATGGCAGCCGCGCTCGCGCATGGAGCTGGTTCGAAATCCGCACTATCATGGTGTTCAGCGCGTGGTGCCGGAGCGCGTTTTCTACTATCCGATCGAGGATGAGAACACCGAATTTCAGCGCTTTCGGCTTGGCGATCTGAACTGGACCCACCAGGTCCCCAACAGCCAATTCCGATGGCTTTCGAAAAATCTGCCCGAGGCGATGGTGGTCTCGCCGTGGTTCGGCACCTATTTCTTCGCCTTCAATCTCACGCGCGAGCCGTTCATCGACAACCCCTCGCTCAGGCGTGCTCTGATCCTGGCCGTTGATCGCGAGATTCTGACCGAAAAGGTGACACGCTTCGGCGAGATCCCGACCTATACCCTGGTGCCCGAAGGGCTGCCCGACTACACTCCGCCGCTGCCTGAATATGCCAAGGTCGATCAGGCCGAGCGGGAGGCGATGGCCTTGCAAGCATACCGCGAGGCCGGCTTTGACCTGGATCAGCCACTCCAGGTGGAGCTGCGCTACAACACTTCCGAAAATCACAAGCGCATCGCAGTGGCAATCGCGGCGATGTGGAAGCAGACACTCGGGGTGCGCACCCGGCTGGTCAATGAGGAATTCCGGGTATTCCTGCAGAATCGGGCAATGCGGCGAAAAACCGAGGTTTTTCGGGCCGGCTGGATCGGCGATTATCAGGATGCATTCACGTTTCTGGAAATCTTCCACTCCGGACACGGCCGCAATGATGCCGGATATGACAATCCTCGTTATGACCGGCTGCTGGAGAGTATTGCCACCGAGCGCATTCCGGCACGCCGACGCAACCTGATGGTCGAGGCCGAGCGGATGCTGCTGGAAGACCAGGTCGTGCTGCCGGTCTACACTTACGTCACCAAGCGACTGGTCAGTCCACGTCTGCACGGCTGGGCACCGAACGTAATGGACTTTCACCTGTCGCGGTATATGTATTTGGTGAAAGCGCAGGGCGAGGACATGGCGACGCGCGAAAATGAAAGCGAGGTGTCAGTTGATGAGCCCTGATCGAGGTTCTCGGAAATCGGAAATCGGAAATCGGAAGTCGACCGGAATGTCGATCCACAGGGCCTTCCCCATTCCCCATTCCCCATTCACGATTCACGGAAGAATCCGATGGCCCAGGACCTTCGCCCAGTCGCTGCTGGCCCGATCGAGGCCCCACGAAAAGACATGCTGAAATACTCCCTCCAGCGCCTTGCCAGTGCAATCCCGACGCTGCTGATCCTGATCACGGTGGCGTTCTTTCTGATTCGCATTGCGCCCGGCGGGCCGTTTGATTCGGAAAAGGCGCTGCCGCCGGAAATCCAGGCCAATCTGGAGGCTGCCTACAATCTCGATGAGCCGCTGGCGCTGCAGTATCTGCGCTATCTTGGCAATATCCTGAGGCTGGACTTCGGACCATCTTTTCACTATCGCGACTGGAGTGTCAATGACCTGATCGCCCAGGGCGCGCCGGTATCGTTCACGCTGGGCGCCATTGCGCTGGTGCTGGCTTTCGTGCTCGGGGTGGCCATCGGTGTCTGGGCGGCACTACGGCAGAACTCGCCGGCCGACTATGCGGCGATGTCGATTGCCATGATCGGCATTTCCATCCCCAACTTCGTGGTCGCGCCGCTGCTCATCCTGGTGTTCGCGATCATTCTGGGTTGGCTGCCGGCCGGCGGCTGGGACGGATCAGTCGAGCGCATTGTCCTGCCGGCGATCGCGCTGGCGCTGCCGATGATTGCCTATGTTGCACGCATCACCCGCGGTTCGATGATCGAGATACTGCGCTCGAGTTTCATCCGTACCGCCCGCGCCAAGGGCATGCCCGAGCGCGAAGTCATCATGCGCCATGCGCTCAAGCCCGCGTTGCTGCCGGTGATCTCTTACCTGGGACCGGCCGCGGCGGCCATCCTGACCGGCTCGGTGGTCATCGAGCGTATTTTTACCATCCCCGGCATCGGCACCCACTTCGTCCAGGGTGCGCTCAATCGCGATTACACACTGGTCATGGGGGTGGTGGTTTTTTACGGCGTGCTGATCATTGTTTTCAATTACCTGGTCGACCTGCTCTACGCCTGGCTGGACCCGAGGATTCGTTATGAGCAATGACTCGATCAGTAATGCCGACGCCTTCGAGCAGGCGCTGGATCGACGTGCCTACAAAGGCAGGTCGCTTTACGTCGATGCCTGGCACCGGCTCCGGCGCAATAAGGCTGCGCTCGCCGCCGTAGCGGTGCTGGCGCTGATCCTGCTGATGGTGACTTTCGGGCCGGTGTTCAATCCCTGGGATCATGAGATTCCGGACTGGGACAATTACTCGACCCCGCCGTCACTGGAAACCGGCCACCTGATGGGCACCGACGCGTTGGGTCGCGACCTGTTTGAGCGGGTCATGGTGGGCGGTCGGATCTCCTTGCTGGTCGGTGTTATTGCCACCGTGGTTTCATTGTTCATCGGCGTGGCCTGGGGCGCAACCGCCGGCTATCTCGGCGGCCGGGTCGACAACTGGATGATGCGTGCGGTCGACGCGATCTATGCACTGCCGTTCATGTTTTTCGTGATCCTTCTGATGGTGGTGTTCGGGCGCAACATCTTCCTGATTTTCGTCGCCATCGGCGCGGTCAACTGGCTGGATATGGCGCGTATTGTTCGTGGCCAGACGCTGAGCCTCAAGAACAAGGACTTTATTGAAGCCGCAAGGGTGTCCGGCGCCCTCGAGCATCAGATCATTCTCAAGCACATCATCCCCAACTTGCTAGGCGTGGTCGCCGTCTACGTCAGCCTGACCATTCCCCAGGTCATCCTGGTTGAATCGTTTCTGAGCTTTCTTGGCCTGGGGGTCCAGGAACCATTGACCAGTTGGGGCGCGCTGGTCAACGAGGGCGCGCAGGAGCTTGAAACCGCACCATGGTCGCTGATCTTTCCGGCCCTTTTTCTGGCCGCGACACTTTTCGCGTTCAATTTCCTTGGCGACGGGCTGCGCGATGCGCTGGACCCCAGAGACCGACAGGAGAGCTGAATGGCACTGCTCGAAGTCCGCGACCTGATCGTTTCGTTCGATACCACCGATGGTGTGGTGCACGCCGTCAACGGGCTGAATTTCGATCTGGAGCCCGGTCAGACGCTGGGCATCGTCGGTGAATCGGGCTCCGGCAAAACCCAGATGGCAATGGCGATGATGGGATTGCTGGCCGAAAACGGCACGGCATCGGGCTCGGTGCGATTCCGCGGACAGCAATTGCTGGGCATGTCTTCGGCCGAGATGACCCGGGTTCGCGGTTCCAAGATTTCGATGATCTTCCAGGATCCGGTCAGTTCGCTCAACCCCTATCTGTCGATTGGCGAGCAGCTGATTGAGGTCTTGACTCATCATCGCGACCTCAAACGTCGCGAGGCCAGAAAGCGCGCGATCGAAATGCTCTACCAGGTCGGGATCAGCGATACGGCGCAGCGCATGCGCCAGTTCCCACATCAGCTTTCCGGCGGCATGTGCCAGCGCGTGATGATCGCAATGAGCCTCCTGTGCCAGCCCGATCTTCTGATCGCCGACGAACCTACCACGGCACTGGATGTCACGGTGCAATCGCAGATCAATCTGCTGATGCGTGAGCTTTCGGAACAGTCCTCGACTGCAATCATCCTGATCACGCACGATCTTGGTGTGGTCGCCGGGTTGTGCGATCGGGTATTGGTGATGTATGCCGGTGAAGTGATGGAACTGGCCAGCGCCAGCGCCCTGTTCGCCTCGCCTCGCCACCCCTATTCACGCGGCCTGCTGCGTTCGGTGCCGCGGCTGGATCGTGACAAATCGGGAATTCTGCGCGCGATTCCGGGCAATCCGCCGGAGCTTGTGAACCTGCCTGAAGGCTGCCCGTTTCGCGATCGTTGCGACTTTGCCTTCAGCGCCTGCGCCGAGCATCCCGAATTGCTGGAAGCCGCCAGCGGGCGGTGGAAGCGCTGCCATCTCGATGCCCTGCCCGACGAGGAGACCTCGACCTGATGCGCAAGCCCATCCTTTCTGTCGAAGACCTTTCGGTTCATTTTCGCGTTGATGTCTCCGACCGGCTGATTCGCCATGACTATCGCACGGTCAAGGCAGTCGATCGGATCAGTTTTCAACTGGAAGCCGGACGAACGCTGGGCATTGTGGGTGAATCAGGTTGCGGTAAGTCGACACTGGCACGGGCAATCCTGGGTCTGGTCAAGCCAACCGGTGGACGGATCAACTGGATGGGTGAAAACCTCGTGACCATGGACGAGTCTCAACTGCGCGACAAGCGTCGTGAACTGCAATTGATTTTTCAGGATCCGTTCGGTTCTCTCGATCCGCGCATGACCGTCGGCCAGATTGTGGGTGAGCCACTGAAGAACTTCTTCCCCTCGATGTCGAAGCTGCAGGTGCGCGAACGTGTCTCGGGCATGCTCACGATGGTCGGATTGTCGCCCGAGCTGATCAACCGCTATCCACACGAATTTTCCGGCGGACAGGCCCAGCGCATCGGTATCGCCAGGGCGCTGGTCATCAACCCCCGCCTGGTGGTCTGCGACGAGCCGGTCAGCGCGCTGGATGTCTCGGTCCAGGCGCAGATCATCAATCTGCTTAAGGAGTTGCAGAAAAAGCTGCAGCTTTCGCTGATCTTCATCGCCCATGACCTGTCGGTGGTTCGACATGTATCCGACCGGGTGCTGGTGATGTATCTCGGCCGGGTAATGGAAGTGGCCGAGCGCGAACGCATCTACGCCTCGCCTGCCCATCCCTACACCCGTGCACTGATCGACGCGGTCCCGATTCCCGATCCAGAAGCCGAACGCCGCCGCACCCGCCGCTCGCTTGGCGGCGAGCCGCCGTCACCGACCAACCCGCCTTCCGGATGCGTGTTCCGCACCCGCTGTCCATTCGCAATCGAGCGTTGCGCCGAAGTCGAGCCGCCTCTCGAGGAACTGGAAGACGGCAAACAGGTTGCCTGCATTCGACACGATGAAATCGCCTCACTGATCGCCGGGGGAGAAGACGAACACTGATCGAAGATCGCTCCCGATGCTGGACTGGTTCTCCGATAGGAGCCTGCTTGCAGGCGAATTTCTCAGGCTGGACCAAAAAACCAGTCGCTCAATTACCAATCCGGCAATGATGACTGCCAGGCAACCGGCCGCAGATGTTTCGGCAGATACAGTGGATGGGCCGGCTCACCGCCGGCATTGAGCCGGAGAACCTCCAGCCGGTTGCCGAACAACGCCCGCGCCTGCTCCGATCTTCCCAGAAATCGGCCGTGATTGCCCCATCCGGCGATGATCCGGTCACAGCGGCGCGCAATCTTTCGCAGCCAGGCATCGTTGCGTGGACCGACCGGGTCGGCGGCAGCCATCAGATCGGCCGGCCTCGTTGCACGCCAGGCAAACAGATTGACCATCCACAAGTCGGCAAAACCCCAGTCGCGGGCAAAACCGATGCAGCGCCGGATGGTCGGATCATTGCGCTGTGCATCGGCTGTAGACGGATTCAGCCCAATGATCATCACCGCCGGACCCTGCTCGGCCCACCGCCGCCACAGCGCATAGCGGTAGCGCCGGCAACGGCTGAACTGGGCGCCAGTTTTCATGCGATTGACCGGCATGCCGAAGACGCGGCGGCGGTCTGCTGAACCCGGCATTATTGGCTGTAACTCACCCATACGCCTCATGCGCGAAAGGATTCAGGAACTGACGCCGCCATAGCAGAGCCTGATCCACTGACGAGAGGCCCGCTTCCCCGCATACCGCTTCCCAATTCCGATGAATGACCTCGATCAGGTCTTCGATGATGGTGCGTGCGTCTTCATCCGGCAAAAGAAACTGGTCGGCCGCGGCCACACACACATCAAGGCGACTGTAGCAATTATCGCCCCGGATCAGCATGGCCTGGGTAGCCTCGTTGCCGGCGCTGCGGACAAATATCGTAGGCCGGGGTCAGGCACAAGTGCTGCCCATCCCAAAACGCGGCGTGATTGCGGGCATGGTCATCGGTATTGCCGCAGAGGATATTAATACCATACATACGAACAACTCGCGCAGCATCATCTTCGGTTTCACAAAGTGATGCCGGATGATCTCGGCCATCTGTTCGTAGCTGGCCTAGCGGGCCATCATTTCGTCCAGGCCCAGCAGGGTCAGTGCCGAGATCATGGCCTTGCGCTGCCAGCCCGGCGGCGTCGGCCGCCGGTCGAAGCGCTCCACCAGCAACACGTTCTTGCCCGCGGCACGGGCCAGTTTGACCGGGGCCACATTAATGTCCGCCAACGACGCCAGACGCATGACGATAAACTCCGCCTTCACCACACTGTACCAATCGCTGGTGCTGGGAAACTTGGCGATGTACTTGCGCCCGCTATCGGTGATCAGGGCCTTGGGTCGTGCGCCGCCGATGGAGGTGCCATGGTGCAATGCCTGCGCCAACTCCAGCATCAGCGGAAGTCCCTTTTCCATCCGTTCGGCCGATTCCAGCAATTGCTCCAGCGTCGCCCGCCTGGCCTGGCGCGGCACATACTCAGTGGCCGAGCGCTGAAAATCCAAAGCGCCGATACGATCGGAACCCGATTCCAGCAGATAGCTCGGTTCGTCCAGCGCGGAGGTGTCCGCCTCCCGTCCTTTCACCCCCAGCAGCCGATTCATGATGACGCGCCGTCCCCAGGCGTCGGGCGAGGCATCACGCAAACAGCCGGGCATGCTCAGGCCCGGCAACAGCGGCAGGCTGCCGCGATCAAGTGGAAGCTCCGGGCGATACAGGGAAATCGCATCGTCCCGAGCCAGGTAACTACGTCCGTAATTGAATTGCAGCCCCTCGGACGTGGGCGCTAGACGCCCGGCCACCACCGGTTCCACCTGTTCTGGCAGCCAGATCCAGACATAGGCCTCTCCGGGTGCCTGGATTCTGGAGTCGGCAGGATTAGTGACAAGGTACGCTAGTGTACTGTCTGGTATTAATTGGTGATATGAGAGCCCCGCAAAGAGTCCGCAACAAGGCG
>CAYVPB010000048.1:0-23295 GCA_964453565.1 uncultured Halomonas sp.
CCAAAGGCGCCGGAAAACTATCACCATCAAGAAACAGGGCGCGCAGGCTCCGGATTTCTTGAGGATTTCTTGAGGTTATTATCAGTCGGCACAGCCAGAAGCTCGCAGGCAAGGCTTTGCAAGCACTGCGACCCCGGAACGCACATTGAGTGCGTGAGGATGCGCGGTGCGCAGCGAAACGCAGCATATGAATGGCTGGCGCCGTCGCTACCCGCACTTTGAATAGCCGCAAGCCAAACAGGTTTGACACCCATCCAACAACACCATCGCCTTGGTCGAACACTTGGGACACAACGAAGCCGACGCCGGATAGCCGGTGTCTTCTCCCGCGGTTGTATTCCCCGCGCCCTGGTTGAGGGTCATGCGGGCGGAGTTGGTTTCACCGCTTTCGCGTGCTTCGAACTCAGCGCGCTTTTCCTTGAGCATCAACTGCTGCTGCTCGGAGAGTTCGTCGGGTTCGAGCAGGCCGATGCGCTTGAAGTGGTGTTCGACGACGGCGCCGATGTCGGCGACGATGGAGGGGACGAATCTTCCGCCGGGCTTGAAGTAGCCGCCCTTGGGGTCGAATACGGCCTGGAGCTCTTCGGACAGGAAGGTGACGTCTCCGCCCTTACGGAACACCGCCGACATGACTCGGGTGAGCGCGACGATCCACTGGAAGTGATCCATGTTCTTGGAGTTGATGAAGATCTCGAACGGGCGTCGGACTTCGTGTTCGGTGCCGTAGTTCAAAACAATATCATTGATCGTGACGTACAACGCGTGATCGTCCAGCGGCGTGCGGATCTTGTAGGTCGCGCCTTCCAGGCACTCCATGCCCTCGGGGCGTTCGAGCTTTTCGTGCATGCGGATGATGTTGTCTTTCTTCTTGCCGGCCTGTTCCGGCGCGGCCGAGGTGCCGCCGGCTTCCTTGACCTCGCCTTTTTCCTTGTCCTTGACCTGGTAGCCCACGATTTTCTTGTCGATGTTCACTGCCATTTTCTTTTCTCCTACCGCCGAATCTGGTTCGCTGGTTAATTGGTCCGTTGGTTTGTTAGTTCCCCGGGTGCGCTGCGCTTACCTGGGCTACGAAAGCTGCGGATCGCGGCCTGGAGTCCGCTCCTACGCCGTAGACGGTTCTCGGGTGCCTGTCGAGGTCCCGGCTCGCGCAAAGCACGTCCGGGACGACGGGAAACTTTCTCCATCCTCTGGCACAGCAGGGGATTCATAGGCAAGGCTTTGGGCCGGCCGAGACCCCGGAGCGCACATTTAGTGCGTGAGGATGCGCGATGGGCGCGAAACGCAGCATTGGCGTGTCTGGCGAAGGCATGGGATTAAAATTTTCCGTAGTAGCCTTCCTTCAGCGCATCAAACAGGTTTGCGGCTGTATGGGTCTCGCCGTCGTATTCGACCTCTTCGTTGCCCTTGAGCTCGATCTGGCTGCCGTCTTCCAGTTCAAACACGTAGGTGGTGTTTTCCAGGTCCTTGTCGGTGACCAGCACGCCCTGGAAGGCTTCCGGGTTGAAGCGGAACGTGGTGCAGCCTTTCAGGCCCTGTTCCCAGGCGTCGAGATAGATGTCCTTGAAGCTCTCATAAGGATAGTCGGTGGGCACGTTGGCGGTCTTGGAGATCGATGAGTCGATCCATTTCTGGGCCGCGGCCTGGATGGCGACGTGCTCTTTGGGCGAGATGCTTTCGGAGGTCAGGAAGTAGTCCGGGAGCTGTTCTTCCGGGTCTTCGGAAAACGGCATCGCCTTCGGGTTGACCAGCGCCCTGTAGGCCAGCAGTTCGTAGGAGAACACGCTGACCTTTTCCTTGCTCTTGCGCCCCTCGCGGATGACGTTGCGGTTGTAGTGGTGGGCGAAGCTGGGCTCGATGCCGTTGGAGGCGTTGTTGGCCAATGACAGAGAAATCGTGCCGGTAGGCGCAATCGAGGTGTGGTGGGTGAAGCGCGCGCCGGTTTCGGCCAGCTTGTCGACCAGCTCCGGATCGACCTCGGCGACTTTCTGCATGTAGCGGCTGTAGCGCGCGTGCAGCACCCTGCCCCGGATCTTGTCGCCGGGCTTGTAGCCGTCGCGGACCATCTCGGGGCGCTTGCGCAGCATTTCGGGCGTGACCTCGAACTCGTCGAGCATGATCGGCGCCGGGCCCTTTTCCTGCGAAAGCTCGAGCCCGGCTTCCCAGCCGGCGACGGCCATTTCGCGACTGACCTTTTCGGTAAATTCCAGCGAATCGGGCTGGCCGTACTTCTTGCGCAGCATGGTCAGGGTTGAACCCAGCCCCAGGAAACCCATGCCGTGGCGGCGCTTGTATTCGATCTCGTGGCGCTGCTGCTTCAACGGCAGACCGTTGATCTCGACCACGTTGTCGAGCATGCGCGTAAATACCTTGACCGCCTTGCGATATTCACCCCAGTTGAAGCTTGCTTCATCGGTGAACGGGTTATCGACGAAACGGGTGAGGTTGACGGATCCCAGGAGACAGCTCCCGTAGGCTGGCAAGGGCTGCTCTCCGCATTGCCCAGTTACAAGACCATTAAATATCACAGAGTTTTTATCACTTTGGGTAGTATCGAAGACTGGCTCTTTGCCGACATATTGAACTGATCTTATCTTTGAGGTAAAGCACTGCTTCGCGCGCAGCTGCTTATCAACCACCCAGCCTCGATAGCGATCATTCTTGTAATCGAGCAGGAAACCGATTTCGTTCATGAAAATTTCGCGAGACTGCCCATCGACCAAAAGCTCATAATCTGCGCCACACTCGTACTCAGCCAGTCCACCACGTCCATTCGGCAGGCGACGCTTACCACCAGCGCGTCGCTTATAGATCCGGCTGAAAATACCGAAATTCGACAGCAGCATCTGTACATCCTTGAGCAGGCTCTGCTTGCTGGATGCCAGGCGGATCGAACAGCTCTTGCCATAACAAGAGACATTGACGGTGCCGTCGCACTGGAACAGCGCCTGCAGATAGCCCCTGACGCATTCCTCGCTGCCACGCCAGACGACTTCCGGCACCTTGAACTTGGATTCCTTGGTAAACCCATAGTGTTCCAGGACCCGCGCCAGTAGCACGGACCGCAGGAACACCATATTGCGCTCGGCGACCTGCACCGGCTTTACACGGTACTGCCGCTCGCGGTCCGACACATCGGCGATCAGTTCGTTGATGTATTCGGCCACCGAACCGGCCAGCGTACGCTCCTCACCCCAGAAATTGACGACGGCTGCAATTTGATTCTTGCCGCGATTCGTGATCTGGCCGTCGCCGGTGATCATGCCCAGCAGCGCGCCGAGGCGCTCGTCGCCCTGATCGCCGAACTGGCCCTTGCCCGACTGGATCAGCAGTTCGTCATCCGGCCGCAGGTCCTTGAGCCTGATCTTGCCGCGCGTGGTGTAGAAATCGTGCCATTCAGTCGCCTTGATTTCGTATCCGGCATCGGTTTCCACCCGCCAGACATCGGCCTCGCTGGCGGTCATGAATGCCGGCACGGCCGGCCGCACCTCAGTGCCAATCTTTTGTGAGCTCTGACCCAGCGTGCGACGATCAACAGTGACGTTCAGGTCGACGCCCTTCCTGTACAACTGACCGATCGGCACCATTCCGTATTGCGTGGCCAGTCGTGTATCGGCGGTCACACACGGGTTCGTAGCGCGAATATTCTCCACGAACCAGTTGTTATTGTCCTCGTTGATCCGGTCGACCAGAATGAAGCCCGGCTCGGCATAGTCATAGGTCGACGACATGATCATGTTCCACAGCCGCTTGGCCGGGACCTTGCTATAGATCTTGCATGCAACCAGGCCTTCCTCGTTGACGATGTAGCCGGCATGGATCGGCCATTCGCGCCAGATCACCTGCTCGGGATCGTTGAGGTCCAGCTCGTCGGCTTCGCTGTCAAGCACCGGGAAGACCAGCGGCCAGTCGGTTTCTTCCTTGACCGCACGGATGAAGTCGTCGGTAATCAGCAGCGAGCAGTTGAACTGGCGCAGCACGCCGTTCTCGCGTTTGGCGCGGATGAAGTCCATGACATCCGGGTGCGAGACGTCGAAGGTGGACATCTGTGCCCCCCGGCGGCCGCCGGCGGAGGAGACGGTAAAACACATCTTGTCGAAAATGTCCATGAACGACAGCGGGCCGGAGGTGTGTGCGCCCGCGCCGGAGACATAGGCCCCCTTGGGACGCAACGTGGAGTGCTCATAACCGATCCCGCATCCGGCCTTGAGCGTAAGCCCGGCCTCGTGCACCTTGGCCAGAATGTCGTCCATCGAATCGCCGATGGTGCCCGACACGGTGCAGTTGATGGTCGAAGTGGCCGGCTTGTAGGCCTGGGCACCTGCATTCGAGGTGATGCGCCCGGCCGGGATCACGCCGCGGCGCAGCGCCCAGAGGAATTCGCGGTACCAGTGTTCGCGCGCGTCGGTGCCTTTTTCAGCATCAGCCAGAGCGCGCGCCACGCGCTTGTAGGTGTCGTCGACGGTCTCGTCGACGGCTTCGCCGGTCTTGGTTTTAAGCCGGTATTTCTTGTCCCAGATATCGATGGAGGCTTCCTGGAATTTGATTTCCGGAAGCGCGGAATTCAGTGCTTCTGCCGATACACTCATGCCCTTGCTGCCTCTTGGTTTTTGATCGCTACCCAATGGTTATCCACAGGCTGTGAAGTAGTTATTCACAAATTATTGTGCTGTGGACAATTTTTATACACAATATATTGTGCTCGCCGAGGGTTAACAATACGCCGATTCGGTCACGGTTTCAAGTCCGTCTGCGATAAAATTTTCGACTCGTCCCCGGGATTTTGCGAATGCCCGAAATCGTCCTCTACCAGCCCGAAATTCCGCCCAATACCGGCAATATCATTCGCCTGGCGGCCAACACCGGCTTTTGCCTGCACATCGTGCGCCCGGCCGGTTTTGCCCTGGACGACCGGCGTCTCAGACGCGCCGGGCTGGACCATCACGAGCGCGCACTGCCGGTCGTGCACGAGAATTTCGTAGCCGCCCGGGCGGCGCTTGTGCATTGCCGCTGGCTGGCGTTCAGCACCCGGGGCACCACGCGCTACGACCGGGTTGACTACCGCGCCGACGACGCACTGTTGTTCGGACCCGAAACGCGCGGGCTGCCGGAGGAGGTGCTGAAACACATTGCAACCGAACACCGGTTGTGCATTCCGCAGCGCGAGCGGTCGAGGAGCCTGAACCTGTCGAATGCGGTGGCGGTGGCTGTGTACGAGGCGTGGCGACAGTTGGGGTTCGCGGGAGCGTCGTCCGGGCCGCGATGAAGTTTGCCTGGAGCCGAAATCGCCGGGTGAGCGCGGCGGCTACGCGGTGGGGGGGCGGCCGAGCACGGCGCGGGGGTAGGAACCCAGAATCCGGACCATCCGGGCTTCACCTTCCAGCTCGGCCAGCGCGTCGGCCAGGCTCTTGTCGGTGTAGTGGCCGTCGGCGTCGATGAAAAACACATAGTCCCAGCGGCCCTGGCGACTGGGGCGGGATTCGATGCGGTTCATGTTGACCCCGTGCCGCGCCAGCGGCTCGATCAGCCGGAACAGTGCGCCGGGCCCATCGCTGCCGGCGACCAGCAGGGTGGTCTTGTCGTCGCCCGAAGGCTCCAGAAGCGACCGGCCGAGCACCAGGAAGCGGGTGGTGTTGTCGACATGGTCCTCGATATCGCCGAACAGGATCGGCACGCCGTAGACCTCAGCCGCATGCCGCCCGGCAATGGCCGCGGCTTCCGGCGTCGAGCGCACCCGCCGCGCCGCCTCGGCGTTGCTGGAAACCGGGAACAGTTCAGCCCTCGGCAGGTTGGATTTCAGCCAATGCTTGCATTGCGCCAGCGATTGCGCATGCGCATAGACCCGCTCGATTTCAGCCAGCGATCGGGCCGTGGTCAGTAAGTGCTGATGAATGCGCAGTTCGACCTCGGCGCAGATTCTGACCTCGGCGTTGAGGAACATGTCCAGGGTATGGCTGACCATGCCCTGGGATGAGTTCTCCACCGGTACCACACCGAAATCGGCTTCGCCGGCCTGCACCTGCAAAAACACGTCCTCGATCGAGCCCTGCGCGATCGCCTGCACCGAATGTCCGAACTGCCGATACACCGCCTGCTGGGTGAACGTGCCTTCCGGACCCAGATAAGCGATCTTCATTGGCTCCTGCTGGGCCAGACAGGCCGACATGATTTCACGGAACAGCCGGAGCATCACCGAATCGCTGAGCGGCCCCTGATTGCGCTCGATCACGGCCCGCAACACCTGGGCTTCGCGTTCCGGACGGTAATAGTCGACACCGCCTGCCAACTCGCCTTTGGCGCCGCGCACTTCGGCGGCCAGACGGGCGCGCTCGCCGATCAGATTCTGGATCTCGGCATCCAGCGCGTCGATGCGCGCCCGGATAGCGGCCAGGGGATTGTTAGAAGGTGGCTCGGCAGGCATAGGTTATCCAAACTATTGTTGATGTTGCTCGCGCTTTGCTGAAAAAGGCAAAGACTGAAACCGCAGATTAGGCAGATGTAGGCAGATTTTTGATTTTATTTGGAAAGGCCTGTCTCGGTAGTAATCCGGGTTATCGATGCACCGGAAGATTCAATTCCCTGGGGCAAACCACCCGGCCCGGATTTGACAATCACCATGTAACACCTGAACCATATTCGCAATCACCTTCAGTTTACTGCGTAATCTGCGGTTCCAGCTTTTGATTCAACCCCGGCTGCGCTCGAACTCGCGCATGAAAGCCACCAGATCGTCGACCGCGTCCGGGCCCAGGGCGTTGTAGAGGCTGGCGCGCAGGCCGCCGACCGCGCGGTGCCCTTTCAGCCCCGGCATGCCGGCCGCCTCGGCCTGCTCGGCGAAGGTCATGGTCAGCGCATCGTCGGCAAGCACGAACGGCACGTTCATCATCGAGCGCGCATCGGGGTGGACCGGGTTGGCGTAGAAATCCGACTCGTCGATGGCCCGGTACAGCCGCTCGGCCTTGTCCCGGTTGCGCTCACCCAGCACTTGCAGGCCACCCAGCGAATCGATCCAGTCAATCACCTCGGCGGCCACGAACCAGGCAAAGGTGCACGGCGTATTCTTCATCGAGCCGGACTCCACCCAGGTGCGGTAGTCCAGATAACGCGGCAGATCGTCGGGGATGCGCCCCAGCAGGTCACGGCGCACGATCACCACCGTCAATCCGGCCACGCCCAGGTTCTTCTGCGCGCCGGCATAGGCCAGGCCCAGCGACGAATAGTCGTAAGGGCGCGACAGGAACTCACTGGAAAGATCGGCCGCCAGCGGCACCCCGGCCACCGGCGGGGCCGGAAACTGCACACCATGGATGGTTTCGTTGCCGGTGTAGTGCAGATAGGCACAATCGGACGGCAGATGGCCAAGTTCCGGCAGGTCGCGATAGTGGTCTTCGGCACCGGAGGCGACCACGCGCGATTCAGTCACACGAGCGCTCTCGTCAAAGGCCTTCTCGCCCCAGTAGCCGGTCAGAATGAAAGCCGCGGACCGGTCGCGGGCGAAATTCATCGGCAGCATCGCGAACTGCAGATGCGCCCCGCCCTGCAACAGCAGCACGGTGTGCTCGTCGCCCAGCCCGGCCAGTCGCCGGATGCCGGCTTCCAGGCGCTCGGCCACATCCGCGAATGCCGCGCCGCGATGCGACACCTCGACCATGCTGGGCGAGTGATCCCCGGTCAGGCCGAACACCTCGGCCAGTCGCTCGCGCACCGGCCAGGGCAGCGCGGCCGGGCCGGCGCTGAAGTTGTGGATAGTCACAGGTTGCGGCCGTAGAACAATTCCTGCATTTCAGTGCGCAGCCGGCGCTCGATCTTGCGCTGCTGGCGGGCCGGCAGATCCGCGGCGTTCTGGCCGAACAGGTAATTGTCGAGATCGAAATCCTTGAGATGCATTTTGGTGTGGAACAGATTTTCCTGATACACGTTCACGTCGATCATCTGGTAGGCGTTGCGTGTGTCGCGACTGAAATAGTCCTGGATGGAGGTGATCTTGTGATCGATGAAGAGCTTGCGGCCGCGCACATCCCGGGTAAAGCCGCGCACCCGATAGTCCACCGTGACGATATCGGATTCGAAGCTGTGAATCAGGTAGTTCAATGCCTTGAGCGGCGAGATGACACCACAGGTCGCGACATCGATGTCGGCGCGGAATGTCGAAATTCCGTCATGCGGATGGCTTTCCGGATAAGTATGGACGGTAATATGACTCTTGTCCAGGTGCGCCAGTACGGTTTCAGGAAGCGGGCCCGGCGCCGAGGATGAAAAGGTCGATTCCGGCTCCACCGGGCCCTCGGCAATCAACATGGTCACGCTCGCGCCCTGCGGTTCGTAATCCTGGCGCGCCACGTTGAGGATGTTGGCGCCTATGATGTTGGAAACATCGGTCAGGATCTGGGTCAGCCGCTCGGCATTGTAAGCCTCGTCGATATATGCGATATATTTCTCGCGCTCCTCGCCGGTGGTCGCATAGCACAGGTCGTAGATGTTGAAGCTCAGCGCCTTGGTCAGGTTATTGAAACCGTGGAGCTGGATGCGAGGCTTTGCCATGGTTCGATGAGCACCCCGAAGAATGATATTTAACCTGACCCGTGATTATCGCTGATACGCCGTCCCAGTTGTCAGCGCGTCGATGCCGCGATGAGCGGAAATTTGACTCTTGTGGCACAAAGTCACAGAATGGCCCGAGTAATGACGGAGCGGTTTATTATTCAGCCCTGAACAGAAAAGAGGTACGGGAGTCATTGTGAGCAGAGATATCCAGTTTTACCCGGTCGACCGAGTGGCCATGGACAAGTTCCTCCAACTTTGCCGGCGTCAGCAGTACCCGGCCAAGTCGACCATCATGCGCCCCGGTGACGAGGGACTCAGCCTGATGTATGTCATCGAGGGGTCGGTGACCGTATCCACCGAAGGTGACGACGGTCGTGAACTGATTCTGAGCTATCTCAATCCGGGCGACTTCATCGGCGAAATGGGCCTGTTCATGCGCCCGACCCAGCGCCAGGTCATGGTCCGGGCGAAAACCCGCTGCGAACTGGCCGAAATCTCCTACGAACAGTTGCGCCAGGCACTGGAAAACGAGCTGCGTGAGTATTCGCTGGAAATCATGACTGCCATCGGCGCCAAGCTGGCCCAGCGCCTGCTGCAGACGCGCCGCAAGGTCGAGCACCTGGCGTTCCTTGATACCCAGGGCCGGGTCGCCCGCACCCTGATCGACCTGTGCGGCGAACCGGACGCCGTGTCGCACCCCGAGGGCACCCAGATCCGCATCACCCGTCAGGAAGTCTCGCGCATCGTCGGCTGTTCGCGCGAAATGGCCGGCCGGGTCATGAAGGCGCTGGAAGAAGAGGGCATGATCCGGGCCTCCGGCAAGACCATTGTCGTGCTCGGGACATTCAAGGGTTCGGCGCCGAGCTGATCCGGCGCCGGAATTGCACGCGCCCATCCTGGCCGGCGTACCCGCACCATGGCAGCCTTGTCCGAACGGCGAGGCGTCTCATCGAAAACCGTGCCCAATCCTTTCGCGGCAAGGATGCCGCTCCCACGAAAAACGACGCCGCACGCCGCCAGTCGAGCGAAGCCATTGAGACCGTCGCGAGCGGCTGCGTGACGGTGACCGCCGGAGCGCAGCAACCGGAGCGTATCGGGTTTATACGTGAGGATTGCGAGCACCGCCGGACGCTGTCAGCGCGTGGCTCAGGCGTTTTCAGCCGGTGTTCTGGAGGCCTTGGGCGATCCCGTGCACTGTCGCAATCAAAACCTCCTCGAGCAATTCATCCTTGCGCCCGGTTTCGCGCCAGCGGCCCAGTGTCTCGACCTGCACATAACTGATCGGGTCTACATAGGGGTTGCGCAGCAGAATGGAGCGTTGCAGCGTGAGGTCATTGGCCAGCAGGCCGGATTGTTGCTTGAGCAGGCAGATCCAGTCTGAAGTGCGCTCGAACTCCTCTCGAATCCGCGGGAAATACCGCGATCCCAGGCCGCCGGCCAGGCCGGAGTAAAGCTCGGCGATCTCGAGATCGGACTTGGCCATGGCCATTTCGGCATCGTCGAGCACGGTTTGCATGAAAGGCCACCGCGCAGTCATCTCGATCAGCGCCTGTTTGCCGATTTTCCCGGCCAGCATCTTCAATCCGCCGCCCAACCCGTACCAACCCGGCAGCGCATGGCGGCTTTGCGCCCAGGCAAACACCCACGGAATCGCGCGCAACCCCTCGATTCCGGCATCCGGCTGGCGCGCGGCCGGACGCGAGCCGATGCGCATGCGCTGAATGACGTCGATCGGTGTAGCCTGCTGAAAGTAACCGGCGAAATCCTCGCTGCCATAGACCAGTTCACGATAGGCACTGCGACTGTTCCGGGCCAGCGCCTGCATGTGCTGATACCAGGTTTCGTCGATTTCACCGCCTTCGCCTGAGTCCCGGGACTCGACGCCAGCCTGGAGTACCGCGCCGGCCATCTGTTCCAGATTGCGCAAGGCGATCGGCCTGAGCGCGAATTTGCGATGAATGACCTCGCCCTGCTCGGTGGTGCGCAGATGACCGGCCACGCTGCCGGACGGGGCGGCCAGAATGGCACGATGGGTCTTGCCGCCGCCGCGGCCGATGGTGCCGCCGCGACCGTGGAAGAACACGACTTGAATCGAATGGGCCTCGAACAAGGCGACCAGCCGGCGCTGGGCATCGTAGAGCGACCAGCGCGAAGCGACCAGGCCGCCGTCCTTGTTGCTGTCGGAGTAGCCCAGCATCACCATCTGGCGGCGCTGGCGCTTTTCCAGCAATGAATTCCAGGTTTGCAGATCCAGCAGACCGGACATCACTCCCTCGGCGGCGTTGAGATCGTCTACGGTCTCGAACAGCGGCACGAAATCCAGGCCACCATCGGCAATGCCGGCCGCACGCGCGACAAACCAGGCGGCCAGAATGTCGTCGGCATTGCGGCTCATGCTGACGATCAGCGTCTGCACCGCGCGCTCGCCAAAACGCTCGCGCGCCTGCGCCGCGGCCACCAGCAGGTGATGGACCGGATGCTGCCCCGCCGCGCGGACGACATGCTTTTTCTCAAGCGCCTCGCGCAGCCGCGCGATGCGCAGGTCGGCCTCACGGCCCGGCCAGTCTGTGTCCCCGAGCACTTCCGCCACGGCTTCATGCAGATCGCCCGAGTCGATTCGGAGATCCAGCGCGGCCAGGTGAAAGCCGAAGATCTCGACCCGGCGACGCAGTCGTTGCAACGGAAACAGACCGGCGCGCTCACCCCGATTGGCCAGCAGACTGTCTGCGATCAGGCCAAGATCGGAATTCAGTTCGTCCGGGCCGGCATATGCAGCCTGGCCGTCGCCGAGCGTCTGTTCGAGCCGATGCTCGATGAAGTACAGCAGCTTGCGATACGGCATGTCCGCATAACGCTCGGGAATCCCCTGGTCTACCGCCGGCATGCGCTGCCTGTAGTCCTCAAGCCTGGTGCGCAGATCTCTGCTGATCGAAATCCGACTCAGGGTCTGGCTGAGCATGCGGTTGAGCCGGTGGATTTCGCGCCGGTAGTTGCCGATGACCTGCGTGCGCTGTTCGGCAAGTGTATCCAGCACGGTGTCGGGTCCGACATTCGGATTACCGTCCATGTCGCCGCCGACCCAGGAACCGAACCGCAGCATGGCCGGCACGTGTGCAGGATGCAGGTCCACACCCCATACGGCCTGGACCGCTTCGGCCAGGTTCTCGTGCAGGGCCGGGGCAATTCGATACAGCACGTTTGCCAGGTAATAATGGGCATGTTCGGCTTCATCGGCCACGGTCGGACGCACCGCCGACTGCTCGTCGGTCTGCCAGGCAATCGTCAGTTCCATCCGCACCCGGTCGAGCAGACGAGCGAGCACCCGGGCCGACTGGCCTTGATCGAAGCGCTGCACCAGGTACCCGGCCATGCGCTGTTCCTTTTCCAGGATCGAGCGCCGGGTAGCTTCGGTGGGATGTGCGGTCAGTACCGGCTCGATCAGCAGCTCGCGCAACCGCGGCTGAAGCTCGTCAAAGCCCATGCCGCGCTGGCGGAAGCGGGTGAACACTGCCTCCAGGCTTTCCGGCTGCGGTTGCCGGCCCGTCGCCCATGCGCGCTGACGACGAATGCGATGTACCTGCTCGGCCAGGTTGACCATGCGAAACCAGGCGGCGAAACCGCGCACGAAATCCAGCGACTCTCGGGCATCCTCGAACTGGCAGGCTCGCTTCAGCGCGCGGCTATCGGCCTCACCGGTGCGGCGCTCTATCGCAACCTCGCGAGCGGCCTCGACACGCATGAACAGGCGCTCACCGCACTGCTCACGCAACAGGTTTCCAACCATCGCGCCCAGCGCACGTACATCCTGGCGCAGGGCTTCATGCTCGGGCGGGAAATCGATTTCTTCGCGTTTCATCGGCAGGCTCAGGTGGGGACACGCGATTATGGTAGATCGAAGCGGTGTTTTGCGGTCCACTCGGAATTAACACGCAGGCACGCCTGTGCACCAGAATACCGGGAACACAAACCGACCCGGCAACCATGACCCCCGACCCGACCACCGCGCAACCCTATGAATCAAGCCGTTACGCCACCCTGGTCCTGAGCCTGGGGCGAGCGCTGCTGCGCGTTGGTTCACCGGCCCACCGGCTTGAGGCGGCCATGCAGATCATGGCCGAGCGGCTGGGCCTGACCGCGGAGTTCTTTTCCACGCCAACCGCGCTGATTGCAACCCTGGGCGATGGAGAGCAGCAGCAGACCTACCTGGCGCGAGTCGAGCCGGGCAGCACCGATCTCGGCAAGCTGGCCGAACTGACCGAAATCATGGACCAGCTCGCCGGCGGCTTGGTCGATCCGCAGGCCGCACATCAGAAGGTCTGCGAAATCGACCGGCGACCGGCGCAGTATCAAGGTTTCCGGCTTTTGATTGCCTACATGCTGGTCTCCGGCGGCGCCTGCACCCTGATCGGTGGCGGCTGGCGTGAAGCCCTGCTGGCCGCGGCACTGGGCGGAGTAACCGGCGCCAGTGTAATGCTGCTGTGGCAGCGGGCCGAGCTGACCCACCTGCTCAAGCCGCTGAGTGCCGGACTGGTCACCCTGCTGGGCTCGTTGTGGTGCGGTTTTGATCCCCAGACCGCACTGATGCCGGCAGTGATCGCCGGCATGATCGCGCTGATTCCCGGCATGGACCTGACCGCGGCGACTCGTGAACTGGCCACCGGTCACCAGGTTTCCGGCGCTGCCCGACTGGCCTCGACCATCGTCGTGTTCGCGCTGCTGACGGTCGGGCTGGCCTTCGGCGCCTGGCTGGCGACGCGAATCATCGGCCCGCTCCCGCCGGTGGCGCCTTCGATCCTGCCGCAATGGCTGCTGCCGATCGGCGTAATCAGCGCGGCCCTGGGATTCGTCGCCCTGTTCCAGGCCCACTGGCGCGATGGCTGGCTGATCCTGTCTGCCTGCCTGCTGGCCTGGCTGGGCAGTGGTTTCGGCAGTCTTCTCGGCACCCCGGTACTGGGAGCATTCAGCGGCGCACTGATGATCGGCATGGCCGGTAACCTGTTCTCGCGCTGGACCCGCCGACCGGCCTCGATCCTGCAACTGCCGGGCCTGATCCTGCTGGTACCTGGCAGCATCGGCATGCGCAGCCTGTCGACGCTGATCGGCCAGGACGTGATCGCGGGCATCGAAACCGCCCTACTGGCAGGCATGATCGCGGTCGCACTGGCCACGGGTCTGATTCTGGCCAATGCCATGATCCCGCCGCGGATCAGTCTGTAGAACCCCGATTCGCGACATCCGGACGGCGAGATGATGCAGGCGATGTCATAATTCAGAATTTGCGAACAGGCCTGTCTGAAAAATGCGTCGCCTTCTTGTTACCGCCGCCCTGCCCTACGCCAACGGGCCGATTCATCTCGGCCACATGCTGGAGTATGTCCAGACCGACATCTGGGCCCGGTTCCAGCGTGCCCGGGGCCACCAGGTGGTGTACGCCTGGGCCGACGACGCGCACGGCACCCCGATCATGCTCAACGCCCAAAAACGCGGCATCACGCCGGAGGAGCTGATCGAGCATTTCGGCACTGAGCATGAACGCGATTTCCTCGATTTCGGCCTTTCCCATGACAACTTCTCGTCCACTCACAGCGACACCAATCGCGAGATCGTGGAACTGATCTGGAAGCGCCTGAATGAGGCCGGCTGTGTCGTCACGCGCACCATCGAGCAGCTTTTTGACGCCGAAAAAGGCATGTTCCTGCCCGATCGGTTCATCCGTGGCACCTGCCCGAGGTGCGGCGCCGAGGACCAGTACGGCGATTCGTGCGAAAAGTGCAGTGCCACCTATGAACCCACCGACCTGATAGACCCGCGCTCGGTGGTCTCGGGCTCGACTCCGGTGCTGAAAAAGACCGAGCACCACTTCGTCACGCTCAAGCCGTTCGAACCAAGCCTGAAGCAATGGATGCGTTCCGGCGCGCTGCAGGACGAGGTCGCCAACAAGCTGGAAGAATGGTTCGAGGCCGGGCTGAGAGACTGGGACGTGACCCGTGATGCGCCGTACTTCGGCTTTCGCATCCCCGGAACCGAGGACAAGTACTTCTACGTCTGGCTGGATGCACCAATCGGTTATCTTTCGAGCTTTCGCGAAGTCTGCAAGCGTGACGGCCTGGATTTCGATGCCTGGACCCGGCCTGGCTCGGATACCGAGATGCATCACTTCATCGGCAAGGACATCATCTATTTTCATTGCCTGTTCTGGCCGGCGATGCTGGAGGGCGCTTCTTTCCGGCGCCCGACGAAAGTGCATGTGCATGGATTCCTGACCGTCAACGGCACCAAGATGTCGAAGTCCAGGGGCACCTTCATCATGGCGCGCACCTGGCTCAATCACCTGCCACCGGACTACCTGCGCTATTACCTGGCGGCCAAGCTGGGTTCGGGCCTGAGCGATATCGACCTGAACTTCGATGACTTCGCCAGCCGCATCAATTCCGATCTGGTCGGCAAGCTGGTCAACATCGCCAGCCGTGCTTCAGGCTTCATCCACAAGCTGGGACAAGGCAGACTCGCCGCCACGCTGCCGGATCCGGAGCTTTATCGCGAGTTCACCGATCAGACCGAAGCCATCGCCGGGGACTTCGAGCACTGCAACTACGCGTCGGCCGTTCGCCGCATCATGGCCCTGGCTGACCGCGCCAACCAGTACATCGACGAGTACAAGCCCTGGCAGATGGCCAAACAGGAAGGCCGCGAGGCTGAAGTCGTTGCCGTGTGCACCCAGGCGCTGAATCTGTTCCGCGTGCTGACGACCTGGCTGTCACCGGTCATCCCGCACATCGCGTCGGAAGCCGAGAGCTTCCTGGGCTGCCCGCTCGACGGCTGGAACGGGCTGCGGCAACCGCTGCTGGAGCACGAAATCAACAAATTCAAACCGCTCGCCACCCGGGTCGAGCCGAAGCAGATCGAGGCCATCATGGAAGAATCACGCGAATCGCTTGGCACCCAAGGGTCGGAATCTTCGGCCGCGCCGAAACTGGAGCTGGCGCCGGAAATCACTATCGACGAGTTCATGAATCTCGATCTCAGAATCGCCCGTATCGCCGAGGCAAGCCATGTCGAGGGCGCCGACAAACTGCTGCGGCTGGTGCTGGACCTGGGTCCCGAGAGCCGTCAGGTGTTCGCTGGCATCCGGTCGGCCTACAAGCCCGAGGATCTTGAAGGCCGCCTGACGATCATGCTCGCCAATCTCAAGCCGCGCAAGATGCGTTTCGGCCTGTCCGAAGGCATGGTGCTGGCCGCCGGGGGCGACGACGGCGGACCGTTTCTGCTGGCCCCGGACTCCGGCGCGAAACCGGGCATGCGGGTGCGATAAAAGTAACCGGGAACCCGGCCGGGCCGCAACTCAAAAAACCCGGGCAAGGGTGACCAGAAACAGTTCACAGGCGCCATTGCCGCTGTCGGAACGGGTCATGGAAGTGTGCCAGCGCCAGCCATCAGCACGACTGACATTGACCAGATTTCCCCTCAAGCGCACGGTTCGTCCAGATTCGGCGCGCCTGAGCTCCTCGAACACTTCCGGGCTGGCCGGGATCAGGTGCATGTTGGCGCTGTTGCGAACGATCTGGCTGCGGTCAATCGGTTCGTGATCGGCGCGCCAGAAGTAAAACCTTCCACGCTGGCGAATTTCAATCTGATCGACCACTTCAGCCCGGGCCATCGGCCCCCAGCCCAGGGCAAGGTCGATCGGCGCAAGACTTGCTCCGGGATCGTGTCGATAATCGCGGCGGCCAAGAACCCGCGCTTCGAGCTGAAAATCAGCCATCAGGGTGAAATCATGATCGCCGATCTGCAGCACAGGTGGCGGGCTCAGGTTGTGCTGCACCGGGGGCTGATCGATCGAGACCATGGAATCAAAGCCGGAAGAGGCCGGGATCACACCTGCCAGCTCCACCGCCATGGGTGCCTGCACCGGACCACTCCACAGCCACCAGGCCACGCCGGCAACAACCACCAATAAGATCAGTTTCCGATTCATGCCGGATTGGTTTGCCACCACCTTCATCGTACAGGCATCCGCGCCGACAAAACCTGCCACATCAACCGGTCCTGTCAGAATCTTCTTTAAGCGTATTTTCCGGATACGGGAGTTTCAAGTGACCGTAACGCACAACAATCACTGCAATCGCCAGGATCAGGATCGCCGCGGCGACCGCGAGCACCTGCGAACTTCCAAGATGGGCGGCCTCGAGAATGATGTACCGGGCCAACGCCACCATGGCGATATACAGCGGCATGCGAATCGGCAGCTTGCCCGACTCCCAGTACACGCTCACCATGGTAATAACCTCGAGATAAATGAAAAGCAGGAGCAGATCAGTCAGCTTCACTTCACGGGCTCCGACCATCACCCAGATTTCCTGCAGGATCGCGACAATCGTGGCCAGCAACACCACCCACAAGCCAAGATTCTGAACCACTTTCGCGGTTTGCTTGCCGCTTTTCGTGAACGCCTCAGTCATCTGCACCACTCCAGTCGGATCCGATTCGGGCCGCGTTCGAAATTTTCTGCGCCAGGCCACTAGATGCATCCCGAGCATCAATGAGCAGGCGGACATTGTCAATGGCCGGGCAATGCCGGCAACACGAGAGCGGGAACCAGATCATTCCCACTCGATCGTCGCCGGCGGTTTACCGGAGATATCGTAGACGACTCGCGAGATGCCGGTTATCTCGTTGATGATACGGCGCGCAACATGGTCGAGAAAGCCGTGATCGAGTCGGGCCCAGCGCGCGGTCATGAAATCGACGGTCTCGACGGCTCGTAGCGCGATCACCCATTCGTAGCGGCGCGCATCGCCTACCACACCGACCGACCGGACCGGCAGAAAAACGGCAAACGCCTGACTGACCTTGTCGTACAGGCCGGAATTCCTGAGTTCGGTGATGAAAATATGATCGGCTTTCTGCAGCGGCGCGATGTATTCGGGCCGCACCTCCCCGAGAATGCGCACACCCAGGCCCGGCCCGGGAAAAGGATGGCGCATGACCAGTTCGGCCGGCAACCCCAGTTCCACCCCGATCCGGCGTACTTCGTCCTTGAACAGTTCCTTGAGCGGCTCGATCAGCTTGAGATGCATTTCTTCGGGCAAGCCGCCAACGTTGTGGTGCGACTTGATTACCTTGGCCTTGCCGGTTGCCGCACCGGCCGATTCGATTACGTCCGGGTAGATCGTGCCCTGGGCCAGCCAGCCAGCCTCACGATGGCTTTCGGCGGCCTGTTCAAATACCTTGATGAATTCGCCACCAATGATCTTGCGCTTGCGTTCCGGATCGGCCTGGCCGGACAATGCCTTCAGGAACTGCTCGCGCGCATCGACCCGCTCGACCCGCACTCCCAGGTGCTCGGCAAACGTCGCCATGACCTGATCGCCCTCCTGATGACGCAACAGCCCGGTATCGACAAAGATGCACAGCAGTTGATCGCCGATTGCCTCGTGCAGCAGGGCCGCGACCACTGAAGAATCAACTCCGCCTGAAAGGCCGAGCAAGACCGTGTCGTCTCCGACCTGCTGACGCACGCGTTCGAGCTGGTCGGCAATGATCGCCTCCGTGGTCCAGTTGGCGGAGCACTGGCAGATTTCGATCACGAAGCGCTCGAGAATCCGCCTGCCCTGGGCAGTGTGGGTGACTTCGGGATGAAACTGCAGGCCGTAGTAACCGCGCTGATCGTTGGCCATGCCGGCAATCGGTGCCGATCCGGTGGTGCAGATGGCCTTGAACCCGTCTGGCAGTTGGGTGACCTTGTCGCCGTGGCTCATCCAGACCTCAAGCAGGCCACGACCATTGGTCGCGATCCTGTCCTCGATGCCGTTGAGCAACATCGAGGGGTCGGCAATTGCCACCTCGGCATAGCCGAATTCCTTTTGCTCAGACGGGTCAACATTGCCACCAAAACGAGTCGCCATGGCCTGCATCCCGTAACAGATGCCCAGAAGCGGAATTCCGAGTTCAAACACCGCTTCGGGAATGCGCGGGCTGTCGTCGAAGGCAACCGACTCGGGCCCGCCCGACAACACGATGCCGCGCGGGGCGAAATCGCGGATTGCCTGATCGCCGACATCGAACGGCATGATTTCCGAATACACCCCGATCTCGCGCACCCGCCGGGCGATCAGTTGAGTGTATTGCGACCCGAAGTCCAGGATCAGGATGCGGGATGCGTGAATGTCGGATGCTCGGGACTCGATCATTGATTAATGTCCGGATAAAGCAACAAAACGGTAAAAAGCGGGACACGAAGGGGAAATCCTCATTGAAAATCGAGAGTTCCAATGGCAATTCACAGGTCAAAGCTGTTTTGATTCACTGATTCTTCGTGCTCTTCGTGCCCTCTTCGTGTTCTTCGTGAAATGCTTTCACCTTTCAGCTCTTGCTTCCTATCCGCGTTCATCTGCGTTCATCCGCGGCTCGAAAACGATTTCACCCGCGGTTGTAATTCGGCGCTTCCTTGGTGATGGAAACGTCATGGGCGTGCGATTCGGTGATGCCGGCGTTGGTGACGCGCACAAACGTCGGCCGGGTGCGCATCTCCCCGATACTGCTGCAGCCGGTGTAGCCCATGGCCGATCGCAGGCCACCGAGCAACTGGTGGACGACACTGCCCAGCGGGCCCTTGTACGGCACCCTGCCCTCAATGCCTTCCGGCACCAGTTTTTCGGTTGCGGTCTCGGACTGGAAATAACGGTCCGACGATCCCTTCTGCATCGCACCCAACGAGCCCATGCCGCGATAACTCTTGTAGGAGCGGCCCTGGAAGAGTTCGACTTCGCCGGGCGCTTCCTCGGTGCCGGCAAACAGGCTGCCGATCATGACCGAATGCGCGCCGGCCACGATCGCCTTGGCCAGGTCGCCGGAAAACCGGATGCCGCCATCGGCAATCACCGGAATATCGCGTTTTTTCAGCTCCCGGGCCGCGGCCGCGACCGCGCTGACCTGCGGTACGCCGACACCGGCAACGATGCGCGTGGTACAGATCGAGCCCGGACCCTGACCGATCTTGACTGCATCAGCACCGGCGTCGGCCAGCGCCAGCGCGCCGTCGCCGGTCGAAACGTTGCCGCCGATCACCTGGACCCGCGGATAATGCTTCTTGCACCATGAGACCCGGTCGAGCACCCCGCGCGAATGACCGTGCGCGGTGTCAACCACCAGAATATCGACACCAGCCTCGACCAGTGCACTGACACGATCCTCGGTATCACCGTCGGCGCCGATCGCCGCAGCCACCAGCAGTTGCTCCGAACCATCCTTGGCGGCATTCGGGAAATCGCGCGACTTCTGAATATCCTTGACCGTGATCAGACCACGCAACTGGAATGCATCGTTGACCACCAGCACCTTTTCGATGCGATGACGGTGCAACAACTCCAGCACTTCATCCTGGCTGGCGCCTTCGCGCACCGTAATCAGATTTTCCTTGCGCGTCATGATGTTGCGCACCGGGTCTTCGAGCTTTTTCTCGAACCGGGTATCGCGGCTGGTGACGATGCCGACCAGTTCATCGCCATCGACCACCGGCACCCCCGAAATATTGTGGCGGCGGGTGATTTCCAGCACCTCGCGGATGCTGGTGTGCGGGCCGACGGTAATCGGATCCTTGATCACGCCGGCCTCGTATTTCTTGACCACCCGAACCTCGCGCGCCTGCTGTTCGATGTCCATGTTCTTGTGAATCACCCCGACCCCGCCGGCCTGCGCCATGGCAATCGCCAGCCGGGCCTCGGTAACGGTGTCCATGGCCGACGACACCAGCGGGATGCTGATCGCCAGATCCCGGGTTACCCGCGTGGACAGATCGGCGTCCCGCGGCAGAATTTCCGACAGCGCCGGGACCAGGGAGACATCGTCGAATGTCAGGGCTTCTTCGATTAATCGCATCTTTGGCATCTCCGGCGGGGTAAATCCCGCCATTATATCTTGTCGCCGCAGCCGCAACAGCTTGGGCCATGGTCATTGAAAATCCTCTTATCCACAGATGAACACAGATAATCACAGATGCTGGAAGAAGAAATTGCTTGTGCGGCAGATTGGCGACTGATCCACCGGAGGAAACCCACCCAATGTCGATCGCACGTTCTGGCAAGCGATGTGCGGACCTGAATGCCCGGCACGGCAAGGGCTGGCTGGTAAAGGTGCTGACTACCGTTTGTTCCGATTGATCTGTGTGAATCTGTGTTCATCTGTGGATAAACATGATTTTGCAAGGTGCGAGCAGTCTGTGCGCCAGATCGAACCCGCGAATAGAATGCGGGTAATCATTCACAAACGATGAGGGAATCCCATGCAGGATGAGACGGTGCCCCCCGGCCGGAAGGGTTTTCGCATGCCGGACACGCTGGCGCTGATGTTCATGCTGATGTGCGCGGCGCTGGTGATGACCTGGATCCTGCCGGCCGGAAGCTATGACAGCGTGGTCAACGAAAGCGGTCGCGAGGTGGTGGTGCCGGGCACGTTCCGACATCTGGATGATATCGAAAAGCTCACGCCATGGTCCCTTTTCACCGCCGTGCCACGCGCGATGGCCGACACCCAGGCGATCATCTTCTTCGTCCTGCTGGTCGGCGGCGCGATGTCGGTGATCCGCCAGACCGGCGCAATCGAAGCCGCGCTGGGCCGGGTGATCCAGGCGCTGGACCAGCATCCACTGCTGTTGATCACCACCGGCGTGCTGATCTTCGCCCTCACCTCGGCCACGCTGGGCATGGGTGAGGAATACATCCCGCTGACCGGCATCCTGATCGCGATGTGCGTGTCCATGCGCATGGACACGGTCGCGGCCATCGGCATCATGCTGGTTGGCTACGGGGTCGGGTTCGGAGCCACCATGATCAACCCGTTCACGCTGATCATCGCCCAGAACATCGCCGAATTGCCGCCGACTTCCGGACTGAAATTCCGCATGATCATCTTCGTGCCGTTCCTGGCCATTGGCGTCCACCACGTCTGGCGCTACGCCATGAAGGTGCGGCGCGATCCATCGGCCAGCCTGGTCGCCGACATCCCCGAGGCGCAGCCGCCGGAGGCCGGCGAGGCGCCGCCGATGACCGGCCGCCGCGGCATCGTCATCGGCCTGGTGGTACTGGCGCTGGCGGTGCTGGTCTGGGGCATCCAGGTGCATGATTGGTACCTGACCGAACTGGGTGCGACGTTCATCGTGCTGGCGATCCTGGTCGGCCTGGTCGCGCGCATGCCGATCGACGGCATTGCCATCGCCTTCAGTCGCGGCGCGGCCGAGCTGGCCGGCACCGCGGTGCTGATCGGCTTTGCCCGCTCGATCGCGCTGTTGCTGGAAGACGGCCAAGTGCTGCACACCATCGTGCACGCGCTGGCCGAACCGCTGACCGGCCTGCCGGCCGAACTTTCGGCGGTCGGCATGCTTGGGATTCAGTCGATGCTCAACCTGTTCGTCTCCTCAGGCTCCGGCCAGGCCTATCTGACCATGCCTTTGATGACTCCGATCGGCGATGTGGTCGGCCTCGAACGTCAGGTCTCGGTTCTGGCCTATCACTTCGGCGACGGCTTCGTCAACCTGATCGCGCCGACCAATCCCATCCTGATGGGCATCCTCGGCATCGCCGGCATCCCGTACCTGCGCTGGCTGAAGTTCGTGCTGCCGCTGCTGGCCAAGCTGCTGGCACTGGCCGCAGTGTGCATGGTGGTGGCGGTTTGGATCGGGTATCAGTGACAATCAATCGACATAGAGCGAACTCACCGATTCGCCCTCGGCCATGCGGCGGATGGTTTCGGCCAGGATCTGGGCGACTGAAAGCTGGCGGATGCGGCCGCAGTCGTGTGCTTCCTGGCTCAAGGGGATGGTGTCGGTGACCACGACTTCGTCCAGTACCGAGCCGCTGATGTTTTCGATCGCCCTGCCCGACAGCACCGGGTGCACGCAGTAGGCCACGACCCGACGGGCGCCGTTTTCCTTCAGTGCCGCGGCACCGGCGCACAGGGTGCCGGCGGTATCGATCATGTCATCGACCAGCACGCAGGTCTTGTCGGAAACATCGCCGATCAGGTTCATCACCGTGGCCTCGTTGGCACGCGGACGGCGCTTGTCGATGATGGCCAGATCCATGTCCAGGCGCTTGGCAATGGCACGCGCGCGCACCACGCCGCCGACATCGGGCGCGACCACGATCATGTTGTCGTCACCGTAATGCTTCCAGATATCGGCCAGAGTCAGTGGTGAGGCATACACATTGTCGACCGGAATGTCGAAGAATCCCTGAATCTGGTCGGCGTGCAGGTCCACCGTCACGACCCGATCGGTACCGACCGCGCCGATCATGCACGCGGCCACCTTGGCCGTGATCGGCACCCGGGTCGAGCGCGGCCGGCGATCCTGGCGGGCATAGCCGAAATACGGGATGACCGCGGTCACGCGGCTGGCCGAGGCGCGCTTGAGCGCGTCGACCATGACAAGCAGTTCCATGAAATTTTCGGCTGCCGGCTGGCAGGTGGGCTGAATGATGAAGATGTCCCGGGCACGAACGTTCTCGACGATCTCGACCATGGTCTCACCGTCACTGAAACGCCCGACATTGGCCTTGCCCATGGGTACACCTAGGTGACCGGCGATCGCATGGGCCAGCTCCGGGTTGGCGGTTCCGGAGAAAATCATCAACGATGGTGTGGTCACGACTCGCGTCCCCGTCGGCACTGGCGCTTTAAAAACTAAAATTACAGATTAATGGCTGGGACGGCAGGACTCGAACCTGCGAATGCGGGGATCAAAACCCCGTGCCTTAACCA
>CAYVPB010000049.1:0-22669 GCA_964453565.1 uncultured Halomonas sp.
AGTTCCGAGGCATAGAGCGTGCCCGCCGGCTGCGCTAGCAGCCTGTTCACGACCCGCGCATCCGGCCGGGGCCGGATGATCTCGCTGAGGATATTGGTATCGAGCAGCCGCATCAGGCCGGCGCGTCTTCGGCAAAGGGATCGCGAGGCACTTCCCTACGGCTTTCGGCGCGGATTTCATCCAGCGCCTCGAAAAATTCCGGGTCGTCGATGCCGTCGGGATTAGTCACGGTGCCATCGGGATTGAACCGCAGGCGGTCTCTCAACGCCTGCAGCGGGTTTTCCACCTGTTCGATCTCAGCCGCCTCCAGCCCGCGTCGAACCAGTTCCTCGACCGTGTCCTTCAGCTTGCGGTCGGTGGCCGCGGCGCGAATCTTGATCCGGCGCATCAGGTCATCGGGTAATTCCAGCGTCGTTTTCACGGCCATATTTCCATATTTATGTTTATACGGCATTATTATGAAGATGTTTCCGTCCGGTTGTAAAGCGCTATTTGCATCGAATACGAGGTCTCTAACGTTTTTGAACTGCTGCTAATAACTTTATAAACTATTGATAAATCGGATATTTTATTTATCGCTAAGAATTTCTAAAGACTTTTTAGTGGCGGGTACCTAAGCGCGATTCAAATGCCAACGCGCCCAACGGCGCTGGCCGAACACTCGAATCGGGCGTTGTCATGACTGGTACTCTTTAAATGCCGCCACCAATCCCGATAGATCAGCCGGTGGGTTGTGCTCGAAGCCGCGCTGGTCCACATATACAAAACCGTATTCCGCCCCACCTTCGGACCGGCTGGCCTCGGTTGCGTCCTGGCACCACTGCCGCAGTCGCGCCATCTTGGCCGGCAGGTCGATTTCCTCGCGGCCCTTGGTCTCGATGATCCAGACCTTGCCGTCGCTATCCTTGACCAGAAAATCCGGCGTGTAGGTGGACAGGTCGCCGTCGGCTTTGACGTAATCGACCTTGAAGCCGATGGCCTGGTAGTTCTTGGCAAATGCTTGCACGTCGCCTGCCCGGTCAAGAAACGCGGCAAATTCCAGCTCGAAACCGCCACCAACGGCCTCGCCGACAATTTTGTTGAAGATGCATTTATCTGAAGGCAGGAAATCGCGGTGCTCGGTGCGGAACGGACGGGTCTGGCTGAGCTTGATCGCGCCGTCGACACGGACCGCGCCCTGGTCACGCACGGTCAGATCGTTAATCGCTTTCTTGAACGTGTCGAACACCACCTTGCCGACTTCCGGCTCGGCCAGGTTGCGCAGCACCACCGGGTCGTCGAGATCGACCGTGCCGGGCTCGAACAGATGCTCGCGCAAGAAATCGCGGACGCGCGGGTACAGCAGGTCGTAGCCGCCGACCAGGTGCATTTCGCGGATCACTTCGCGGGCAAAAAACGCCACCACCGGGCGATGGTCGATCGGCCCCAGGCCGTCCAGTTCCACCTTGTGATGAGTCTCGCCGTCCAGAATCCGCTTGAATACGATTTCGCGGGTCTCTTCCGGCGTGAAGGGCTTTATCGGCAGCTTGGGGTTGTAGAAGGCGGCCGGGTCGAGCAGGGAAAGATCCTGAAACTCGCGATCGTAGCGCCTAGAGAGTTTCGGGATTTTGATATCCAGCGTGTCCGGATCCTTGTCCGGATTGTCGCGCTCGACTTCGACCACCAGCGAATCCTTCCGGCCGCCGCCGGACCCCATGGGCTTGCGCTCGAACTCCACGCCCTCGGTCTTGATCGACTCGACGAATTCGACAAAGGCATCGGTGCCGATCACCGAGACGTATTCGGGCTGGTCGCTGCCGAAATACATCCGGCGCAGTCCACGCCCCAGCGTCTGCTCCGGCAGGATATTGCTCTTGGCGCTATAGGCGCGCAGGCCGACGATGGTGGTCACATTCTTGACGTCCCAGCCTTCCTTGAGCATCAGCACCGAGACGATGGCCTTGTACGGACTGGCCCAGCCGTCGATTTCGTTGGAGGCTTTTCGCAGCGCCTCCAGCTCCTCTTTCTTCCTGCCGCTGGCGGCTTCCGAAATCTCGCCGTTTTTCTTGGTGTGAATCACCAGCACGGCGTCCTGCAGTTCCGGAGCGATCTTTTGCAGATATTCGCCGACTTCATCGCAGTTTCTTGTGTCGTCGACCATCACGAACAGCACCGCCTTTTTGCCGAGCTTTTCGTGCTCGGCATGGCTTTGGCGCCATTCCTCGACGCCCAGATGCAGATAGTCGGCATAGCGCTCGGTAAAGATCGCGCTCTTGTGCTCGGCAAGCCGTGCCAGGCTGGCGGCATCGGGCAGCGTCGGGTGCTTGACCACGTTCTGGTGGATCGCCTCGACCAGCGGATAGTCCGATACGGTCTGAACGAAGATTGCGCCGTTGTTGTGCTTGGGCGTGGCCGTGACATCGACCTGCAGCGACAGGCGCATGTCCTTTTGCAGCATGCGATGGTGAATATCGCGGATGCTCTGAAACCATGCCATGCGCTCGTCATGAACGTGGTGGGCTTCGTCGTTGAACACGGCAAGCTCGTCGATCTCGCGAACGATCTCGCCGAGATCGACCTTGCTGTCGGTGGTATTGCCCACCGGCTTCGGCCCGAACGGCGCCAGAAAATAATCGCGCAGATCGTCGTCTTCCAGCGAGGGCTCGCGTACATCGCCCAGATAGACGCGATGAATGTTGGTAAGAAACAGATTGCCAACCGGCCGCGTGACGCGAACGTCATCCTGGATATGCAGCGTGACCTGAAATTCATCGCGCCAGTTCCGCCCGGCATGGCCGTTGGCCGGCAGCACCGGATCGTTGAAGAAGATGCGCAGGCCATCGAAATCGGCGCGCAGCCGGTCGAGCACAATAATATTGGGCGCAATCAATAGAACATTTCGCGCCAGCGTCGATTCCGGTTCGTAGCGCTTGTGGAAATAGCACCAGGCGATCAGCAGCGACATCACCTTGGTCTTGCCCGCGCCGGTGGCCATTTTGCATACGTAGCGCGGCCAGTCCTCCGGGAACATCCCCGCCGACACCGCGCCTGAACTGTCGAACCGAATCAGGTCGAATTTGTCGCGCGCACCCTTGACGTCGTACAGCCAGATGACGCTTTCAACCGCTTCGCGCTGTGCGAAATAATACGAAAAAGGTACGAGTGTGCCGTCTGCCGCTTCCAACTGGTGGCTTTGATCAAACCACCAGTTCAGCAGCGCGCGGGAGGTATCCGAACAGCCCGGATATCCGGCCGCGCGCCAGGCGCTGACCTCGGCCCGGATTTTCGCCACCAGCGGCGGCAACAGCTTCTCGTAGGCGCTGTCGCGCAGCGCCTCGTCGGCCGGAAACCAGCGCTGGTCCGGTTCCGGAATTTCGAATGGGGATTTTGGAAAACTCGGATGCAACGCCACGCCCGTTCATCATCCTGGAAGACGGTTGATTGGTACGCTACCGCAATTCTCCCCCCGGTGCCGGACATTGCGCAGCCCGGTGTTGGCTCGACCTGCCCGGATCCGACGCACGCCTGCCCCCATCCCGGCCTTCCCCCGCAAGCGGGGAAAGGAGGTCAACGGCGCGCTCACTTTGGTGCCAAACCAGCCCGCGGCCTCAGCCAGTGCTCGAACAGCGCCGGGGCGGGTTCGCGCATGGCGATCCGGAGGTTGATGTCTTCGGGGTTGCGGCGCAACGCGCGGGCGGCGGGATCGGCGCCCGAGGGATCATAGTCATTCAGGTCTCCCACGGCTCGGAAGCTATTCAATGTTTACCCACGGGTTTACTATTTTCTACCCTGCAGGCATCATAGTCACAACTGGTCGACGGAGCACTTGATCGCCATGACCGAACGTTTTACCGTTTCGCTGGACCGGGAACTGGCCGAGGCATTCGAAGAGTATCGGGATCGACTGGGCTACGCCAGTCGATCCGAGGCAGTGCGCGACCTGTTGCGGGAGTTTCTGGCCCGCCAGCGCAGCGAAGACGATCCTGAGGGCCAGTGCGTGGGCGTTCTGACCTATGTTTACGACCATCACCAAGGCGATCTCGGACACCAACTGACACAGGCACAGCACCATCATCACGATCTGTCGGTGGCCACGCTGCACGTGCATCTTGACCACGACTATTGCCTGGAAGCCAGCATTGTGCGCGGCCCCCTGCGCCGGGTACGGGAGTTCGCCGATCCGTTCATTGCCCGCCGCGGCGTGCGTCATGGAGATCTTCACCTGGTACCGGTCAAGGTCGAAAGCGACCGCCATGATCACGGTCACGGCAGCGGAACACACGAACACATCACGCCGCACGATTGAGCCCGGTCTGAATCACCTTGCGCGAAGCGCTTTTCCTTTTTCGCGCCGGATAATCGCTTTTGCCGGGCATTGCTCTTTTCCACCACCATTACTTTTCGGCTCCGTGGTGTGAAATGATGTGATAGTCTTCTTATCCAGACAGGAAGTCCGGAGAGTTCATTTCCATGTCCGCCAAAAATCCCTGTTCGATCCGTCGTGCCGGCCTGCTGTGCATTGGGCTGAGCCTTTGGGCCAACCCCGTCCTTGGACATTACCCATGGCTACTGCCCGAGCCTGGCTCGGTCTCAGCCGGTGATTCAGCGGTTGTGCGGATGTATTTCGGGCATGACTTTCCCGATGCCAGGGTGCTGGGTCCGGAGCGCGTGGAGTCCATTCAAATCCTGGCCCCGGACGGCACGACGATGGCGCTGGAGCATGCCGCGGAAGGGCGCTATCGCACACCCCTCCTGGACCAGCCCGGCATCTGGCTCGTCAGCGCCCGCCAGGTTTCTGCCTACTGGACCCACACCCCCGATGGCAGTGTTTCAGGATCGAAACCGGAGGTAGCCGAAGCGGTGCATTGCAACCATTCAACCAACGCAACCAAGACGTTGATTCAGATCGACCAAGGCTCTTCAAGTGACATTGCATGGCTGGCCGGACACCAGTTGGAGATCATGCCGCTTCGGGTTCCGGCCTTTCCGGGGCCCGGAAAGGCGCTTGAGTTTCGGTTGCTGATGGACGGCCAGCCCTGGGCCGGTCCGATTGAAGTCTTCCGCGCCGGCGCCGGAGAGAAGCCCGTTGCAAGCATCGAAAGCGATGCCCGGGGACGCGCCGAATTCGTGCCGGATTCACCCGGCCTTTGGATGATCCTTGCCCGCAGCGAACAACCGTATCCGGATACCAATGTGTGTGACCTTCAGACTTTTCGGGCCACCTTGACCTTCAAACTCAGCGAGGTCCAATGATGCGCGCCAATCCAATTCATTACTGTACCGGTCTGCTGATGATCACGGTATTGTCTGGAGGGGAGGCTCAGGCTCACGAGATCCACTATCAGGCCGGTGCCGGCGAGGCAGTCACCTTAGAGCTTTCATTTGCCTACGGTTCCAATCCGATCTACGAGCCATTCCGGGTTTACCGGCCCGCTGAAGATGTGGCGTTTCAGACCGGACGCACCGATGCATTGGGAAGACTGAGCTTTCTGCCCGACCGGCCCGGCGACTGGCGGGTGCAGGTCACGGCCGAGGACGGTCACGGCATTGACGTGACAGTCAGTGTGGATGAGGCCGCTGCCATCAGTGCTGTCGAGGGACCAGGCGCGGGACGGTTCGCGCTGATGCTGGCCGGAATCGGTTACCTGCTGGGGATCGCGGGTGCCTGGGTACTGTTCAGGCGGCGCGGCCAGCGCTGACATGCATATCCCCGACGGCCTGCTGGCACCTCAAACCTACCTGACCGCCTACGCCGTGGCAGCACCGACGTGGGCATGGGCGGTGCGCCGGGTTGCGCGCGATCTGGACGAATCGACCATCCCGCGTCTGGCGGTGCTGACGGCGCTGGCTTTCATCCTGACTTCGATCATGATCCCGCTGCCGGGCGGAACCTCCGGCCATCTGGTCGGCGTCGGTCTGCTGGCGCTTGCCTTCGGTTTGTGGCCTGCGTTTCTGGCATACAGCCTGGTGCTGTTGCTGCAGGCGGTCCTGTTCGGCGCCGGCGGAATCACCGCTCTGGGCGTCAACGCACTGTGCATGGGCCTTGCCGGCGGCGCAGTGGTGGTGGGTGTACATCGCCTGCTGGCCAATCTGCACCGGCCGGTCGCGGTGGTGGTTTCAGTCTGGCTGGGCGTGCTGGTAGCTGCCGTGCTGTTGTCGCTGGTGCTGGGACTGCAGCCATGGCTTGCCACCGATGCCAGCGGCGAGCCGCTGTTCTTTCCGTTCGGCTCCCGGGTCACTCTGCCACTGCTGGTCATCCCGCATCTGTTCATCGGTCTTGGGGAAGGACTGCTGACCTGGACGGTGCTTGAGATCTTCGCCCGCCGGAAGCAGCCGGCATGAAGGATCGCGCATTGCTGGCAGGCTATCTGATCGCCGTGGTCGGCATTACCTTCATCCATGATCCGATCTGGCTGGCCGCTCTGCTGACCGTCGCGCTGGTTCTGGCCGGTCGCGAAGCACCGGTCATCGCCCGCCGCGCCATGCTGGCCGTGCTGCTGGTCAATATTGCCGTCAGCCTCGGATATGTCCTGATGGCTTCGCTGGACGGACATCCATGGGCGCTGTTTGTACTGCGCCTGAATCTGAGGGTCTACCTGTTGACCTTTCTGGCGCTGTGGCTGGCGCGACATCTGGATCTGGTCGCGGCGGTAGCGTTTTCCCCCTCGTTGAAATTTCTGATCGCCGTGGTGCTCAGTCAGCTCCAGGGTTTACGCCGGATGGCGCGAGATTTCCAGCATGCCTTTGCCAGCCGCACACCTGCCCGGCCGACGCTGCTCGATCGCTATCGCGGGGCCGGCCGTGCCGGGCGGGCGCTGATGGACAAGGCTGAAACCCAGGCCACCGAACTCAATCAGGGCCTGACCGCCAGAGGATTTTTCGATGATCGAGCTTGACCAGGTCGATTTCGGCTATACCCGGGAACAGCCGGTTCTCGCCGCGATCGATTTCAGCCTTGCCCCCGGGGAACGCGCCGTCGTGCTCGGCGCCAACGGTTGCGGCAAGACCACATTGTTGAAACTGATCGCTGGACTGGTGTCGCCGAGCCGGGGCACATTTCGATTCCAGGGTCATGAGGTCAACGCGAAAAAACTGAGTGATCGCGCCTGGTGCCGGGATTTCCGTCGAGCAGTGGGAATGGTGTTTCAACAGCCAGAAGCGATGCTGTTCAATGCCACAGTACTCGAAGAGATCGCCTACGGCCCGCGTCGACTGGACATGCCCGAGCCGGATGACCATGCCCGCCGCTGGGCGACCCGGATGGGGCTGGAAAAGCATCTGGATCGTGCCCCGTATCACCTCAGTGGCGGCGAGAAGCAACGCCTTGCCCTGGCCTGCGTGCTGGTATGCCAGCCAAAGCTGCTGCTGCTCGATGAACCCACGTCCAGTCTCGACCCGCGCGCGACCGGCTGGCTGATCGATTATCTGCTCGACCAGCCGGACCTGACCACGCTGGTATCGACCCAGAATCTGGCCCTGGCGACCGAATTCGGCCGGCGCGCACTGGTTTTGGGCGAAGACGGCCGCCAGCTTCACGATGGGCCGCTGGACCAGGCGCTTGCCGACACCGATCTGATGTGGCAGGCCAATCTCGCACACCGCCATCACCACCGCCACGACAGTATCGAACACCGGCACATCCACGTGCATTCGGACTGGAGTTGAAATTTTTCTGCCGCAATTGTCCGAGATCAAAATTCGCGACGTATTGAGCCCATATACTACCGCTTCGGAATAACAACAAACAGATCTGCCGGAATCATCATCACGACAGACGCATTGTGTTCAGTGCGCCGCGTGCGCAGCAAGCGCAAGGCAAACGGCAGTCACTATCCAAAGTCGAAGCCGAGCACCCAAGCCGCCTTGCCGGAGGCGCCGTAATACCGATCCGTCGAACCCCTGGAGCCGGGGCATGAAGAAAACTCTCAATTCGAATTCGTCCAGCACGGCCGAGGCCATTGACCAGGCCCTTGCCGCCGAAACTTCGGCCCGCGAGGCCATGCAGGCCTCTCAGCAAGAGGCCGAGCAGATTTTGGCGAACGCGCGCGAGCACGCGCGCAGGATCGATCGCAATGCCAACCGTCGTGCCTCGGATCTGCGCAGCCGCTGCAATCGACTGGTCAAACAACGGGTCGACGAGATGCGCGACGCCGCATCAAAGGACCCGATCCGCTCCGAACTCAATGATGCAGACCGGCATAGCCTGCATCAGGCCGTGCAACGCCTGGCCGGCAAACTGACGCAACCGGAAGACGGTGATGGCTGAAAGCGCCCAATTTGGATATCTTCAGGCGCGCCTGCAGGCACGCCACGGCGACCGACCGTCGGCCCAGGAGTGGCGGGTTGCGGAGGCCAGCGCGGATCTTTCACACTATCTCGAAGCCATTCGCCGGACCGCTTTGAAACGCTGGATCAATGAAATCAACCAGGACATGACCTCGGAGACGATCGAACGGCAATTGCGCATGTGCTGGCGCGAAACCGTTGATCAGATTGCGGCCTGGGCCCCGGTGAAATGGCGTCCGGCAGTGGAGTGGATGCGCTGGCTGCCGGATCTACCGGCCGTTCAGGATCTGGCCCGAGGCGGCAAACTGGCACCTTGGATGCGCGATGATCCGGTCCTGCGCGATTTCGCCTTCGACGACCCCGCCAGACGCCGCGAAGCGCTTGAGCATCATCCGCTCGGCACCCTGGCCGGGGCGCAACCAATGTTGGCGCCGGATCAAACCGAGGTCGGCGTGGTCTGGGTTCGAACTTTCAAGTCTCTTGTGCCCGATGCCGGATCTGGCGCAAAACCCGACGTGGATCATCTGGTCAGGCTGGTCGAAGAACACCTCGAGGCCATGCGCGAGAGCCGGGAGAACGATGGCCGCTCGTTGCGCAGGCTCCTGGTTGAAACGCTCGCTCGCCGGTTTCGCCGCGGCGCCGGAACCGCCGTTGCGCTGTTTTCCCACCTGGCGCTGGACGGACTGGAACTCGAGCGCATCCGCGCCGGTGTCATCACGCGCCGGCTGATGCCGCAACGTGAAGAGGGTCGATCATGGGCCTGAGACCACAAGCCGCACGCTGGTTCGAACTGCTGATTCCACGCGAAGAACTGACCAAGACCCTTGAATGTCTGGCCGACACCCAGGCCGTCGAACTGCAAACCCACAGCCAGCCGGAACAGGCAGTCAAGCTGCCGGGCCTGGATCAGGCCCTGGACCGTTACGGTGAACTTGCCCGGGTGCACGGTGCGTGGTGGCCGACCGGCAGGATCCCCGTGGTGGAGGATGCGCTGGAGCCGGTCAATGCGATGCGCGAGGCACTGGAAAACCTCCAGGCCTGGGCCGCCGAAGCCGGGCCGTTGATCGAGGAAATCGAGCACCTGGAAGTCAATATCAGGCAACTGGACGAATTGAACGAAGCCCTGGATGCATCGGATGCGCAACTGCCTGCCCTGCATCAGCTTGCCGCCGCCGGACCGATGCTGGCGGTACGGATTTACCGTCTTGCCCCCGGCCTGCAACCGCGCACCCTGCCGACCTCGATCCTGACCGAGTGGTTTGTCAGCAGCAGTGATGTTCCCCACCTGATCGCGGTCGGGCCCGATACCCAGATCGAAGCGCTGGACCGACAAATGGCAGCACTCAAGGCGCGCCGCATCCAGTTGCCCAAATGGCTGCCGGACAAGGCCGATGAAGCATGCAAAGAAATCGGCGAGCGTCGCGCCCAGCTTCTGCAGCAGCGCGATGACGGCCAGACCGGACTCGACCAGCTCCATCGCCATCACGATCTGCAAAAATCGATCGGCACGATGGAACTGATGGCCTGGTTTGCCGGCCATGCACCGTCACTGCCGGTGACCGATCACTTTGCCTGGATTACCGGCTGGACCAGCGACCTGGACGGCCACGAGATCAACCAGGCGCTGGATCGGGGCAAGGTCCGTCATCTGCTGCGCTATCGACCTCCGCCGGAAGGCGCGGAATGTCCGGTCGTGATGCACAATCCGCGCTGGGTCAAGCCATTCGAGCTGTTTCCCGGTCTGCTCGGCACTCCGGATTCGGGCGAAGCTGATCCCAGCCGCATCGTCGCCGTACTGGCGCCGCTGATGTTTGGGTTCATGTTCGGCGATGTCGGCCAGGGCGCGGTGTTGCTGGCGATCGGCCTGTTGCTGAGAAAGCGCGCTCCGGTGCTGGGTCTGCTGGTTCCTTTCGGCATCATGGCGATCATTTTCGGCTTCCTGTTCGGCAGCATTTTCGCCAATGAAGAACTCATTCCGGCGCTCTGGATGCATCCGATCGACCATCCGACCGAGGTGATGGGCATCGCGATCACCTTTGGCATCTTCATCCTCACGATGGGCTTGCTGCTCGATGCGCTGGGCGCATACTGGCGCCGGCTGTTCATATTCTGGCTCAGCACACGTGGCGGCCTGCTGGTCGCATACGTGGGCCTGGTCACGGCAGGAGCGGGTTATCTGGGCGCACTTGCCGCTCCGGCCGGAAAGATCGGCCTGTACGCCCTCATGGCGGGAAGCGTCTGGTTTATCGTCGGCAGCACGATCACTTCGATTCACGGCAAGCTGGCAGAAATTCCCAAGGCTGCCGGAGAACTGGTCGAAAGTCTGCTGCAGATCGGCGTCAACACGATTTCGTTTGTCCGCGTGGGTGCATTTGCGCTGGCGCATGCCGGTCTTTCGGCAGCAGTCATCGGCCTTGCCGACGCCACCGGAGGCGGCATTGGCTGGCTGCTGGTGATGATTCTCGGCAATGCACTGATTATCGCGCTTGAAGGCCTGATCGTCAGCATTCAGACCACCCGCCTGCTGCTGTTTGAATTCTTTATCCGATTCCTGACCGCCCAGGGTCGCCAGCTTCATCCGCTGGCCGGTCCAGGCACCACTTTACGACTGATACAAAGGAGCTGAAAATGAAACTCGGGATGTCCATTCTCCTGGCCTTCACGGCCATTACCGCCGGCCTGGTGCTGATCGCGACCTACATGTTGATCACCTCCGGGGGCGCCAACGCACAAGAGGCGACCGGCCTGATTGCCGCCATGACAGACCCCGAGGTCCGCAAGTGGGGCTATATCGCGGCCGCTGCCGCGACCGGACTGTCTGCCGCCGGCGCCGGTTACGCCGTCGCCCAGGTCGGTTCGGCCGCCGTTGGCGCCCTGGCCGAAAAGCCCGAGCTGATGGGTCGCGTGCTGGTCATGGTCGGCCTTGCCGAAGGTGTGGCCATCTACGGCCTGATCGTTGCCATCCTCATTCTCAACCAGATCGGTTGACATGGCCGACCCTGTCCTGATCGGCGACCGACTGACCGCGGCCGGTTTTCGTCTGGCCGGCGTACGAGCCATTGTGGTCGACGCCGAGCAGGTCGTGTCGGCCTTTCGCGAAGCACTGTCGCAGGACCAACCGGTCATGATCACTGCCGCATTGGCCAGGAATCTGCCTGCTGCGCTGCTTGAAGGCGCCGTTTCCAGGGCCAACCCGCCAGTGGCGGTGATCCCTGATATTAACCGCACGGCCGAACCGGACGACATGGCGGAAAAAGTCCGGCGCGCCCTGGGAGTCGAAGCATGAGCGAGACCGACAGCATCGCCGGCACGCAGCTGGATGCCCTGCTGGAACTGGTAAAGGAATCACGCGAAAAGCATTGTCGCGAGGTTCTGGACAAAGCCCGGGCGGAGGCCGACCGGATTCGCCGGGCGGCGCGCAAGCGGGCCCGGGAAAAGATCAGCCAGACGGTGCGTGACGAACGGCAAAGGATGAACAATGAAGTCCGCATGGTCGAGGCTGAAATCGAAACCGAGCAACGCCGCCGGGGTCGCCGCCATGAACTGGCACTGATCAAGGCCGGTCGCAAGGCACTCGCCGAAGCCCTGGAGGCGCGTTGGCAAGACCCTGAAAATCGTCAACTCTGGGCGCAGACTGCGCTGACCGAGGCTGCCACGGTAGTGCGCGCACGCGAATGGACACTGGAGCATCCGGTGGACTGGGCCAGTGAGGAATCCGACCCGATCATGCAATATGCGCAAGATCATTTTCAGGCCACGGTCCGGCCCAAGCCCTCCGAAGCATTCCGCGCTGGCGTGCACATCCGCAGTCAGGGCGTGCTGATCGACATGAGCATTGCCGGCTTGCTGGCCAATGAACAAACCATGGAAGGCGAGCTGCTGGCGGAATTCAACCGCGCAGTCAAGGAACAAACATCATGAGCAAGGCGGTCATTCAATGGATCGGCGGGCCGGTGCTGAAAGCCCGGGTCAGCGATCCGTTTCACATTCACGAAGCGCTGGCGGTCGGCGCGCAACGCCTTCTGGGCGAGGTGATTCAACTGTCCGGCGATACCATCACCGCGCAGGTCTATGAAGACACTACCGGCCTCCGGCCCGGTGATGCGGTCGAAGGCTCCGGCCTGCCGCTATCGGTCGCACTCGGCCCAGGAGTCCTGGGGCAGATCTTCGACGGTCTGCTGCGCCCGCTGGGGGATGCATCCCAACACTGGTTCAAACCCGGCCTGCCCACCGCGCGCAGCGGCAAGTTCGAGTTCAAGCCATCCGTCGAGACCGGTCAGGAAATCGCCGCCGGCACACCGTTCGGCCAAGTCGCCGGCGAAGGTGCCGGGCGCCTGTGCATGGTGCCGCCCGACGTATCGGGAAAGGTGATCTCGATCGAAGGCTCCGGCACTTACGCAGAAGATGCCGAGTTGCTGGTTGTGGAAGATGAAAGTGGCCACAACCACTCGCTGTCAATGCAGCATCAATGGCCGGTTCGCAAGCCGCGCCCCTCGGCCGGCCGGTTGCCCGCCGATGCGCCCATGGTGACCGGTCAGAGAATTCTCGACACGCTGTTCCCGGTCGCGAGAGGCGGTCGCGCGGCCCTGCCCGGAGGCTTTGGCACCGGCAAGACCGTGCTGCAGGAAAGCCTGGCCAAATGGTGCGATGCCGACATCATCGTCTATGTCGGCTGCGGCGAGCGCGGCAATGAAATGGCCGAAGTGCTCGACGAGTTTCCGCATCTGGAAGATCCACGCACCGGGCGGCCCCTGATGGAGCGAACGGTGATCATCGCCAACACATCCAACATGCCGGTTGCGGCCCGCGAAGCTTCCATCTACACCGCAATCACAGTTGCCGAATACTTCCGCGACCAGGGCCTGAATGTGGCCCTGATGGCCGACTCGACCAGCCGATGGGCGGAAGCACTGCGTGAAGTTTCCGGTCGGCTGGGCGAATTGCCGGGCGAATCCGGTTACCCGGCATACCTGGCCTCGCGCCTGGCGGATTTCTACGAACGCGCCGCACGGGTCAAAACCCTTAACGGCAGCGAAGGTTCGATCACCGTGATCGGCGCGGTCAGTCCGCCGGCCGGCGACTTCTCCGAACCGGTCACCAGCCACACCAAACGCTACGTGCGCAGCTTCTGGGCACTGGACCGTGGCCGTGCCCAGGCCCGCTTTTACCCGGCCATCCACCCGTTGACCAGTTACGCCGAGGATGTCGACGCGCTGGCGCGCTGGTGGCAATCGCAAGGCAACGAAGACTGGAAAGAGCACCGGACCCGGCTGCTCAAGCTTCTGGAACAGCAGTCCAAGCTCGAACGCATGGCGCGTATCGTCGGCAAGGACTCGCTGCCCGATGAGCAGCAGATGACACTGCTGGCCGCCGATCTGATGAACGAGGGCTTTTTGCGCCAGAGCTCTTTTTCCGAGATCGATCGCTATTGCTCGCCCAGGCGCCAGACCGCCATGCTGCGCCTGATGATGCAGTTCATCGATCAGGCCGAGAAGGCCGTGCGTCAGGGCGTTGCCCCATCTCAAATTGCGGCGATGCCGATTCTGCGCAAACTGCAGCGGCTGGGGGAAGAGTTCCCCGAAAGCCAGATCGAAGACAAGGCCCAAGTCGCGGCCGAGATCGATGCCGCCTTCGCCAAGCTCGAAAAACAGGAGACTGCCAGTGAAAGCTGATGTCATTCTACAAGGCGCGGCAACCCGGCTGGAAGGGCCGTTGCTGTTCGCTCGCCGCGATGCCGATGTGGCCCTCAATGACGCAGTCGAAGTCATCGGCGAAGATGGCGTGGCGCGTGTCGGAAGGGTTTCAGCAGTTGACGACGACAACATGATCATCGAGATTCTGGAATCGACCACCGGCCTGGGTCTGGACGAAACCCGCATACGCATTCTCCACCGGCCGCTGGAAATGGCAGTCGGACCCAACTTGCCCGGACGCGTGTTCAACAGTGTCGGCAAGCCGATCGACGGCGGTCCGCCGGTGCCCGCCGACCGCATGATGCGCATTGACGGCCTGGCCATCAATCCGGCCGCGCGCGACCTGCCGCGTGACTTCATCGAGACCTCGATTTCGACCATCGACCTGATGAACAGCCTGGTCCGGGGCCAGAAACTGCCGCTGTTTTCCTGCGGCGGTCTCCCGCATGATCAACTGGCGACCCAGATCGCTCAACGCGCGCGCCTGCGCGATGCCGAGGCCGGCGATTTTTGTGTGGTTTTCGTCGGCATCGGGGTGCCCTACGATATCGCGTCCAACTTTACCCGGGCGATGGAAGAATCCGGCGCCCTTGCGCATACCGTGATGTTTCTCAACCACGCCGATGAACCGTCCACCCAGCGGCTGCTGACACCGCGTTTCGCGCTGACCGCGGCCGAATACCTGGCTTTCGTCGAAGGCCGTCACGTGCTGGTGGTCATGACCGATATGACCAACTATTGCGAGGCGCTGCGAGAAGTTTCAGCCAGTCACGGCGAGATTCCCAGCCGCAAGGGCTACCCCGGTTATATGTATTCCGACCTGGCAAGCATTTTCGAGCGCGCCGGATGCATCCGCGGGCTGGAAGGCACACTCACGCAATTGCCCATCCTGACCATGCCGGGAGACGATATCGGCCATCCGATTCCCGACCTGACCGGCTATATCACTGAAGGTCAGATCGTGCTCGGCCGTGAACTGGACCGCAAGGGCGTATTTCCGCCGGTCGAAGTGCTGCCCAGCCTGTCACGGCTGATGGACGCGGGAACCGGTGAGGGTTACACCCACCCAGACCATCCGGCCCTGGCCCATCAGTTGTTTGCCAGTTACGCCCGCGCCAATCGCGTGCGCGTCCTGGCCTCGGTCATGGGAGTCGAAGGGCTGCCCGAAAACGACCGCAAGTTCCTCGAGTTCGGCGATGAGTTCGAAAACCGCTTCGTTGCCCAGGAAGGACCCCGCACCCTCGAGCAAAGCATGGAACTGGGCTGGGAATTGCTTCGCAAGCTACCGCCCTCCGAGATGACCCGACTGTCCAGCGCACAACTGGCCAAGTACATCGAAAATGCCTGAATCCACCCCCACTCCAACGCGCAGCGCATTTCTGGAACTCAAGGATGAGAGCCAACTGGTGCGCGAGGGATTTGAGTTCCTGGATGAAAAACGCGTCATCCTGGCCCAGGAAATGCTCAAGCGGCTCGAACAGTGGCGCAAGATTCAGGAGCGCTTCGATACCCTGCACCTGCAGGCCGGCGCAGCCCTGGTCCAGGCACTGGGCCGGCACGGCCTGGATGGGCTCGGCGTGTATCCAGTATCAATAATGGAAAGCGTAGATTTCGATTTGACCGAGACGCGTTTTCTCGGGGTCAACCTCGTCGATGGCGCATTTGATCCAGGCCGGGACGAAAAACATCAGCACCCTCCGGCCGTCAACCCCAGCCCGGAAGCCGAGCGCTGCAGGGAAGCCTTCGAGGCGCTCATGCAAATGGCTTTCGACATGGCCGTGATGCAGGCCAGTCTGGAGCGCCTGATCCGCGAATATATCCGCACCGAGCGGCGGGCGCGGGCGCTGGAAAACGTGGTCTTGCCCGAAATCGAGGAATCACTGGACTTTATCGAGGAACAGCTCGAGGCCATGGATCAGGAAGAAGCCATCCGGGTCCGCAACGCCGCGCGCTGAGCATTACCGGACGATCCGCGCGGGCCCTCATTAGACAATCCAGTGCCCATCGTTGATGCGGCGGGATTCCTGTCAATCACTCCGCTGCCCGGTGCACCCCGGTCATGGCGCGCCCGGAGGGGTCGGCGCGGTCGGCGAATTCCGGATCCCAGGCGATTGCCGCGGGCGATGAACAGGCAATGGACTTGCCACCGGGCACGGTAGCGGCGGCAGCAGCTTCCGGGTAGTGCGACTCGAACAGCATGCGGTACAGATAGGCTTCCTTGGTCGCCGGCGGATGGACCGGGAAGCGGTTTTCGGCATCTTCGAGTTCAGCATCAGTCACGCGGCCGTCGGCATAATCGCGCAGCGCGTCGATCCAGCCGTAGCCCACGCCGTCGGAGAACTGTTCCTTTTGGCGCCAGGCAATTCCGGCGGGCAGCAAATGGGCGAATGCGCGCCGCAGCAGAAACTTCTCCATACGCTCGCGTTCGATCATCTTGAGCCCGGGGTCGATGCGCATGGCGACATCCAGCATCTCGTTGTCCAGGAACGGCACCCGCGCCTCCACCCCCCAGGCGGCGGTGGACTTGTTGGCACGCAGGCAGTCGAACTGGTACAGCGCATCGAGCTTGCGCACGGTCTCGTAGTGAAATTCTTGCGGGTTCGGCGCCTTGTGAAAGTAGAGATAGCCGCCGAACATCTCGTCGGCGCCCTCGCCCGAGAGCACCATCTTGATGCCCATGGCCTTGATCCGGCGCGCCATCAGAAACATCGGAGTAGCCGCGCGCACGGTCGTGACATCGAAGGTTTCCAGATGCCGGATCACGTCTTCCAGCGCATCCAGGCCCTCCTGAAGGGTATAGGTGAAGGCGTGATGCACGGAGCCGATATGATCAGCGACCACCTTTGCCGCCTTCAGGTCCGGGCTGCCTTCCAGGCCGACCGAAAAGGTGTGCAGCTGCGGAAACCAGGCCGGCTCGGCCTCGCCGGCCTCGACCCGGCGAGCGGCATGGCGCGCGGCGAGCGCCGCGATAACGGAAGAATCCAGCCCACCCGACAGCAGCGCGCCGTAAGGCACATCGCACATCAACTGGCGCGTGACTGCGGCTTCCAGCGCTTCGGCCAGGGCTGAAACCGCCTGATCCTCATCAACAATGTCATCGGGCACACGATGACGCCAGGCCGGATCCCAGTAGCGGGTCAACGTGTCGTCGGCCGAATCGTAAACATGCCCCGGCGGGAAGATCTCGAACTCGTCGCACAAGTCATGCAACGCCTTCATCTCCGAGGCAATCACACGCCTGCCCTCGTGATCCCGACCCCAGTACAGCGGCATCACGCCGATCGGATCGCGCCCGATCAGGTAACGACTGCGCTGTGCGTCCCACAGCACGAAGGCAAAGATGCCATTGAGCGAGCGCGCCAGCGCACCGGGCTGCAGCTGCTCATACAGCGCCAGGATAATTTCGCAGTCCGAGCCGGTGCTGAGCGGATAACCGGGTGCATGTAGTTGTTCGAGTTCGGCATGATTGTAGATTTCACCGTTGACCGCCAGCACCGTTTGGCCATCGCGCCCGTACAGCGGCTGCGCGCCACCGGCCGGATCCACAATGGCCAAACGTTCGTGGGCAAGAATCACACGTTCATCCTCGTATACTCCGCTCCAGTCTGGGCCACGATGGCGCTGGCGGCGGGAACGCGCCAGGATTTCCGCGCGCAGATCCGGCGAAGGTTGCTGAATATCGAACAGGCCGAGGATGGAACACATCTTGATTTTTCCGGAGACAGGTTGAAGTCCTGACTATAGCGCCGGATCGGCTCCGGCGGGGGCGATTTTGCACTGCACCACCAGCCCCTAACCCCTAGCTCCTAAGCCCTCAATTCACGCTAAGGTGACTCCTATGTATCAACACGACCATCACAGCCTCGACAACTCCGGCAAGCGCGCGTTGCGCAGTGCACTGCTGCTGACACTGACGTTTGCCGCTGTCGAATTTGTCGTCGGCTGGTGGGGCGGTTCGCTGGCGTTGATCGCCGATGCCGGACACATGCTGACCGATTCGACCGCGCTGGGGCTGGCCGCGACCGCGGCCTGGATCGCGACCCGGCCGGCCGACAAGCATCATAGCTGGGGCCATGGCCGGGCCGAGATCATTGCCGCATTGATCAACGGCACGGTAATGCTGGTGCTGGTCGGCATCATTGCCTGGAATGCAGTGCACCGCTTCCAGAACCCGATCGAAGTGCGCGGCCTGGCCGTGCTTGTGGTTGCGATGATCGGACTTCTGATCAATCTGGCCGTGCTCAAGGTGCTGCACGCCGGCAAGGGAAACATCAATGTGCGCGGCGCCATGCTGCATGTCATGGGCGACCTGCTGGGCTCGGTTGCCGCGCTGACCTCCGGGGTGGTGATTCTGGCAACCGGCTGGATGCCAATCGATCCGATTCTGTCGCTGTTCATCTGCATCCTGATCCTGATCGCAGCTTTTCGCCTGTTAAAAAAGGCCGCCGGCGTGGTCATGGAACGGGTCCCGGAATCTCTCGATCTGGAGCAGGTGCGTGCAGAAATGGAGACGCTGGAGCCAGTAATGGAAATCCACGACCTGCACATCTGGCAGGTCAGCAACGATCGGGTGGCATTGTCAGCTCACGTGGTCGTGTGCAATCTGGAAGACTGGCCCGATCTCCTGGCCCGCCTCAATGCCCTGCTGCTGGAACGATACGGGATCGATCACCCAACCCTGCAACCCGAGCCCGCCAACGGCCCGGAGTGCAGACATGCAAGCGATCAATGCCATGGTTAGGGAGCCCCGGGGTTTCTCGCGGGATTTCGCCGCAACAAAAAATTCATCCGGCAACGCTCGCTTTTTGCCCCAAAAACGCGTATAGTGCGAGTGGCTGCAGTGCAGGCGGGGAATGCAGACGTACATTCTTACTGACATAAAGTGCGTCATATATCCCCGGATTGTATTCAAGACGGCTTGAGGGCACGTCGTGCGGCTTTTCTTTCGTAATACATCTAAAGGTAGTTAGCACAATGGTTACAGGTACCGTGAAGTGGTTCAACGACGCCAAGGGTTTTGGCTTCATTTCCCAGGATAATGGCGGCTCGGACGTGTTCGTGCATTTCAGCGCGATCCAGGGTTCGGGCTTCAAGTCTCTTGCCGAAGGCCAGAAGGTCGAATTTGAACTCCAGGATGGCCCCAAGGGCCCGCAGGCAGCAAACGTCCAGCTCGTCTGACCGGACCGCTTCGCTCTTGCAAACAAAAAACCCCGCCACCGGCGGGGTTTTTTGCATTCAGGCGACTTCCCGGTAGACCGGATGGTGTTGGCACAGCGCTAGCGCGCTATCTCGCACCCGGGCTTCGACTTCCACCTCGCCAAGATCATCCAGAACGTCACAGATCAGCCCGGCCAGCTCACGGCTTTCCGCCAGCCCGAACCCGCGCGTGGTAATGGCCGGAGTGCCAATGCGCAGCCCGGAGGTCACGAATGGAGACCGGGGCTCGCCCGGCACGGTGTTCTTGTTGACCGTGATGTGGGCCCGGCCCAGCGCTTCCTCGGCATCCTTGCCGGTCATGTCCTTGTCGATCAGGTCGATCAGAAACAGGTGGTTGTCGGTGCCGCCCGAGACCAACTTGTAGCCGCGCTCGATGATGACCGCGGCCATCGCGCGGGCGTTGTCCACCACCTGTTGCTGATAGTCCCGGAATTCCGGCTCCAGCGCCTCCTTGAATGCCACCGCCTTGGCGGCGATGACGTGCATCAACGGCCCACCCTGACAACCGGGAAAAACCAGCGACTGGAATTTCTTGGTGATGGCCTCGTCATCGCCCCTGGCCACGATAATGCCGCCCCGGGGGCCTCTGAGCGTCTTGTGCGTGGTCGAGGTGACCACATGGGCATGCGGCACCGGGTTCGGGTACACCCCGGCGGCGATCAGGCCGGAGACATGCGCCATGTCGACCATGAACCAGGCGCCCACCGAATCGGCAATCTCGCGCATGCGCGCCCAGTCGACCACGCGCGAGTAGGCCGAAAAGCCGCCGATCAGCATCTTCGGTTCATGTTCCCGCGCCAGCTCGGCCATCCGCTCGTAGTCGATCTCGCCGGTTTCATGATTCAGGCCGTAATGCACCGCGTTGAACACCTTGCCGGAAAAATTGACTTTTGCGCCATGGGTCAGGTGGCCGCCCTCGGACAAATCCATGCCAAGAATGGTGTCGCCGGGCTTGAGCAGGGCCAGATATACCGCCTGGTTGGCCTGCGAGCCCGAATGCGGCTGGACATTGGCGTAACCGGCATCAAAAAGCTGCTTGCAACGCTCGATCGCCAGCGTCTCGGCAACATCGACGTATTCACAACCGCCGTAATAGCGCTTTCCCGGGTAACCCTCGGCATACTTGTTGGTCAACTGCGACCCCTGCGCCTCAAGCACCCGCGGCGAGGCATAGTTTTCCGAGGCGATCAGCTCGATATGATCCTCCTGCCGCCTGTTTTCCGAGGCAATCGCCCGGGCCAGTTCGTCGTCATAGCCTTCGATGCGAAGCGAGGCGTCAAACATGATTTTCTTCCCTGTGAATCCTGTTCGGACTTTAACACCACCTGCCAGTAGATGGCTCCGAGCATCGGGTGATGTCGGGGGCTTCGGGCCGGTCGGGGCGATCGGCCTGGTCGCAATCGTCCGGTTTCCGAGAGCTGGCTCCAGTCAATACCCGCCGGTGAAATGGATGGCAGTGCGGGCTTCCTGAAGACTTCACGGATTGACGAAGATGCTGATGGTCCCCGGGCGACTTCCGCCGCCCCGGCCGGCCCGAAACCCCCGACATCCCCCGCTGCGCAAACGTTCGAGTCCAGCGGCGGGCGAGTCCGGCCTTTTGCACCCAACTCTCAGCGGGGAGTGGTGTTGCCTGATGGCGAGCCGTGGGTCGCGGAATCAGATGACGAGCTTTCAGCATCCATCCGCATCTGCATGCTTTCTGGAGGCCACGCAGGCTCGGATGCCCTTGACCAAATTCAGAGGCACCCAGGCTCCCTTGAACCCTGCCTTTCCCGAAAGGCCGATCGACCCACGGCTCGCCATCAGGCAACACCGCTCCCCACCCGCCCCGGCGACCAGCTTGCCCCGGCAACCAGCCCCTGTCGCCTATCCCTGCATAGTCAGCCAACGTCAAGGGGTTCGAACAACGCTCCAGGTTCGCGTCTCGAATCTGGAATCCGGCTCTTACGCGCCCCAAACCGTCCGACCTGCGCTAGGCTATCGGTCGGAGTCAAAAACAAAGGCCCATTGCATGGCCACCTACGACAATGTGCTCGATCTGATCGGCAATACACCGATCGTGCGCGTCAACCATCTCGACACCGGTCCGTGCGAGCTCTACGTCAAGCTCGAAAGCCAGAACCCGGGCGGTTCGATCAAGGACCGCATCGGCCTGTTCATGATCGAACAGGCCGAAAAACGCGGCGACCTCAAGCCCGGCGCGACGCTGGTGGAAGGCACGGCCGGCAATACCGGGCTGGCGCTGGCGCTGGTCGCCCAGCAGAAAGGCTATCGGCTGATCCTGGTCATCCCGGACAAGATGAGTCGCGAGAAGATCTCCAACGTCAAGGCAATGGGCGCCGAAGTGATCATCACTCGATCCGATGTCGGCAAGGGCCACCCGGAGTATTACCAGGACCTGGCGAAGAAAATCGCCGACGAGACGCCTGATTCCTATTTCATCAACCAGTTCGGCAACCCGGACAATCCGCTGGCGCACCAGACGCTGACCGGCCCTGAGATCTGGCAGCAGATGAACCACGATCTCGACGCCATTGTCGTCGGCGTCGGCTCCAGCGGCACGGTCACGGGCTTGAGCCGCTATTTTGCCGAGGCCGCTCCGGACCTGGAACTGGTGCTGGCCGATCCGGAGGGCTCCATCCTGGCCGACTACATCGCCACCGGCAATGTGCGCGAGGACGCCGGCGGCTGGCTGGTCGAGGGCATAGGCGAGGATTTCCTGCCGACCATCAGCGATTTCAGCCGTGTGCACAAGGCCTGGTCGATCAGCGACCGCGAAAGCTTCCTGACCGCACGCGAACTGCTGAAAAAGGAAGGGCTGCTGGGTGGGTCTTCTTCCGGCACGCTGATGGCCGCGGCGCTGCGCTACTGCTGCGAACAGACCTCGCGCAAACGGGTGTTGACGCTGCTTTGCGACACCGGCAACAAGTACCTGTCCAAGGTCTACAACGACTACTGGATACGCGAACAGGGCTTCCTCGACCTCGAAGCCCATGGCAATCTGCGCGACTTGATCGCACGCCCGGTGGAGACGCACGATGCCATCGTCGTGCACCCCGACGAGCCGCTCTCGAATGCCTACAAGCGCATGAAACTCTACGATGTCTCGCAGTTGCCGGTTCTGGAACACAACAAGATCGTCGGCATCATCGACGAGTCCGATCTGCTATTGGCGATCTACAACCAGGAGGAACGGTTCAACGACCCGATCAGCACGGCGATGGTGACCAGCCTGGAATCGGTGCAGGTCGATGCACCGGTCGACGAGCTGCTGCCGATCTTCAACCGTGACCTGGTTGCGATCGTGCTCGACGGCGAGAAATTCCTCGGCCTGATCACCCGGGTCGATCTGCTCAATTATCTCCGGCGGCGGGCCGACCGGTAGCCGGACTCTCGTTCAGAGTTCTGACTCGGCCACACGGGGACGAAAACCTTGAGTCCACAGATGAACACAGATGGACACAGATAAACCCAACAGCATGATTCTCATAATT
>CAYVPB010000050.1:0-8406 GCA_964453565.1 uncultured Halomonas sp.
CTGATTACAAATCAGATGCTCTACCAACTGAGCTAAGCCGGCCTTTTGATCTGCAGCATCGCGCGAAAATCCCGTAGGAGCCGAATCCGTCCGCGATCCGATCCCGGTTTGTCCGTTCGCTCCAGCGAGCCAACCGATCCGTTTCCGATGGCCGGGCAGGAATGTCGCGCAGACAGTATTTTACGTCCGATTCGCCGAAAATACGGCCTTCACGCAGCCTGGGCTGTAAGACGGCGGATGCGGGCGCCGAGCTGGCCGAGTTTTTCCTCGATGTTCTCGTAGCCGCGATCAATGTGATAGACGCGGTCGATGGAGGTGACACCTTCAGCGACCAGACCGGCCAGCACCAGGCAGGCCGAGGCGCGCAAGTCGGTCGCCATCAGCGGTGCGCCGGTCAGCCGGGACTGGCCACGGATGACCACGGAGTTACCCTCCAGGCGCATGTCGGCGCCCAGCCGCTGCAGCTCAAGCACATGCATGAAACGGTTTTCGAACACCGTTTCACGCACGACCCCGGTGCCCTCGGCAATTGCGTCGAGGGCGGTGAACTGGGCCTGCATATCGGTCGGAAAACCAGGATACGGTGCAGTCGTGACATCCACGGCACGTGGCCGCCGACCGCGCATGTTCAGTTCGATCCAGTCCTCGCCGGCGCTGATCTGGGCACCGGCCTGTTCGAGTTTTTTCAGCACCGCATCCAACGTCGACGGATCAGCCCGACGCACGGTGATATGCCCGCCGGTCATGGTGGCAGCCACCAGAAACGTACCGGCCTCGATCCGATCCGGCAACACAGTGTAGTCATAGCCTGACAGCGCCCTCCCTCCTTCGATGATCAACGTACGGGTGCCGGCACCCTCGATGTGCGCGCCCATTTGATTGAGACAGTTGGCGAGGTCGACGACCTCGGGCTCCTGGGCGGCATTCTCGATCCGGGTCGTACCGCGCGCAGCCACTGCTGCCATCATGATGTTTTCCGTTCCGGTCACCGTGGCGGTATCGAGCACGATGTCGGCGCCTTTCAAATCATGCCCCTCGGCGATGATGTAGCCCTGCTCCACCCGCACATCGGCGCCGAGTGCGGCAAAGCCACGCAAATGCTGGTCGACCGGTCGCGCTCCGATGGCGCAGCCTCCGGGCAGCGACACCCGAGCCTTGCCGAAACGCGCCAGCAACGGGCCCAGCACCAGAATCGAGGCGCGCATGGTCTTGACCAGATCATATGGAGCCTCCTGCCGATTGACGCGGGAGGTGTCAAGCTCGATCGTGAGCTGATCGGCCAGCCCGACTTCGGCGCCCATCTGCGCCAGCAACTCGATGGTGGTGGTGACATCGCGTAAATGCGGCACATTGCGCAGTCGACAGGGCTTGTCGCTGAGCAGGCTGGCCATCAGGATCGGCAACACTGCGTTCTTGGCGCCTGAAACAGTGATTGCACCCTCGAGCGGCACGCCACCGTTAATTTCAATTCTGGTCATCAGCCAAGGCCACTGTCTTCTTCGGGCGTGCGCAGCATCAGCGTCAAGGCATGAATTTCCCGCCCCAGTTGCGGACCGATGGCGTCGTGTACGCGCCGGTGCCGAGCCACTCGCGACTGGCCGTGAAAACCTGAGTCGATCACTTTCGCGTTAAAATGCGTGTTGTCCTCACTCGAAACCTTGATCAGTGCGTCCGGAAACGCGGAGCGCAACAGTTCCTCGATCCGTATGCTATCCATTTCGTGGTGGTTCCTCTCTGCAAGCGACACAAGAAGCTCCCGAGTCAGTCCGGTCAACGCCGAGTCCGGCAGCGGTAACGTGTTCAATGATTTCATTCTGGGTGAAAAGCCTTTCGGACAAGGATAACGGATGACGCTTCTGAGTGCGCTGATTTACATGCTGGTCGGCTTTGTGCTGTTGATCTGGTCGGCCGATCGTCTGGTCGCCGGTGCTTCGGCGCTGGCCCGCAACTTCGGTATCTCGCCGCTGGTGATCGGCATCACCATCGTCGGTTTCGGTACCTCGGCCCCGGAAATGGTGGTTTCGGCCCTGGCTGCACTGGAAGGCAATCCCTCTCTGGCAGTCGGCAATGCCATCGGCTCCAACATCGCCAATATCGCCCTGATCCTGGGCCTGACCGGCTTGGTCTACCCGATGAGCGTGGAACGCTCGACCTGCACGCGTGAAATCCCGCTGCTGGTGATCGTGACCGCGGTGACCGCATTCCTGATGCTGGACCGGGAACTTGCCCGCCCCGACGGACTGGTGCTGGGCGGCGGTCTGGCGCTGTTCGTCACGGCCATGGTCATTCGTAGCAAACGCGCCGGCCGCACCGACCCGGCGACCCTGGCGCTGATGAATGAAATTTCACCGCCAATGCCGCGCAAGCGCGCGATCCTGATCACCCTGCTCGGGATCGCCATTCTGCCGCTCAGCGCCGCACTGCTGGTCGAGGGCGCGATCGAGCTGGCCTTGCTGATGGGCGTTTCCGAAGCGGTGATCGGCCTGACCATCGTCGCGCTGGGCACCAGTCTGCCGGAGCTGGCCGCGGCGATCTCCAGTGCCCTGCGCAAGGAGGATGATCTTTGCATCGGCAACATTCTCGGCTCCAATCTTTTCAATCTGCTCGGCGTCCTCGGCATCGCCGCGCTGATCCACCCGATGGAAATCGAGCGTATCCTGATTGTGCGTGACCTGCCGGTGATGGCGTTGACACTGGCCATGCTGGCTTTGATGGCAATCATTGCAAGGCGCGTCGGACGACTGAATGCCTTATTGTTACTGTCAACGTACCTGGTCTACCAGGTGGCCGTATTCCACGAGGCCCTGGGCTGATGAAGCCACTCGATGACATTGCCGAAGATGACCTGCGCCTGATCAAACGTGCGCGCGAGGTACTGGCCACCGAAGCCCAGGCCATCGAAGCCCTGGCCCGGCGCCTGGATGGGGCATTTGTTGCCGCCTGTCGCATGATCCTGGCCTGCGACGGTCATCTGATCGTCACCGGAATGGGCAAGTCGGGCCATATCGGCCACAAGTTGGCCGCCACGCTGGCCTCCACCGGTACCCCGGCATTCTTTGTTCATCCGGCCGAGGCCAGTCACGGCGATCTGGGCATGATCCGATCCAACGACCTGCTGATCGCGCTTTCCAACTCGGGCGAAACCAGCGAGCTGCTGGCGCTGCTGCCGGTCCTCAAACGCCTAGGGATCGGCCTGATCGCGATGACCGGTCAGCCGGACTCGACGCTGGCACGCCATGCCGAGATTCACCTGGACACCAGTGTTGACCGCGAGGCCTGCCCGCTGGGTCTGGCACCCACCGCTTCGACCTCGGCGCAATTGGCGATGGGCGATGCGCTGGCCATTGCGCTGTTGGAGGCGCGCGGATTCACCACCGAGGACTTCGCCCGCTCGCATCCCGGCGGCGCACTGGGCAAGCGACTGCTGTTGCATATTCGCGACGTCATGCACAGCGACGATCTGCCGGAGGTCGAACCCGGGCAAACCGTTTCGGAGGCTATCGTCGCGATCACCCACGGGAGGCTCGGCCTGTGCGCGGTTGTGGATCACGACCGGCGCGTGGTCGGTATTCTCACCGACGGCGATCTGCGACGCGGCCTAGACGGGATCGGCGATATCCGGGCGACCCGGGTCAGCGATCTGATGACTCCGGATCCGCACACCATCAATCCCGGAGAGCTGGCGGCCAGCGCGGCCGAGCAGATGCAGGCACGGCGAATCCAGGGTCTGCTGGTGGTCGACGATCGCAAACGCCTGGTGGGCGCCCTTAATTTCCAGGATCTGCTGCAGGCCGGGGTGATATGAGCGACACAAGCTGGTCTTCGGAGTTACTTGTCCGCTGCAGCGAAATCCGGCTGGCGGTGTTCGACGTCGACGGCGTGATGACCGACGGCAGGCTGTACCGCGACGACAGCGGACAGGAAATCAAGGCCTTTCACTCGCGCGACGGCCTCGGGCTCAAGGCGCTGATGAGCAATGGCTTGATCGTGGCGGCGTTGACCGCGCGCCGGTCCCGACTGGTCGACTTGCGGATGCACGAACTCGGGATCGAGCATCTGGTGCAGGGGCGCGAGGACAAGGGTCTGGCACTGGAGGAGCTGCTCGCACGGACCGGATTCGAAGCAGCACAAACCGCCTACATGGGCGATGACCTGGTCGATTGGCCGGCCATGCGTCGGGTCGGCCTGAAGCTCTGTCCGGGCGATGCCGAGGCCTGGATCGTCGAGCGTGCCGACTACGCCACCCGGGCGCGGGCCGGGCGCGGCGCGGTGCGCGAAGCGGCCGAGTTGCTGCTGGCCGGCCACGGACGGCTGGAAGCCTGGCGTGCCTCGTTCGAATGAAGTGGCTGCGCAAATGGTGGCTGGCAGGCGGCTTGCTGGCGCTGCTGATGAGCCTGAACTGGTGGATCAACCGCGGTATCGAACAACAATCCGAGCCGGTGGCAAAGCCGGATCAGCGCATCAATTACGCGCTCTACGATTTCCGGGCACGCTTTCACGACGATGAAGGCGAAACGACCATCGTGGTTCACGGGCCGAAACTGGAGCACGATGCAATGACCAAAAGCGCCACCATCGAGGATCCGGAATTCGTGCTTGCCCCGAACCGGCAGGCCTGGAACGGTCGCGCCGATGTCGGCATCATCGAACGCGACTCTAAGCGACTGCAATTGCATGGCGCGGTTCGGCTCAACAAGCCGGATGCACGGGGCCTGCTCACGATTGCAACAGAAACGCTTCACTACGACCACAATGCCCGCACGGCGCACGCACCAGTGCCGGCGCGCATCACACAGGCCGGAACCGAACTGACCGGTGGTACTCTTACCATCTGGATCGATGATGAAAGAATGGAGCTGGATCACGATGTTCGCGCGATTTATCGCGCTGGCGGCGCTGCTGCTGGCGCTGGACCCAGCGGCGGCACAGGACACGACCGACGCGCCCGATGACACGGCGCCGCCGATCGTCATTGATGCCGACCATACCGACCATGACCTGCGTGTCGGAATCACACGCTTTCGCGACAACGTGACGATCCGCCGCGGTGCAATGCTGGTCAATGCCGACCAGGGCCGGATTTTCCAGGAGGACGGAGAAATCGTTGTCATCGAGCTCAGCGGCAGACCGGCCACTTGGGAGGATCGACTCGAAGATGGAGACATGGTCCACGGTCAGGCGCTCGAAATTCACTACGACGTGAGCCAAAATCTTTTGACCCTGACCGGCGAAGCAAGGCTGCGCCACGACAAGGTGGACTGGACCGGCGATCATCTGGTCTACAATCTCGACACCGAAAGTCTGTCAGGACGAGGCGCCGATGGCGAACGCGCCCGCGTGGTGATCGAAGGCGATGCCATGCGCCAGCGACCGCCGCGCGTCCAGCGTGATCCGGAGCCGGGCCCGGATGTTGATCCGGAAGAAAGTCAACCGGACGAACCTCCGGCGCAACCCTGATGCTCAAGGCTGAACATCTGGTCAAGCGATACAGCGGCCGTGCCGTGGTCCACGATGTTTCGCTGCAGGTCCATCGCGGCGAGGTGGTCGGGCTGCTGGGTCCGAATGGCGCCGGCAAGACCACCTGTTTCTATATGGTGGTCGGCCTAGTGCCGGCCGACGGCGGCCGGATCACGCTCGACGAGAACAATCTCACCCGCGCCAACATGCATCGACGCGCCCGGCTCGGCCTGGGCTACCTGCCACAGGAAGCCTCGATCTTCCGCCGGCTTTCGGTGCGCCACAACATCGAGGCCATCCTCGAATTGAGGAAGGACCTGAATCACGACAGCCGCGAACGCGAACTGCTTCGGCTGATGGAAGAATTCAATATCGCCCATCTCGCCGACCAGATGGGCGTGAGCCTGTCGGGGGGGGAGCGAAGACGGGTGGAGATCGCCCGGGCGCTGGCCGCTGACCCGAAGTTCGTGCTGCTTGACGAACCATTTGCCGGAGTCGACCCGATTTCGGTCGGTGAAATCCAGCAGATCGTGGCGCAGTTGCGAGACCGCGAAATCGGTATCCTGATCACCGACCACAACGTTCGCGAAACACTCGGAATCTGCGACCGTGCCTACATCATCTCAGAAGGCCGGGTTCTGACCCAGGGCCCGCCCGAGGCGGTGCTGGCCGACGAGGAAGTACGCAACGTCTACCTGGGCAAGGAATTCAGACTATAGGGACGCTGGTCCATTTGCTTGGGAAAAGCGTTTGTAGCCGCATATGAACGCAGATAATGCCCTGGAAAACCAATCACCATGAAGCGACTTTGAATTGCTGTTTATCGCCAATGCGCCCTCTGCCTTGCTTTCGAATTCCATCTGCGTTCATCCGCGTTCATCTGCGGTTGCCTGTCGCCTTTCCACCTGCCATGGCTCATTCCAGTAAATCCACGCAATGACGGTAAGCGACCAAGAAAATCCGCCTCCAGCGCTGGAATTTACCGGCGAGCGCTTCACGCCTGAATGCGTGCGTGAAATCTTCTACGAGCACTGGCATCGCTATGCCTGGGCGGCAGGCCTGGTCGATGGTCTCGATGTTCTGGACTGTGCCTGCGGCGAGGGCTATGGTGCGAATCTTCTGGCCGAAACAGCAGCCTCGGTGTGCGGGGTGGATCTGGATCAGCAGACCATCGCACACGCGCAGCAGCGCTACCGCGCCCCGGGACTGGGCTTTGAATGCGCCAGCGCGCTGAACCTGCCGTTTGACGATGACCACTTCGATGCCGTGGTTTCATTCGAAACACTGGAGCACCTGACCAAGCACGATCAACTACTGGGCGAGTTCCGCCGGGTGCTCAGGCCGGAAGGTTTTCTGGTCCTGTCCTCGCCCGACCGCAAGACCTATTCCGACGATACCGGATTCAAAAATGAATTCCACCTGCGCGAACTCTATCGCGACGAACTGGAACAGTTGCTGAGCCGTCATTTCCCGAACTACCGGCTGTTCGGGCAAAAGCTGATGTTCCACTCTGCATTGTGGCGCATGGACGCCCATGGCGGCCCAACCGAATGCCTGACTGCCGACTTGATTGCCAAGAATCAGGGCCAGGTCACTCGCAGCGACCGGCCCCAAGCACCGCCGTTGTATTTCATCGCTCTGGCCGCCGGCACGGACGGCCATCTGCCGGAAACCGGGCGGCTATCGCTGTTCACTGATCACGCCGAATCGGTCTACAGCCACTACAATGGAGAGATCGGCAAGCACATCCGCGCCGGTGAGTTGCTGGCCGAGCGCGATCGGGAGCTGGAGCGACTGCGCAGCGAAATCGAGCAACTGCGCCAATCCGGTCAAGACCAGCCCGCCCGGACCGAATCAGGTTCACTCTGGTATCGCCTGGGCCGGATCGTTTCGCGCCGATGAACTGGACCGGAGAAGCGCTGCAGCGGGTCTCGGTGCTGATCGTGAATTACAACGCCGGGAAATGGCTGGCTCGCGCCGTCGAACCGTTCCTGAAACCTGAATCCTTCAGGGCCGAAATCATCATCGTCGACAACGGCTCCAGCGACGACAGCCTGCAGCGGCTCGCCGAAATGAACCCGATACACCCCCACCCAAACCCTCCCCCGTGGGCGGAGGCGAGCTTCGGGGCTGACAAGCAGGCGTGCCCTTCGCCACGGGCGGAAGAAGGCCAAACCGCGTCGCACAGCCAGGTCTCGCAAGAAAATCCCCCTCCCCCGCTAGCGGGGGAGAGTCGGGGTGGGGGTGGCAACGAGAGTGGGGGTAAGAGTGAAGGCAACAACATCACCATCGACCGTGCCAAACGCAACCTCGGCTTTGCCGCCGGAATCAATCGCGCCGCCACGCACGCCACAGGCGAATTCCTGCTGCTGCTCAACCCGGACTGCCGCATCGAACCGGCCGCTCTGGTCCGGCTGGTGGCTGAGCTCGACGAGCACCCGGAAGCGGCGCTGGCCTCGGGCAAGGTGATCGGCCGCGATGGCCGGGAACAGCGTGGCAGTCGCCGCAAATTGCCGACCCCTGCGCGGATCATCGGTGAAACGCTTCCATTTTTGTCCAATCGCATCGATCTGACGCGCGATCCCGCGCCGGAGCAGGCACTGAAAGTCGAAGCGGTTTCGGGGGCCTGCATGTTGATTCGCGCCGAAGTCTTCAGGGCAATTGGCGGCATGGACGAAGGCTACCCGCTGCATTTCGAGGATCTGGATTTGTTCGCCAGGTTGGGTGCGTCAGGCTGGACCTTGCGTTGGGTGCCGGACGTCGAAATCGAGCATGTCGGTGCCCAGTCCTCGCGCACGCGGCCGGCCGGCGTCGTCATTGACAAGCACCGCGGGCTGTGGCGCTACCTCAAGCACCATTGCGACGGCCAATGGCCGCGCTGGCAACGGCCGCTGTGGGCGTTGGCCCTCATGCTGCATCTGTGTTTGCGTGTCCCGATTGCGCTTACGA
>CAYVPB010000050.1:8506-22358 GCA_964453565.1 uncultured Halomonas sp.
CGATTGCGCTTACGACCGCGCTTGTGCTGCGTCGATGAATTCCGACCCATCCACCCACCCGGCCCCGGCAGCAACGGGCTTTGAAGTCAGTCGACTTGGATTGGGCTGCGCCTCCTACTGGGCCCATCCGAGTTTTCAGGAACACATGGCGCGCGCGGTATTGCAAAGTGCGCTGGAGTGTGGGATCACGCTGTTCGACACCGGCGCTTCCTATGCCGACGGCCATGCCGAGCAGCGCCTGGGCCGATTATTGCGCGAGCTGGGTGCAGATCCTGAAAAACTGGTCATTGCCACCAAGGCCGGAACCCGGCGCGATCGGCGCGGCCGCCTGGTCAAGGACTTCCGTCCCGACCAGATACGGCAGCAATTGGCCGGCAGCCTTAAACGGCTTGGCATGCCATCCATCGCCGTGCTGCAGCTTCACGGGCCGCCGTCCGGGACCATCAACGATGAGCTGCGACGCAAACTTGAGCTGATTCGGGAAGACGGCATGGCCCAACGCCTCGGCGTCAATGCGGATCACAACACTCTTGCAACCCACGTCGGCGACCCACTATTCGACGTCGTGATGCCGTTTCTTTCGGTGCGCGAGCCGCATGCCAGGGCACTGGCCGGGCGCGCTGGAGCGGCCGGTCAGGCCGTGCTGGCGGCCGGGCCACTGGCGCGCATGACGTTCCGCCCGCCGTGGATGGACTGGCTGCGTCGCTCCAGCGGCCGCTGGTATCTGGCGCGAGCGCTGGCACGCTCGCCGCGAGCGCTGCTTTCCGCCGGCGGGCTGCGCCGGGTGCTTGAACATCCCGGCTGGAGCCCGGCGCAGCTCGCGCTGGCCTGGGCGCTGGAACAACCCGGCGTGACCGCCGCAATCATTGGCACCACCCGGCCGGAACATGTCGTCGAACTGGCCGAGGCCGCGCAACGCCCGCTTCCCGATGCCGTGCGCAACGGCCTGGAAGCACTCTTTACCAGGCAGAAGCCGGCATGACTTCGGCTTGCGATGTCGCCGTAGTGGTCCTGAACTACCGCGGCGCGGAGGATACGCTGGAATGCCTGGCTTCACTGTCGCGCCTGGCAACCGCGCCGGCGACAATCCGGGTCATCGACAATGCCTCGGGGGATGATTCGCCGGACCGCATCCGACAGGCTTTCCCGCACATCGAACTGACCGAAAACTCGAGAAATCTGGGCTTCGGCGCCGGCCACAACGCAATCATCGCACAACTGCTGGATCACGGTCACAAGTGGCTGTGGTTGCTCAACAACGACGCGCGCAGCCGGCCGGACACTCTGGACAGGATGCTGGAGACGGCCGGCGAAAATCCGCGAATCGGCGCCGTTGGCGCGATCGTGCGTCACCTGCAGCCTCCACATGCGATCCAGGTCGCCGGCGGCGGGCACATCGACTGGTGGCTGGGCCGTTCCCGAGAATGGTGTCCGAGAGAGGGAGTATCATTCCCGCCGCGGCCACTGGACTACATCAGCGGAACCTGCATGCTTCTCAATGCCCGCGCATTGCGCCAGATCGGGCTGTTCGACCATAATTTTTTCATGTACTGGGAAGATGCCGACCTATGCCTGAGACTGCGCCAGTCCAGCTGGGACCTCGCAATTGCCGAGCGGGCCGAAGTGCTGCACCGGCTGTCATCCAGCACCGGAGAGGGCAGCACGGCAAAGGATGCTCTGATCAATGCCTCGGCGGCACGGTTTTTTCGCAAGCACGGACCGCTCGGCGGCTGTCCGCCGATCATTTTCGGTACCGCGGCCCGGGCTGCAAAACGCCTGCTCACCGCCCGGCCCGCGGCAGCACTGGCAGTCCTGCGCGGGACCTTGAACGGCCTGCGGCGCAGCGAATAGATCTTTCCAGGTCAGGAAAATCGCTGCAACAGCCTGGCCGTCGACAGCGCTGCATCTTCCCAGCGATAACGCGCGGCAACCTCTCGTGCCCGCCGGGCATGCGTTTCGCGCAAATCCGGATCGGTCAGAGCCTGTGACAGCGCATCGGCCAGCGCCCGGGGATTGGTCGCATCTACCATCACCGCGGCCTCGCCGGAGACTTCACGAAAGACTTCGATGTCATTGAGTATTACCGGTGTTCCGCACGCCATGGCCTCCAACGGCGGCAGACCAAAACCCTCGTACAGCGACGGATAAACAAACCACTCTGCCTCCGAATACAGGGCCGGCAGCCAGCGATCCTCGACCCGGCCGAGAAACACCACTCGCTCGGGCCGGTCCAGTTCGGGGCCATGACCGAACACGGACTGCCGGCCGACACCGCCGGCGATAACCAGATCCAGGTCATCGGGCAGGTTCGGCAGCGCCTGCTGCCAGGCCGCAATCAAGGCGCCAAGGTTCTTGCGCGGTTCCAGCGCACCCAGTGAAAGTACGTAGCGGCAACCGCCCAGTCCGAATGACTGCCGCATGGGTGTTGCGTCCTGCGAATGATCGGCGAGGAATCCGGAACCGACTCCGGAATGAATCACGCTGACCCGGTCGCCGTCGATTCCGGTGCAGGCAATCAGTCGATTGCGCGTGAAATTCGAAATCGCGATCACATGCCGCGCCCTGGTCATCAGCCGGGGCAGCATCCAGCGATACCAGCGTGCGAATCTCGGGTGCAACCACTCGGGATGATCCAGCGGTACGATATCGTGCACCGTCACCACCTGAGCCTCAAGCATGACCGGTCCGGAATGCACCGGAGACCACAGCAGCGCCCCCCGGGTCCGCCGCGGCAGCACCAGTTGTTCCCAGGCGTGCCCGGAAACGCCCCGCGCGGACCAGGACGGCGGTTGCAACTGCAACGGCGGTTGTTCGGGCCAGGCCGCCAGCATTTCGGTCAGATAACGCTGCACGCCGGTCATCGGCGCCATCAAAATACGGGCATTGACAAACAAGACTCGGACCCCGTTCAATACTGGTGACAGCCTACACCGATCAAGACAATCGAGGATAATGCCGGCAACAGGCAGAGCCTTCTGAACAGACGACAACAGCCGCCATGCAACAAACCGAACCCGATCATCAGGACACTGGATTGAACCCGCCCCTGAATGCCGAAGAGGCCCGGGTGCTGGGTTGCCTCATCGAGAAACACGCCACCACGCCCGAGACCTACCCGCTCACCCTCAATGCCGCGGTCACGGCATGCAACCAGAAGACCAGCCGCAACCCGGTCATGAAACTCGACCCCGGCCGGGTCGGCCAGACAGTGCGCAAGCTGGAGCAGCGCGGGCTGGTCAAGAGCGAGTACGGCGCGCGCGCCGAGCGTTATTACCATGATACCGATGCCGCGCTGAAGATCACCAAAGCCCAGCGCGTCTTGATCGGTCTGCTGCTATTGCGCGGCCCGCAGACGCTGGCCGAACTGCTGACCCGGTCGGGCCGGATGCACAAGTTCGAAGACCTCGATGACGTCGCCTATACCCTGGAGCGCATGGCCGCCCGCGAGCCGCCGCTGGTGGTGAAAATCCCGCGCGGTGCCGGGCAACGCGAGGACCGCTGGATGCACCTTCTGAGTGGAGAAATCGATCTTCAGGCTATCGCTGCCCAAACGGGCCCGGCGGCAGATTCATCCGGCGCCGGCGAAGAGTTGGAGGCGCGCATCGCCGAACTCGAAGCGCGTATCGCAGCGCTGGAAGAAAGACTGGACCGGAATTGACTGCAGACCCCGCTGCCAGCCAGGTTCAAACAGCCACCGCAGGAAATATGTCTGCAACCATCGGGGCCGATTCATCGCGATCGTACACCGCACAATTGATCACCGGCGAGTCGGAAAGCGCTCATCTGCGGCGTTAGGGCTCTTGGAAAAGCAATAAGCATTCCCGGCCAGCCCTGCCTTGCCCTGAACGCTGACAGACCAACTGAATCCTAACTTATCAGGTTGAAGGACCACTAGGAGCTTGCTTGCAAGCGAATGATGTTCAATCAAAGCCCCGTGCCCGATCTTCCCTGAACTTGCGCATGAAGACATCGAATTCATCGCGCTCCAGCGCCTGGCGAATCTCGCGCATCAGTTGCTGGTAGTAATGCAGATTGTGAATCGTTGCCAGCCGGGCGCCGAGGATCTCGTTGCAGCGCTGCAGGTGCTTGAGGTAGGCGCGCGAATAGTTGCGACAGGTATAGCAGGCGCAGCTTTCGTCGATCGGGCCGGTGTCTGATTTCCAGCGCGCGTGGCGAATGCGCAGGTCACCAAAACGGGTAAACAGATGTCCGTTGCGCGCATTTCGCGTCGGCATCACGCAGTCGAACATGTCCACCCCGCGCGCCACGGCCGCAACAATGTCCTCGGGCCGCCCCACCCCCATCAGGTAGCGCGGCCGGTCCTCGGGCAACTTCGGACAGGTCGCCTCCAGCACCATCAGGCGCTCGTCTTCCGGCTCGCCGACGCTCAAGCCGCCGATCGCGTAGCCATCAAAACCGATCTCGATCAAGCCGGCAGCCGAGAGCGCGCGTAACTCCGGGTACATCCCGCCCTGCACGATCCCGAACAGCGCGGCCGACGAATCGCCATGCGCGGTCTTTGAACGCCCGGCCCAGCGCAGCGAACGTTCCATCGACGCGCGCGCATCATCCAGCGTGGCCGGATACGCCGTGCACTCGTCGAAAATCATCACGATGTCCGAACCCAGCGCGCGCTGCACCGCCATCGACTCTTCCGGGCCCATGAAGATGCGGCTGCCGTCGACCGGAGAAGCAAACGTCACCCCCTGCTCGTCCAGCTTGCGCAAATCAGCCAGGCTCCAGACCTGGAAACCGCCGGAATCGGTCAGGATGGGCCTGTCCCAGTGCATGAAACCGTGCAGCCCGCCATGCGCGGCAATGACCTCGGTGCCCGGCCGCAACATCAGATGAAAGGTGTTGCCGAGAATGATCCCGGCACCGGTCTCGATCAGTTCCTCAGGCGTCATGCCCTTGACCGTGCCGTAGGTCCCAACCGGCATGAATGCCGGCGTTTCGACCCGGCCGCGTTGGAACGTCAGCCGGCCGCGCCGTGCCGGACCGCGCGCATGAATCAGTTCAAACTGCATCCGGGAAATGCCCGAGGAATGTGCCAGTCCGGCATTATGCCGTGCTTGGGGCCCGGACAAGTCGCTCCCCGATCCCCTATCATTTTCGCTTCTTGATCAGGTACGAGACTCAGCCACACCAAGATCAAAAACCCTGGAACCGCAGATTACACAGCTTTACGCAGATTTCTGTTTTCAATTCCAATCATCTGCGTAATCTGCGATTCGCTTTTCCGAATGGCTGATACTTGTAATTAATCAAGTTGCAATTTGAACCAGTAACGTAGAGGAAGCAAGCATGACCTGGATTCGGATCATTGAACCAGAACAGGCCGACGGTACACTGGCACGCATTTACCAGCGCTCGGCCGGCGGCGGCCAGGTCGACCAGATCCTGATGGCCCACAGCCTGCGACCACACACGCTGGAAGGCCACATGGCGCTGTACCGCGCAGTGCTGCACCATCCGCGCAATTCGCTGAACAAAGCGTTTGCCGAAGCCATCGGCGTGCTGGTCAGCCGTATCAATCGTTGCGCTTACTGCGTCGATCACCACACCGCCGGTATGCGGCGTGCCCTTGGCGACACCGACCGGGCCGAAGCATGGTTGGATGCGCTGGAGATCGGCCCGCGCGAGGAGGTCTTCGACACCCGCCAGCGCGCCGCACTGCTGTACGCCGAACAGCTCACCCGGCAACCATCAGCCTGCAGCCAGGACGATATCGCCGCATTACGCAGGGCCGGCTGGGACGACGGCGAGATTCTGGAAATCAACCAGATCGTCGGCTATTTCTGCTACGCCAACCGCACGGTGCTTGGCCTGGGCGTGACCACCGACGACGAGAAGCTCGGAGAACATCCCGACCCGACATAAATGTTCCCGCCATCGTCGACCGAAGCCACGCATCTGTCATCCTCGACTCGATCGAGGATCCAGCCGAATGAGGCATCCCGCGTAGCCGGACTCCTTACACGACTGGATGCCCGATCAAAGCCTGGCCTCGAATGCCTTGATCAACGGGCCGGGTATGGCGGCGGGCGGGGCAAGGACACAAAAAACCCCGCTGACGCGGGGCTATTCGTGTCTGGCGGAGAGGGAGGGATTCGAACCCCCGGAAGGCTACAAACCTTCAACGGTTTTCAAGACCGCCGCATTCGACCGCTCTGCCACCTCTCCGAAATCGATTTTTAAATAAATGGCGGAGAGGGAGGGATTCGAACCCTCGGTACGGTTTAACCCGTACACTCACTTTCCAGGCGAGCCCGTTCGACCACTCCGGCACCTCTCCGCTGAACCGCATATTGTACCGCAGCGTACCGGGTTTCGTCCGCAACAACGCTGCAAACGAACCCGGGAGTCAAATCTGGAGACAAATCCCGGGCCCGGTGGTCTCCGGCTCTCCATAATCGGGTATTTGCGTCCGAATTTTCAATACTGCTATGATCGGGACGAACGGTAGATCGAATCCCGGGGGATTCGCCGTTCTCATGGGGAGGCGTCTGTATGTCACACCATACCGCAGATCACCGGAAAGGGCGCGCCGGAAAAACCGGCACTTTTGGCTGGATCGCGCTAGTGATCTCGGCTGCTTATGGTTTTGTGGGCGCATTGTGGATCGGCTTTTCCGACCAGTTCGTCGCCCAGCTTGGCTTGCCGGAGGACCAATTGACCCGGGTCCAGCAATACAAGGGCTGGGGCTATGTGGTCGTGACGGCGCTGATGCTTTATCTGCTGCTGAGCTTCACTCTGGGTCGCCTGGAATCTTCCCTGCGGGCATTGCGACGCAGTCGTGACCGACTCGACACCCTGAATCGTCTTTATCGCATGGTGCGTGCGGTGAAAGGCGCGGTGCTGCGCCAGGGTGACGTGTATCTGTTGCTTGATGAAACCTGTCGGGTTGCCGTGAGCGAAGGCGGATACCGGCTGGCATGGATCGCGCTGCTGGACCCGGACGGGCGAAGGGTGCGCGCCGGGGCACACGCCGGTGTCGGCAAATCCCTGATCCGGGACAAGGTCCTGGATCGCGATCAACTGCCACCGCAATCTCCAGTCAGGCGTGCACTTGAACACGGCAAGCTCGTGATCTGCAACCATTGTCCCGATGACCCGATTCTCGCAGGCCGCGATGGCACCGCCGCCGGGCTCGGATACGGTTCGATCGCGGCAATCCCGCTCCGCAGTGCCAATGGAATTCAAGGTTGTTTCACCGTCTACGCCCAGCGTGCCCAGGCTTTCGACCAGCGTGAGGCCAGCCTGTTGCTGGAGATCGGCCAGACGATCGAGGAGGTGTTGCAAATTTTGGATGACGATACCCCTGTCAAAGCCCGTATTCGGCCGGATCCAGTCACTGGCCTGCCCGACCGACAAAGCCTGGAGCAAAACCTGGCGCTGGCCGTGGCGCGCGCGCATCGTCGCGAAGAGCAAGTGGCACTGATCGTGCTCGATATCGATGACTTCCGACGCACCAATGACACCCTTGGACGCAAGGCCGGCGACAAGATCCTGCGCCTCGTCGCCCGTTTACTGTCGACCGCCATTCAGCCTGGCGACATCATTGCCCGACTGGGCAATGACGAGTTCGCGGTGGTCCTGACCGATCATGCCGACGACCGCGCAATCGGCGCGACGGTTGACCGCATCGCCAAGTGCTTCCCGCAGAAGTTGTCAATCGATGAGCACGAAACCTTCGTGCTGGTCAGCATGGGCATCGCCGTGTTTCCCGCTGATGCCCAGGATGCCACCGAACTGTTTGGCTGTGCCGAACTGGCGCAGCACAGCAACCCACCCGAGGCTCGGGGCCAGATCCGGTATTACGAACCGGGTCTGAACAAACGTGCCCGTCGGCAGCGAGAACTGGATTCCGCCCTGCGGGGCGCGGATCCGGAGCAAAAGGCATTTCATCTGGCCTGGCAACCGATCGTCGCAGTGGAATCCGAGACTCTGGTCGGGGCCGAGGCACTGCTACGCTGGAAGCATCCCCGGCTGGGCAATATTCCTCCTGATATATTCATCCCGCTGGCCGAAGCATCCGGTCAGATCATCGAGATCGGGCACTGGGTCCTGCGTGAGGCGATCCGACAGGGTGATGCATGGTCGGAATCCGGCCTGGCCATCAGCATCCACGTCAACGTCTCCCTGCTGCAATTGCAACACGCGGGCTTCGTCGATGATTTGGAAAAACTGCTGATTCGGAAAAGACACCATAACTGGCGTCTGGTTGTCGAAATCACCGAAAGCCAGATGATGGCCGATCCCGAAACGACTGCCATGGGCTGCCGCAGGATCGGCAAACTTGGCTGCGGCATTCACATGGATGATTTCGGCACCGGCTTTTCGTCGCTGAACTACTTGAGCCGCCTGCCACTCGACGGTGTCAAACTCGATCGCTCTTTCGTCATCCAGGCCCGCGACACCCTCAAAATGAAAACCGTGGTCGAGGAAGTCATCCGCATGGCCAGGAAGCTGGGCCTGGCAGTGACGGCCGAAGGGGTGGAAACCTCCAGCCATCTCGATTTGCTGCGCAGCTTCAAATGCCACTACGCGCAGGGCTACCTGTTCGGAAAGCCGGACAGCGCCGAGCACCTGACAAACCAATGGCATCGATCGTTGAAAGCAAATCAGGCGCGCTAGCAGCGACGGCGGCTCACATACGAAGCCTGATCAGGTGGGGTGGTCCCGGGTATATGTTGTATCCACACGTGCAGATTAAATAGCATGTTATGGCAAACAAGGAAAAGGGGCACTATTGATGGAAATCGAGAGCTTTCTCAAAGCCGCAGTACAGCACAACGCGTCGGACCTGTTCTTCAGTGCCGGCGCACCGGTGGGAATCAAGATCGAGGGAAAGACCCGGCAACTGGGGGAAAATCGTCTCGAAGCACATGAAGTGCGACAGCTTGCCTACTCCATACTCAATGACAGGCAGGCCGCCGAATTCGAGCGCGAGCTGGAACTGAACCCATCTGTTGCATAAATTTGCGGCGAGAGACCGTTGCACTGCCCGGTATAGCAGCGTTTCCGGGGCGCGTGCTCAATTTTCCAATCCTCACATAGAGTGAGCTATGTTCCGGTTGGAAAATATCCGCGCACGCCCCGGAAACACTACTCTCCGGGCTCTCGCACTCGGAAATTTATGCAACTGATGGGTGAACCTGGCGATTGCACTGAAGAATCTGGGGCGATTTCGCGTGAATCTGTATCGTCAGCGTGGTTCGGTCTCGATGGTGATTCGCTATATCAAGGCCAACATTCCGTCGATCGAAGATCTCAAACTACCGCCCATCCTCAAGACGCTGATCATGGAACCACGCGGTCTGGTGCTGGTGGTCGGTGCCACCGGTTCGGGAAAGTCGACCACGCTGGCCTCCATGATCGACTACCGCAACCAGCATGCCACCGGACATATCCTGACCATAGAAGAACCCATCGAATTCCTGCACCAGCACAGGAAGTCCATCGTCGACCAGCGTGAACTGGGCCTTGACACCCTGAGCTACTCCAATGCGCTGAAAAATGCCATGCGCGAGGCGCCCGACGTCATCCTGATCGGCGAGATCCGCGATGCAGAAACCATGAAGCACGCGATCGCCTATGCCGATACAGGACACCTGTGCCTATCCACGCTGCATTCGAACAACGCCAGTCAGACCATGGATCGCATCATCAATTTCTTTCCTGACAGCGCCCATCACCAGCTTTTCGTCGATCTTTCAGAACATCTCAAGGCCATCGTCAGCCAACGCTTGATCCCGGCGATCAAGGGCAAGCGGGTGCCCGCTGTCGAAGTACTCGTTCGGACTCCCTACGTCGCCGACCTGATTGCAAAGCGCGACCTCGACGGCCTCAAGGAAGCGATGAAAGGAGGTGCCCAGGCCGGCATGCAGACCTTCGACCAGGCCTTGCTGGCAATGTACGAGCAAGGCATGATCAGCGAAGAACATGCGCTGGCGAATGCCGATTCGCGCAACGACCTCAGCCTGGGCATCCGCATGACCCGCAGCCACGGTACCCAGGATGCACCCGAAGGCCTGGATCTCCAGCAGTGGGAATGATCCTGCGCGGGACTGCGGAGTCTGCACACACTTCATCGATCTGATTCAATATTCTCCTGACCTGGCTGGCTTCCAGAGCTGTGCATCAAGCAAAGCCCGGATCGTTTCGGCGTCGATCGGCGGTTGGTCTTGCTTGCGTTGTTTCCCATAGATGCCCTGGGCCAGTTTCTGCTTGCGTTCCTGCAGCGCGAGGATCTTTTCCTCGACGGTGCCTTCGGTGATCAGCTTGTAGACGAATACCGGTTTGTCCTGGCCGATGCGGTGGGTGCGGTCGGTGGCCTGGTGCTCGACCGCCGGGTTCCACCACGGGTCGTAATGGATCACAGTGTCGGCCTCGACCAGGTTCAGCCCGACGCCGCCGGCCTTGAGGCTGACCAGGAACAGGTCGACTTCGCCGTCGCGGAAGCACTGTATGGCTGCGTCGCGCTTGCGGGTTTGGCCGGTGAGCTTGGAATACGCGATTCCGCGCTTGTCCAGTTCCTTCTCGATCAGGCCCAGCATGGTGGTGAACTGCGAGAACAGCAGCACCCGGCGGCCTTCTTCCAGCAGTTCCGGTAACAGGTCGAACAGCAGGTTGAACTTGGCCGACGGTGTATCGGCTGCACCCGGCATGCTTTTGAGCAGCAGACGCGGGTCGCAGCAGACCTGGCGCAGTTTCAGCAAGGCCTCCAGTACGATGATGTGGCTTCTGGCCAGGCCCTTGGCGGCGATGGCCTTGCGGACCTTCTTTTCCATGGTCAACCGGACGCTCTCGTACAGCCGCGCCTGTCTTGGATCGAATTCCGCCTGGCGCAGCACTTCGGTCTTGGGCGGCAGTTCGGATGCAACGAGGTCCTTGGTCCGGCGCAGCAGGAAAGGCGCGGTGCGCCGGTTGAGCCCTTCCAGTCTCTCCGAATCGTTGTGCTTTTCGATCGGCGTGCGATAAGTCCGGGTGAAATTCTCCTGCTCGCCGAGGAAACCGGGCATCAGGAAATCGAACTGGGCCCAAAGCTCGCCGAGGTGGTTTTCCATCGGCGTGCCGGTCAGGCACAGGCGATGTTTGCAATCGAGCTTGCGTACCACCTGCGCGGCCTGGGCCTTCGGGTTCTTGATCTGCTGGGCTTCGTCCAGGATCAGGTAGTGCCAGGACTGCTGGAGCAACACGGCGCGGTCGCGCGGCAGCAGCGGATAGGTGGTCAGCACCAGATCGAATTCGGCGAGCTGATCAAACCAGTCGGCGCGATCCGAGCCGTGCAGCACCAGCACGCTCAGCTTCGGCGTGAAGATCTCGGCCTCGCGCCGCCAGTTGCCCATCAGGCTGGTTGGCGCGACGATCAGGCTCGGGTGCTGCATGCGGCCGGCGCGCTTCTCCACCGCCAGATGAGCCAGCGTCTGGACCGTCTTGCCCAGCCCCATGTCGTCGGCCAGGATGCCGCCGAATTCGTGTTCGCGCAGAAACTGCAGCCAGTCCAGGCCATGCTGCTGGTATTCGCGCAGCTTGCCCTTGAACGTGGTCGGGACGTTTGTGGTCTTCAGCCCGGAGAAATCGGCCAGCTTGCGCGCCAGTTTCTTCAGGCTGGTCGCGCCGCGTACTGGGATGCCTTCCAGATCCAGTAGCCGGGCCGCGTCGGGCCGGGCCAGCTCCAGCGTGTCGTCGTCGACCCGGTCGAACAGATCCAGAATGGTTTTCAGCACCGGCTCGATCTGCGCGGCCGGCACGCTGACGTAGTGGCCCTCGCCGGTGTCCAGGTAGAGCGTTTCGGGCAGGTCGCCGGGCCGGTAGTTCTGCAACAACTGGCTGACCAGCGGCAGCAGCGGCATTTTCCAGCCGTCGAATTCCAGATCGAAGCGCAGGCTGAACCAGTCGTTGCCTTGCGTCTCGACCTCGCCGTCGATGCCGTCGGATTCGCTGAGCCGAAACTCGTCTTCGCCGGCCAACTCCACCTGCCAGTCGGCATCGCGCAGTTCCTGCGCGCGGGTCTGAAGCCAGTCGAACCAGGCGTCGCGCAAGGCTGTACCCTCGAGGTCGCCGGCCATCCGGAAGCCAGGTTCGACGCCGTGTTCATGGAAGTATTGATTGATAACTGTCAGGCCGGTTTCAATCAGCGTCTGGCGCAGTTCGTGCTCGGCGTCGCGGTCGCGACGAAGCCGACGCAGGTGACTGCCCGATTCGGTCACGATTTCGGTTTGCGGGTGGCCCGGCGACACCAGCAGATTGTCGTAAAGGTATTTCAGGGTCGCGCGCGCTTGGGCAGGCTTGGCCGGGTCGAATTCGATATTCAGCCAGCCTACTGGCGAAGCCTCGATGTCGTCGTATTCCACCTCAACCGGGGTCGGCAGGTCGGGTGCGGTCAGCGCCAGCTTGTGGCTGAGACGATTGGCCGCGCCGGCCGGAATGGTTGGCGCGCGTGCCAGCCATTCGAGCGTGTTGTTGTCCACGCCGCGCGGCAGTTCCACGGTGCTGATCGCAAGCGCATCAGGGTCGACATAACAGGGTGGATCGGCGGGCACCAGAATGCCGCCGTTTCGGACATGCATCTGCATGCTGTAACCGCTTTTCCGGTCGCCGGTCCAGCCCAGTTCCAGCGCGCGCGGTTCGCCGGGTCGGAATGGGCCCAGCCGCTCGGCACCCCAGAATGCGCGCCCGGATTCGGCGATCTTCATCAGCGCCAGGTGGCCGGCCGCGCCGGAAGCGGTGATCTTGTTGGCCCATGGATCGTCCGTGCTGGCTTCGATCAGCGTGAGGATTTCCTCGTCGATCGCACGCAGGTAGTCTGGATGGTGCCAGGAATTGTGGATCGTCGAGGGCTGGATGGTGCGTCCCTTGCCCCAATCCCCGTCTTTCTTGCGTCGGGTGATGCATAGTTTGATCTCGATATCGCCACGCGGCCCCGGCGCCCGGTCGAGCAGATACAACAAGGCATCGGGCGACTCGGCCTCCTGGTCGGCATTTTTCGGCCGTTCGGCCAGCCAGGTATCGATTGCGATGGCAGTTTCTTCCCGACCTGCCGGCGCCCGGGGCGCGAGCGCCTGCCAGGTCAGCACAAGCGCCACCACGTGCTTGCAATTGAACTCAACCGGACAGGTGCACTCGCCGTCCAGCACAATGTTTTTACCCTCACCGTAGATATCGACGTGCTGCCGGTATGGCTCGAATTGCGACCCCTGACATGAGCCGATCAAGCGAATGCCGCCGTCCGGCAAGCGCTCGGCTCTTTCAAGGCTGGCGCGTCCGTCGCGAAAATAACGGCTGCCACGCTGCCACGAACCGGAATCGGTCTCGCGCGCCAGCCACGCGGCGGAAAGCTGCTGGGGAAGAATCATCGAAACCCGGCGTCGTCGGAAAATCTACAACGGGTGAGCTTACAGCAGGAAGGGTTTACGCGTCACGCTCGAACAGCGACCGGCGTGGCGGCATGAACGCGTCGACCAGCGAATCAAGAATGCCCGGCAGCTCTGCGGCCTTGAGACCTGCCCACCGCCACGCCGGCATCGCCCTGCTCGACCTTCTGCCAAGTATAGCGCGACACCCCCAGCCGCCGCGCAAAATCGCCCTGGGTATCGTCGGGGTAGCGGGCCCGGCGCCCGGCGCGTAAATGCGCGCCGATCGTCGCCAGAGCGGTCGGGACATCTGGATTGTTTGCCCAGCCATTCATGCCAATAGTTATAGGCGAAATTGCTGAAAAATCAATTATTATTGGCTCAGATTAGACTTACGGCCTGATTTCTGTCGACCGACCGAGTGGTCATTTTCCTTTATCATGGCCTGAATCCATTCCGTTGGCGCGCATGGTCAAGGCTCGACCGGAAAGCAC
>CAYVPB010000051.1:0-22243 GCA_964453565.1 uncultured Halomonas sp.
CGGTTCCAGGGTTTTCTGTCTTGGCATGGCTGAGTCAACTACGTAATCAGGAAAAGTTTTCTCTTCCTTCGCGCTCTACGCACCCTTCGTGGTTACAGGTTTTTTAAGGTTTTTCTTCACTCGGACTCCAGGAAATTCCGCAACAGGCGCGCGCCGGCCGAGGCGGATTTTTCCGGATGGAACTGAAAGGCAGCGAAGTTCTCATGCCGAACCACCGCGGCAAAGCGTACACCATGTTCGCTGGTGGCCACGGCTGCCTCGGCCGGGGCGGCATAACTGTGGACGAAATAGAACCATTCATCACCTTCAAGCCCGTTCGAAAGCGGGTCCTCGGCATGCCATTGCAATTGGTTCCAGCCCATATGCGGCAGGCGCAGTCCGGGGGTCACGGGCAGGCGCGTCACTCGGCCGGGCAGGATGCCCAGGCATTCGCATTCACCTTCCCCGGAGGACTCGAACAGCAACTGCAGTCCCAGACAGATGCCCAACACCGGTTGGGTCAGGCCGCGGATCACATCACTGAGTCCGTGTTCGCGCAACGCATTCATCGCCCACGCCGCCGCACCCACACCCGGCAATATTACGTGAGAGGCACCGCAGATGACAGCCGCATCCCGGGTCAGAAGACTTTCCGCCCCAAGTCGATTCAGCGCGTGGGTCACCGAACCCAGATTCGCCCCGCCTGAATCGATCACTGCGATGGCCATGGCGAGACTCCGGCCTTGGTGCGTACCCTTTTCAAGGAGTCCACAGATGAACACGAATGAACACAGATAGAAAGGACCTCGGGCTTTGCTGCTGCACAATCGCGCTCGACAGGTCCAAACAAAATTAAACCAAGGCGCCGGAAACCCGGATCAATGTGGGTTTTCCATCTGTGTTTATCTGTGTTCATCTGTGGAAGACCTACAGCATTCCCTTGGTCGATGGCATGCCGATTTCGCCGCGCGCCAGTGCCGGTCGGAGTGCGCGGCCCAGGCCCTTGAAGCAGGCCTCGACCATGTGGTGGGTGTTGTCACCCGTAATCTCGACATGGATCGCACACCGCAGCGCCTGGGACAGCGAGGCGAAGAAGTGACGAACCATTTCGGTGTGCAGTCCGCCCACCGATTCACGGGGAAATTCACCGTCCAGCACGAACACCGGACGGCCGGACAGATCCAGCGCGACCTGCGCCAGAGATTCATCCATCGGTAGCACGAATCCGTATCGGCCGATGCCGTGACGATCGCCCAGGGCGCGATCCAGCGCCTCGCCGAGTACCAGTGCACAGTCCTCGACGGTGTGGTGCTCATCGATATGCAGATCTCCGGAGCACTCCAGATTGAGCGAAAAGCCAGCATGCGCGGCAAGCTGGTCAAGCATGTGATCGAAAAAACCAATGCCGGTGGAGTTGGCAATAGGAGCCGTCGCGTCCAGATCAACTTCGACCGAAATCATGGTCTCCCTGGTCCTGCGCTCGACGGCTGCGCGACGTGGCGCCTCCAGCAGGGCGGTGGCGATCTCGCTCCAGCCCATGCCGTTCGCCCCGATCCTGTAGCCCTTCAGCCCCATGTTCTCAGCCAGTTGCAGATCGGTCTCGCGATCGCCGATGACCGCCGAGTGTTCCCGGTCCAGCGAAGGTTCGCGCAGATACTCCAGCAGCATGCCGATTCCGGGCTTGCGATTCGGGCTGTTTTCCTCGGGCAGACTGGGATCGATGTGCTGAGCATCGAAAGTGATGCCCTGGGACTGCAGGATCTGGAGTAACAGACGATGCGGGCCCTCGAACTGCGGTTGCGGAAATGAGGCAGTGCCCAGCCCGTCCTGGTTGCTGACCAGCACGAACCGATAGCCGGCCGCTTTCAGGCGCAACAGCGACGGAATCACGTCCGGCATCAACCGCAACTTGTCGAATGAATCGACCTGCTCATCTTGTGGCTCCTCGATCAGGCAACCGTCGCGGTCGATAAACAGAATCTTGCGGAAACTCATGGCTGCCACCGTTCGAGAAATTCGAGCAGAGACCGGTTTTCTTCCGGGGTCCCGATCGTGATGCGAATGCAATGATCCAGTCCCGGCTGGGCCGATTGATCGCGCAACCGGATGCCGGCCCGCAGCGCCGCCCGCATCAACGCGGTGCCGTCGGCCACGCGCACCAGCACGAAATTGGCATGGCCCGGCCACACACACTGCACACCGGAATGCAATTCAAGCGCCTCGATCAGGCGCTGCTTTTGCTCGCCCAACGCTGCCAGATGGGCGCGTTCGCGCTCCAGCGCCCGGGGCGCCAGTGCGGTCATTGCCGCCTGCACGGTCGGTGTCGGAAGCGGGTATGGCGCGATGATACGCCTGAGCAATTCGATGATCTCGGGATCGGCCATCACGGTGCCAATGCGGCAGCCTGCGAGGGCATGCGCCTTGGAAAGCGTGCGCAGCACAACCAGGTGGGGATAATGCGCCTGAAGATCGAGCACCGATGTCCCGGGCGCAAATTCGGCATAGGCCTCGTCAACCACGACCAGGCCTGTTCCGGCCATGGCCCCGGCAACTTCGACTACGGTTTCCCTCGCCAGCACGTTGCCGGTTGGATTGTTGGGCGAGCACAGAAAGGCTATGCGACAGTCAGCCGCGCGCTCGGCCAGATCATCCGGCACCGCCCAGTCATCATCGCGCTCGACCAACGGCGCTTCGACCACCCCGGCACCCTGAATACGAGCCGACAGCGCGTACATGCCGAAACATGGCGGGCTGACCAGCACACTATCCTTGCCGGTGCGACAGAACACGCGAATCAGCAGATCGATTCCTTCATCGCTTCCGCGGGTGATCAGCAACCAGTTGGCCGGGACTCCGTAAAGTCCGGCCAACCGGGCCTTGAGATCGGCCGGCTGCGGATCGGGATAGCGATTGAGGCGGCGGCCGTTGTCACCGCTGGGCGGAAAGGGGTTTTCATTGGCATTGAGCAGAATTCCGGCGCTGTCGGCCAGGGCACGCGCCGAGGCATAAGGCTTGAGCGCACGAATCTCGGGTCGGGCCAGTTGGGTGAAATCCATGGGTTGATTCACTGCCGATCACCCAGCCGCAGTTCGATCGCCAACCGGTGGGCATCCAGGCCCTCGTGCGCCGCGATGCGCGCACCGGGAGGGCCCAGTTCGGCCAGGCCGGCCGGGGTTGCGGTCTGCAGCGTCATCCGGCGCATGAAATCGACCACCGCAAGACCGCTGGTGGTTCTGGCCCAGCCGCCGGTGGGCAGTGTGTGATTGGTGCCGGAGATGTAATCGCCCAGTGATTCGGGCGTCAGATGGCCGACGAATACACTGCCGGCGTTGCGGATACGCTCGGCCACGCGACGTGCGTCGCGCGTCTGGATGATCAGATGCTCCGGAGCATAAAGCTCGCTGATCTCGACCGCCTGGTCGAGGTCGTATACCGTGATGATGGCTGCATGTTCGAGTGCCTTCGCCGTCGTTTCGGCCCTTGTGAGCATGGCAAGCAAGCGCCGCACCTCGTCCGCGACCTGTTCGCCCAGGTCGGGCGCGTCGGTCACAAGAATCGCCTGCGAATCCGGACCGTGCTCGGCCTGGCTGAGCAGGTCGATGGCGACCCATTCGGGATGGGCAGTCCCGTCGGCAATCACCAGCACCTCCGACGGCCCGGCCGGCAAATCCTGGGCCGCGCCCAGAGCATCCAATGCCACCTGGCGCTTGGCCTCGGCGACGAAACGATTGCCGGGCCCGAACAGCTTGGTGCATTTGGGCACCGTCTCGGTGCCATAGGCCATTGCCGCGATGGCCTGCGCCCCGCCGGCGACCAGCACTTTGTCAAGCCCCAGTTTTGCCGCCACCGCAAGCACTGCATCATCGGCCCGGCCCTGAGCGTTGGGCGGTGTGGCCAGCACGATCTGCTGGCAACCGGCCAACAGTGCCGGGACCAGCAGCATGACCGCGGTCGACGGCAGCGGCGCGCTGCCGGCCGGCACATACAGCCCGACCGGATCCAGCGGCAGATGGCGCATCCGGCATTCGATGCCGGGCGCGGTCGTAACCGCGTAGTCCTTCGGCTTGCCGGCGGTATGGAAGGCGCGCACGGTCGCGATCGCCCGGTCCAGCGCGGCATCCAGCGCCGGATCCAGCGCGGCGCGACTGTCGCTATCCTGCCATTGCGCAACCGCTGCGACCGGATCGAAGCGGCGGCTGTAGTCGGTCAACGCCTGATCCCCATTTCGATACACGTTGGCGATAACTTCGGCGACGATCGATGCAAGTTCTTGGTCGCTTTCGATACGTGGACGCGCCAGCAACGCGGCCCGGTCGGATTGGTCCAACCCGTTCCAGTCGACAGTCTTCATACCAGCATCTTCTCCACCGGCAGGACCAGAATGGCCGAGGCGCCGGCGGCCTTGAGTTCTTCCAGATGTTCCCAGAACACCTGCTCGGTGCACAGCGCATGCACCGCCACACGATCATGCTGACCTTCCAGCGGCAACACGGTTGGAGTCTCCGCCCCCGGCAGAATCCTTGAAATCCGTTCCAGCCGATCACGTGGCGCGTGCAGCATTACGTACTTGGTCTCGCCCGCACGCTGCACACTGAGCACACGCTGGACCAGCTTGTCCAGCAGCGCCTGTCGTTCCGGCGGCAGCTCCGATTGCCCGCGATACATTGCAGCCTGGCTTTCGAGCACGGTCGCCACCGGCTTGAGGTGGTTGGCCCGAAGCGTGGTGCCGGTTGAAACCAGATCGACGATGGCTTCGGCCGTACCCAGGCTGGGTGCAATCTCGACCGCGCCGTTGAGAAGGACCACATCGGCCTGGGCGCCGTTCTCGTGCAGCCAACGGCGAGTCAGCAGCGGATAGCTGGTCGCGACCCGCTTGCCGTTGAGCTGCTGCGGGCCGCTGTAATCCTGATCTTCGCTGATCGCCAGCATCAAGCGGCAATAGCCGAAATCCAGGCTGACCAGATTCTCCAGATGCGCATCGGGCCGGCGCTTGCGCGCTTCGAGCAGCTTCTCGGCGGCAACGTTTTCGCCGACGATGCCAAGTTCGCAAACACCCTCCAGCAGCAAACGGGGAATGTCGTCATCGCGCACCAGCAACAGGTCCACCGGCTGGTTGCGCCCGAACCAGAACAGCTTGTCCTTGCTGGATTCGAACTGCAGGCCGGATTTTTTCAGCAATCCCAGCGATTCCTCTGCCAGCCGGCCGGATTTCTGGATTGCGATCTTGATTCTGGGTTGTGTCTCAGCCATTCTGCTTGTCGCCTCTGGTATTTCGGTTCCGGTCATTTCGATTCGAACGCAGGCGGTCCAGCGCCAGTCGATAGCCGCCATGGCCCATCTCGATGAAGCGTGCGACCCGTCCGATGGTGGTCACGCTGACCCCGGTGCGGTCATGAATTTCGCGATAGGGCAATTGCTGATCCAGCAATTGGGCCACGCGCCAGCGATCAACCAGCGCCTCCAGTTCAGCCGGCGTGGTCAGATCGCGCAGCAGCGACCGGCACTCTTCGGCGCTTCGCATTTCCATTAACGCCTCGGCCAGGCTTTCGCGCCCGGCCCGATTGGCCTTGAGATGCTCTCCGGCTAGCTGCTTCATGTGCGCAGGATAACATAATGCATTAACGCGTTAATACATTAAATTCACATTGGCATGCAATTCCGATCGATTTGGCGGCAGGCCGTCAGGCCGGCAGTGGTCGAATCAGGACAATAATCCGTCCAGCGCCTTGCCGCAAAGGTGCAATGACGCGTAAAATAGTGCGGTTATATGGAGCCGGCCTTTCGGCGGCAAGCGCGGCGGCGAAACCAGTGGATGAACCGCGTGCGAAATTCCTGAAAAATCCGTCAATCCTTTCAGAATCGAAATCGAACAAGCATAGGGAGTTCCAATGGACCAGAATCTGATCCCGCCGGCGCTGGGCGTCGTCGGTCTGATTTTCGCCTTCATCATCTACCGCGCGATGATGCGCTACCCGGTCATGGAGGGCAAACCGACCGAAATCGCCAAACTGATCCAGCAGGGCGCCATGGCCTTCATGCGCCGCGAGCTGATCATGATCGGCATCTCGGTCGCGGTGTTGTTCGCCGGGCTGATGCTGTCGCTGGGCATCCAGACCGCGATCGCATTCCTGGTCGGCGCCGTCAGTTCCGCCCTGGCCGGCTATCTGGGCATGATCGCCGCCACTCGGGCCAACGTCCGCACCACCACCGCGGCCCACAACTTCGGTACCGACCGCGCGCTTTCGGTCGCCTTCTACGGCGGCTCGGTGATGGGCCTGGTACTGGCGTCGCTGGGCCTGCTGGGCCTGGGTGGCCTGTACGTCATCTTCGGCACCGATCCTGAAACCGCCCACCGCATCCACGGCTTCGGCATGGGCGCCGGCGTGGTCGCACTGTTCTATCGTGTCGGCGGCGGCATCTTCACCAAGTCGGCCGATGTCGGCGCCGACCTGGTCGGCAAGGTCGAAGCCGGCATTCCAGAAGACGACCCGCGCAACCCGGGCGTGATTGCCGACAACGTCGGCGACAACGTCGGCGATGTGGCCGGCATGGGCTCGGATATCTTCGAATCCTATTGCGGCGCAATGATCGCGACCGTGGCCCTGGCCACCGTGATGGTCAAGGAAGCCGGTTCGGTCGGCTTGGTGCCGGGCATGGGCCCGGACAGTGCCCTGATGGGTCTGCCGCTGCTGCTATCCTCGCTGGGTCTGGTCTGCTCGATCGCCGCAATCGGGCTGGTTCGCGCTTCGGCCAGCAAGAGCCCCGAGGTCGCATTGCGCATCGGAACCATCTCGGCCGCGGTCGCATTCGTGATTCTGGCCTGGTTCCTGATCTCGGCGCTTGATCTGCGAAGCGGCATCTGGCTGGCCACAGTAGTCGGCGCCATCGGCGGCGTGATCATCGGCCTCTCCACCGAGTACTACACTTCGGGCAAGCCCATCCGCGATATTGCCGAATCCGGAGAAACCGGGCCGGCCACAGTCATCATCTCGGGGCTTGCCACCGGCATGCAGTCGGTCGTCATTCCGATTCTGACCATCTGCCTGATGATCTTCATCGCCAACGCGCAGGCCGACCTCTACGGCGTCGGTATCGCCGCGGTCTCAATGCTGGCCACGGTCGGTATGACCATGGCCATCGACGCCTACGGACCAGTCGCCGACAACGCCGGCGGCATCGCCGAAATGGCCGGCCTGGGCGAGGACACGCGCAAGATCACCGACTCGCTGGACGAGCTGGGCAACACGACGGCCGCCATTGGCAAGGGCTTCGCCATCGGTGCCGCGGCACTGGCGGCGCTGACCATCATCTCGGCCTACATCGCTGAAATCAAGCTTGACAAGATCGATTTCATGCTGGCGATTTCCGACCCGAACGTGCTCATCGGCATGTTCATCGGCGGCCTGTTCCCGTTCCTGGTCGCCTCGATCACGATGACCGCAGTCGGTGCCGCGGCCTTCGAAATGATCCAGGAAATCCGCCGTCAGTTCCGCGAAATTCCCGGCCTGCTGGAAGGCAAGGCCGAGCCCGATGCTGCGCGCTGTGTTGATATCGCCACCACCGGCGCGATCAAGCGCATGCTGCTGCCGGCGGCACTCGCGGTGCTCGGCCCGGTCGCTGTCGGCTTTGGCCTGGGTCCGGAAGCGCTGGGTGGAATGCTTGGGGGCGCGCTGGTCGCCGCGGTGCTGCTGGCACTGACCATGGCCAATGCCGGTGGTGCCTGGGACAACGCCAAGAAGCATGTCGAAAAAGGCAACTTTGGCGGCAAGGGTTCCGAAACCCACACGGCCAATGTAGTCGGGGACACCGTCGGAGACCCGCTCAAGGACACCTCCGGACCGTCGATGAACATTCTCATCAACGTCATGGCCATCGTCAGCCTGGTGATCGCACCCCTGCTGCACTGATCACCAACCAGCAACAACCACCATTGGATGGTGGAGCGAAAAATGCGGCCCCGGGCCGCATTTTTCTCGCCAGCAAGCAACGCCACTCCCCGCCTGCCCTGGCAACCGGCGCTGCTGGCAGATGGCAAAAAACTTCACATAAGCCGGGATAGTCAGATCTTTACGTATTGACACGCCAGATGCGTGATTTCACATGCCTCCTGGCACGCAGGAAGATTCAATCAGAGTGTTGCCAATCAACAGCGACAAGGGAGCGGTCGCCCGTAAATTCCTGCCAGTGTCTGGCAAACGAGATGCCGGTTGCGGGATGGCTCAGGTCCGGTGCGAGGTCGGCCAGGGGTTTGAGGACGTGGGCGTATTTGAGGATTTCGCCGCGCGGCAGTTCCAGCCGGCCGAAACGCCCAACGTGGTCGCCGTGCAGCAGAATGTCGATATCCAGCGTGCGGTCGGAGAATTTCGGCAGGTCGCGCTTGCGACCGTGGCGATCTTCGAGCGCGGTCAGCCATGCCTTGAGTTCTTCCGGCGCGAGATCGCATTCAATCCGGCAACAGGCGTTGAGAAAGTCCTTTCCCTCAAAACCGACCGCCTCGGAGCGGTAGACCGGAGAACATACGACCTGGCCAAAACGCTGGCGCAATGCGTCCAGACCGGACCGCAGGTTGGCGCTGGCATCGACATTGCTGCCCAATCCGAGATAGACGGTTTCTGTTTGACTCACGCAATGAACCCGAAGAATTTTGCCGACAGCAAGAGCGTCGAACGATGGTAATGCATGGGAAGCCTTCTTTACTCCGGCTTGCGACCGCGCTCGATGATGACGCCGACCGATTTCGAGCCGGTGACAGCGCCGGGCTTGTCCAGCCGGAGCTTGAGCCAGGCGACGCCAAATTCGGTCAGCGCGATCTCGGCGCAGCGCTCGGCCAGGGTTTCGACCAGAAAGAACTCGCTGGCGCCCACAAACGAAATCAGCCGCTTGGCGACCGCCTTGTAGTTCAGTGTATCTTCGATGGCGTCGCTGCGCGCGGCGCGCGCAATGTCGGCCGACATCTCGAGGTTGAGCACGACCTTCTGGCGAATTTCGCGCTCCCAGTCGTAGACGCCGACCACGGTTTCGACCTCCAGATCCTGGATGAATACCCGATCCATGTACTTGATTCTCCTTGCGCCGGCAGTTCAGACCGCCGCGATTTGCGGCAATTCGTCCAGCGGCCAGCGCGGGCGAACGGAAATAATTTTGGCCGATTCAGCCTGATGTCGGCGAAACCAGCCGGCCAGGGCGATCATGGCACCGTTGTCGGTGCAAAGCGCCGGCGGCGGATAATACACGCGTCCCGGGATAACCTTGTCGAGAACCGCACGCAACTTGCGGTTGGCGCTGACACCGCCGGCCACGACCAGCCGCTCAAGACGCGCCTCCTTCAACGCCCGGCGACACTTGATTGCCAGCGTTTCGGCCACTGCGCGCTCGAAACCGGCGGCGATGTCGGCGCGCGTCCGGTCGTCAGCAGCGGCGTGCTCGATCAGCAACCGAGTGTGGGTCTTGAGCCCGGAAAAACTGAAATCCAGACCCGGCCGGTCGGTCATCGGACGCGGAAATCCGAACCGGTTCGGGTCGCCGCGCTCAGCCAGGCGAGCGACCTCCGGCCCGCCCGGATAGGCAAGCCCGAGCAGGCGTGCGGTCTTGTCAAAGGCTTCACCGGCAGCATCGTCCAGGGTCTCGCCCATCAAGCGATAACAGCCCGGCCGGGCCACTTCAACCAGCATGGTGTGGCCGCCCGATACCAGCAGCGCAACGAACGGAAACCCGGGAGCATCGGCCTCCAGCAAAGGCGAGAGCAGATGACCCTCCATGTGATGCACGCCCACCACCGGCCGATCGATGGCGGCACCATAGGCAACCGCGACACTGGTTCCGACCAGCAAGGCTCCGGCCAGGCCGGGACCGCGGGTGAAAGCGATCAGGTCGAGCGCTTCGGCACCGAGGTCGGCCTGGTCCAGCACCTGGCGGATCATCGGCCCGAGCTTGCGGACATGATCGCGTGAGGCCAGTTCCGGCACCACACCGCCGTAACGGGCATGATCAAGCTGAGTATGGACTGCCTCGGCAATAATTCCCTCACCGTGCCGGTACACGGCTGCAGCCGTTTCGTCACAGGAAGTCTCTATGCCCAGCACGGTGTCGGCGGATGCAGAAAAATTTTGCATTCGACTAGCTTAGCGCGATATACTGGTTAACTTACTCAAATTTGAAGGTTTGGTTGATTCAGCATGCCTAATGTCAAGGTCAAGGAAAACGAGCCGTTTGAATACGCGCTTCGCCGATTCAAGCGCTCCTGCGAAAAAGCCGGCGTGGTTGCCGAGACCCGTCGCCGCGAGTTCTATGAGAAACCGACTCAGGAACGCAAGCGCAAGAAGGCCGCAGCCGTGAAGCGGCATTTACGCAAGTTGAGCCGGGACGTCACGAACCGCAAGCGTTTGTACTGAGAAACCTCTTCAAATTTGCTGCGCGAGGGCGAGCCCCGGAAAGCGCTCCTCCGCGGCTTTGGGTTTCCTGGAAAGACAACAGGCATTCCCGGTCATTATATTTTTGACGTATTCTTGAGTCTGCAACCTGCCACCGCGATTCAACGTGTCTCTGAAACAGAAAATCAACGACCAGGTCAAGCAGTCCATGAAGGCCGGCGAGAAGGCGCGCCTCAAGGTCTTGCGCATGCTCACCGCGGCGATCAAGCAAAAGGAAATCGACGAGCGCATCGAACTCGAAGATCGTCAGGTGCTGGCTGTAATCGACAAGATGGTCAAGCAGCGACGCGAGTCGATCGAGCAGTACCAGGCCGGTCATCGCCCCGAGCTGGCCGAGGCCGAACAGGCCGAAATCGAGGTGTTGTCCGAATTCCTGCCCGAACCCCTTGGCGAGGACGAACTGGCAGCGCTGATCGATCAGGCGCTCGCCGAGACCGGCGCCAGCCAGGTCTCGGACATGGGCAAGGTCATGGGGTTTCTGAAACCGAAGGTCCAGGGCCGGGCCGACATGAAGCTGGTCTCAGCCGCGGTGCGCGCAAGGCTGGCCTGAGAGATACACCTCTGGGCAATCGCTCAATCATCAAGCAAACTGCGCAGATTGCGATCTTCGCTTCGCCTGCGCCATTCGAGCCGATGCGTCACCAGCAGGCTCGCAACCAGCCACACCAGGGCGTAGGCCAGCAGCCAGAGCGCAGCTTCTCGCCATTGCGCATCGCCGAACCTCCACGCGCCGAGACAGGCCAGCAATGCGTAAGCGAACAATCCCTGAGCGGTCCGCTTTGCCAGCCACAGATCGCGCAGGTTGACTTTCAATTGCGCCAGGCGAATTCGCGCGTAGACATTGGTCGGCGCGGCAGTGGCTTCGGTATCCAGTCGGGGACCGCGAAACGTCAAAAGCCAGGCTGTAGGCAGAAACACCGCAAAGAACGGCAGAAGGAGCCAATGCGACGGCCCCATGGTCTGTGAGATCAGCGCGTGGGCAAACAGGGCAACGGCGGCGACGGTCAGCATCGCTTCCAGGGACCGCTGCATGAACCGACGACGCTGCTGGCGCCGAACCCGTGCTGTCAGGCTCGTCAAGTCCACTTGCCCCCCGGATTCGGCATTCCAGGCCGCGCGAAGTTGGTCTTCAATGGTCATCGCTTTTTACCTCTTTTAGCTGTGCGCGCGCCCGATGCAGCCGCACGCCGACATTTTCTGCACTGATGCCGAGCAACTCGGCGATTTCTGCATAATCGAAACCTTCCAACTGCAGCATCAACACCTGGCGCAGATTCAACGGCAGCGTTGCAAGGGCCTGAAACAGCCAATCGCGCCGCGCCGCTTCGGCATCGTCAGGGCGCTCTTCAGTGCGAATGTCGAGCGAGAGTTCGTCGAAACTTACCGAGACCGGCCGGCGCGCCGCCGTGCGTGCATGGCTGGCTCCCAGGTTGTGCGCGATGCGCAGGGCGAAAAACAGCAGCCGGTTTGGCTCGCGCAACCGGGACAGGCTTTCCCAGATGGCTAACAGCACTTCCTGATACAACTCCTCGCGCAGCGCCGGATTGAGTTCATAGCCGCTCACCGCACGCCATAGTTGCGGGTGAAACGCTTCAATCTTTGGCCACAGGGGGTGCATCCGAAAATTCAACATCGCAAAGGGTTGTTCTCTGACTAGTCGCTCGGAAGGCCGGAAATCTTACATGCCTGCGATGACCCCACCTTATTCACCACCCTGCCTACTGCGGAGCCGGGAGGCGCCGGGTCGCCCGATTCGGCATCTTGTTCCGCCTTCGCCTGGAGATAAAGCTTTCTGTGCAAGCTCCTGATCTTATCCGGTGTTGTCAGGCTCATCGCCAATCACCTCGTCATCGTTTGCTTCAAAAGCACTATGGCCCTGTCCAACTCCCGCATCCGGCCACCGCGCAGAACGCGGCGGCGAGGGTCGCGACCCCTCACCAGATGCGGGTCTCCCCCGGTCTGCCTTTCCAGCGTGCCGTGCCTACTGCCCCGACGGATCAGACGGGTGCTTCCATCGATTCCTTCCCCGGAATGGGGGCGGGTCGGCATCCGCATCAGAACTTTCAAGGCCTGCTTAGACTTCACCCGCGTTACGGCCCGCTGGATCGCTTAACCGCCCAAGGTGGCCTTTGTCACGAGGCTTCATCCCCGCCAGTTCCCCGGCGAAACCGCTCGTCAGCTACCAGATCAATCGACAACTATCCGGGTGGTACCTTCCTCCACTGGTAAACCGCGTCTTCGGGGCGCACTGAATAAGGCGGGTTGAAACCTCGGGCAGACCGAAGGAAAGGAATTCCAGTGATGACCAGCAAAGCTGAAAACACCCAATCCATTCAAGACCAAGCGAGCATCGAGCTGAATGCAAGGCGTTCCATTGAACAGGTGGAAGAAGGCAACGAGCTCACACCCAAATTCGATGATGAGGGGCTGATCTGGCGGCGGAACTCATCCGACGGGGCGTGGCGGTCCATGTATTCAATCAGCGCGACATGGCCGGCATCATCGACATGGTTTTCCAGATCGGCGCGCCGGTCGACGCCCGCCCGGCCGCTCGCAGGCTGGTCGATGAATTGTCGGCCCACATCGAACAGGTCCGCCAAGAGGGCAGTCAACTGCCGCGCCGGCCTCGCCAGCCTGCCAGATGCCAGACAGCGCATTCTGTCCGGACCCGATCGTGACATACAGGGCTCGTCCGACCTGATCATCGGATCCTGGTGCGGCAGGAAATTCCGACCCGAGCGAGTCAGCATGCTGACCGGATTTTGAGGCACTGCCCGCGGTGGTGAGCGGACAACTCCCCGAGATCAAATCGGCCGATATCCTGCAGCCGGGGCCCATCGCGCTGACAAGAGGTTTGACTCAATTGCAGGTCCTGATTCACCGCGCGGCCAATCATCAAGAACTGTTTTAGTTTTAGTTCGAGTCATGAAAATTTTGAGAACGCGGTCGGATCCGGCGATTTCTTCTCTGACCCCAAAGCAAAATGCCCGCAATGATCTGCACGGTCAACAGCACCGCGGCTATCAACGCGACGATAAAGCGTTCGATTTCGTTATCTGGATCGTGTCTGTTCCGGACGCGGACCCGCGCGGGAGAATCCGCCGGCGACGCCGACGAGTCAACGCGGGTGACAACATAGATCCCGGGGTCGCCGGCGGCATAGGCAAGCTCATCGAGTGCGAGCAGGGGCGGCGAGCTTTCCGCATCGACTGCTGGCTCGATACCGAGAACAAGCGGCTCCAGCTCACGTTCGAACAGCAGCCAGTCGCGCACCGCGGGATGGTGAAGGCAGGTGACCAGAGCGGCCGCCGAAGCCACGTTTCCGATGTCCATTTCACCCCGAAAGGAATGTGAGTTCAGATACAATCATGCCCAAGATGACGGCTATGAAACCGTGCTGAATATGTGCCTAGAATCGCCTTTTGACTGGTTTTGATCAAATGAACAAATTGTTGATCCTTGCGGTAAGCCTTGCACTCAGTGCTTGCTCGTCTGCTCCGTCGCCTATCCCTTCCGTTGACGCTTCCAGAACGACTGGTATCGAGGCCGAGCCTCAGCGAATCAGCATCATGGCCTTCAACGTTGAAAATCTATTCGACACACAAGACGACCCGGGAAAGAACGACGCCACCTACCTGCCGGCAGCGACCAAATCGGATCCGGCCCACATTGCCGCCTGCAATCTGATCGAAGTCGAGCGCTGGCGCGAAGACTGTCTCTACCTTGACTGGAATGAACAGGCGCTGCGCTTTAAGCTCCAACAACTGGCGGCAACGATCCTTGCCTACAACGACGGCCGGGGGCCGGACATCATCGCGCTGCAGGAAGTGGAGAACTTCAGCGTTCTTGATCGGCTTCGCCGAGAGCATCTGAGCCACGCCGAGTACCATGAACCGGTGCTGATCGAGGGCCGCGATGCCCGGGGTATCGATGTTGCATTCCTGACCCGGTTGCCGTTGGTCGATGAACCGGAGCTGCATCCGTTCGATATGTCTGCGTTTCCCGACCGCGTGCAGGACACCCGCGGCATGCTTGAGGCCAGTTTCGAGCTGCCCGATGGCACGGTCATGACCGGGTTTTCCATCCATTCCCCGGCGCCGTTTCACCCCATCGAAATGCGCTGGATTGCCTACGAACAGTTAAACCGCTTGCGCGCGAATGTGCCCGCTGACCGCGTCGTCTTCGCGGCCGGTGATTTCAATACGCCGAAACGCGAGATGGAGAACACGCCCATCATGGATGAGATGGTTCGGCCTTATTGGACCGTCGTCCACGAGGTGGGCTGTGATAGCTGCAAGGGCACAAATTACTGGTCACGCGGCGCGAGCTGGTCGTTCCTTGACATGATTCTGTTCTCGGCTGCGCCCGGTAGCCGCTGGTCGCTTGACGTCGATTCAGTCGCGGTCGTGGCGATGTATCCGGATCAACTTAACGATGACGGCACACCAAAGCGCTTCGACCTGGAGGCTCGTGAAGGGGTGTCCGATCATTTGCCCATTGCAGCGTCGCTTGAACTCCAACCCTGACGACCTCGTGATCGCAGTTACACCTGCAATGATCGAAGCGATTCACATCCTGCGGGGATGGCGTACCGGCCTACCCGAAGTTTTTTAGACGAAAAAACCGGGAATCCATGAATTAGCCGGGTAGATACCCGTCCCCCGAGGGCCTGTTCCGGCCGTGCCGGTCGGCTATGTGCGTGGGTGATTGCGGTCAGCATTGGTAACGCAGCATTGATTGTCGGCTTCTCCATCGAAGGCTCGGAGCTGGCCGCGATCCTCGGTTTCGCCATTCTGCGCAGCATGCTCAGGCGCAGTAGCCTGATCGAGGTAACATCGTGCAGACCGTGGCCAGTTCGATTGTATTAGTGACTGTTGCGTGTTTCTCGTGCCTCCTTGAATCGCCGGAAACCGGAAAGACCAAAGCGGAAAACCGTCTTTTGATTTTAATTGACCGGTCGGCCAGTTAGTTGTATGATTGCAGCATGAACACCACCAGAACCAGGGACGCCGAAGCCACCCGCGCGCGCATTGTCGATGCCGCCATGACATTGTTTGTCGAACGCGGCTTTGCCGATGTCGCGATGCGCCAGATCGCCGAGCGATCCGGTGTGACCAAGAGCTTGATTCACCACCATTTCGGCAGCAAGGAAGCCCTCTGGGACGAAGTCAAGGAAACGGCTTTCTCGCGCTACATGGAGCAGCAGAAACCGGAACTGGAATCCGCGCCGGTGGCGGATGAGGCCCTGCTCAGAAACGGGGTGATCCGCTATTTCCGGTTCCTGGCCGAGAATCCACAGGTGGTACGGCTGCTGGGCTGGATTCACATGGAAGGCGACGCCAGTTGCGGCGAGCGCGAGGGCGAAATGGTCGCACTGGGGGCGGCACGCATCCGCGAGGCCCAACGCGCCGGGATCTTCCGCGACGACATCAACCCGGTGCACGCCGTCACGCTGTTTGTCATGACCTGCAGCCAGTGGTTTCATGGCCGCGCCCACCACGCGCAATGGCCGGGCATCGGCAGCGACGAGGAATTCCTCGACGATTTCCTCAAGATCTTCATCGACGGCCTGCGCGCAGACGACTGAACCCGGAGCTCAGTAATGTTGAATATCCCCCGTCGGCCTGCAGCCGCCTGTCGACCCGCCTGCACCGCCATTTGCCGAAAGCGGCTCAAGGCAGCGGCCGGCTTGCTGGTACTGATCGCGAGCGCTGCCATCATGACCGGTTGCGACCAATCCGGCCTCGATCATGCCATCACCGAACCATCCCCGCGGCCGGTTCGGATAACCGAGGCGCGGTTGCTGGAACAGCCTGAACGGCTGCGTCTGCCCGGCGCGCTGCGCGCGCGCCAGCGCGCTGAACTGGCGTTCCTGCACCCCGGCTACCTGGCCGAACGACATGTACAACTCGGCGATGCCGTTGCCGCCGGCAGCCTGCTGGCCACCTTGCACAATCCAGCACTGCAGCCCGGCGTGGCCTCGGCCCAGGCACGGGTCAACGAGGCCCGAACGCGGCTGGAACAACTCGAAATCGATACCCGGCGGCAAACCTCGCTGGTCGAGCGACAATTGATTTCAGAAGATCAGCTCGACCAGACCCGAACCCGCCGCGATGCCGCACACGCGGCGGTGGAACAGGCCGAAGCTGCGCTGGCCGAGGCCCGCAGCCAATTGGCCGAGGCCAGCCTGCGCGCACCATTCGGCGGCCGCGTCGCAAGATTTCTGGTCGAACCCGGCGATTTCGTCGCGGCCGGTCAGACGGTCATGACCTTCAGCGAGGGCCAGGCTCTGGAGGCTGAACTCGCGCTGCCGGCCGAAAAAGACCTCGACCGGATCACCGCGTTGCGCATGATCCGCATCGAGGACGGCCAGTCCATTGGCGGCGAAATCATCGGCCCCGGCCAGGCGGAGCCGGGACAGCCGCGCCCGGTCATCGTCACGCCGGCCGGACCGGTAGACCCGTCCTGGTCCCCCGGCGACGCGATCCATGTCGAATTCGAGTTTGCCGCCCAACCCCGGATCGCGGTCCCGCTGACCGCACTGATCGATCCGGGCACCGGGATCAGCCGGCTGTTCCGCGTCCGCGATGGCCGCGCCGAGCGTGTCTCGGTCCAGGCCGGCCGGCTCAGCGGCGGTTGGGTTGATGTTTTCGGCGACATCGAAAACGGAGACCGCATCATCATCGCCGGCCAGGCACTGCTGCTCGATGGCGAGGCCGTTCAGGTTATAGAATCCGTCGTGAGCCGGACTGAATGAGTGCAATCTTCTTTGCCCTGGAACGACGCCGGCTGATTCTTGCCGCGGTCACGGTACTGTCGCTGATCGGCGCGGCCGCCTGGTTCGGCATGGATCGCCAGGAAGATCCATTCTTTCCGTATCGATTCGCCCAGGTCAATGTGCAGTGGCCCGGGGCGGAAGCCGCCGAAGTCGAACGGCTGGTGCTCAACCCGCTCGAGGAGGAACTGGCCCAGGTCGAGGAAGTCGACGAGATCCGCGGCGTGGCACGGCTGGGGCTGGCCAATGTGAGGGTGCGCCTGCGCTCGAGCATTTACGACACCGATGCGGCCTGGGACCGGGTGCGGGTCGCGCTCGAAATCGCGGCGCGCAAGTTCCCGCCCGGCGTCGGCGAGCCCGAACTCAAGGACCGGGCCATGGACACCCATTCGGTCGTGCTGACCGTCAGCGGCGACGACGATCTGCTGGTGCTGCTCGACGCCGCGCGCGCACTGCGTCGCGACCTGTTCCGTTTGCGTGAGCTGTCACGGGTCGAAGTCCTGGCCGACCCGGGCGAGCAATTGCTGATCAAGCTCGACCCGGCCCGCGCGCAGGCGCTGGGGATCACCCCGGAATCGCTGGCGCAGCAACTCGACGCGGCCAACCGCACCCTGGCCGGCGGCACCCTGGACCGTGACGGACGCAGCCTGGTACTGGATCCGCTGACGGAATTCTCCAACCTCGACGAATTGCGCACGACCGCCATTCGCACGGCCACCGGCGTGCTGCTGCCGCTGGAACAGATCGCACAAGTCGAGCTGGTGCCGGCCGAACCGGCGACCGAGCGCATGTGGCTGGACGGCAGACCGTCGGTCGGGCTGGGGCTGGTCATTCCCGACAACGAACTCAACACCGTGGCCTTCGGCCGCAAGCTGCGAGCCCTCATCGACGAACTGCGGCCCGGCTACGCTCCGCTTGAGATCGACGAAATGTTCTTCCAGCCGCAATGGGTCGAAAAGCGCCTGACCGAACTGGGACGCTCGCTGCTTTACGGCGTGATCGTGGTCGCGCTGCTGTTGCTGCTGTTCATGGGTGCCCGGTTGGGGTTGCTGGTCGCGAGCCTGTTGCCGCTGGTCATTTTCAGCGCCTTGGCAGTGTTTGCCATCGGCGGTGGCGTGCTGCACCAGATCGCGATTGCAGGCATGGTGGTCGCGCTCGGCATGCTGGTCGACAACGCCATCGTCATGGTCGAAAACCTGCAGTGGCATCTGGACCGCGGCCTGCAGCCGGCCGACGCCTGCGGCAAGGCGGTGCGTGAACTGGCCGGCCCGCTGGCCGCGGCCACCGGCACCACCCTGGCGGCGTTTACCCCGCTGCTGCTTTCGGAAGGCGACACCGCCGACTTCACCCGCGCCATTCCGGCCATGGTCATGCTGATCCTGACAGTCAGCTATTTCTATGCGGTACTGGTCACGCCGCCGCTCAGCGCCGCGGTACTCCGGCCATCGACCCGTGGACACCAGACCGGTGTACAGGCGCGTATCGAGACCCTGGGCCGCTGGCTGTCGCAACTCGGCAAGCGGCGCGCCGGCACCGTCCTGATCGCAGCGCTGATCATGATCGCAACCTCGATGACCCTGGTCCGCTGGCTGCCGCAGGACTTCTTTCCATCCACCGACCGCAACCAGTTGCTGATCGACCTGAGTTTTCCGGAAGGCACGCGCACCCTGCACACGGCGCTGCTGGCCAACAGTCTGGCAGAGCGCATGCGTGAGCGTCCGGAAGTGCGCGCGGTACATGTTTACGCCGGTTTCAGCGGCCCGCGCTTTTTCTACAACCTGGCCGAGACCACCGGCGCGCCGCACCTGGCGCGGCTGGTCGTGATCACCGACAACGACCTCCAGCTTGGCCGGCTGATTCCCCTGGCCAGGCGCCTGGCGCGGCAGGACTCGCCCCAGGCGCAGGTGGTCGTGCACCGATTGGGTCAGGGGCCGGCAGTGGATGCCCCGGTGGAATTGCGACTGTTCGGAAAGCAAATCAATGATCTGCAACTGGCCGCCGAGACCGTCACCGGGGCCCTGCGGGAACTGGCGGAAGCCGAAGATGTGCGACACACCCTGGGCACCGGCATCCCGACCATGGAGTTCGAAATCGACGACGGTATCGCCGCACGATTCGGCGTGACCCGCGAACAGATCGGCCGATTGCTGGCCGACGCCACACTGGGGCGCGAATTCTCGACCTGGCGGCCAGGTCGCGAACCGGTACCGATGCGCATCCGCTCCCCAGAGGGCGAACGTTTTCCAGCCCACGCGCTAGAGGGGCTGGCGCTGCAGACTGCTGCCGGCGAAGTCCCGCTGGCGCAATTTGTCAATACCAGAGTGACGTTTCAGCCGGCGGTAATCGAGCACCACGACCTGCAGCGCCTGACCCGGGTGATGGCCGAAACCGCCGAAGGCGCGACCTACAATCAGGTGCTGCACAAGTTTCAGGCCCGGCTTCCGGACCTGAATGTGCCCGAAACCGTGCGCATCGAAGTCGGCGGCGCGGCCGCCGAGGCCGGCGACGCCAACACCGCGCTGTATACCGCGCTGCCGATCGGCATTCTGCTGCTGCTGGTATTTCTGCTGTGGCAGTTCAATTCGTTCCGGCTGGTCGCAATCGTGCTGGCGACCGTGCCGCTGGCCGCCATCGGCGTGGTGCCGGGCCTGTTGCTGACCGGCCAGGCATTCTCTTTCACCGCGCTGCTCGGCGTGGTCGCGCTGGTCGGCATCGTCGTCAACAACGCCATCGTGCTGATCGACGTGGCCGAACAGAACCGTCGCGACGGCAAGGATGTCGAGCAGGCCATCGCCGATGCCGTGGTCCGCCGCACCCGCCCGATACTGATGACCACCGCCACCACCATCGTCGGCCTGGCGCCGCTGACCCTGACCCAGTCCACGCTGTGGCCCCCAATGGCCTGGGCCATCATTTCCGGCCTGATCACCTCCACCGCGCTGACCCTGCTGGTCATCCCGGTGCTCTACCGGCTGCTGATTTCACCCGACGCATTGCCCGCGCTATGGGCTCGGCGAGCCCGAAAAACCGCCTGACCATCGCCCACGCCGTGCCGGTCGCCGGGACGTTAACAGGCTTTTGCATCTGCCCGCAACCACCGCATCTTCGGTATGATTACAGAACAGTGGGCGATTAGCTCAGCGGGAGAGCACTGTCTTCACACGGCAGGGGTCGCTGGTTCGAACCCAGCATCGCCCACCAGAATTCTTGTTGAGGCTTCCTCTGGCACGCGCCTGGCGGAGCTAGGAGCCTGTCGGATTTAACGCTGACCTGTTGTTAATTTACTGCCGCGTAAAAGCCGGATTAGGACAGATTCTCCGCTCTTTTTCGTTAAACGCACGTTCTGGACACCCATGCCTATTGTTTTCCCGGACTTGATCCGGGATCCAGCATCTCTGGCTTTGCCGGGGGTTTCCCCGGACCGTGAATGATTCACTGGAAACCCACACCACAGGACCTCCGGCGCTATCCCCGGTGCACCTCTCCCCCCGCCCCCTCGATTGCTGGTAATCTTTCAAATGGAGCTTAGCGGAACCGGCGCATGGACCAATCCCGCAATCACACGGAACACAACCCGGTCGAAGCCTTCATCGACCGCTGGCGCGACACCGGCGGCAAGGAGCGCGCCAACTACCAGCTTTTCCTCACCGAGCTTAGGGAACCTCTGAATAACTCTGCACGGGCGCGACGGCGCCTTTGCGGGTGGCTCCGGCTTGGCTTGGGCAAGCGCGATTTGGTTGTTCCAAATAAGCGAGTCCAAACAAGTCGGAGACCCCGCAAAGGCCCGTCCCGTAAGGGTTTCGCCGGAAAAGCCGCATCTCGCGCGTCGCGACCCTCGGCCGTAGCTATGGCTACTGTCACTCGGCTCGCACCGCACGATCTGCGGCTTTTCCGACTGAAACGCGCTCCGCGCAGAGTTGTTCAGAGGTTCCTTAGTCAATTGCTGGCCCTGCCCGGCCCCGAGCCGCGCAGCCATCGCAATAAACTGGAAGACCTGCGCGACGAGCACATCCGCCAGCGCCTGGTCGATTTGAGTATGATCCGGACGGAAGAGTCATCTAGCAAAACGGTCTACAAATGCTGAAACTGCAGTTAATGAAGTTCTACTCGAACAGTTTCGCGACGGAAACACTGCGATGAACGGAATGATCTGCGTTTTGACAGGCGATATCGTGCGCTCTACCCGGATGGAGAGCGGAAAACTCGAAACATTGATGAATGCGCTCGCCGAAAGGCGAACGAAATCCGTTACTGGACCGAGCCGGCCAGCCCGCGGCTGGAGCGATTTCGCGGCGACGGCTGGCAATTTGTGCTGGTCGACCCTGCACATGCGCTCCGGACCGGCCTCCTGCTGCGTGCAGTCGTCAAGAAATTTAACCAGGATGCAGATACCAGAATCGCCTTTGGTATTGGCTTCGGCACATTGGGCGCAGCGCTTGCCCAATCGCGGGGAAGCGCTTTCGAAGCATCGGGCATGGGCTTGGAGGAAATCAAGGGGCCGGACCGCTGGGCGATTGATGGCGAATTAAAGCCCAAACGGCTAATGCCGTTGGCCAAGGGCCTTTTCGCGGCCTGCGAGGGGCTTTCGAACGGATGGACCAGCAAGCAGGCGGAAGTGTTCGGGCTCGTGGCGGCGCCTGAAGAACCCAAGATATGCGGAAGTCGCAAAAATACTTGAAGTCCGCCCTCAGACGGTGCAAGACCATTTCGCGAAAGCCGGTGGTCGGGCGTTGCTTCGGGCCATCCATGGTTTCGAACAGGCATTCAAAGAAAAACAGCCCATATAGCCTGTTTTCCGGAAAACAGGCCAAATAGCCTGTATCTGCGGAATCAGTCGTTTTAAGCCCGGCTTATTCACCATCCCTGCGTAGCGAGACGCTGTCAGGTGCTGTAGCTGGGGCGTTTCGCGACCGAGTGCACCGGAGGCGTACTCGCCTGTCCGTTGAGGATGCACGACCGAGCGAAACGCCGCAGATGCGGGGCCTGACGGCGTCGCGGTAGCAGGGATGGGTAGAGTCGAGGAAGGGCGCGGTGGCCAGTAGGTCGGCTCCGTTTCCCT
>CAYVPB010000052.1:0-22236 GCA_964453565.1 uncultured Halomonas sp.
AACACTACTCTCCGGGCTCTCGCACTCGGAAATTTATGCAACTGATGGGTCAACTACGTAATCAGGAAAGGATTTAGCCGGTCGAGCCGGATTATCCTCCGCGCCCGAAGCAGTGGTAGTACAGCGCAGGAATGAGGATCAACGTCAACAGTGTGGATATCAGCACACCACTAAGCAGGGTCAGGCCGAGGGGCTGGAGAGCCGGCTCGAAGATAAGTGCGCCGCTCCCGAACATCACCGTGCCGGGGACCGGCGCCGGAATCAGCAGCGCCCTCCGGCATGTCCGGTTGATCGTTCGCCGTATTTTCCGGCGGGCCTGTCGGGAATTAACGGCTTCAGTCCAGCGATTCGAGCCGCGATTTGACGGTGACGCCGCCCATCTGTGGTGGCAAGGTGGTCTCGGCGCGCACCATCACTCTTGGCGTTTCGCGGCTGACCCAGAGCGATTGTCCGCCGCCTTCGTCATCGATGGGTTCAACGTTGATCTTCCAGGTATCAAATTCCCCGGCCGGGACCGAAACGGTTTCGGCCCCGTCGACGCTGATCGAGTAAAAGCGCACGCGTTGCTGCATGCCGATTTCCACGGCGCGCACCGTGGTTCGATAGTCGGTATCCAGCGCCAGAGCCATAATGACGGTTTCCAGTGCTCCATCGGCGCCGAAGGCTGGTGCGTCGAGTTCGACCTGGATCGGGATTTCCTGTCCGGCCTGGATGACGCCGGTGACCTCGCTGGCGCCATATTCGACTTCGATCGTGGCCGGGCCCTGTTCGACCTGCCGGCGCAGCGGCAGCATTGAGCCGGCTTCAAGTACGTAATGATCAGTGCCCGATCCCATTGGGCCCTTGCTGGACGAAACAATATCGACCACCGGGCCATCCTCGGTCTCGCGCAGCGTGATCCCGCGGGTGCTGGACAGTTCCATCTGCTGTCCGGACATGGCCAGGGTGGCCGTGTACGCGGCATTGCCGGTGCGGACCCGGTCGATGTCGACCGGCGGCAGTGGCACCGTGCGAGCCGCATCCAGCCCGGTAGCGCGTTTCGGCTCCTCGACAGAATCGACTGCGACGGTGATGGCGTCCAGGCGTGCGGCGATGTTGTCCGGCATCTCCTGCTGGTAGCGCCCGCCGTTGTGTTCGGCCAGGAATTCCCCGATGCGGGCGAACATCGCCGTGCGATTTTCAAGCCCACGGAAGCCGTGACCCTCGTCGGGGGCGACGATGTATTCCACCGGCAGTTCCTTGTCGCGCATGGCGATCACGATCTGGTCGGATTCAGCTTGCTTGACCCGCGGATCGTTGGCGCCCTGAACGACCAGTAGCGGTGCGGCAATGTTGTCGACGTGAAACAGCGGTGACTGGCGCTCCAGTCTGGCCCTGTCCTCCTCGGTCTCCGTATCGCCCATGCGCATGGTGAACAGCTTGCGGATCGGACCCCAGTAAGGCGGGATGGAGTTGAGCAGTGTGATCAGGTTGGAGGGCCCGACGATATCGACGCCGCAGTTGTAGACCTGCGGCGTGAAGGCCATCCCGGCAAGCGTTGCATAGCCGCCGTAGCTGCCGCCCATGATGCAGACGCGTTCGGGATCGACGATTCCCAGTTCCACCAGATGGCTGATGCCATCGGTGATGTCGTCTTGCATCGCCTCGCCCCATTGCCGATTGCCGGCGTTGAGAAATTCCTTGCCGTAGCCGGTCGAGCCGCGGAAGTTGGGTTGCAGTACCGCGTAGCCGCGATTGGCCAGGAACTGCACGATCGAGGAGTAACCCCAGTTGTCGCGCGCCCACGGTCCGCCATGAATCAGAGCGACCAGCGCCAGACCCTCGGACTCGACACCCTTGGGTGTGGTCAGGTAGGCCGGGATCTGCAGCCCGTCGCGCGCACGGTAGGTGATGGGCTGCATCCTGGCGAGGTGTTCGGAAGGAAGTTCCGGCCGCGATTCATACAGCTTTTGGATCGAATACTCTTGCCAGTCGAAAAGGTAGACCGTGCCCGGGTCGACATCGCGCGAAACGGTGACCTTGACCAGCCGGTCGTCCAGCGTCTGCGATGAAAAACTGATATCGCCGTCGGGCAGATTCTCGCGCAGATGGTTAAGCGCTTTCCCGAATTCGGAATCGCGCGGGTAAATGCGCGAGCGTGCGCCGATATATTGGGTCGCCAGCAGGCGATGATCAGCATTGGCAAACAGTGCGCCGCTGAAGTCGACCTCATTTTCTGGATCGCGTTCGATCAACTCCGTTTCACCGCTTTCGGGGTTGAGCAGATAAAGACCGGTCAGGTCGGCTTCACCCTTGTTGCTGAGAAACCAGACGCGCTGGTTGTCGGCGTGGAATCGCAGCGGTCCGCAGCTTTCACGCCAGTCACAGGAGTACAGGACCTCGCCTGGGTCACCATCTTCGACGGCCAGCGTTTCGGTCCCACCGTCTTCGGTCTGGCGCACTGCCAGTCGGATTTCGCCGTCGTGATCGGCCACCCATCCGGCGATGTTGGCGGTATTCCGGATCAACAGCTCCATCTCGCCCGAGGCGAGATCCAGTCGATACACATCATGCAGAGCCGGATCGCGCTCGTTGATGCCGACGATGGCCGATCCGGGCATGCTTTGCGGCAGCGAATAGATCTGCGCGCGGACCTCGTCCATGGGCGTGAGATTGCGCGCCGGCGGTACCCCGGTTTTTTCCTCGGGCGGCTGTCGCGGATCCACGGCATGGATGTGAAAATTTTCGTTGCCGCCCTTGTCCTGGATGTAGAGAACGTACTTTGAATCCATGCTCCAGAAGTGGCCGGGAACCGGTCGTTCTCCGGTGGTCAGTGGCCGCGCTTCGTTGAAACCGGCTTCCAGCGGCTTGATCCAGACGTTCATGACGTCCTTGTATGGCCGCTGGAAGGTCATGAACTTGCCGTCGGGCGAGACCTGGCTGGCGGTGATCTCCGGATCGCCGAAGAATATGTCGCGATCCAGCAGCGGCGGCAGTTCATCCAGATAGGGCAGGGTCTCGGCCCGGATCGCAGCCGCCGACAATGCCAGCAGGCTGGTGATGAGGAACAGGGTGATGCGCGTCCAAACAGGCATTTCGACGCTCCCTTCAGGTGGTTTGGTCTCCCACTCTAAATGCCGGGACCTCCTCGCGTAAATAGTGCAGAAGTCATACCTTTGCGGATTCTTCGTTCCGTGTCGCGGAACGGGATTCTGGCTGGAGTGCCGGGGCTCGGACGCGTTGCGGCGCGATCGGTGCCTGATCAATCCGCATTACTCTGCCGGCGACTGGCTCCAGGGATTGCAGTCGTAGCCGGCGATGCGAATGATACGTTCGAGTTCCATGCTTCCGGTGCCCTTGCCGAGGCCGCTGAAGTCATAGTTGACCCGGATGTTGTTGCAGTCGATGACTTCGATGTCGATGCTGCCGGCGACCGAATCATTCACCTGATCCCGGGGTGGTTGCTGCTGGTCGGTGATAAAGGCACCATTTTCAAGCACGACCATCGGATCGACCGTGACCGGGCCGGGTTGTGCCGCGTCCGGCAGGCTATTGCCGACCACCCAGATCGGCTCGCCATCGAGATAGGTAAAAAATATCGCGAACACGAAATTGCTGTCGACCTGCTCGGCGATCTGCAGCACCAGACCCTGGCGTTCGGCACCGGGTCGCATCCACTGTCCGGAGTAGCGGCCGTTGAGAACCGGCTGGTCGAACTGTGGCGGGTCCAGCTCCGGTTCGAAACGATCCACCGCGAACACGAATCCCGGCGATGAAACTGGCGCGAAGCTGCCCCAGTTGAATTCCACGCTGAAGATTTCGTTATAGTTTTCGGGCAGGAACATGGTTTCGCCGCCTAGCGGAACAGGATCGACGCTGAGCATCCAGGTGGTGTTGTCGGTGCTGAGAAACCTTCCGGTCGCACCTATATTGCCTGCTCCGGGAACTCGGACCAGTTGTGCTTCGTGCAACGGAAAGTCAACGTTCCCGCCAGCCTCGGCAAACACCTGTGGCACCAGCACGAACGGCAGGTCGGGATCATCGGGATCGCCGATGTGGCGCATCCGCACCAGCACCACCGAGAAATTGTCGTCGGCACAGGCGACTCGCCAGATGGTCAGGCGAACCTGCTGGTCGCGCGTGTTGCTCAGCAGGGATGGTACGGCGAGCGTTTCGTTGACCAGAATAGTCTCGCCGGTGGGTGGTTGCGAGGGCAGGTCGATCGAAAGGCAGCCGGGCGGGAACGGTGTATTCAGATCGGTCAGGAAGTTGAGCTCGCCGGCCTGGGCGTGCGCGGATTGCGCGAAGACGGCGAGAATCAGCGAAGCGAGCAATGCAGGAATGCGATTCATGTTGAAATCCGACCTGATAGCAAATTTAAGGATATTGTAGCGCCGCTTTCCGAACCGGAGCTGAACGGAGGGGTGGGTGATAAAATCCACAGCTTGTTCATTCCAGACTCGAAATCCATGGCAGGACACAGCAAGTGGGCCAATATCCAGCACAGAAAAAAAGCCCAGGATGCCAAGCGCGGCAAGATCTTTACCCGGCTGGTGCGCGAAATCACGGTCGCCGCACGCGAGGGCGGTGGCGATCCCGATGCCAACCCGCGCCTTCGACTGGCCTGGGACAAGGCCAATGCGGCCAACGTACCCAAGGACAACATCGAGCGGGCGATCAAGAAGGCCACCGGCGAACTCGAGGGTGTGTCTTATGAGGAAATCACCTATGAGGGCTATGCGCCGGGTGGCGTGGCGGTGATGGTCGAGACCGTGACCGATAACCGCAATCGGACCGTGGCCGCGGTCCGTCACGCGTTTTCAAAGCATGGCGGAAATCTGGGCACCGACGGCTCGGTGGCCTATCTGTTCGAGAAAAAGGGCGTGATTACCTATGCCCCCGGCACGGGGGAGGACCGGGTCATAGAGGCTGCGCTGGAAGCCGGCGCCGAAGATATCGAGACCGGAGATGATGGTGCGATCGAGGTGCTGACCTCACCTGAGCAGTTCTCCGGGGTGCTCGGAACGATGCGCGAGGCGGGACTAGACCCCGACGAGGCCGAAGTCACGATGCGACCATCCACGCAAGTTGAACAGGATCTGGAATCCGGCCGCAAGCTTATGAAATTCCTGGATATGCTGGAAGATATTGATGACACCCAGAATGTCTGGCACAACGCAGACATTCCGGCAGAGGCTTACGAATGAGCGCTTCGGCCTGATGCGGATTCTCGGTATCGATCCCGGCTCGCGGGTGACCGGTCTTGGCATGATCGAGGGCGAACGGCTGGTTGAAGCCCGACAACTTGATCTTGGCGGAGGCGAAATGCCGGAACGCCTGGCTGCAATCTTTAACGGTGTAACAGCGGCAATTGCCGAGTTCGCGCCCGAAGCGGTCGCGATCGAGACGGTGTTCATGAATCGAAACCCGCAGGCAGCGATCAAGCTGGGCCAGGCGCGCGGCGCGGCGATCTGCGCGGCGGTCAATGCCGGGGTGGATGTGCATGAATACGCCCCGCGCCTGATTAAGCAGGCCATCGTCGGTCGCGGTGCCGCCGACAAGCAACAGGTGCAGCACATGGTACGGGTGCTACTGCGAAGCAGCGAGGTATTCGGCGCCGATGCCGCCGATGCGCTGGCCGTCGCGCTTTGCCACTGGCATACCGCCCAGACCTCACGCCGTTTGCCGCGCGGGGTGGTGCTGAGATGATCGGAAGGCTTTCCGGAACCATGGTCGAGCGCCATCCGCCGCATCTGCTGATCGATGTCGGCGGAGTTGGCTACGAGGTCGAGGCACCGATGAGCGTGTTCGACCAGTTGTCGGTCACCGGCCAACCCTGCACGCTGCTGATTCACCAGGTGGTGCGCGAGGATGCCCACCTGCTGTTTGGGTTCATCACTCGCCAGGACCGCGAATTGTTTCGCAGCCTGCTCAAGGTCTCCGGGGTAGGTCCCAAGGTTGCGCTGGCCATCCTGTCCAGCGTTTCGGCGGCCGATTTTGCACTATTGGTGGAATCCGGCGACAGCCAGGCGCTGACTCGCCTGCCCGGGATCGGCAAGAAAACCGCCGAACGCCTGATTCTGGAAATGAGAAGCCGCCTGGACGGGCTGGATCTGGGCCAGGCCGCACCATCGGGCACCGGCGGCGGTTCGCCCGGCGCGATGTCCGAGGCCCGCGCCGGGCTGGTGGCGTTGGGCTACTCTGCGGCAGAGGCGTTGAAGATGATCAAGGGTGTGGGCGACGACGACGCCAGCGCCGAGGTGTTGATTCGCCAGGCGCTGAAAAACCGGATGCAAAGATGACCGGATGGTGAAGCCGGGAGCAGGGCAGGTTGACGAACAGGGTGGACAGGATAGACATGAACATGCTGCGGCAAGAGCGGTTGTTGTAGAAGATCAGCGCCTATCACCGGCATCCGGTCGGGGATGGAACTGAAATGCGCAGGCGATGTTTCCGGTCCCCTGGGACAAGCCCTGGAGCGCGGTTTGCGCCGCATGGAAGCGACCATGAAGTTCCTGAACCCCCTCAACCCCAATTTCTCACGTTATTTCGCAGTGCTGGCATTGCCAATGCTTGCCCTGGCATTTGTCGCGCTGGCGGTTCCGGCACCGGCCGAGGCGCAACATCACCGGGGCGGACATCACGGCGGTCACCATGGAGGCCATCACGGTGGACATCATGGTTTTCGCGGCCACGCTCGGCATGGCTTTGGCCACCGAGGTAGTCGCCACGGCTTCAGTTTCGGCCACGGCAGCCGGCACGGAGGGGGTCACCGTGGGCGCGGACGCCACGGCATCAGCCTGGGCCATTACCGTGGTGGACATGGTTTCAGCTTCAATCGCTTTTCCGGGCATGGTTCGCGGCACAGTGGCGGTCATTCCGGGCATGGTCTGCACGGAGGACACCGCTCGGGAGGCACGGTCATCACATCGCCCCGACACCGCCGTTCGACCTCCAGCGGCTATTCGCGCTATGCGCGTGGCAGTGCCGGAGACGATGGTTATCGCACGGCACCCGATGCGGGCTGTGAGACCGTCTACAAGCGTGCCGAAGTGGATGGACGCCTGGCCACCCTGGAGGGCACCCGTTGCCATGATGAACATGGCGAGGTCTACATCGTTGCCGACAGCCGCAGGGTTGTCGAATATCACGATGATCAATAACTGCTGAGTGTTACCTGATTAGCTGCGGTTCAGGTGGCCGGACAACTCAGGTGTCCGGGCAGCTCGGCCACTCTTGGGCGCCCCGGGTTGGAAACAATTACCGCGCGGGCGTTCTCGGGGTTATTCGGATCGCACAATTTGATCGTCAGATTGGTGCCGCTTGCAAACCCGGTGGGAAGAAAACGGATGCTGGTGCGGCCGGCCGAGTCCGAGACCAGTCCATCCAGCGGATGCCCGACGCGCACAATGTCTTCTACGCAATTCGGTTGGCCGTTGTTGTCCGGGTCGTGGAAGATGATCCAGCCCTGATCCCAGCGGTTTTCCGCATCGCAGCGCTGGCCGGAAGCGGAAGGACAGATCCGGGTCACGGCGTTTTCCGTGACTGCAAACTGGCGTGCCAGTTGAATGCCGGCGACCAGTTCGTTGGCGGCCGCGGCAATGCGGTTGCGTTGGATCAGTTCGACGAACGAAGGCGTCGAAAGACCAGCGATTATCGCAATTACCGAGAGTGTGATCAGCAGTTCGATCAGTGTCAGGCCGGGCTGGTGGGAAAAGTTTGCCCGGCTTTGCGAAAGATCTCTGATGGTTGTTCCCTGCATGGTTTTTTCCCGTTTGAATGACGGGATCCATGATCGGGGACGGGATCATTGATGTCACTCGGCAGATCGGAACAATCGCAGTAGGAATTTTCCGGAATTCCTGTCGGAAAATTCCCCGCATTGCGGGATTCGGGCGGATTCAGAGGGCCGCGCGAATCCGCTCCACGGCCTGTTCCAGCGTATCGATACCACAGGCAAACGAGAACCGGACATGGTTGGGTGCACCGAACGCGGTTCCGGGTACCAGTGCAATGCCGGCTTTTTCCAGCATGTGTTCGCACAGTGTCTGATCGTCGTCCAGACCCAGCGATTCGATCGCCCCGGATGCATCGGCGAAGACGTAGAACGCACCCTCGCCGGGGCTGCACTGGAAACCGGCAAGTTCATTCAGTGCCGGCACCAGCCAGTTGTGACGCTTGTGAAAAGCCTTGCACATCTCGGTCACACAAAACTGGCTGTCGGTCAGCGCGGCCTCGGCCGCGGCCTGACTGACCGAGCATGGGTTGGAGGTGCTCTGGCCCTGGATCTTGCGCATCTGCCGGATCAGTTCCGGGTCGCCGGCGGCATAGCCGATGCGCCAGCCGGTCATGGCATAGGCCTTGGAAACGCCATTGACCACGACCGCGCGTTCGGCCAGGGACGGGCAGACCTGGGCCAGTGTCGAAAAAGGCTCGTCGGCCCACCAGATGTGCTCATAGATATCATCGGAGCAGATGACGACACGCGGGAATTCTTCCAGCACTTCGCCCAGCGCGGCCAGCTCGTCACGGGTGTAGGCGCGTCCGGTCGGGTTGCCGGGCGAGTTCAGGATCAAGAGTCTGGTCTTTTCATTGATCGCATTGTTCAACTGCGTCGGCGTGATCCGGAAGCCGGTATTCAGCGTGGTCTGCAGAATCACCGGTTCGCCACCGGCCAGGCGCACCATGTCCGGGTAGGAAACCCAGTAGGGCGCCGGGATCAGCACTTCGTCGCCAGGATCGATCAGGGCCTGGAGCAGGTTGTAGATGGATTGTTTGGCGCCTGAAGAGACCAGAATCTGGTCGCGCTGGTAATCGAGTTTATTGTCGCGGCGGAACTTTTCAATGACCGCGTCCTTGAGTGCCGGGGTACCGTCAACGGCGGTGTAGCGGGTCTGGCCTTCACGGATGGCCTCGATCGCCGCCATCTGGACATGGTCCGGAGTGTTGAAATCCGGCTCGCCCATACTCAAGCTGATGATGTCGCGCCCGGCAGCCTTGAGTTCGGCAGCCTTCATGCTCATGGCAATGGTGGCCGAAGGCTTGACCTGGGCGACGCGCTGGGCGGTGCGAATGGGCATAGTGGAACTCCCCGGGAAGTGGACGCGGCATTGCATTGACCACGGATCAGTCACAATTATAAGGTTGTGTGCATGCAAACGTGGTCCGCTATGGGTGAAGTCACGCCAATCCGAAGATTCCGCATGGCCTCGAAATTCGAGCCGGCCGGCGATCAGCCGGCCGCGATTGCACGGCTGGTCGAATCAATCGTCGTGGGCCATCAGCACCAGACGTTGCTGGGAGTGACCGGCTCGGGCAAGACCTTCACCATGGCCAACATCATCGAGCGCACCCAGCGACCGACCCTGATCATGGCGCCGAACAAGACCCTGGCCGCCCAGCTCTACGGCGAGTTCAAGGCGTTCTTTCCCGACAACGCGGTCGAGTATTTCGTCAGCTACTACGACTACTACCAGCCCGAGGCCTATGTGCCGTCATCGGATACCTTCATCGAGAAGGATGCCTCGATCAATGAACACATCGAGCAGATGCGTCTGTCGGCGACCAAGGCGCTGCTGCAACGCAGCGATGCGCTGATTGTCGGCACGGTTTCGGCCATTTATGGCCTGGGCGACCCGTCGAGTTTCCTCAAGATGGCGCTGCCGCTGAAGGTCGGCAGTGTGATGGAGCAGCGTGCGATCCTGCGCAAGTTGGCCGAAATGCAGTATTCACGTAACGATTTCGAGCTTCGGCGGGGCACCTACCGGGTGCGCGGCGAAGTGATCGACATCTTTCCCGGTGATGCCGAGACGCGCGCGATCCGGGTCGAGCTGTTCGACGACGAGATCGAGCGTGTCAGCGAATTCGATCCCCTGACCGGAGAAGTGCACGAAAGCCTGGACGAGCTGACCATCTTTCCCAAGACTCACTACGTCACGCCGCGCCAGGTGGTACTGGATGCGACCGAGGCGATCAAGATCGAGCTGGCCGAGCGGCTGGAGCAGCTCAACGGCGCCGGCAAGCTGCTGGAAGCGCAACGGCTGGAGCAGCGCACCCGCTTCGACCTGGAGATGATGCTGGAGCTGGGCTATTGCCAGGGCATCGAGAACTACTCGCGCCACCTGACCGGGCGCCAGCCAGGCGAGCCACCGCCGACGCTGTATGACTACCTGCCGGACAATGCGCTGCTAATCCTCGACGAATCGCATGTCACCGTACCGCAGATCGGTGGCATGTACAAGGGCGACCGCTCGCGCAAGGAGACGCTGGTCGAATACGGCTTCCGCCTGCCTTCGGCGCTGGACAACCGGCCCCTGACGTTCGAGGAATGGGAAGCGCGCGCCCCCCAGACCATTCACGTTTCGGCCACGCCGCGCCAGTGGGAGCTGGAACGCTCGCCGGTGGTGGCCGAGCAGGTTGTGCGCCCGACCGGGCTGGTCGATCCGGAAACGGAAATCCGGCCGGTCGCCGACCAGGTCGATGATTTACTGTCGGAAATCCGCGAGCGGGCGGAGTGGGGCGATCGCGTGCTGGTGACTACGCTGACCAAGCGCATGGCCGAAAACCTGACCGATTACCTGGCTGAGCATGATGTGCGGGTGCGCTATCTGCACTCCGACATCGACACCGTCGAGCGCGTCGAGATCATCCGCGACTTGCGTTTGGGTCATTTCGATGTGCTGGTTGGAATCAACTTGTTGAGAGAAGGCCTTGATTTGCCGGAAGTTTCTCTTGTCGCCATCCTGGATGCCGACAAGGAGGGATTTCTGCGATCGGAAGGCTCGCTGATCCAGACCATCGGCCGCGCCGCGCGCAATATCAGGGGCAAGGCGATCCTGTACGCCGACAAGATGACCGGCTCGATGCAGCGGGCGCTGGAGGAAACCGGGCGCCGGCGGGAGAAGCAACTCTCCTTCAATGCCGAACATGGCATCACGCCCCGGACGATCGAGAAGAATGTCGCCGATATCATGGCCGACGCTCACCATGCACCGGGGCGCAAGAAGTCCGCAGGCGGTGACCGGCGCAAGGTGGGCGAAGCCGAGGCTGATTATGACACCGGCCCGATCTCGGCAGCCGAGGCTGCCAAGCGCATCGCCGAACTGGAGAAGAACATGTTCAAGGCCGCCGAGAATCTGGAGTTCGAGGAAGCCGCGAAAATCCGCGACCAGATTCAGACGCTGAAGAAGCAAGGCTTTGCCGCGGTTTTTTGATTGAAACTGCAAATGAACGCAAATCTTTTGCCACGCGAAGAGCTATCTGATCAATCCCGTTCGTGCACTTTACGGATCACCAACCCGGATCTGATTTGGTGTTCAAGTATTTATTTGCTTTTATTCATGTTCATCTGCGGCAAAAAACAAGGTTTTCTTGACCTGAAAAAAACCCGGCGTGGAAGCCGGGTTTTCGGGGTCTGGCCGCCGCGCGGGGCGGCGGCTGGAGACGTGCTTGCAAATCATTCATCGCGCGTGGCTTCGACCCGGATTAGATCGCGGTTCTTGTCCACCGTGGCCAGGCCGATGCCGCGCACGTTGACCAGTTCGTCGGCATGGGCGAACGGGCCGTTGGCTTCGCGATATTCAACGATTGCGTGTGCCTTGGATTCACCGACGCCGTTGAGGGCTTCGGCCAGTTGCTCGGCGGTTGCGGTGTTGACGTCGACCGGCTGTTCGGCCAGAACCGCGCTGCTGATGCCCAGAACCAGAACCAGTGCCAGAAAGATATGCTTGATCATGATGTTTCTCCTTTTGCTTCATTGAGTTTCGGGTTTGTGTTCGGCCGTTGAATCCCGTTCGTCGACCGTAGGCACAGATTAGGCGGGCAGAGCAGATTGCGAAATCGGCGAAACTCCCGATGTGATGTCGGAACCCCGCGCGAAAAATGCGAGGAATCCTTACCCGGCGCTGTAGGAAAATTCCTACCGCTGGGCTGAGTGTCAGCAACGGCGGGGATTTCGACAACCGGCAGCAGCGGTGGCCGGAACACGGGATGGCCGCAATCGGCAACCAGCTCAAGACGTTCGCGCAGCGCACGCTCGGCGGAATCCAGAGTCAAGGTGCTCACGCACCGGTCTCCGGGTCGGGTTTCGCGGTGACCATCAGCCGCAGGGGACCGCCGGCTTCGGTCGCATCCAGCGGCCAGCAGGTGATCAGGGTCAGCGCCGGATCTGATCGCCCAGTTGCGGGATAAATTGCTGGCCAATGCAATGGATTTCACGCCCGCCGGGGGCTGGATCCGGGTCTCGGTCCGGACCGCCGGGCAATCGGCACTGCTGCAGGTCGACAATACCGGCCCGTCTCTCGATGCGAACATCTTTATCCCGGTTTGAAATAATTGTGGCTTCGTACAGGTCTGATCGAATCCTGCGCCGCACTGATACAAGGAAAAACATGAACCACGGCAATATCTGGAGTCGGATCATGCGGGCTTTGCTTTCGCTTGCATTGACTTGCGTGGCAATGCCGCTTACGGCGCAGGAGGAGATCGGTGAAGCCGGCTCGGAAGACGTGATCACGGTTCTCGGAAGTCGTGCCGAGCGTCGTTGGGCTGCTGATCTGCCGGTGCCGGTCGACACCTTTACCGCCGAAGAACTGCGCGCCGCCGGGGCGGCCGGTAGCGAGCTGGGAGAGGCCCTGGCGATTCTGGCGCCGAGTTTCGCTTTCCCGCGCCAGTCCAATTCGGTAACCGCCGACCATATCCGTTCGGCCCAGTTGCGCGGCATGAATCCGGACCAGGTGCTGGTGCTGGTCAACGGCCGCCGTCGGCATCCGTCCGCGGTGGTTAACGACAATACCAAGATTGGTCGCGGCACCAATGCGTTCGATTTCAATACCATCCCGTTGAGTGCGGTCAAGCGGGTCGAGATCCTGCGCGACGGTGCCAGCGCCCAATACGGTTCCGATGCGGTTGCCGGCGTGATCAATATCGTGCTGGATGACAACCCGGTCGGCGGTGAGTTCGGCGCCATCTACGGCGTGCATCGCACCCGGGTCGGGCCGACCGGCAATACCGAAACCGACGGCAATACCGCGACCACCTGGATCAACCACGGGCACTCGCTGCCCCGGGGAGGCTTCATGCGCTATGGCATCGAAGCGCTGCGGCGCGGCGCCACCAACCGGGCCGGGTTCGACCAGATCAGTCCGTTCATCCCCCAGACCGAGGCCAACCTCGCTTTTCAGGGCCAGATCACCCATCGGGTCGGCGACCCGAATACCCAGGGCGTGAGTCTGTGGCTGAACTCCGAATTCGCCGCTGGCGGTCTGGATGTCTATACCTTCGGTACCCTGGCCTATCGCGACACCGATGGCGCCGCGGTATTCCGCCATCCGGATACCAACCAGAACGTGCGGGCGATCTTCCCTATTGGTTTCCTGCCCGAAACCCGCGGGGAGAATTTTGATTTCGGCATCACCGGCGGGGTGCGCTGGGATCTGGACCGCTGGCAGGTCGACCAGTCCGTCGGCATCGGCCGCAACCGCTTTGCCTTCGGCGTCAACAACTCCGTCAATCCGTCGCTGGGCCCGGACAGTCCGACCGATTTCGATTCAGGAACTTTCCGGTTTGACCAGTTCAATTTCAACAACGAAGTCGCACGCCCGATCCAGGTTGCCGGCTGGCACGGACCGCTCAATATCGCCGCCGGCTTCGATTACCGGTTCGAGCAGTTCGAGTCGTTTGCCGGGGATCCGGCCTCGTTCCTGGCCGGCGATTTCCATTTTGCCCCGGAGCTGGAGGCGCTGGTGGGCTTCCCCGATATCGGCTCGCAGGGGGCCAAGGGACTGACACCGGACGACGAGGCCAATATCACCCGCAACGTGGTCGGGTTCTGGCTCGACGGCTCGGCCGAATTGACCGGGCGGCTGCTGGCCGGCGCGGCAGTGCGGTTCGAGCATTACAGCGACTTCGGCTCGACCTGGACCGGCAAATTGACCGGGCGTTATCGCGTCACTGACGCCTGGAGTCTGCGCGCGACCGCGTCTAACAGCTTTCGTGCGCCGTCGCTGAGCCAGATCGGCTGGTCGCGTCGTGATAACACTTTTTCACCCGAAGGCGGCCGGATCTCGTCGCGACTGGTGCGTTCGGATTCGGCGATCGCTGATGCCCTGGGTTTTTCGGAACTGCAAGAGGAAGCATCGCTGAACTTCACCTTCGGGACCACCGCGGAACTGGCGCCCGGATTGCGGCTGTCTCTGGACGCATTCTGGATCGGCGTCGATGACCGCATCACCCTGTCGGAAAATATCTCCGACCCGGCCGTAATCTCGCTGGTCCAGGGTCTGCCGGGCGGCGAGGGCGTGCAGGCGATCAGCGCCTTCACCAACGCGGTCGATACCGAAACCTGGGGTGCCGAGGGGGTGCTTGAGTACAACCGTCCCGTGGCCGGCGGGGTCTGGCACACCCGTGCGGGCTACATCTGGGTCAAAAATACCATTGATTCGCTGGTAGAACCGCCGCAGGCGCTGCTGGCGCTGAACCCGCAGCAGAGGCTGGTCGGCATCGAGCAGGAAAACACGATAGAGACGGCGGTGCCGCGCGACCAGGGCACGCTTAGTTCAAGTTGGCAGGGGCAGCGACTGCACTTGCTGGCTCGGGCGCGATACTTCGGCTCGGTCAAGCGCGTGTTCAGCTTCGCCCGACAGCGCTTCAGCGCTGAATGGTCGTTCGATGCCGAAGCCGGCTGGCGTCTGGGTGATCGCTGGGAAGTCAGCGTCGGCGCCGACAACCTGTTAGACAACCTGCCCGACGCCTCGGCCAACGCCAACAACTTCTTCGGGAGCTTCGCCTTCGACCCGATCGTGCCAATCGGCGTCAATGGCCGTTTTTTCTACCTTCGCTCGACCTTGCGCTGGTAGCGATACAAGGCCTCGCGGCCCGGCGCCCCGCGCCGGGTCTGTCCGGATCAATGCGAATGTTGCCCGGTTTCGTTGTTTTTTCACCATCACTTGGGTAATCTTGAACTTTGACAGCGGGTTTGTCCTCATGCATCCGTGGATCTTCGGTTTAGCGGCAGTTGCTTCAGCGTTTGTCTTTTCATCCGGGGCCGCCAGTACGCAAATGCTGGTCTATGAGCGCGAATACACCATGGTTCGCAGTACTGAAAACACGCTCCGGATCACCCTGGACGCCGACGAAAATCTCACTGTTCTTCGTCCGGATTTCATGAGCCGCGCTGGCCACCATTCGCGAAAACTGCCCCCGGGCACGTTCGAGCGGTTGCGGGATTTGCTGCTCGAATATCTTGAGGAAATGACTGCGCTGGATGCCGAGATCCGCCAGCTTTCCGATCAGGAACTGCGATACGTTTCCGATCCGGAATATTCGCGTTTCCAACTGTATGACGAACAGGGTGACCTGGTGCATTCAGTGCGCGTGACCTCGCTGGAGGCCTGGGCGGGGATTTACCGCGATCATCCCCGGCTGGCCAATGCCCGCGGGCTGGAGCTTGCCTGGTATCGGTTGATGGAGGGCGCACTTGGAGAGCGACCGTGAAACATGTGACGGCGGGTCTGCTGGTATTCTTGCCTACGCTTGCATTCGGCGGCGCGTTCATCTTCGCCGATGGCGATAATCCAGATTTGATCTTGCATCCCACTGGATACACGGGAAGCGGTGGCGATTTGCCGGTTTCGGTATGTATTTTGCCGTCAAGTGAATCGATTCCCGAGATCGAGATTCCGGTGCGCAATGTCATCAATACCTGGAATCGGCGGGAACCTGTCAGTCCGAACCTGTTTTTCGGCAACAACAACAATATTGACTCGAACAACAAGTTCGATTTCGAATCGGTATTGCTGCACGAGGTCGGCCATTGTGTCGGGCTGGCCCACCCGAATCTGGCGACCGAGTCCGGATTGCCCCCGGCCGATCGTGATTACACCAAGGCCGCTATGGGCAGCAACGACATGTTCGACATCGATCCAGGCCTGGACGGCATCAAGGGCTCGGCTGATGATCCGCGCGGTGACGACATCAATCTGCACTGGTTCAATGTCGGCATCAACAATCCTTTGCTGTTGACTCAACCCGTGGATGCCTCGACTTACAGTGTTTCGCTGGATGACCTGCCGGATGGCGATTCGTTCGTGGCCAATGCCGATCGTTCGGTTGCCGCCGCGCTCGGCTTTGCCGATACCGAGGCGGTCATGAACCAGGGCACTTTCAACAACGAGGCGCAGCGCGATCTGGCGGTGGATGATGTCGCAACGCTCGGTCTGGGCATGTCCGGTCTTGACCGTCTCCAGGGGACGGCCGACGATTACCAGCCGCGTCTGGAATACGCCGGCGTGACCAGCGATTGCGATATCACGATCGAGGTCACTGGAAGCTCGTTTGGTTTTTGTTCCGTGGGCGGCGTTTCTCTGTCATCTGACCATTTTCGTATTACTTCAGCCGTGATCAATCTTGCTTCGTCATCTCAGATCAACTGGTTTTTCAACCAGGAGTCGAACGTTCAGGTCATTTTCTCCGACGGCTTCGAGTCCGACGATTAACCGGGCTGCCGGACTTTTGAATGAATTCGCGGATTTTGTTCCGCTTTCCTATTCCGTCACCTCAATTATTCTGATCGCCCGCTTCGATGGCCGAGGCGCCTGAGCTGCCGATCGTGCCGGTCGCAATGACTTGGTGGACGTTGCCGGTCGGATCGAGTCAGGCCAGGCCGACGAGATTGAATTCATGCAGCATTGGTTGCTTGAGCGCGGTGAGCGCGTGCCGGATCCGGCGGCTGGCGATCTTCTCGATGAAGTCCATCTCGCGCCGGTGTTCCCACATCACTGCTGTCCCACAAACTTTCACGCAAACACCATAGCTTGCTGCGGACTTGGCGGCTCGGGTTCTGGTGGACTGGTATCGATCAACGCGAACAGCGATCTACGCTCGAAAAGATTGAGCTGAAGCAAGCGGAGAATTTGTTGCAGGCTGCGGGTTGATCGACTGATGAACTTCAGATACGCCAGCAGAAGATAGACGCACATTGCGATCCAGATCTGGGTCATGACGGCATTCTTCGAGGTGCCGAGAAACGTCTTGATCTTGAGGTTCTGCTTGATCCACTTGAAGAACAATTCGATCTGCCGTAACATCGTGGGTCTTGCCGTCGGTGATCGAGACGAATGTCGGGAGCATGCCCGGATGGTCCAGGCCGACATGCAGCTTGATCGCACCCTTGGCCTGGCGAAACTTGGCCCACGGAAACATCGACAGACACACATCAATGGTCGATGCGTCGAGTGAGAAGAGTTTGTTCTTGAACCGAAAGCCATGGCCCGGTGCGCGCTGCTGACAGCGGCCCAGCAGCTTGAAGAACAGCGCTTCGTACAAGTTCCAGGGCTGCTTTTCGTTGGTCCGCGCCAGACTGGAGCGACTGATCAAGCCCAAGCCGAGATGGTAAAGCTTGCTGGATTGAGCGGCGAGATTGCCGAGCAGATCACGCAGGCTCGCACGGCCGGTCAGCTGGGCGCTGGCCATCGCGACAAACTGCGCCCAGCGGCTGATCTTGCGCAACTTCCGACCCTCGTGGCGTTCCCGGGCGAGCGCATCGAATTCATGTCTCAGCAACAATTTGAGCATTTGGGCGAGCACGGTGCTAGGATGAGCCATGGCCTGATTTCTCCTGTTGGTTCAACTGGTTAGCGGTAACTCAATTGTACCAAACCGGTTGAAATCAGGCCTCTTTTTTCAGCTGTTTATGGGACAGCAGTGAGGTTACATGGCAAGAAAATAGTCCTGTTCGCACGACTTTATCCGGCCCGCGTTTTTTCACGGGCCGCAATGGCTAACACCTGACGAACCCGGCTGGCGCGTTCTCCGTCGGTAACGAACCCTGACTTGCCGAACACGCGCTGCCATTCTGCCCGCCCCGCCGGCGGCTGATCGGGAATCTCATCCCACCGATCAGGCCCGCGTTGGGGCCTGCGTGCAGGCGAGTAACAGCCGACGGTCAGCCCGCGCGCGCCGCCTCTGGCGTCACCTCGCGATGTCGGTTCATGAACGATCCCGGCGAGTAACTCATAATCCTCTTGATGCGGTCGCTCGGAAAACTTACCCCACCGCCCTGACGTACTGTTGAACGCAGCGCTGCAACTGGTGCCGATGGGTCGACTGAATCTTCTGCAGCAGCTCGCATTCGCACGTTTCAATACCGAACACACGTGTGATTTCGCGCTGCAGCCGGATGAACAGGTGGGCCGTGCATTCGGCGTCGGCCAGAGGTCCCAGTAGACATAACCCATCAGTTGCATAAATTTCCGAGTGCGAGAGCCCGGAGAGTAGTGTTTCCGGGGCGTGCGCGGATATTTTCCAACCGGAACATAGCTCACTCTATGTGAGGATTGGAAAATTGAGCACGCGCCCCGGAAACGCTGCTATACCGGGCAGTGCAACGGTCTCTCGCCGCAAATTTATGCAACAGATGGGATAAGTGGCCCATGGATCACCTTTCACCAGTGAGAAGGCGATCGGGAACGGGTATTTGATGAACAGCGACCATGCCGCCAACACGAACAGCAGGTGGGCGAGGAAGACAATCCATCGGCTGGTGGAGGGCAAGGTGTTGGTCAACAGAGGTTGATGATCTGGTCGAGTCGATAGGCTCAGTGTAACGCTTCCTCACTGTGCACCGCTTCGTCCAGCAAATCGTCGCCCTCGTATTCGGGGTTGTTGACCTTGCGCGTGACCCTGGCGGCTTTCAGGCTGCCCTCGGCCGGCGACCGGATAAGCTTTTCGGCCTGTTCCGCACTGCCGGTCAGCCAGGTTTGCCAGTCGCCGGGTTGCAGCATCACCGGGGCGCGATGATGTCCGATTTCCGTCAGCAAACCATTGGGCCCCGTGGTCACCAGCGTGCATGATCTTCTCGGCCGGCCATCGGCCGGCGTGGATTCATCCCACAGCCCGGCCATGACCAGCATCGGTGCATTCGACGGCATCACCCGCCACGGCTGTTTCGGACGGGTGCGCTGGTCCCATTCGTAAAACCAGGAAAAAGGCACCAGGCAGCGGCGATTGTTCTTCCAGGCATTGCGAAAGGCTGGTTTGGCCCGCACCGTCCCGGAAAACGGCTGGTCGGGTTCGGAGCGGCAATTGGCGGTGGCGAACTTCGGCAGCTCGCCTTTCAGCCATGGTGGAATCAGCGGCCAGATCATCGCCGTCATTTCACGACCACCGGCCGGGTCCGGCACCACCACGGGAAGGCGGGTCCATGCCACGTCATCGCCCTTGCGACGCGAGGGCGCCACATTCAGGCGCCGCAGCCCTCCTTCCGGCGGCTCGCCGCCGAGCTGAAGATACTCGTAGACCTGCTTCCAGGAAAAATCATGTCCGCCGCGACCGCACATATCGCCTGACATAATCGCACGACCCGAGCGAAGCGTGCAGGAAAAGCCGCAATTTTTCGCCTATGGAGTCAGGAGTGGCCCATGTCCTGCATGACCGAAGAGCCGGTATCGGCTGCTTCAGATGCTCGAAATGAACCCGCTGGACGTGAGGTCTTTGCACAGCAAGTGATGCCGCGTACAACAAAGCTCGTCGGGGATCAGGCTACGCTCAGTCACTTTGAGCGGTACTGACATAGGTCAGAAACATCTAATAAAGTTGTTGCGAATGCTTTCCCGCAAGGCGGCTTAACTGGTGGTCGCAGGGACGGCCGGTTCTCTTCCGGACGGACGATGCGCCAGGCGGCATCGGCAAAAACCTGCCGGCGCGCTGTCGCGAGCCCGGTGCCGGCGAAAAATTAGCAAGCAAAATTTCAGATTGGCGTTGCCGAATCTTTTCCCGCGTTCATTGTGCAGTGAACTTTTCGTTGCTGGTATGATCCGGGCCAGGAAGGGTCGGATCCAGGCGCGGGGCCGAACGAGCGTGCTGCAGGAGCCGGGACAAATTGAGGTTGCAGAAATTTCTGACAACAGTGATCCGGACCGGGCAGGGCATGGGCGCCTTGTCTGGTCTGTTCGCCGATTGGGCATGCCTGGTCCGGGGGCGCAACAGGTTCCCTGATTCCGATGCAAGAAGCGCCATGGCGGTTGCCGGTGCGGCTTTGGTGGTTTTCCTGTTGTGTTTTGCGGCGCTCGAGCCGTCATGGGCAAGCGGGCGGCCCAATGTCGGGCTGGATGATCCGCTTGTGCTGCTGCCGGGCGGCCAGACGCTGGGCGTGACCCGATTCGGCAGCGCGTCTCTGGATGATCTGGGCGATTCGGCGCGGATGCGGCTGGACGATGCGATCGAAGCCGGGCTTGGCGGCTTCACCTTGTATGTAGACTGGCCCGAACTGGAGCCGACTGCCGGCAACTTCCAGTTCGACCGGCTGCTGGAAGACCTCGACTCTCTCCACGCGCGCGGACTCAAGACGTTTTTGAACATCACGGTCGGCGATATTGGCGAACGCAATCTGCCATCGGACCTGCCGGCCGATGTAGAGATTGATGCGCCGGTGGTCCTGTCCCGCTTCGGCGCATTGCTCGACCAGTTGGTTCCGGAACTGGCTCAGCGCGGAGTTTTTCTGCTCGGCCTCGGCAATGAAATCGACGATCGCCTCGATTCCGCCTCCGACAGCGAGCGCGCCGCTTACGTGACATTTGTCAATGAGGCACGTTCGCGCATCATGACGCTGGAGCCGGATTTGCCGGTGGCCATCACCCTGACCGCCGCGGCGGTGCGTGACCAGGGCCCCACGTTTCAGGCCATGCAGTCGGCCGTGGACCTGACCGCGGTGAATTTCGCGCCCATTGATCCGGATTTTTTCGTGCTCGAACCGTCCGATATCCGTGCCAGCCTGCTGGAAGTTCTGGCGGCCATTCCCGAGGGGCCCATCGTCATCCAGGAATTGACCTGTCCCAGCGCCGAGCCGATGGGGGCATCGGCAAACTGGCAGGGAAACTGCTTCGACATCCTGCTTCGCACGCTGCGTTCGATGCCGCGCTTTCGATTTGCCTCGATCTTCACCCTCAGTGATTTCGAGGCCGAGCTGTGCGACGCCGTCATCTCGGCTTTTCCTCCCTTGATGGATGTCCCTGCCGATTTTCGCGAGCGCTTCGAAGCCTATTTATGCGCACTCGGTATCCTGCAGCCGGATGGCGAACCCAAGCCTGTCTGGTCCAGCATCCTGGAACATCTGCAGCGTCAGCGTTCGGTGATGAACCGTTCACGCCGGGCACGCTCGGCAGGCATCGGGCTTGATCCCGGGCTGCATGAGCGAACGTTGACGCTCAACGGAAGTGCCGGGGCTTCGCGGCGCTACCGGGTCCATGTCCCCGAAAGCGCCCCGCCTCGCGGTGGCTGGCCGCTGGTCGTGGTGTTCCACGGTGGCGGAGGTACGGCCACCAACACCCGGCTCAAGACGGGTTGGGACATTCTGGCCGAGACGGAGAATTTCGTCGTGGCCTTCGGCGAGGGAACCCGGCCGGATCCCGATTCGCCGCCGGCTTTTGCGGACAATGGACAGACCTGGAACGACGGCTCGCAGCGTGAGGCCATTGGCGCCATTGAACGGGGCGAAGACGATGTGAATTACGTTCGCGCCTTGCTGGAGGACCTGCAATGGCGGCTGCCGATCAATCCTCGGCGGATTCACGCCACGGGTTTTTCAAACGGAGCGGGCATGACGTTTCATGCCGCCCGATCGCTGCCGGGGCAATTTGCCTCCATTGCCCCGGTCGCCGGAGCGGACGCCGGCTTGATGCCGCCGGAACTGTCCGCGCCGATCTCGCTTTTGTACATGACCGGCACGTCGGATCCGCTCAATCCCGTCGATGGCGGCGAAGTGTTCCTGCTCAATAGCTTCCTGGGAGTCAAGCCCCCGGTGGATGAACAGTTGGCGCGCTGGCGAACGGCGCTCGATTGTCCGCGGCAGGCGGTGGAAATCGAGCTCGGCGATTCGGCCGTCAACGCCACGCGCTTTGCGCCGTGCGTCGATGGTTCAAGGGTCGAGCTGTGGCTGTTGCAAGGGCATGGCCATCACTGGCCGGGCGGTCTATTGGAGCCGGCGCTGGGTCCGTTGATTCTGGGGCCGAATACGGCCGAACTCGATGCCACCGGGCTCATCTGGTCGTTTTTCCGGCAAACAGCGCCGCGGTTCGGTCAACGGCGCAATTGAGCACGGCCGGTAACGGGATACGGACCCGTTCACGGCTGGCGAGACCGGATCGGTAGACTGAACCCATCTGTTGCATAAATTTGCGGCGAGAGACCGTTGCACTGCCCGGTATAGAAGCGTTTCCGGGGCGCGTGCTCAATTTTCCAATCCTCACATAGAGTGAGCTATGT
>CAYVPB010000053.1:0-22092 GCA_964453565.1 uncultured Halomonas sp.
CCGGGTGGTGTGGGAGGGGCTCGGTCGGCTATGTTGACCGACCCCTATCCCGATTAACCGCATATGGCATCAATCCGCGTGCCGGTGCTGGATGGCTTTACCGGCGAGCAGCGCTTTTTCATGGCCTGGGCCCACGTCTGGCGCAATCTCTACACCGAGGAAGCGATGCGTTCGCAATTGATCAACGGTCCACACAGCCCGCCGCGCTGTAGCGTCAACGGTGCAGTGCGCAATATCGATGCCTGGTACGAGGCGTTCGATGTGGGGCCCGATGATGAGCTGTGGTTGCCGCCGGATGCGCCCGTCAGCATCTGGTAGGACTCGGGACTCGGGTGATTGCGGCACAATGCGAGGATGAACCGATCCGGAGAACCTGAATGCCGTTGACCGGCGCGGTACTGGTGCTGGCCGGCGCGGTCTGGCTGGGACTGCTGTTTGCCGCGGCACTGGCCGGGGAGCGTTCGCCCCAGCGCTTCCGCCGTTTCTGGCCGGTCATCTACTCGCTGTCACTGGCGGTGTACTGCACCGCCTGGACGTTCTACGGCACCACCACGCAGGCGGTGCGCTCTGGCTGGGCGATTCCGCCGACCTTCATCGGCACCATTGTGATCTTCGTATTCGGCTGGCCGTTTCTGATGCGGCTGGTGCAACTCAGCAAGCAGCACAATTCCACCAGCATCGCCGACTTCATCGCCACGCGTTTTGGCAAGTCCTCGTGGCTGGCCGCCGTGGTCACGCTGGTCGCGGTGCTCGGTCTCGTGCCCTACATTTCGCTCCAACTGAAGGCTGTGGCGATGAGCTTCGGCACACTGACCGGGCTTGCCGGGGAAAGCCGCGGGCTGGCGCTCTGGCAGGACCTGGCGCTCTACATCGCATTGCTGATGGCGCTGTTCGCGATCCTGTTCGGCACCCGGCGCGCCTCTGCTGTCGAGCACAATCGCGGCCTGGTGCTGGCGATGGGTTTCGAGTCGCTGTTCAAGCTCACCGCCATGCTGGCGATGGGCGTGTTCGTGCTGTTTTTTCTCTATTCGAGTCCGGTCGAGTGGCAGGCGCGAACGCCCGAGCTACCGGTGCGTTCACCGGGGACCTTCTTCACCCTGATGCTGCTGGGCGCGGTGGCGATGTTCACCTTGCCGCACCAGTTTCATATCGGCGTGGTCGAATGCCGCGACAGCAACCATGTGCGCACCGCGCGCTGGCTGTTTCCATTGTTTCTGATCCTGATCGCGCTGCCCATCCTGCCGCTGGCGCGCGCCGGCGAGGCGTTGCTGGGCGGGCAGGGCGTACCGTCCGACCTGTATGTGCTGATGTTGCCACTTTCGGTGGATGCTTCCAGCCTGGCATTGTTCGCTTTTCTCGGTGGCCTGAGCGCCGCCACCGGCATGGTCATCCTGGCCAGCCTGGCCCTGTCGATCATGATCGGCAATCACTGGATCACGCCCTTGCTGCTGGATCGCCGCGGTGGGTCGGAGTTGAGTCTGGGCGTCCGCCTCCAGCGCCGGGTCGGAATTTTTCTGGTGTTGATGCTGGGCTGGGCTTACAACCGCGTCGCCGGAACGGCCGAGGCACTGGCCGATATCGGCGCGCTGTCGTTTTCCGGCCTGGCGCAACTCGCCCCGGCGGTGGTGCTGGCGGTCTATCGCCCGGGACTACCTGCGCGCGCGATCCTGGCCGGCGTGGTCGGAGGCGTAGCCGTGTGGGCGTACGTACTGTTGCTGCCCCTGATGTTGTCTGGCGAAGGATTGTCCGCGCCAATGGGGGCGACCTGGCTGAGCCCGACCGGCCTGTTCGGGATGTCAGGCCTTGAGGCATTGCCGCGGGCGGTGGCGAGCAGCCTGCTGGTCAATGTCGCCCTGGTGCTGCTGGTTCGACGGCTGGAAGATCGAAGCGACGAGGCCGACTTTCAAGCCGGCGGGCTGGACCCGGTCATGCTGAAAAAGCTGGCTGCTCGTTTTCTGGCCCGCGAACGTTGCGAAAGGCTGTTCGGACGTGATCTTGAGGGCATTGAACTGGAAGCCGCGGTCGAGCACGAGTTGGCCGCGGTGGTGGGTGCGGCTTCGGCGCGGCTGCTGCTGGATGCCGCGCGCAGGCGTGCGCCGGCACCGCTGGAAACGGTCGCCGACCTGGTCGGTCAGGCCTCTGAACAGGCCCGCTTCTCGCGCGAAGTGCTGTCCGGGGCGCTGGAAAACATGAGCCAGGGCATTTGTGTGGTGGATTCCGAACTGCGGCTGGTGGCCTGGAATCAGGCCTATCTGAAACTGTTCGATTACCCTGACGAGCTGATTCGCGTCGGCCGACCGGTGGCCGATCTGCTCCGGCACAATGCCGCTCGCGGCCTAGTGAAGGACAAGGATATCGAGGCGGCGATCGAGCGCCGGCTGGCGCACAAGAAAGCCGGCCATCGGCATTGGATTGAACGTCGCTGGCCGGATGATCGGATCATCGAAATCCGCGGCAACCCCATGCCCGGCCGCGGATTCGTCGCAACCTTTACCGATGTGACTGCATTTCGCCGAACCGAGGCCGAGCTCAAGCAAATCAACGAGACGCTGGAGCAGCGGGTCGGCGAGCGCACGGCTGAACTGGAGCAGGCCAAACTGACCGCCGAGCGCGCAAACAATGCCAAGAGCCGTTTTCTGGCCGCCGTCAGTCATGATCTGGTCCAACCGCTGAATGCGGCGCAACTGATGACCCATACCTTGCAGCGCAAGCCCGCCGACTCCAGTCAGGAACAGGCGCTGGGCCAGATTTCCGGCGCCTTGAGCGCGACCGAGGACCTGCTGGAAAGTCTACTCGATATTTCCCGCCTGGATGCCGGTGGACTGGAGCCGCGCATCAGTGCATTCCGGCTCAGTGATCTGTTTGAACAACTGGCCGGCGAGTTCAGGCTGATGGCGAGCGATCGTGGCCTGCAGCTTCGCTGCCGGGCAAACTCGCTGAGCGTCAATACCGACCCGCAGTTGCTGCGGCGAATCCTGCAGAACTTTCTCTCCAACGCGGTTCGATACACCGGCAGCGGCGGTGTTCTGCTCGGCGCCAGAAGATCCGGTGACAAGGTGCTGGTCGGAGTGTGGGATACCGGGCCGGGCATCCCCGCGGCGCAGCGCAACCTGGTGTTCGAGGAATTTCGCCGGCTTGATGTCAATCGGGGCTCACCGGGTCTGGGCCTGGGCCTGGCAATCGCCGATCGAATGGCGCGCTTGCTCGGTCATGAACTGGTGCTGCAAAGCCGCGAAGGGCGCGGAACCATGTTTGGGGTGCGGGTGCAGCGGGCTCGCATGGCCCCACGGTCCGAATCCGGCAAGCCGCAAGCCGCAGATCGCGCCAGCGGACGCGTGCTGCTGGTCGACAATGATGCCACCATGCTGGATTCACTTGCCCGCCTGCTGACGGACTGGGGTTTCGAGATCGAGGCGCTGGCGGATGGAAATGGCGCGCTCGAGGCCTGTAGCACAAAGGCATTCGACCTGATGATCATCGATTACCACCTCGACCACGGCCGCACCGGGCTGGATCTGATCGAAAACCTTCGCCGCGCCGGGCACGTCTGCCCAACCCTGTTGATCAGCGCCGACCACGCCGCCGAACTGCGCGCCGGCGCCCGCGCCGCCGGCTGCGAACTGCTGCACAAGCCCATCCGCCCATTGGCGCTGCGTTCGATGCTGGCGCGGCTGATGTGAAGCGCGGAAAACTGGTTCTGACCGCTTTTCTGGAACGAAAGGTTGACAACCCTGCCGGGGGGTAACATTTCGGCGGCGCTGTCGGTTTGGGGTTCTTCCCAGGTGCGCCATTCGGTGGTGGTTCGTTGGCGCGAACTGCCGAATGTTTGAGATCACAGTAGGAAATCCAGAATGAAAAAACTGATGAATCCCATGATGGGTGTGTCTTTGCTTCTGACGTTGTTCGGAGCTGATGCGTTTGCTGGTGTGGAGAAGGTTGCCCTGTGCAAGTTCTGTAACTCAAGTGCGTTCAGGAATGCTGCTGAAGTAACCGCGCTGTCGGAAGTGCCGAAGCTTGAGGAGGGCAGTCAGTATGTGTTTGTGTTTGATGTTGGAACCGAGGAGATACGCTATTACGAGGTAGTGCGGGAATATATTCAAACTTGTCTTCAGAATGGGCAAGCGACAACAAGTTCGTTGACCGGTCCGATTCTTGATCCTGATCTCCCCCCACCACCTGACTGCTTTTCAAGCTGGGTGACGTCCAGTACGCAGCTTACGCCGCCGGCAAGTACCGTGGTAGAGCTTCGAGCGGAAAGGGAAGAAATCGACAAGTTCATCGCCGAGATTCAGGATGTGGATCTTGAGGAACTCAACCTGGGGATCGTGACGATCAGATCCGCCACGGATCTGATCGGTCCGCGGTCGGATTCTCACAACCCCGAATTCCTCAGAGGTAATTTGCAAAATGCTCTGTCGAACAAATTTACCGACACACTGCTGAATAGAGCCATACTGGAGGCAGGGAATCTGTTATCTCAATTCTGGACCAAAGTGGTATCGGATCCAGGCGGGATTACATCGATCACGGTCAATTTCCCGGATGGCACCAAGATTGAGGTAGAAGTGATCGACCGAGTCAAGGATGAAAATGGAAACATCAAGGGCTTGAAATTGAAAGTGGATGTGACCAGCGCTGCGCTGGATGATGTTTTTGCGCAGCTGCCGGTAGACCCCACGGATTTCATCAATCCCTTTCAAAATGGGTTTGAGGGAGACTCCCGCTTGATCGAGAATCTGGGTGACTTGTTTGTTCGGGGCGGTGGCCGCTTGACCCGAAACCGCTCGGGAGGTGGGTGTAGATCGACCATCGTGTGCATTGTCGATATCGATACTGAGACCGGTGAGACGGGTCCCCGGTGCGAAACCAACGAACCTGAAGATCAGCTCAGAAGCTGCTGATGACCGAACCGGAAGGCCCGTGTATTGCGGGCCTTCCGGCTGCTGGAGATCTTGCAGTCCGGACGGTGTTGCCCCGGCCTTGTTAGAATCATACTCAGTGCACATACCGGAGTTTTCAACGCCGATGCAGATTACCAGTTGTTTCGACGGCGGCAATATCGAGGTGGTCGAGGCCTCCGATCCGGCCGATATCCGGTTGCGCATGCGCAAGGATGTGGGAGGCGAGCACGGCCAGTGGTTTTTGTTTGAACTGGCCAATGCGCGCGGCATGGATTGCCGGATGAGCCTGGAAAATGCCGGCGAGATGTCGTATCCGGACGGGTTTCGCGACTACCAGGCGCTGGCCTCGGAAGACGGCGAGAGCTGGTTTCGGGTGCCGACCGCGTTCGACGGCAAGCGGCTGGTGATTTCGCATACGCCCGAAGTCGATGTCATTCGCTATGGCTACTTCGCGCCCTATGACTTCGAGCGCCACACGCGCCTGATCGCCCGGGCCCAGTTGCATCGCGCGGTGACTGCCGAGGTGCTGGGCTTGACGCCGGATGGCCGGCCGCTGACCCTGCTCAACATCGGCAATCGCGAAGCCCCTTCGCGCCGCATCTGGATTACCGCACGCCAGCATCCGGGTGAGACCATGGCCGAATGGTGGGTGGAAGGTTTCCTTCAGCGCCTGCTCGATGACGGCGACGGCGTGTCGCGAGCGTTGCTGGAGCATGCTGCCATTCATCTGGTGCCGAACATGAACCCCGACGGCAGCGTTCGGGGACATCTGCGGGTCAATGCCCATGGTGTCAATCTCAATCGCGCCTGGCGCGACCCGGATCCGGAAACCTCGCCCGAGGTCTGGCATGTGCGCCAGCGCATGCACGAAACCGGCGTCGGACTGGCGCTGGATGTGCATGGCGACGAGGCGCTGCCGTACAACTTCATTGCCGGTGGTGAGGGCGTGCCGCGCTGGAACGAGGCGATGGAAACCGAACTGGCCGACTTCAAGTCCCTGCTGGCGCGCATCACGCCGGATTTTCAGACCGAGTTCGGCTATGAGCGCGATCAGCCCGGCACGGCCGATTTGCGCAAGTGCACCGACTACATTGCCGAGACCTTCGGTTGCCTGGCGATGACGCTGGAAATGCCGTTCAAGGATGCCGCCAACCGGCCGCTGCCGGAAACCGGCTGGTCACCGGAACGCAGCCAGGCACTCGGCGCGGCGTTTGTCGATGCACTGTGGCAGACCATTGCCACCGTCTGAGTCTGAAGCCTTTTCAAGCCCGAGCCACCACCCAGACATCGACTCTCGATACCCCGGCACGCTTCAGCACCCGGGCGCATTCGGCCAGCGTCGCACCGGTGGTCATGACATCATCGACCAGCGCGACATGATTCAATCCGTCCGGCAATGAACGCACTTTGAATGCATTGCGCACGTTGCCGCCACGCTTGTCGGCCGGCAATTCAGCCTGGTGGGGCGTGGCGCGCGGGCGCTCCAGCAGATTGGCCCAGGGCAATCGGCCCAGATGCGGGGAAAGATCACGGCACAGCCATTCGGCCTGATTGAAGCCGCGTCGCCAAAGCCGGCGCCAGTGCAGCGGCACCGGCACAAGCAATTGCGGGCGCTCGGCATCCTGCGCCGCAAGACTTTCGGCCGCGAGTTCGGCCAGCAGCCGGCCGGCGGTCAGGCTGCCGTGGAACTTGAAATCCCCGATCAGCGCCGAAACCGGGGGCTGGTAGGAAAACGCCGCCCAGGCGTGATCGAACGGCGGCGGGTGTTGCTGACAGCGGCCGCACAAATCGACTGTGGTCGGTAACTCCAGCGCGCATCTGCGGCACTGGCCATCGGCTTTCGGCAACGCGGCTCGACAGCCATGGCAACAGTCCTGATCGCACTCGGCAGGCAAGCCACAGACCAGACAGGTTGGTGGCCATAGCCGGTGCCCGATACCAGCCAGGGCCGGTTGCGCAGCCTGGTTCGGTTTCATTGTGTCATCCGTTGCAACAACTTCATTTCCTCAACCCTTCGATCAGCGACAATACCTCTATGCAGGATTCAGCGCGCACCGACCTGAAACCACCATTGGCGAGGTTTGATCAACTGGCTGCCGATTACGCAAGCCACGCCGCGGTCCAGCACGAGATCGGGCAACGCCTGCTGGGGCGTCTGGATGGCCTGAATTTTGAACCCGCCACGGTATTGGATGCCGGATGCGGCCCCGGTCATTTTGCCCTTGATCTGGCTGACAGGTTCCCGCAATCGCAGGTGCTGGCGCTGGATGGATCGCGGCGGATGCTCGACCAAGTCTCCGCCCGGCGGAGAGGGTGGCGCTTCTGGCAGCGCCCGCGCATCAAGAGCATTCAGGGCGATATCCGTCGCCTGCCGCTGGCCGAATCCAGTGTCGATCTGCTGTTTTCCAGCCTGGTGCTGCCATGGTGCGAGGATCTCGCGGTCCTGCTCAACCGTTTCAGACGGGTGCTCAGGCCTGGCGGACTGCTGTTGCTGTCGGCTTTTGGCCCGGACACGCTGCGGGCGCTGCGCGGCCAGGTTGGCGATGCCGGCTTCGGCAATGTGATTGATGTGCAGCGCCTCGGCGATGCCCTGGTGCGCGCCGGCTTCGTCGAGCCGGTGCTCGATACCGACTGGATCACCTCGATGCATTCCGATGCCGATTCTCTGTGGCGGCAGCTCTGCGGCAGTGGAATCGTGCCGACCGACCCATCCGCGCCGGGACAATGGCAGCAGGCCAGTGAGCAGAGTCGGGATCCCGGCGGTCAGGTACGGGCCGAGTGGGAAACGGTGTACGCCTCGGCCTGGGGGCCGGAAGAAGGAGCACCGATTCGCACCATTCATGGTGAAGAGGCTTCGGTTTCGGTCGCCAGCATCGGTCGCCGCAAGCGCTGATTAGCGCCCCGCCGGCCATAGCGCACCCAGTCTGATCGGTCGTCTCGATCCGGTGATCGGGCCGCAATCCAGCGCACGGCCCACGACGAACTCGCGCGCCAGCCAGGCGAACAGGGTGGCCTCGACGTAATCGGGGTCGATACCGAAATTGATCGCGGATTCAAGCGTAATGCCGCCCAGTTGTGCGCCGATGCGGCGCAGCAGATCGGCATTGTGGACACCGCCACCACAGATCACCACTCGGTCGGGCCTGAACGGCACGAACCGGTCGATTGACGTGCTCAGCGAAACCGCGCTGAACTCCGAAAGGGTGGCCTGAAAATCGGCCGGTCTTTCGCTGGCCCAGGCCGGCTGTCGACTCTCCAGCCAGGCGGGGTTGAAGTATTCGATGCCGGTGCTTTTCGGGGGCGGTCTTTCAAAGTAATCGTCGTTCAGCAATCCACGCAGGCAATCCCCGTCAACCCGGCCGGATCCGGCCCAGCGGCCGTCGTGGTCGAACCGATCGGCATGATGTCGGCGATACCACAAGTCGAGAAAACAATTGGCCGGGCCGGTATCGAAGCCCGAGACGCCTAGTTGTTTCGGCAATACGGTGACATTGGCGATGCCCCCGAGATTGATCACCAGCCGGTTCTCGTCTCCGTCGGCCAGCAGCGCCTGGTGGAGCAGCGGTGCCAGAGGCGCGCCCTGACCGCCCGCGGCCAGATCGGCACGCCGGAAATCGGCGACCGTATCGATACCGGTGGCCGCGGCAATCCGCGCCGGATCGCCGATTTGCAAGCTGTGCGGGAACTCGTCGTCGGGCCGGTGCAGCACGGTCTGGCCATGGCTGCCGATGGCTCGCACCCGGTCCGGGCTGACGCCGGCTTCGGTCAGCAGGTCATTGACGGCCTGGGCAAAAGCCTGCCCGATTTCGGCATCCAGTCGTGCCAGCCTGGCGACCGGGAACTCGTCTGGATTGGCGCGCAGCTTGTCCAGCGCGGCACGCAGCTCGCCAGACCAGGGCGCCGTGCGGATGGCCTCGATGCGTGCGGGGGTGCCGCTACGATTGTCACCGGAATCGTCACCGGAATTGTCACCCAAAGCGACCAGCGCGGCATCGATGCCATCCATGCTGGTGCCGGAAATCAGGCCAATGAAGTAGCGGATTGCCATAGGGAGGATTTTGAAACCGCAAATAAACGCAAATGAACGCAAATTACCCATGGGCCAAAAGAGCGATCTGATTGGTCCTGATCGCGCGCTTTTGCGTCACCGAATGAAGATCTGATTCGATATTCAGGCATTATTTGCGTTTATTCGCGTTCATTTGCGGTTTAGAGCGATTTTTTTGGACCGTCCGGCGACAGTCACCGAACGCTGGATGAGTCATCTACCTGATCAAGGATTACTTCGGTGCCGAAGTCGCCCCCGCGCGTGAATCCCGGGCCGCCGCGCTTTCATCATCACCGGCACTGGCCAGCATGACTCTGGGTGGCAGCAAGTCCTCCAGTTGCGCGAACATTGGTGTGGCCGCGGCGTGGAATTCGGGCAACTTTTCCTCCGGCAGCGGTTCGGCTTCCGGCAGATCAACCTTGCGCGGATCGCGATGGTGGCCGTGGACCAGGAATTCATAATGCAGATGCGGACCCGTCGCCATGCCGGTGGCGCCGACCCGGCCGATGGTCTGGCCCTGGCGCACCCGTTCACCGCGCTTGACCTGCTTGAGCGACAGGTGCAGGTAGCGGCTGACGATATGGTTGCCGTGCTGGATGAAAATGTAATTACCGTTGGCAGCACTATAACCGGCTTCGATCACCTTGCCGTCGCCGGCCGCCCAGACCGGGGTGCCGGTGGGCGCGCCGTAGTCGGTGCCATTGTGCGGGCGCACTCGCCGGGTTACCGGGTGGAACCGGCGCGGGTTGAAGTTCGAGGTCACCCGTGTGAAGTTCAGCGGGGCGCGCAGAAAGGCCTTGCGCATTGGCCGGCCCCGCGGGTCAAAATAATCGGGGCCGTTGCCGGCATCGAACTGAACCGCCTCGAAGCTTCTGCCCTGGTTGATGAAACGCGCACCCAGGATGGCTCCCTGGCGCAGAAACTGGCCGTCGCGGTAGATTTCCTCGAACACCAGGGCGAAGCGATCGCCGCGACGAATGTCGAGCGCGAAGTCGATATCCCAGCCAAAGATCCCGGCTAGCCGCAGGATCATGTTGTCCGACAGTCCGGCATTCTTGCCGGCGTTGAACAGCGAAGAGCTGATTTCGGCGTTGACCTCGACTACCCGGACTTCAAGATTTCGTGCTTCCAGACGACTGTTCAGCGTCTTGCCCTCGAGCTCGACGAGCAGCCAGTGCTCGTCATCGAATTCGGCGCGCAGCGCGCGAAAGCCCCGGGTCTCGTCAATATCGAAGGCCAGTTCATCGCCGGGACGCAGTCGGGCGAGATTGCGGGTGTTGTCGTCGATGCGAACGATGTCGTGTAGCAGCCGGGCCGATAGCCCCAGCCGGCGGAAAATCACCTCCAGCGTATCGCCGCGCGCGACCTGCACGTAGGCCCATGAATGGCCCGCCTCTGCCTCCAGCATCGGCAGCGCATAAGCCGCGTCTTCGGCCTCCGGCCCGGCTTCCGGTACTGTTTGAGACATTTGCGCCGGCTCCGCCGGCAGCGCCTGATCGAGGTCGGTGTCGATGACTACAGGCACGACGCCCGGGTCAGAAGCGCCATCGCGGGAAGCGTTGAAGCTCAGTCCAAGCGCGATCATCATCACCAGGCTGACTGCGCCGATCAGGCCCAGACGCATGCGATCCGGAGACAGTCCGGCGCGTATGCGCCCGGCCCACGTTGACAGGACCTTGAGCAAGGTCCTGAGTCGGCGATGGTCGGGCTGACGCTGCGAGCGCCGGGTGGCCATTTTTTGATTGCGGGGCATGTCTCTCCGACAAGGCAACAACAAAACCCGACTACAGTAGCGATTTGCAATGATTTCGTCAAATCATCCGAACGCAGAAAAGCGGGAGTAATCCGACGGTAGCGGGTCTGGATTCCAGATACTTTCGGGATAGACTGTGGTGTTTGATGACACTTCCAGGAACTGGTTCCGAATGAGCGCGCGACAAACCGATCCCGATGATCTGATCCGCGGCTGTGCCGAGCTGATTCAGCGCGAAGAACTGATTGAACGGCTTGGTGGTGGCAAACCATTGCGCGTCAAGGTCGGCTTCGACCCCACCGCGCCGGATCTGCACCTGGGCCATACCGTCATCCTGAACGCCATGCGCAGGTTCCAGGACGCCGGGCATCAGGTGATCTTCCTGATCGGCGATTTCACTGGAATGATCGGCGACCCCACCGGCAAGAACGTCACGCGCAAGCCGTTGACCGAGGATCAGATCCGGGCCAATGCCGAAACCTACGCCGAGCAGGTGTTCAAGGTGCTGGACCGCGACAGGACCGAGATTCGCTTCAACTCGGAGTGGTTCGGCGGCATGAGCGCGGCTGACATGATCCGGCTGGCCGCCCGGCATACGGTGGCGCGGATGCTCGAGCGCGATGATTTCGAGAAACGTTACCGGGAAGGCCAGCCGATCGCGATCCATGAGTTCCTCTACCCCTTGGTACAGGGCCATGACTCGGTTGCGCTGAAAGCCGATATCGAGATGGGCGGCACCGACCAGAAGTTCAATCTGCTGGTGGGTCGCCAGCTCCAGGCCCAGGCCGGACAGAAGACGCAGATCGTCATTACCTGGCCGTTGCTGGAAGGCACCGACGGGGTGCAGAAGATGTCCAAGTCACTGGGCAATTACGTCGCCATCAATGACCCGGCTGACGAGATGTTCGGCAAGATCATGAGCATTTCAGACGAGCTGATGTGGCGCTGGTTCGATTTGCTCAGTTTCCGCTCCACCCCGGAGCTGGAACAATTCAAGCAGGCCGTGGCAGACGGGCGCAATCCGCGCGATGTCAAGTTCGAGCTGGGCGTGGAGATCGTCGACCGGTTCCACGGGCACGGTGCCGGTGATGCCGCGCGCGAGGCATTCATCGCCCGCTTCCGGGAATCGGCCCTGCCGGAGGGTTTGGCTGAACAGACCCTGGAGGTCGACGATGACGGCATCGGCATTGCCGCGGCTCTGACCAAACTGGGTCTGACCCCGTCGAATTCCGAGGCCTTCCGCCTGATCGCCGGCGGCGGAGTGCGAATCGATGGCGAAAAGGTCTCTGACCGCGCGCTGGTCTTGCCCAGAGGTTTTGCCGGCTTGTTACAGGTCGGCAAGCGCAAATTCGCCCAGGTGCGGGTTATTTGAGAAGCGCCAATTTACCCGCCCCAGCACCCCGCGCACAGGAGCGACGTCCACGTCGCGATGGCAATGCCCGCTACACCCCGGGCAACGTTAGAATCCAATCGGGCGAGCTACAAGGTTTCAAGATGAATGTTCTGGTAATCGGCTCTGGCGGACGCGAGCATGCGCTGGCCTGGAAGCTGGCGCAGTCGGAGTCAGTCGAGAAAGTGCTGGTCGCGCCCGGCAATGCCGGCACCGCGATGGAGGAAGGCGTCGAGAATGCCGACGTGGCGGTCGACGATATCGCCGGGCTGGTGGATCTGGCCAGATCCCTGAAGATCACGCTGACCGTGGTCGGTCCGGAAGCGCCGCTGGCGGCAGGTATTGTCGACCGTTTTGCCGAGGCCGGGCTGAAGTGCTTTGGGCCGAGCGCCGACGCGGCCCGACTGGAATCATCCAAGGCGTTTGCCAAGGAGTTTCTGGCGCGACACGAGATTCCGACTGCCGACTGGACCGTGGTCGAGACTGTCGAGGCCGGGATGAAGTTTGCCGCCGGCCGGCCGTTGCCGCTGGTGCTCAAGGCCGATGGCCTGGCGGCGGGCAAAGGCGTGGTGATTGCCGAGGACATTGAGATCGTCCGCTCGACCCTGGAGGAGATGCTGTCCGGCGAAGCGTTCGGCGAGGCCGGCCGTCGGGTCGTGATCGAGGAATTTCTGGTCGGCGAAGAGGCCAGTTTCATTGCTCTGGTCGAAGGCACCAGGATTCTGCCGCTTGCCGCCAGTCAGGATCATAAACAACGTGACAAAGGTGACCGGGGGCCCAATACCGGTGGCATGGGTGCGATTTCTCCGGCTCCGATCATTGATGTGGAAATGGAAAACGAGATCATCGAGCGCATCATGCGGCCCACAGCCGAAGGCATGGCTGCCGACGGTCATCCATTTACCGGCTTCCTGTATGCCGGCCTGATGGTGACGCGCGCCGGCGCGCGGGTGCTGGAATTCAATGTTCGCCTCGGAGACCCGGAAACGCAACCGATCCTGATGCGGCTGAAGTCTGATCTGGCCGAGACTCTGATCGCCGTGCTTGATGGAGATCTGGACCGTGTCGAACTCGAATGGGACGAACACGCGGCAATCGGCGTGGTCATGGCAGCCGGTGGCTATCCGGGCGAGAATCGCAAGGGTGACGAAATTACCGGCCTGGATCTGAGCTGGTCGGACGATCTCAAGATCTTTCATGCCGGCACGCGCGTCGAGGATGGCCGGATCGTGACCAGCGGCGGTCGCGTCCTGTGTGTCACCGCGCTGGGTGAAACCCTGGAAAAGGCCCATGGCGAGGTCTACCGATGGCTGCCGCAGATCGGCTTCCGCGACGCTTACTGGCGACCCGATATCGGCCACCGCGCGCTGAAAAGCAAGTGAATTTTTACCGCAGATGAACGCGGATGAAATAATGAACCCATCTGTTGCATAAATTTGCGGCGAGAGACCGTTGCACTGCCCGGTATAGCAGCGTTTCCGGGGCGCGTGCTCAATTTTCCAATCCTCACATAGAGTGAGCTATGTTCCGGTTGGAAAATATCCGCGCACGCCCCGGAAACACTACTCTCCGGGCTCTCGCACTCGGAAATTTATGCAACTGATGGGTGAAAATAACAAGTATGAACCACGAAGGGCACGAAGAAGGAGAACTCAGAAAAGGCAAAGCATGAGCCCTAACGTTGCATAAACTCTTTTCAGAATCCCGTAGGACGGTGGCGCGCGGGTAGTGCTTCGGTCTGCAGCGGGACTTTGTGCAATAGTCTGGTCTCCCTGGTGGTTGCCGTGACTGTTTCAAAAAAGAAGTGGCTTGTCTTCGTGCCCTCCGTGGTTCAAATCGTTCAAGTTTTTCATCTGCGTTCATCCGCGCTCATCTGCGGTAAAAAAGGATTTTCATGGACGTTTCCCATCTTCTTGACGATCTCAACGACGCCCAGCGCCAGGCGGTGACGCTGGATGCGGGCAATTGTCTGGTGCTGGCCGGGGCCGGGTCGGGCAAGACGCGGGTGCTGGTGCACCGGCTGGCGTGGGTGATCCAGGTCGAGCATGTGTCGCCGATGGCGGTCCTGGCGGTGACCTTCACCAACAAGGCAGCCGGCGAGATGCGTGGCCGGGTCGAGCAGATGTTGCAGATTCCTGCCGCCGGTTTGTGGATCGGTACGTTTCACGGCATTTGTCACCGGCTGTTGCGTTTGCATGCCGCCGAGGCCAACCTTGACCCGAATTTCCAGATTCTCGATTCCGAGGACCAGTACCGGTTGATTCGCCGCACCATCCGCGAGATGTTGCTGGACGAGGGCGAATACCCGCCCCGCCAGGTGCAGGGTTTCATCAACGCGCGCAAGGATGACGGCGTCCGGCCGCAACACATCGACCCGGGCGGCAATCCGCTGACCGCGCAGATGATCGAAGTCTATCGAAATTATCAGAACGCCTGCGAGCGCTCCGGTCTGGTCGATTTCGCCGAGCTGATGCTTCGAACGGTCGAGCTGTTGCGCGAAAACCCGAACCGTCTCCGACACTACCAGGAGCGCTTCCAGCACCTGATGGTCGATGAGTTTCAGGACACCAATGCGCTGCAGTACGCGCTGGTCAGGCTGCTGGCCGGTGGCGGGCGCTCGCATACCTTTGTCGTCGGTGACGACGATCAGTCGATCTACGGCTGGCGCGGCGCCCGGGTCGAGAATGTGCAGCAGTACGTGCGCGATTTTTCACCCGAAGTGGTCCGACTGGAACAGAATTACCGCTCTACCCGGACGATCCTGTCGGCGGCCAATCAGGTCATCGATCACAATACCGACCGGATGGGCAAGAATCTGTGGACCGACGGCGAGGAAGGCGACCCGGTCCGGGTATTCGCGGCCTTCAACGAAGACGAGGAGTGTGAATTCATCATCGCCCGCATTCAGGACTGGATCGAATCGGGCCGCCGACCGAGTGAAATCGCGGTGCTGTATCGCTCCAATGCCCAATCCCGGCTGTTCGAACAGGCGCTGTTGCGTGCCGACATTCCCTACCGTGTCTACGGTGGCTTGCGCTTCTTCGAACGCGCCGAGATCCGCGATGCAATGGCTTATCTGCGACTGATTCACAATCCAGCCGATGACGCGGCATTCGAGCGCATTGTCAACGTGCCGGCGCGTGGCATCGGTGAACGCACCGTTGCCGGATTGCGCGAAGGCGCGCGCGATGCCGATTGTTCGCTGTGGCAACAAACCCGGTCGCAGTTGCAGGCCGGTTCGTTGAGTGGCCGGGCGCGCAAGGCCCTGGGTGCATTCGTCGAGTTGATTGGGCAATTGCGCGCGGAGGCCGAACAGACCGATCTGGGCGGGATCATGAACCGGATCCTGCAACGCAGCGAACTGATTCAGCATTACCTGGCGCGTGAGCCGGCCGATCGGGCCGAGGCGCGCCAGGAGAACCTGGATGAACTGGCGCGTGCTGCGGAAAACTTCGAACAGGCGACCGAGGAAAAGCAGGCCGGTTTGAGCATCACCTCGTCGTTCCTGACCCAGGCAGCGCTGGAGGCCGGCGAACATCAGGGTGAGCGATGGCAGGACTGCGTCCAGTTGATGACCATGCATTCGGCCAAGGGGCTGGAATTTCCGCTGGTGTTCATGGCCGGGATGGAAGAAGGCCTGTTCCCGCACCGTAAGTCAGTCGAGGAGCCGGGCCGGTTGTCCGAGGAACGCCGGCTGGCCTATGTCGGCATGACCCGGGCCATGGAACTTCTTTACCTGAGCTACGCTGAATCCCGGCGCCTGCATGGTCAGACCCTGTACGGGCGGCCGTCACGGTTCGTCGGTGAACTGCCGCCGGAACTGGTCGAGGATATCCGGCCACGGCTGGAGGTCGGACGGCCGCGCGCTGCACGCGACGCCACCGGCGGCCTGCCTGGCCTTGGCAGCCGGGTGCAGCACGCCAAGTTTGGCGCCGGCACCGTGCTGTCGGTGGAAGGCCAGGGCGAAAATGCCCGAATCCAGATCAACTTCGATGATGCCGGTCCGAAATGGCTGGTTGCAGGTTATACCGCGTTGCAGCCCGAGGGTTGATCCGCGGGTGCCGACAATTCTGGTGATCGATCAGTCGGGATAGAAGCGATTGACCATGATCGGTGGGCCGTCCTTGCGGTCCTCCGCACGTTGACCCGGGTGCCAGGGTTCGAGCATGCCGCGGTAGGTGTCGGTTCGACCGGGTCGGGGCAATTCGATCTTGACTCCTGCGGCAGCCGGCAACTCCTGATGGCTGAGCACCACGTGGAAATCCTGTTCCTCGACTGGATGGGTCGCAAAATAAACATCCGTCTGGTCTTCCAGGTCCGGGTGACTCAACCGGGCCGAGCGGTAGTCCTCGGCGAGATTGCGTTTTTCCAGAAAAGTCGGCAGATCGCGACCCTTGAGGAACTCATCGGCTTTCGCGATCTGTTCGCGGGTGGGGCCGGCGGCGAACCGGTCACGATTGTTGCGGTCGTCTGATGGCATGTTTCAAGTACTCCCGACAGGCGTTTCGGCCTGCCTTTTGAATGCCTTGCCTATGTAAACGGATAAAAATGCGATACCAGCGTCTGCGACGAGTCGAGCTGGTCTTCCTTGCGGCTGCCCTGCTTGAGAAATTCGATCCGTCCGATCAGCAGTTTCTGCTCCTGCATGCGCGGGATCATGATTTCGGCGTCCCGAACCTCGGGTAATGTCTCCGCACTGAGAACAATGTGATATCCGCGGCCCTCGAAAGGATCGCGCGAGATCTTTACCGGGATTTCCTGCCTCAGGCTGCGATGCTGCAGGCTGGCCTTGAGGTAGTCGAGTCCAACATCGCGCTTTTCCAGATGTGGCGGCACTTTCAGATTGTCCAGCAACTCTTCGGCCTGCTCGCGCTGCCGGCGCGAAATCCCGGGGTGGTGTCGGTCGTGAAATTTTCTGTAATCCGACATGAGACGATACTCCGAACTCGATGAAATTTCATTGTTACGCGTATATTACGCGTTCTTAATCCTGCACCCAAGGCCCGGAAAAGGATGAACGAAATCCAACCGCTGCAGCTTGTCGGAGGCCCGCAACACCTGCATGCATTGCGTCTGGCCGGTTCTGGCCCCAGTGTTCTGGCGCTGCATGGCTGGCTGGACAACGCCCACAGCTATCAGCCGATGTGGCCGTACCTCGGGTCGCTGGATCTAGTGTGCCTGGATTTTCCCGGGCACGGGGAGTCGCCGGCGAGGCCGGCCGCGGCCCGCTACCATTTCGATGATTACGTGTTCGATGTACTCGCCGTCGCCGACGCGCTGGGCTGGAACGCGTTTCATTTGCTGGGTCATTCACTGGGCGGGGCGGTCGCCAGCGTGGCCGCCGCCGCCTGTCCCGAGCGAATTCGCTCGCTGAGCGTGATCGAGGGTCTGGGGCCATTGTCGGCGCCGCCGCAAAACACCGCCGACGGCTGGCGCAGGGCAGTTCATTCCAGCCATGATCGGCCCCGGCGAGTGCACGCCCGGCCGGATCAGGCAATCGATGCCCGGGTCAGAAATTCCGATCTGCCGCGTCCGGCTGCCGAAATACTGGCCGAGCGCGGGCTGGAGAAAGTTGAGGGCGGCTGGCGCTGGCGCCACGATCAGCGCCTGACCTGGCCGTCCACACAGCGCTATACCGAGCCGCAGGTGCTTGACCTGATTGCTCATATTGAATGCCCGGTACTGTGCTTACTGGCCGAGCCGCGCTCACGCGTGGTCCCGGCAGGTCTGATCGAACGGCGCATGGCGGCAGTTCGTGATTTCCGCGTGCACGAGGTCGCCGGCGGCCACCATCTGCACATGCAGCAGCCCGAACAAGTGGCGGCATGGGTCTCGGCGCATATTCTCCAGGTCCAGCAGACTCGGCAGGCTCCGGCCTGACCGGCTGTTGTTTCCTCACCGGTTTCACTACCTGGCTGTAATTACTAAGTCACGCAGGGGCGGGGACAGTCTGGATTCCAGCGTCCCGCTGTTCTCCATCTGCCACATTACCGCCAGCTTTTGCTCCAGCGCAAACTTCCAGCCAGTGTCCGGATCCAGTATGCCCAGGGCCGTGGCCAGACCATCGGCGGTCATGGCGCCAGCTGCCACGACGGTCACGCCAACCACCGCATGCCTCACCGGCTGACCGCTGCGCGGATCAATCGTGTGCGAGTAGCGCCGCCCATCCGCTTCGAAGAACTGGCGGTAGCTGCCGGAGGTGGCCACGGCGGCATTGCCCGGTTCAATGATCTGCTCCACCTCACCGGCTCCGCCTTGCGCTTGTTCGATGGCGACCCGCCAGGGGCGACCGTCGGGACGCCTGCCGTTGACCCTGAGATCGCCGCCGATTTCGACCAGAAAGTCCTCCACTCCGCGCTCGAGCAGATACTCGGCGATCCGATCGACGGCAAACCCCTTGGCAATCGAAGACAGATCCAGGAACACCTTGCCCGGCTGGACTAGACGGCGCGTGGTGGGGTCGAATTCGATCAGGTGGTAGCCAACCCGGGCCTGGGTCCGGGTAATTTCCATGGGGGTCGGTGCAGTCGTTCGCAGCGGATCCGGCCCGAAACCCCACAGGTTGACCAGCGGGCCGACTGTTGGATCATAGGCGCCGTCGGTTGCCTCGGCCAACGCCAGCGCAGCGCTCAGTACGCGGGCAAAACCTTCCGGGATCACCAGCGCCGTTCCTGCCGGGGCGCGGTTGAACCGGCTGATCACCGAGTCTTCGCGCCAGGTGCTCATTTCGTTGTTGACCTGATCCAGCAGCCGTTCGATGTCGACATGGGCAGTCTCGTGGTCCAGGTCTTGCGGCAGCCGGGTCATCTGAACAGACCAGGTCGTGCCCATGCTCAGGCCGGCCAGGTGAACGCTGCTTTGTTCCGGTTGAAAACAGCCGGCGAGCAGCAGGCACAGCATTACCAGTGAGCCAGTGGTTAAAAAGTCAAGCTTCACCATGGTTGAAGAATCCGGAAAACGAGATGACACCGGTGACAGTATATCTGTGCCCGACATCGGAAAAACTTGGGTGAGGTCATGCGCGGACTGCCGGACAATTAATGCTCGTGAGTGAATAATCGAATACTCGTCGACACCCCTTCGACTGGCAATGTCCTGATCCTGTTCCAGAATCCGCTTCTGGATGGCGGTGTAGTCGGATTCCTCCGGCGTCTGGGCCATGCCGGCGCGAATTGGATCCAGGTCGACATAGGTCATGGCCGCAATCAGCGCGGCCTCGTCCAGCAGCGCCTGGCTGAGTGCATTTTCGCGAACACCGCAACCTGTCGGCATGAGTTCCGGTCCGCAGTCACCGCATTGGGAAGCCGCAACAACGTAGCACAACCGCAGTCACGGTATAGCGACCTGTTCACGAGCATCCGGGTGAGGCATTCTCCGGAACCGAGCCTATAAAAGGTGGCCGTAAAACGGTTCAAAACCGCAAGCGCGCGCCTGCATAGATCTGCCGGGGAACCACAAGATTCTCTTCATCGCCTTCGTCGGTAAGGTTTTCTATCCCGCCAAGGATGGTCCAGTTCGGGCGCGGTCGATATTCGGCGTGCAGCCCGACGACGGTGTTGCTGGGCACGTCGATGCCGGAACCCCGGAGCGTATCATCAGTGTAGAAAGCACGCACCGAAGTTCGGATTTTTCCACTCCGGGCGGCCCAACCCAGCTTTGCATAGGCGCGCCAACGCGGCTCGTCGGTGTTTCCAGCATTATCTCCGTCAAAGTCGGTTTCAAGGTAATTCGCATTCGCCTCAGCGAAAAGGCCCGCCGCCAAAGGTAAGCGCAGCTCGAGTTCCACGCCATAGCTGGAAAATCCCAGCGCGTTGTCCAGGATGAGAATGGTGGATCGTCCGGGTCCACTGCCATCCTCACGTACAAAAACTTCGCCGATGCGATCATCAATATCGTTGGCAAAGCCGGTGAGCGCATAACGAAACCCGGCGATCTCGCCCTGCACACTGAATTCAAGGCTTTGTGACGTCTCGGGATTAAGTTCCGGATTGGGCAACAGAATTTCGCGGCCCCTGCGCCGAAACTGGGTGACGTTCAGTTCAGAAAGTGTTGGTGCCTTGAAGCCCTGTCCGTACGCGCCACGCAGACGCAGTGAATCCGAAAGCCAGTAAACGATCGCGACGCGTGGGGCAAAATTGCCGCCGAACTCCGAGTGGTGGTCACCGCGAATGCCAACAACAAGGTTGGTTCGCTGACCAAGCATTGCGTCGAATTGCAGGAATCCGCCAGTGTTGGCAATGTCGGCGCGAACGGGAAGATCGGAATCATCGATTTCCTCGTCCCGGTAGTCCGCACCAACCGTCAACGTGCCGAAACCTCCAAGCGCCCAGTTGATCTGGCCGTCGAACTGGGCGAGCGTTTGCCGATCACCACTGTCGGTGGCGACGGCGGCGGGATCGAAAACAATATTGGAATCGAAGCGGCTCCAGTTCGCCTGCACAAACCAGCCCAGCGCTGCTTCATCATTGCCCTCGTAGCGCAGGTACACCTCGCTGCGCTCATCGTCGGCCGTGCGCTCGCGCACCGCGCCCTGCACAGGACGGTTTCCAACGCGCTCGAAGGCCGAAACTCCACCTCCAAACGACAGCGTGTGATTCGGATTCAAGCGCACCTCGGCCTGCCCGAAACCGCCCAAAAGATCCGTCTCGTCGACTTCCGAAAGGCCGGCTACCAGATCGGTATCAAGCGCTTGCTGGAAGGAACCGCTTGCGCTGAAGATCGCTCCGAAGCTGCTGCCATTGGCCGTTGCCAGAAAATCCGCGCTGCCACCATCCGCATCGCCTGCGTCATACCGACCCTCTGCGCGGACCTCGTTGCTGGCTGGTTTGCGTGTAATAATGTTGATTACACCACCGATCGCATCGGAACCGTAGAGCGCGGAAGTCGGGCCGCGCACGATTTCGATGCGTTCGATCATGGGCATGAGGATTCTTCGCGTATCAATGATGTCTCGAAAACCAAGCGCCAGGCGCCGGCCATCGACCAGTAGTAACGTGCGCCCACTGCCGGTGCCGCGCAGAGAAAATGAGCCGACCCGGCCGGAAGTGTTCGAGGGAGTCAATCCAACGGCACTGACGATGATGTCCTCCAGCGTTACCGCGCCCAGGTCTTCGATATCCTGACGAGTGATCACCTGCACACTGCCTGGAACGCCCGGGAGCTCGCGCGCGCTCCGGGTGGCGGTGACTACGATTCGGTCATCCCCCGATACGAACGGGTTTCGCTGCGGTGATTTTTCATCAGCTGTGAGCTCCTGGCCCTGCGAGTCGCTGGTCGAAAATAGTGATAGAACGAGAGCCAGGACAGCCAGTTTGAAGAAGTTTTTCATCGCTACCACACCATGACCTTGGTAGCCGAATCGAACATGTGCCGCCGAAGTGCCTTTCTGTCCTCCGGCGCCTTCACACCTTCGATCAGGGCTTGCGGCTCGGATGCGATGGTTTTGAGCGTACGCGGCGGAACGAACACCCGGCCCCCGGCAGCGATGAATTCCAGCAGCATACTTTGGAGCGTCTTGCCGTCGATCGCGCTGGCTGGCGATGCCCCCCCTTTCAAGCCAATGCGCCCCGCTTCCCCAACCAGCAGAATAGTTGCGCGCTGCTGTTCTATCGCTGCATGCGTGGCGAAATGGAGCGCGTGGCCCGCAATTGCCGGGTCGGTCTGCGTCAGAAAAACGACAAGCGATCCGGAAGAGCGGTGTTCTTGTGCCTCTGGAGGTGAATCTGCGTCAGCGAATGCCGAACACAGCAGGAGGATAATCAGCAAAGCAGGTGCCGGATGAGACATGAGCAAAACTCCAAATTGCAACGGAGCGGACGAGCCTGCAACAACACGAGGAATTCGCAACCCGCCTGCGTAATAAGTAATAACGATATTAGTCGTAATGCGAATGCGTCGTATTCTATTTCAGTAAACGCTAATTGTCAAGCGCTGATACCGAATTTTGTTGAGAGCAAATAAACCCATCAGTTGCATAAATTTCCGAGTGCGAGAGCCCGGA
>CAYVPB010000054.1:0-21910 GCA_964453565.1 uncultured Halomonas sp.
ATGATTTTGATGTTTTCTGTGTCAATCTGTGTAATCTGCGGTTTCCGCGTTTTTCCTGTCTCGGTGTGCTGGAGTCAATTTCGTTATGAGGCCCCATTGTGATGGACAGCGATGAAGAAAACGCAGCAAGTCGACCGGATTCTGGATGCAGTCGGGCTGGAATGCCCCCAGCCGGTGGTGCACGCGCGCGCCATTCTGGCAGAGATGGCTCCTGATGCGTTGCTGGAAGTGCGGGTCGACGATCCGCTTGCGGAACTAGATTTCACGGTGTTCTGCCGCCGAACCGGTCACGAGCTGATGAGCATTGGCCAGGAGGGATCGGTGCAGCGCATCCGGCTCAGGCGTCGATCAGATAACGATCGGCGCCGGCGCGACGATATGTCGTGACGATTGTCTTGACAATCAGGCCTGATCAAGCGCCGTCAGAATCCGGCGGTTGACTTCCTCCATCGTCCCCATGCCATCGACTTCCCGCAGCAGCCCGCGATCGGCGTAATGACTGGCGACCGGCGCGGTCTGATCGGCATACACGCGCAAGCGATTGCGGATCACCTCTTCGGTGTCGTCGCTTCGGCCTTCCTCCAGTGCTCGTTTCGACAGCCGCTCGACGATTTCGGGTTCATTGACGGTCATTGCCACGGCAATGTCGACCGGTTGCCCGATACGCTCCAGCAGTTCTTCCAGCGCACCGGCCTGCGCGAGGTTGCGCGGATAGCCGTCGAGGATGAATCCAGCCGCGACATCCGGCTCGCCCAGACGTTCCTCAAGCAGGTCCAGAACCAGATCGTCCGGAACCAGCTCTCCGGCGTCCATGTAGCCCTTGGCTTTGATGCCCAGGGCGCTTTGGCGGGCCACGGCGTTGCGAAGCAGGTCGCCGGTGGAGATATGCGCGACTTTCAGTCGCTGGCGAAGAAGAGCCGCCTGGGTGCCCTTGCCGGACCCGGGCGGGCCAAGAAGTACGATACGCATGTAATGTTTTGAATCATTCTGCCGAGAAAGCACGCCAATGTACTCGTAACCGGCAAGAGTGTCAAACCCGCGCCTGGTCGGATTCGAGCGGGCAGCAGGCAATCGCCCGTAGACGCCGCGTCCACGCGGCGATAGACCGCAATAGAACAAGCCGGCGCACGCGCCATCGGGATAGCGTTTATCCTTGGTTCCCGGTTTCCCCAGCGTATCCAAAATGGCCAATAACATCCTGTATGCGCAATCCGGCGGCGTCACGCCGGTGATCAACGCCACCGCCGCCTCGGTCATCGAGACCGCGCGTGCAAATTCCGACCGGATCGGCCAGGTGTTCGCCGCCTCCGACGGCATCATCGGCGCGCTGGAAGAGCGCCTGATCGACACCAGCGCGTTCAGCGATTCCGATCTTGCGCAACTGACGCAAACGCCGGGCGGAGTGTTCGGCTCGTGCCGCTACAAGCTCAAGTCCCTGCGGGAAAACGAGCGCGAGTACCGGCGCCTGATCGAGGTGCTGGACGCGCACGGCATCGGCGCGTTTTTCTATAACGGCGGCAACGACTCGGCCGATACCGCCAACAAGGTGGCCAACATGGCCGTGGAGCTGGGTTATCCGCTCAACGCCATCGGCATTCCCAAGACCATCGACAACGATCTTGCCGTGACCGACAACTGCCCGGGTTTTGGCTCGGTGGCAAAATATGTCGCCGTATCGATTCTGGAAGCCAGCCTGGACGTGATGTCGATGGCGTCGAGCTCGACCAAGGTGTTCATCATGGAAGTCATGGGCCGCCATGCCGGCTGGATCGCCGCGGCCGGCGGGCTGGCGCAGCGTGCGCAAGCAGATCCGCCCCAGATCATCATCTTTCCGGAGGTGGCCTTCGACCAACAGCGTTTCTGCGACGCGGTGCGGCGGTCTGTGGAAAGCTACGGCTACTGTTCCGTCGTGGTCTCGGAAGGTGCGCGCGATGCCCGGGGGACCTTTCTGGCCGATGCCGGCACCACCGATGCCTTCGGCCACAAGCAGTTGGGCGGCGTGGCGCCGGTGGTGGCCGAAATCGTCAAGCGCAACCTGGGTTACAAGTATCACTGGGCCGTCAGCGATTACCTGCAGCGCTCGGCGCGCCATGTTGCCTCCAGCACCGATGTCGAACATGCGCGGGCTGTCGGCAAGGCGGCCGTGGAACTGGCGCTTGAGGGCAAAAGCGGCGTCATGCCGGTGATCGAGCGACTGTCCGATGAGCCCTACCGCTGGCGGATTGGCGTCGCATCGCTGGACGATATCGCCAATCACGAAAAGAAGATGCCGGCCGAATTCATTGCCGCCGACGGTTTCGGCATTACCGAAGCCGCGCGCCGCTACCTCGAACCTCTGATCCGCGGCGAGGATTACCCCGAATATGACCGGAACACGGGAATGCCGCGGTATTTTCGGCCCCGTCTGGAGATGGTGGCGCGCAAGCTTGCGAGCTTCAGCCCGGCCTGAACGTTACGAATTATGTGAAACCCGAAACTGACAAGGTACTCATGACGACTAAACTCGAACACCTGGCCGAATGGGTCGAAGATGTCGCGGCGCGCACGCGTCCGGAGAAAATTCACTGGTGCACCGGCACGGCCGAGGAGAATGCCGCGCTGATCAATTTCATGCTCGATACCGGTGAGCTGCTCGAACTCAACCAGGAAACCCATCCCGAATGCTACCTGCACCGTTCCGATCCCGACGACGTGGCGCGGGTCGAGCATCTGACCTACGTGTGCACCACCCAGCGCGACGACGCCGGCCCGAATAATAACTGGATGGCCCCGGACCAGGCCCATGCGCTGATGGACGATCTGTTCGAAGGCTGCATGGCCGGGCGTACCATGTATGTGATCCCTTACTGCATGGGGCCGATCGACTCGCCGTTTTCGCGCCTGGGCGTGGAAATCACCGACAGTACCTATGTCGTCGCCAACATGCGCAAGATGACCCGCATGGGCTCAGCGGCGCTGCAGCGCATCGAGCACGAGGGGCAATTCGTGCGCGGACTGCATTCGACCGGCGAGCTGGACCCACAACGTCGCTACATCATGCATTTTCCCGCCGAGCTGTCGATCCAGAGCTATGGTTCGGGTTACGGCGGCAACGCGCTTTTGGGCAAGAAGTGCCACGCGCTGCGGATTGCCAGCCATCAGGCCAGAAGCGAAGGCTGGCTGGCCGAACACATGATGATCGTCGGCATCGAAAATCCGGCCGGCGAAATCCGTTATGTCGCGGGCGCCTTTCCGTCGGCCTGCGGCAAAACCAATCTGGCCATGCTGATCCCGCCCGAGCCGTATCTCAGCCAGGGCTGGAAGGTCCACACGATTGGCGATGATATCTGCTGGCTGCATCCGGGCGAGGACGGCCGGCTGTATGCGATCAATCCCGAGGCCGGTTTCTTCGGTGTCGCCCCGGGGACCTCGGAAAAGACCAACCCGAACGCGGTGAGGATGCTGGATCGCGACACCATCTTCACCAACGTCGCGGTCACCGATGATAACCAGCCGTGGTGGGAAGAACTCGATGACCGGGTGCCGGCGCGTGACTGGAAGGGCAATCCGTACGACCCGGATCAGGGTCCGGCGGCGCATCCCAATTCCCGCTTCACGGTCTCGACCCGGCAATGTCCCAGCTACTCGGCCGGCGAAGCCGAAAATCCGGCCGGAGTGCCGATCGATGCCATCATTTTCGGCGGCCGGCGCGCGAGCCTGGCGCCGCTGGTGCTGGAGGCCGGGGACTGGGCCCACGGTGTGTTCATCGGTGCGACCATGGCCTCGGAGACTACCGCGGCCGCGACCGGCCAGGTCGGCGTGGTGCGGCGCGACCCGATGGCGATGAAGCCGTTCTGTGGCTACCATTTTGGTGATTACTGGGGTCACTGGCTGGAAATCGGTGAGAAGCTGACCCATCCGCCCAGGGTCTTTCAGGTCAACTGGTTCCGGCGCGACGACCAGGGACGGTTCATCTGGCCCGGTTTTGGCGACAACATGCGGGTGCTGGAGTGGATTCTCAGGCGTTGCGACGATGCGGTCGAAGCGAGCCAGACCCCGGTTGGACGAATGCCCCGCGCGGACGATCTCGATGTTTCAGGCCTGAGGCCGGCGCCGGATCTGGAAAGCCTGTTGCAAATCGAGCCCGCGGCCTGGCTGGAAGAGCTCAACCAGATCCTCGACCACCTCGGGCAATTCCAGCCGCGGGTGCCGGATGCTTTGCTGGACAGGCTGAAAACCGCGAAGGAAGCTCTCGAAAGGGAGCCCCGATCCTGACAACAGCGATCCTGGCGAGCTGCTGAGTCTGGCACCAGTATTGATAAAATAGTGACATGCGTCACCCTTTTGAGCTCACCGTGAATGTTTTTGGCGGAAATTGTTAAAAAAATTTGAAATCCCCTTGCGGTGAGATCAGTTTTTCGTTAAAAAGGCGAATGTGTATTGCGGTCCGATCCGGTATGGGTCTGCCGGGCGCACAAAAAAACGGTCTGGAATTGCCCATGGGCACTGGCCAAGCCTTCAGCGGTCCGTCTCGGGGAGCGGCTTTTGATGGGCGATTCCGCATCCGGATCCGAGCTTGATCTCAAACCCACTAGCTAGTTGAGAGGTACAGAATGGAAATCAGTCGCAACCACCTTGCCCAGGCGATCCGCCTCGGGCTGTTTGCCGGTATTTTTGCCGGCGTCGGCGCAGGCTTCGCCTCGCCGGTGCTCGCACAGGACGAAGAAGATGCCGAACAGGATCCTACCGAAGAGCTGGAAGCGCCGGATCTGGATCGCGTCACCGTCACCGGCTCGCGCATCCAGCGCGCCGGCATTGATACTTTCTTCCCGGCCGTGACCGTCGATGCCCAGTTGCTCGAGGATCGCGCATTCACCAACGTCGCCGATGCGCTCAACGAAATCCCGACCTTCGGCAATCCGGTCGCAACCCCGCTTGGGACCCAGGACGCCACCAACGTCGGCCAGAACTTCGTCAACTTTCTCGGCCTGGGTGCCCAGCGCACGTTGACTTTGGTCAATGGTCGGCGCTTCGTTTCGGCCAATACTCCGTTGCTGTTCAGTGCGTCAGGCGGCGGCCTGGTGGTCGACTTCAATGTGATTCCAGTCGCGCTGGTCGACCGTATCGAGACCGTCGGGGTGGGCGGCGCGCCGATTTACGGTTCCGACGCCATCGCCGGTACCGTTAACGTGATTCTCAACGATCGTTACGAAGGCGCCGAGTTCACGTTCCGTAAAGGCTTTACCTCCAAGGGTGACGCTGAAACGGAAAATGTGCTGCTTGTAGCCGGTGCCAACAGCGCCGACGGCAAGGGCAACGTGACCTTTTCGGCCGAGTGGTCCCGCGAGGAAGGTTTACCAGGTGGCTCCCGTCCGCGCTTTAGCGAAGGCGAGAACGATCCGTTCTTCGTCAACCAGGGCGCCGACGGATTCAACCTGTTTCGTGACCAGCGGATCAATATCTTCACCTTCGGCGGCCTGGCGCATCCGGTCGGTGGTGGCCTTGCGCTCGGCGCGGGGCCAGGGCGCGAAATTCCGGTCCCGTCTTTTGGCATCGGCGCATTCCCCGACGGCAATTTCTACAGCTTCGCCCCCAATGGCGACCTGCGCGTGTTCAACCCCGGCAACCCCATTACCGGTATGAGTATCTTCTTTGCCCAGGGCGGTGATGGCGAGGACTTCTTCGATCGCGTCAACCAGATCAGTTCGGACGTCGATCGCGGCGTGTTCAGCTCTTCGATGAACTATGACCTCAACAACTTCGTGCGGATGACGGCCGACGTGCTGTTCTCCGACGGCAATGCGGAGGAATCAAGCAATCAGGGCGGCTTCCAGACCGGAGCCTTCTCTGGTTCCTCGCAGGCACTGACGTTCAGTACAGACCATCCGTTCCTGACCGATCAGGCACGTCAGGTGTTCACCGATAACGGCATCGAGGAATTTGTGCTCAGCCGTTTCAACAACGACATCATCGATTCGCGCAGCCTTCGCGATCAGCAGTTGTGGCGTGTTTCGGGCGGCCTTGATGGTGATTTCACCATCGGCAACCGGGTGTTCAACTGGGAGGTCTACGGCGTACATGGTGAATCCGATATCACCACCCAGGCCGAAGGGATCATCGATGGCCGGTTCTTCAACGCGATCGACGTTCGGCAGTTGTCCGAGGAAGACCTCGCGCTGGTCGATCCCAACACGCTGGCTTCGATTGGCGGCCAGGGTCAGGTCGGGGTCGGCTCGCTGGTCTGCGAGGCCGTGTTCCAGGCCGCCCTGGACCCGAACTTCGGTCGCGAGACCGGGGCCGGCGCGGCCAGCACCAACCGGACTTTTGTAGACGGTTGTATTCCCCTGAATCTGTTCGGCGAGGGGATTCGCAGCGATGCAGCCCGAGACTGGGTCACCGCTTTCCAGGTTGAAAAGTCGAAGAACACCCAGACGGTCTGGAACTTCAATATCGGTGGTGACCTGATCGACCTGCCGGGCGGTTCGGTTGCCGCCAACGTTGGTTACGAGCGCCGCCGCGAAACCGCGTTATTCGAACCGGGTGCAAGCGCGGTGCCGTTTACGCGACGTGCGCCGTTCCCGACCACGGAAGGCAACTTCGATACCGATGAGTTCTTTGTCGAGGCCGTGATTCCGGTGTTTGGCGATGATTTCCGTCTGCCGGGTTTCCATGCTCTGGAAATCAATGGCGCCTTCCGCGCGATCGATAACTCGCTGGCAGGCTCTGATGACGTGTTCTCTCTGGGTGGGCAGTGGCAGCCGGTCAGTGACCTGACCATCCGCGGCAACTATACCGAGTCGATTCGTGCGCCCTCGCTGGTCGAGCTGTTCACCCCGATCACCCAGTCGTTCAGCTTCGCCGATGACCCTTGTGATCGTCGATTTGTGAATCTGGGCCCCAACCCCGATCAGCGCCGTGCCAACTGCATTGCGGCCGGCATCGGCGACCCGGACAATTTCACCTCCAACATCGTCAACGCGACTGCAATCGGCAATACCGGGGGCAACGAGAACCTGTCCAACGAACAGGCAGAAGCCTGGTCGGTCGGTTTCAGTTTTGAGCCGCGCTGGGTCGACAATCTGATCGTCGGCGCCGACTTCTTCGACGTCGAGCTTGAAGACGCGATCGTCAACCTGGGCCTGACCTCGATCATGGTCGCCTGTTTCGACGCGACCAATTTCCCGAATACGGCCTGCGATCAGTTCGAGCGTAACGAAGAAGGCCAGGTGGTCGACTTCCTGACCGGGTTTACCAATGCTCAGGCGCTGCGTGTCGAAGTGCTGGACTTCTTCCTCGACTACCGCTTCGAGGTGGCCGATGCGTTCGGGCTGTTCAGTGAGGAAATGCGCCAACGCGACCTTGGTTTCCTGCGTTTCAATACCCGCATTTCACGTGATCGCAGGCGTGAACAGTCGGTTACCGGTGAAGAAATTGTCCGGGCTCGACGTTCATTCGCCAACCCGCAGTATCAGGGCACGTTCGACCTGACCTGGTCGCGCAAGGACACCCGCGTGTTCTGGCGGACCGCGTGGCAAAACCGGGCCCGGCTGTCGCCGACCCAGCAGAACGCGTTCTTCGACGAAGACGGGAACCAGGTCACCTCGACCCGGCACCGGTTCATCAGCAGCATCTCGATTACGCAGGTCTTGCCGCGCTGGTTCGACTTCATGCCGCAGGACACCTCGTTGCAGCTCAACGTCGATAACGTGCTTCGGCGCACGCCAACTACGGTCGAGCAGGCTGCGGGTCACTTCGGTTTTGCCGAACTGTTTGGTCGCCAGTACTCGCTCACGCTGCGCACCCGCTTCTGAGGCCGGGCCTCCGAAACGAGCTGATAACAACAAAAGCAATACAGCACTGGCCCGCCTTCATGGCGGGCCTTTTTTCTGCGGGTGATTCGCGGCAATGGGGAATTGCTGATTGCAAGGTCTTGCCGGCCCGACAAGCGGGGTGAATCTGTGTACTCTGTGGGCAGGAATTCAACGGAATCAGCTGATGTTTAGTGCTCAAGGAGATTCGTCCGCACTTGACGCGCGACGTCTGCTATTGCTGGAGCGCGGGGGGCTGGAGGGCTGGCTGGAGCAGGCGGCGGCGGAGCAACGCAACTGGGTCGAGGCCGCCGGTTTTGATGGCGAAGCCGGTTCTCATCTGGTTGTGCCCGGGTCCGATGGTGCACCCGGAACGGTGCTGGTCGGATTCGATCCCGACCATCCACTGTGGACGCTGGCCGGTCTGCCGGGTGAGCTGCCGGCCGGAGTTTATCGTCTGGCCGGAGATCCCGAACAGCATGCCGAACTGCTGACGATCGGCTGGGCGCTGGGGCATTACCGGTTCGACCGCTACAAGCCGGGCAAGCCGCTGCAAGCGCGCCTGGTCGTCTCCGAAGACATTCGCCCGCGCCTGGAAATCATTCGCGACGCGTTGTTTCGCACCCGCGATCTGGTCAATACTCCGTCCGCCGACCTGGGGCCGGCCGAACTGGCCGAGGTCGCCGCAGCGCTGGCCGAGCGCTGCGAGGCGGACTTCCGTGTCATCCAGGGCGAGGCGCTGGAAAAGGAATTTCCGGCCATTCACGCCGTCGGCCAGGCCTCGACCCGGGCGCCGCGTCTGCTCACGATGCGGTGGGGCAATCCCGATCATCCGTCGCTGGCGCTGGTCGGTAAGGGCGTGGTGTTCGACACCGGCGGGCTGAACATCAAGCCGGGTTCGGGCATGGTGCTGATGAAAAAGGACATGGGGGGCGCCGCCCATGCGCTGGGCCTGGCCGAAATGATCATGCGGCTGAAATTGCCGGTGCATTTGCGCGTCTACATTCCGGCGGTGGAGAATTCCATTGCCGGCAACGCCTACCGCCCGTCCGATATTTTGACTACCCGCAACGGCACTACCATCGAGATCGGCAACACCGATGCCGAAGGCCGGGTGGTGCTGTCCGACGCGCTGACGCTGGCGGCCGAGGAAGGCGCCTCACGCATCATCGATTTCGCCACCCTGACCGGCGCGGCGAGAGTCGCGCTAGGCGAGGATCTGCCGCCGTTGTATGCGCGCGATACCGGCCAGGCCCGGGCGATTCAGGATCTTTCGTTCGCGATCGAAGACCCTTTGTGGCACATGCCCCTGTACAAACCCTACAAACACCAGATCGAGCCGAAAATCGCCGAACTTTCCAACACCGGCACCACCAGCCAGGGCGGCAGCCTGACCGCCGCGCTGTTCCTGGACCATTTCGTGCCCGAGGGCATCGACTGGATGCACCTGGATATCTACGCCTGGAACCTGTCCGACCGCCCCGGCCGCCCGGCCGGCGGCGAAGCGCAGTGCCTGCGTGCCATGCTGGGCTGGCTTGAGCGGGAATATGGAGAGCGTTGAATTTTTTTCCTGATTACGTGGATGACTCAGCCATTGAATCCGCGCTCATACGTCATCATTGCAGTCCAGGAGTTCAAGCCGGCTTCCTGCTGCCAGTAGATGGCTTCGAGCATCCGGTGATGCCGGCCGCTTCGGGCCGTCCGGGGCGAACGGCCCGGCCGCAATCATCTGGTTGCCGGGAGCTGGTGTGCCGGTGAATGCACTCTGGGGAGACCGGGAGTCGTGCGGGATTTCTGAAAATTTCGTGGGTCGGCCAGGATGCTGATTATTCCGGGGCGAATTCCGCGCCCTGGCCGACCCGAAGCCCCCGACATCCCCCGCTGCACCAATGTTCAGGTCTCGCCGCGGTCGAATCCAGCGGCTTGCACGAAGCTCTCAGCGGGGAGTGGGGTTGCCTGGTGGTGAGGCGTGGGTCGCGGGTCCAGGGACGATCGTTCAGCATCATCCGGATCGATTGAGCTTCAGGAGCGCATTCAACTTCGGATGCCCCTGAAGCGATTCCACGGGCAGCAGAGCTCCTCTGAACCTTGTCCCTACCGAAAGGCCGATCGACCTGCGACTCGCCAGCAGGCAACGCCGCTCGCCGCCTGCCCCCGCAACCGGCCCCGCTGGCCAATGGCTGAGTCATCCATGCAATCAGGAAACAATAATCTGCGCGAATCTGCGTAATCCGCGGTTTCATAGGTTTGCCTGTCTCGGCATGGCTCACTAGGGCATGTCCGCCGGCGGCACATCGGGCGCGAAGTCGAACGAATCGTAATGCAGATGCTGCTCGCTGCCGCCCGCGGCCAGGATGGCCTTGCGCGCGGCGTGCACCATGACCGGCGGGCCGGACATGTAGATTTCCCAGAGCGACAGATCGGGGTGGTCTTCGAGCATGGCCGCGTGCACGAATCCAGTGCGACCGGTCCAGTCGGGATCGGGTTCGGAAAGTACCGGGACAAAACGGAAATCCGGATGGCGAGCGGCAAACTTATCGATCAGTTCGCGGGCATACAGGTCGGCTTCGGTGCGCACTCCCCAGTACAGCCGGATCGGTCGGTCATCGCCGGCCAGAATCAGGTCCTCGATCATCGCCTTGAGCGGGGCGAATCCGGTGCCGCCGCCGAGCATCAGAATCGGCCGGGAGCTGGTCAGCCGCACGAAGAACATGCCCAGCGGACCTTCCAGCCTGAGAATTTCGCCATACTGCATGCCGTCGAACACGTGACCGGTGAAACCTCCACCGTCAATGAACTTTACGTGCAGTTCAAGAAAATCCTGCTCGGCCGGGCTGGAGGCAATCGAGAATGCGCGTCGCTTGCCGCCGGGCAGCAGGATGTCAATGTATTGGCCGGCCAGGAACTGCAGGCGTTGTCCGCGCGGCAGTTTGAGCCGCAGACGGCGGACATCCGGCGTCAGCTCATCGATGGTCTCGACTCGAGCTGGTGACCGCCGGACCGGGATGTCGGCGACCTGCTGGATTTCGACCGCCTCGATCTCGAGGTCGCTGTCGGCGACCGCCTGACAGGCCAGCATTGCGCCATCAGCGGTCTCGGATGGTTCCAGTGCCGCGGGCGGATTGAAAGGATAGCGAATGCTGCCTTGCAGCAACCGGCACTTGCAACTCGCGCAGGTGCCGTTGCGACAACTGTAGGGCAGCATGATGCCCTGTCGCAGCGCCGCGGAAAGAACGGTTTCATCGGCTCGGGCAAGAAATTGCCGATCGCTGTGCGAGAGTCTGATGTGGCGTTGATGTTGAGAATTCAAGTTCGATAATCCGGTTTTAACAATGCCGCGCGCGCTTGGGAGTTTCCCGGACCGCACCGATGCGACAATAGAATGCATGTTCGACTGATCAACACGATAGTCTAAAGAATTCTCGTGAGTAAACCACGATTCCCGCCCCCGACCCTGACATCGAAATGCCGATGAGCACGCCGGTACTGCCGGCCCGGGCCCCGGCCGGGCCATTTCAACCGTGGCGGTGGCTGTATCGCGTGCCGCTCCTGCTGGTGGCGACTTTAATCGGGATACCGATCCTGCTGCTGGCGCTGTTACCGGGTGTGCGTCAGCTTCGTTTGGGTCGAAACACGCTGGGGGCGCGGGTCCAGTGCGGTTATGCGAAGATGCTGGTCAGGCTCTCGGGGATGCAATTGATCATCAGTGGACAGTTGCCGCCGTCGCCGTTTCTGGTCGTGGCCAATCACATCAGTTGGTTCGATATTCTGCTGCTGCACGCACTCTCTCCGATATGGCTGGTGGCCAAGGCGGATATTCGCCAATGGCCGCTGGTCGGCTGGCTTGCGCGCGCGGTCGGCACCATATTCATCGCCCGCGGCAATGATGGTTCGCGCCGAAGAGCTGCGCGACGCATGGCGGCATTGCTGCGGCGCGGGCACAATGTCGGTATCTTCCCTGAAGCAGGCATCAGTGCCGAACGCGGAGTCGGGAGATTTCATGCACGCCTGTTCGGCCCGGCCCTGCGGATGCGGGCTGTGGTGGTGCCGGTCGCGATCCGCTACTGGAGAGGTGGTGATATTCATGACGAACGGGTGTTCGCGCCTGGGATCGGTTTGCCGTCGCTGGTGATCTCCTGCCTGGCCCGCCCGCCGTGCCGGGCCGAGGTTTTAGTTGGCGGGGCGATTACGGCTGCCGGCCGCAGCCGCTCCGAAATTGCACGCCTGAGCCGGCAACAGGTCATGGAGATGTATGCGCATGTCAATGAATGAGGAATCATTTCGGCCAGGCGGCTTGCTGGCCAATCGGCACTTGCAGTCGTTGCTGAGTTCCAGCCCCTGGCGCAAGCGCCGCGTGCTGCGACGCACGATCGAATATCGTTCGCGTCAGGCGCGTGAAGTCCTGACTACCCCGGAACGGGTGCGGCTGCTGGGGTATCGCAATATCCCGGCTGTACCCAATGGAGCGCTGACCATCCTGCTGCACGGGTGGGAAGGCAGTGCTGAATCCAATTACATTCTCGATACGGCTCTGGCGCTGGACCAGGCCGGTTTCGAGACATTCCGCTTGAATTTCCGTGATCATGGCGATTCGCATCATCTCAACGAGGGTCTGTTCCATTCCTGTCGTCTGGAAGAGGTGGTGGACGCAATCGCGCTACTGGCCGGGCGACATGATGCCGGGCCGGTTTTTCTGGCGGGCTTTTCCCTGGGCGGCAACTTTGCCCTGCGTGTGGCGCGCCATGCGCCGGGCAAGGGCGCCAACCTCGATCGGGTGGTCGCGATCAGCCCGGTCATCCGGCCGCGCCATGTCCTCGACGCGCTGGCCGCGGGACTGTCGCTCTACGAGCAATATTTCGTTCGCAAGTGGCGAAGATCGCTGAAGCGCAAGCAACAACTGTATCCGGAACGTTACAATCTGAGGAGATGGTTCCGGCATCGCCGTCTGGATGACCAGACCCGGCATCTGGTGGCTGACCACACCGAATTTCCGGACTTGTCGGCCTATCTGGAGGGTTACTCGATTGCCGGGGATTACATGAGCGGGCTGGAGATCCCCAGCCTGATCATCACCGCCGCGGACGACCCCATCATTCCGATCGCGGATCTGGACTTGATCGCAGCCGTCGATGCGCTTGAAATCGAAGTCTGGCCGCATGGCGGCCATTGCGGTTTCCTGAGTGACTGGCGGCTGGAATCCTGGATCGCACAACGAATCGTGAGAGAACTATGTCAACAGTTGACGCCGGGTTGAGCCGGCAGGCCACAAGGCTTTTTCAGGGCGGACACTACGCCGAAGCCGAAAGGCTTTACCGCCGGCTGGTGGCCCAGGATCCGGGCAACTGGCAATTTGCGCTGATGCTGGGCCTGTGCAGGCACACGCAGGGGGATCTGAATGAAGCGCTGAAGTGGGTCGAGAAGTCGGTCGAACTCGGTGATGGCCAGCCGGCGACGCACTATTATCTTGGACGCCTTCACACCGACAGTGGCAAGCCGGCCCTGGCGCGCGAGCAGTTCGCCCAGGCCATTGCGCTGGATCCGAACCATGTCGACGCCAGAACCGGAATGGGCATTGTTTCGCTGGGGGTTGGTCGCCTGGAGCGAGCGGTCAGTGAACTCAAGGTCGCGTTGCGGGCGCGGGCGGATCATTCGCCGGCGCTGGCTGCGCTGGCCTGGGCATTGATCGAGCTGGATCGTATCAAGGAAGCCTGGCCGCATGCACTGCGTGCGGTCGAGGTCGACCCGAATAATCCGATGGCCCAGGATGTTTTTGGCCGGGTGCTGATGCGTGCAGGGCGAATGCAGGAGGCCGAAAAGGCGTTTAACAAGTCGCTGGAACTCAACCCCGAGCGGGCCGAGGTGCATGCGGAACTGGCCAGGCTGCTTGCCCTGCAGCGGCGTGACCGTGAGGCACTGGAGCAGTATGGTCGGGCAATGGCCGGCAGGCTTGTCAATCCGCAATTGGTCATCGATGCCTCGATCAGCCTGGAACGTGTCGGCGATCTGGACCAGGCCAGGAGCATGCTTGGGGAGGCCTGCAAGCGCTGGCCGCAACAGCCGGGCCTGGTGGTGCGACTGGCTGAACTGGAGATGCTGTCCGGTGCTACGCAACAGGCCCTGGATCGACTCCAGCCGCTGGATTCCGAACTGCCCGAAGTGGTGGTCCTGAAAGCGCGCATTGCCGATGCCGCCGGCGATGGTGCACGAGCTCGCGAGTTGCTGGAGCCTTTGATCGCGGCCGATGAGGAACAGCGATTGACCGAAGCTCGAATGCTGTTGGCCGACTTGCGTGCGTATGCTGCCCCCGAACAGGCCGCCGCCGCGCGCGCACCAATCGCACCGATGCTGGATCGCAAGGTGCCGCTGCCGGATGCGGTGCTGACCTGGGCGGTGATCTGTGAACGCATTGAACAGCATGAACAGGCGATTGATCCGCTGGAGCGGCTGCTGGCGGCCGAACTGTTGCCGCAAAGCGATCGGAAGCTGATGCACAATCGTCTGGGCACGCTGCTGGATCGCGCCGGCAAGCGTGCCCAGGCCTGGGCGAACTGGCATCGCGGTGACTGGCGCGAAGCTCCGCATGCACCTCGATTGAAGGCCCAGCGGGAATCCGGCGTGCTGGATCGCTGGCTCGAGGATGACTGGCAGGGCTTGCAGCCGCTGAATTTCGATGATCAGCGTCCGACACCGGTGATCATCGCCGGATGGCCGGGCAGCGGACGGGAGATCCTGATCTCGGCCCTGGTCGGGCACAAGGGCATTGCTGTGCTGGATCCCCGCGGAATGGACCGGCGGCTTGAGGCTCTGGGCGTTCCGGTCACGCCGAACAGGTTGCGCGAGATGACGCCGGAAATGCTGGGTGTCGGGCGCAAGCGCTTCCTGCGCGGTGTGTCAGCCGGGGATGCAACGCGCGTGCTGTTTGACAGTGGCTGGTGGCAGGCCAGCGCCATTCCGGCGCTGTTGCGCGCTTTTCCCGATGTCCGGATCGTCTGGCCGGCCAGTGATGTTCGGGATCTGGCGGTGCAGTGGCGGGTCGATGGCTATACCGGGGTCGAACCCCTGGTCGAGGAATATCGGCGGGAGTTGCGTCTCTGGAACATGATTCGCGAACGCATGGCGCCCCGGATGATTGAATTCGACCGTGACGAACTGCTGCAATCGCCCGATCGGAGCGCAGCACGGATGTTCGAGCAACTGGGTCTGGAAAGCGACGCCGATGCCGAGCAGGCAGCACGTGACGTTCGTGCCGCGCATCCGTTTATACCGGCCGGCCACGGCGCCCGCTATTCGGATATTTCCCAGACCGGATTGGACCACGATGGGGAAGACAGATGAACCGCGCTGAATCCGTCAATGTGCTCGATCAGCCGCTGGAACCATGCTCGCTTGACCCGCTGACCGGGTTCTTCCGTGATGGATGCTGCAATACCGCCGATGATGATCATGGCTGCCATACGGTGTGCGCGGTCGTGACCGCCGAATTTCTCGAATTCAGTGCGGCGCGCGGCAATGATCTTGCCGTGGCCAACCCGGCGTTCGGCTTTGCCGGTCTCAAGTCGGGCGATCATTGGTGCCTGTGCGCCTCGCGCTGGCTGGAAGCCTGGCAGGCCGGCTGCGCGCCACGCGTGGTGCTGGAGGCGACCCACCGGCGCACACTCGAAATCGCGCCACTGGCGGCACTCAGGACCCATGCCGTGGGGGCCGAGCACTGAGCCCGCTTTGTACGCGATCCGGATTGAGTCGACCGCTGGTTTCATCAAAGCGTAACAACCCGGAGAAGCTGCCGCGCTATGATCTCGGAGCCGAAACGGGGAATTGAATGCTGAAACGGATCGCGATGCCGCTACTGGTGGCTGTGCTGGCCGGATGTTGTCCAGGCGAACAGGTCGACGAGCGTGGCTGGCCGAAAGAGCTGGTGCTCGGACTGGTGCCTGCCCTGGAGGCCGAAGCGCTGGTCGACAATCTGGACCCGCTGGCCGAACATCTGGAAGCCGAACTGGGCATGCCGGTGCGCTCGTTCGTGCCGCAGGACTACACCGGGCTGGTCGAGGCACTGGGCTCGGGCCGCGCCGATATCGGCATGTTGCCGCCGTTCGCGGCCATGCTGGGCCAGCGTCGCTACGATATCGAGCCGATCCTGATCTCGACCCGCAAGGGCGAAACCGGCTATCGCACCCAGTGGATGACGTCCGATCCTTCGGTGTGCGACGGGCCGATCGAAACCGTCGAGCGGGTGTGCGAGACCCGGGTGCGCGGGCGCCAGTCCACGCTGCGTCAGTTTCGCCAGTGCCATGGTGATATCGAACAGGTGCATGGCCACAGCGTGGCGTTCGTCGATCCAAACAGTACCTCGGGCTTTTTATTTCCCATGGTGCAATTGATGGATGCCGGTTTCAATCCGGACCAGGATGTCAACGGCATCTTCGTCGGCGGTCATGATGCCGCGGTGCTGGCGATTTACGGCGGAGATACCCGTTTCGGCGTGGCCTACGAGGATGCGCGCAACATGATTTGCGATCAGATTCCCGATATCGGCGAGAAAGTGATTGTGTTCAATCATGCGCCGATGATCCCCAACGATGGTGTTCAGTTACGTCCCGGACTGCCCGAGGACCTCAAACAGGCGATCGCCGATGCGTTTCTGAAGCTGGCGGAGGAACAGGCACACCTGCCCGATGATGAAAAAGTGCTGTGGATTCTCTACGAAATCGATGGCTTCGAACGCTTCCGCCCGGGTCTGTATGATCCGGTCCGCACCGCTTATGAAATCGTGCGCAAATAGGAAACCCGATGACCCGCAAAAACGATAGCGGCGGTGCGATCCGCTTTGAGAACGCCGGTTTGATCTACCCCAACGGCGCGGTCGGCATGAAGGACCTGGACCTCGAAATCGCACCAGGCGAATTCGTCGTGATCGTCGGCTCTTCCGGCGCCGGCAAGTCGACTCTTTTGCGCGCGGTCAACGGCCTCAATTCGCTGACCTCGGGCAGTGTGGAAATCGACGGCGAAACGGTGTCGACCCGATCAGGGCGTGAGTTGCGGCGAATGCGCAAGCGCGTTGGCATGATCTTCCAGGATTTCCGGTTGGTCAAGCGTCTGAGCGTGATGTCGAACGTGCTGATCGGCCGGCTTGCACATGTTCCGGGCTGGCGCGCAATGCTGGGACTGTGGCCGCGCGTCGAGCGCGAGATTGCACTCGACGCGCTCAAGCGGGTCGGTATTGCCGACAAGGCCTGGATCAAGGCGCGTGATCTTTCCGGCGGCCAGCAGCAGCGCGTCGGTATTGCCCGGGCGCTGGCCCAGCAGCCGGCGATCATCCTGGCTGACGAGCCGGTCGCGTCGCTGGACCCGGTCACCACCCACCAGATCATGAAGGATCTGGTGCGCATTAACCGGGAATTGGGCATCACTACCCTGGTCAATCTGCATTTTCTGGATCTCGCCCGACAGTACGGCAGGCGCATCATCGGCCTGCGTTTCGGCGAGTTGGTCTACGACGGCTCGGCGGACACCGTCACCGACGATGATTTTCGCAACATTTATGGTCGCGACTTCACCGAGGACGACCTGCTGGAGGAGGATACGTGAGCGCAGCGAGCTGCGTTTTTTCAGCTGCGGGCCGGTTGGTTGAGCTTCGCCTGAAAGCAGGCGCCTACGGGCAGGATTCGGGAATCGTGTCCCTCGTAGGGGCCTGCTTGCAGGAGAAGCTCAGTACAGCTCGCGGACTGGATAATTGCCTGCGGGAAGGTTTGTGCGGGAAGGCCGTCCGATGACCGAACTGCCGGACCGCCCCCCGCACAACTGGCCGCTGTGGGGCGGCGTTGTACTGTTTCTGGTCGGGATGACGGTATGGTCGGCTTACGGCATCGGTTTTTCACTGACCGAAATCCTGTGCAACATTGCCGGCGGCACACGCCTGATCCAGGAATCCTGGCCGCCCGATTTCTCGTTCTTGCCGAGACTCGCCGAGCCGATGCTCGAGACCGTGTTCATCGCAATCATCGGCACTGTGGTCGGCGGCATCCTGGCCATTCCGGTCGCGGTGTTGGCCGCGCGCAACCTGTCGCCGGACCGGCTCACCTGGTTTTTCGATCGAAATTTCATGAACATCCTGCGCACCCTGCCAGACTTGTTCTGGGCCATGCTGTTCGCCACCGCGGTCGGCTTCGGGCCGATCGCGGGCAGCCTGGCGCTGACGGTGTTCACCGTGGCGGTGATTTCCAAGTTGTGGTCGGAATCGCTGGAAGCAATCGATATGGGCGCCTGTGAAGCGGTGCGCGCAGTCGGTGGCTCGTGGCTGCAGATGGTCCAGTTTGGAGCCGTTCCGCAGGCGATGCAACACTACATCAGCTATGCCCTGTATGCGTTCGAGCTCAATATTCGCGCCTCGGTGGTGCTGGGCCTGGTCGGCGCCGGCGGGATCGGAATGATTCTCGAGACCCAGCGCGCCAACTTCGAATATGAGCGCGTGACCGTGATCATTCTGGCCGTGCTGGTGGCGGTGCTGGTGATCGAGGAAATTTCAGAATCGCTGCGGAAGCGTCTGACATGAATCAGAATCCGATGCTCGATTCGCTCCGGCGTCCAGGGCCACCGGTCGGGTTCGGCACCCTTGTCACTTTCATTATTGCGGCGCTTTTCATCGCCTCGCTGGTGGCGATCGAGTTCACGCCAAAGCGCATGCTTGAAGTGCCGGCCGGTGTGGCCCAGGTCCTTTCATACTTCTGGCCGGCTGACATGGCCTATGGCTGGGATCGGGTGCTTCCGGCAATCATTGAATCGATCCAGATCGCCTGGATCGGCACTATTATCGCGGCAATCCTGTCATTGCCGCTGGCGCTGGTCGGCTCGCGCGTGCTGTTTCCGAAGCTCGCGCGCGGGGTCAAGCTGATTTCGGCTACGGCGCGCGCGTTCCCGGAAATTCTGCTGGCCATTTATTTCGTGCCCATCGTGGGTCTGGGCGCGTTCGCCGGTGCGCTGGCGATCGGAATTTCATCGGTCGGCATGCTGACCAAACTCGGGGCCGAGGTGGTCGACTCGCTGGATTTCGGTACCGTCGAAGCGGTCGAGGCGGCCGGTGGTTCACGCCTGCAGGCGCTGCGCTGGGCGGTGCTGCCGCAGGTCCTGCCTGAAATCATCGCACACTGGCTGTTCCGTTTCGAACTCAACATCCGCGCCTCGGCGGTACTTGGCGTGGTCGGCGCCGGCGGCGTCGGCGGTGTCTTGCTCAATACCCTCAGATACCGCCATTTCGACAAGGCCGCCGCCGTCCTGATCCTGACCATTCTGGTGGTGCTTGCAATCGACACCATCTCCGGCGAAATCCGGCGCAAGATCATCCGCGGTTGAATGTCCGCGATCAATCCGCCTCGATGGTCGTTTCGTAAATCCAGCCCGGGCTTTGAAGCTAATAGAAGGCTTTGAGCATCCGGTGATGCCGGGTGCTTCGGGCCGGCCGGGGCGAACGGCCTGGCCGCAATCGTCTGGTTGCCGGGAGCTGATGTGCCGGTGAATGCCTTCTGGGGCGGCCGGGAGTCATGCGGGTTTTCTGACAATTTCATGGGCTGGCCAGGATGCTGATCATTCCGGGGCGAATTCCGCGCCCCAACCGGCCCGAAGCCCCCGACATCCCCCGCTGCACCAATGTTCGAGTCTCGCTGTGGGCGAGGCCGGGACGTTGCACGAAACGCTCAGCGGGGAGTGGTGTTGCCTGGTGGTGAGGCGTGGGTCGCGGGAACAGATGGCAATCCCTCAGCATCCATCCGCATCTGCTGAGCTTCTGGAACGCATTCAACTTCGGATGCCCCTGAAGCTATTCCACGGGCACCAGAGCTCCCCTAAACTCTGCCCCAACAGCAATACCGATCGACCCATGACTTGCCAGCAGGCAACGCCGCTCGGCGCCTGCCCCGCAACCGGCCCCTCTCGCTCCAAGTCGAATTACTTCGACCTCCTAGCCCCGAGTCCCGAGTCCCGAGTCCCGAGTCCCGAGTCCCGAGTCCCGAGTCCCGAGTCCTAAAACGGCGCGCTGCCCGGTGTCCTGGGGTACGGAATCACGTCGCGGATGTTGGCAAGGCCGGTGATATAGTTGAGCAAACGCTCGAAGCCCAGGCCGAAGCCGGCATGCGGAACGCTGCCGTAGCGGCGCAGGTCAAGAAACCAGTCGTAGGTCTCCGGGTCAAGCCCTTCGTCCCGCATTCTGCGTGTCAGCACGTCCAGCCGCTCCTCGCGCTGGCTGCCGCCGATGATTTCGCCGATCCCCGGCGCCAGTACGTCCATTGCCGCAACGGTCTTGCCGTCGTCATTCATGCGCATGTAAAAGGCCTTGATCTCGGCCGGATAGTTGCTGACGATGACCGGCGCCTGGCAGTGTTGCTCGGTGAGGTAGCGCTCATGTTCGGTCTGAAGGTCGACTCCCCATGAGGGTGGATAGTCGAATTCGCGTCCGCTGTTTTCAAGGATCCGGATGGCCTCGGCGTAGTCCATGCGCACGAACGGACTCTTGATCAGTTTTTCCAGACGATCGATGACGCTCGGCTCGATTCGTTCGGCAAAAAATGCCATGTCTTCCGGACATCGCTCCAGCACGCTGGAAAAGACCGAGCGCAGGAAATCCTCGGCCAGGCGGTTGAGCTGGTCGAGATCGGCGAACGCGACTTCGGGTTCGATCATCCAGAATTCGGCCAGATGGCGCGCGGTGTTGGAGTTTTCGGCCCGGAAAGTCGGGCCGAAGGTGTACACTTTACTCATGGCGAGGCAGTAAGCCTCAACGTTGAGTTGGCCGGAGACGGTCAGATAGGTTTCACGGCCGAAGAAATCCTGGCCGAAGTCGATCTCGCCGTCCGCGCTGCGCGGCAGGTTGGCCAGATCCAGCGTCGAAACGCGAAACAATTCTCCGGCGCCCTCGGCGTCGGAAGCGGTGATGATGGGCGTATTGACCCAGAAATAACCGTTGCGGTCGAAAAATTCGTGAATCGCGCGTGCGGTCGCGTGGCGGACCCGGGTGACCGCGCCGAAGGTGTTGGTTCGCGGTCGCAGGTGCGCGACCGAGCGCAGGAATTCGAAACTGTGTCGTTTGGGCTGCACCGGGTAGGTGTCCGGATCCTGAACGCAGCCCAGCACTTCGATCTGCTCGGCCTGCAGTTCAACCGCCTGACCGCGTCCTTTCGACTCGACCAGCGTGCCGTGGGCGCGAATTGCGCTGCCGCTGGTCAGGTGCCGGATCTCGTCATCGTAGTTGGTTAGTGCCTGGTCGGCCACGACCTGCAGATTGCTCAGGCACGAGCCGTCGTTGAGCTGGACGAATGAAAATCCGGCTTTGGAATCGCGTCGAGTACGTACCCAGCCATGGACGGTCAGGGGCGTGTCGACCGGAACTTTGCCGGCTAGGATGGTCTGAACGGATGCCTCGGCCATAATCGTTATCGTAGTTTGAATTTGTAGTCCGAATTTGTGGATCGGATTTGAATTTTTCTCGCGGGAACGGAATAATAGTGTATCCCGCACTTTTTCACTGGTCTTTACCCATGACTGAATCCAGTATCTCACTATCGGATCGCGCCGCCCGCAGAGTCGGGCAATTTCTGGCCGAACAGGGCGGGGAGGGCCTGCGCCTCGGGCTCAGGCGCACCGGCTGCTCGGGCTGGGCCTATGTGGTTGAACTGGCCGGTGAGATTCGCGATCAGGATGAAATTTTCAGCGATCACGGAATCCGGATCGTGGTCGATCGCGAAGCCCTGCCGATGCTGGCCGGAACCCATGTGGATTTTATTCAGCAGGGGCTGAATTCAACCTTCGAGTTCAACAATCCGAATGTGACCGACGAATGTGGCTGTGGCGAAAGTGTTGCTATCGGTGTTGCTATCGGCGCCAGTTCCTGAACGCCTGCAGTTCGGTGCGGAGGGTTTGTTCCTGACCCTTGGGCTGGCCGCAAGAAAAGTGTCAGTCGCGGGTTTCCCGAGTAAATTTTTGGTTTCCTGTTGACGGGGAAGCGTTTTTGCGCGACAATTCCGGGCTTCGTTCCGAAAATGCTCGACGTCGGGTGCCCGGAGGGCCCGGACAGGATTTTGCCGGAGGGGTACTCAAGCGGTCAACGAGGGCAGACTGTAAATCTGCTGGCTATG
>CAYVPB010000055.1:0-21586 GCA_964453565.1 uncultured Halomonas sp.
CCGCGCAGCAGTTCTTCAGTGATTTCTCAGTCTTCGCCGAAGAAGAAGCCCAACAGATGCAGCAGGCTGGTAAACAGGTTGTAGATCGACACGAAAAGCGTCACCGTGGCCATGATGTAGTTGCGCTCGCCGCCGGAGATGATCTGCTGGGTCTGGTAGACGATCAGGCCGCACATCAGCACCGCGAACATCGCCGAGACGACCAGCCCCAGTATAGGCATGGAGAAGATCACCGCGGCCAGACCGGCGAGAAAGGCGACCAGGATGCCGGCGAACAGGAAAGACCCCATGAAGCTGAAATCCTTTTTCGTGGTCATTGCGAACGCCGACAGGGCGAAGAAGGTCACGCCGGTCGCTCCCAAGGCCGAGATCACCAGTTGATGGCCGTTGCTGAAAATCGTAATGTAGGCGTTGATGATCGGGCCCAGGGTCAGGCCCATGAAGCCGGTCAGCGCAAATACGCTGAGCAGGCCCCAGGCCGAGTTGCGCAGCGCCATGGTCAGAAACAGCAGGCCGAAATAGCCGACCAGTGTGATCACCAGCCCTGGATGCGGCCAGTTGTTGGCCATTGCAAGCAGTGCGGTACCGGCGGAGAACAGCAGCGTCAGTGCCAGCAGGTTCCAGGTGTTTCTGAGAACTCTGCGGGCATCATCGTCGATGGCCTCGCGGCCGGTGGTCGCGGTCGCAGCCCGCGAATAGGAATTGGTGCGCATGTCTTGCATGGTAGTCCTCTTCAGATTGGGAACGTAAATAGCGAGATTGGTCCAATCTGGACCAGATGCAAGCCTATCAAGTTTCGATGACGAAGCGGTTGTCGCGTCGGGTCAGGCGGGTGCGGGGCCGGGCCGACAGGGCCAGCCGGAGACCCAGGCGAGCGGCAAATCGCAATGCCGAGCCGCGCGCATCGCCTTCCAGCGACTGGAAGTGATCGCGCGGCCTTTGCCAGTGCCAAAGGGCATGTGGCAGCACCACCCGCCGCCCGGCGGTCTGTTCGAGCATGAAGCGGTGCTCGCCCAGCACGCGCGGGACTTGTTCGGATTCGGGATGCTCGCGGTGCCATTTTGTCAGCGCCCATTCGGTGTCGATCAGCACCGGGAGCTGTTCACGTACCATACGCTCCAGCACCGGCCACAGCGTTTCCGGGATCCGGTCATCAGGCAGGAAATCGCCGCTGGCCGGTTCGGCCGAGAGCATGCGCTCGACCCAGACACCGACCGCCGGCGCATGCTCGCGCATCAGCGCACCAGGGTATGGGTCGCGATACAGGTGCGCGTAAAATGGCCCGATCATGCCGAAATCGCCGATCGAGGGACGGCTGCCAAGCAGAAAGTCGTGTCGGCAGAAATGGGTCTGAAGCTCGGCCAGCAGCCCGAGGAAGGATCGCTCGATGGCCGGGATGGTGTCTTCGGTAATGCCGAGTTTGGGCACAAAACTCTGAAAGCGCTTGCCGATCCTGCGCCCCAGCATTCGCCGGATGAACTTCGGCAGCCAAGGGAATGCCATGTCGCCGAATTGCTGGAAAATGAACGGCTGGTTGATTTCGGGAAAGTTCCAGCGGTAGTGCATGGCCGGGATCAGCAGCCACTCATCGCCATAGAGTTCCAGCAACAGCGCGGCCAGACGCTGACGAGGGCCTTCGGGGTAAACGTCGTGTTCCGGAAAACGCGGCTCCAGCGTATCGATGATCGCCGTGGTGTCCTGCAGCACTTCGTCTTCCGGCGTGTGCAGCACGGGAATGAAGCGCACCCCGGTGCGCGGAATGATGAAGCGCTTGTAAGTCAGAACCGATGGCGACTTCTCGACAAACGGAATCCCTTTCTTGCGCAGGTAGCTTCGGAGTTTGCCCGAGTAAAGCGAAAAGCGGGCGCCGTACATGACATAGGGAGATGAGTGGCTCAAAGCCCGGCTACCGCATCCTGGTCTGAAGCTCGGCCAGCGCCTCCGAGCCCGGATTGAGCTCGCCGTAATCCAGTTTCGTCAGCGGCTTTTCAGTGGTGCCGGCGGTCTGGTGGAAGCTGGGCAGATCCTCGTTCAGATACAGCAATCCGGTCAGGATTTCCTGCCGCGCGCGCGCAGCTTCGAGGTATTCAAGGGCGCGCGCACGATTGGTTGGATCGTAGGCGTCATCCAGTTTTTTCAGACGAATCGTGGAGCCGTCGTGCAGCGCGACGTCGGTGGTTTCGCCTTCGGCATAGTCGACTCCGATTGCCGGTTGCGATTGGATGTAGTCGGTCTCGATTGCGGCATGCAGATGCGAGCGCGTGTATGCATATGACTTGGTCGAACCTTCGTGATCGTTGAAAGTCACGCACGGCGAGATTACGTCGATCAGGGCGCAGCCGGAATGCCTGAGGCCGGCCTTGATCAGCGGCACGAGCTGGCGTTTGTCGCCGGAAAACGAGCGCGCCGCGAAGCTGCCGCCCAGCGTGATGGCCACCGCGACCGGGTCGATGGCCTGGTTCTTGTTCTCGAAGCCCTTCTTGGCACGGCTTCCGGGGTCGGCCGAGGCCGAGAACTGGCCCTTGGTCAGGCCATAGACGCCGTTGTTCTCGATGATGTAAAGCACGTTGATATTGCGCCGCACGGCATGGGCGAACTGGCCGAAGCCGATGGACAGTGAATCGCCGTCACCGGAAATCCCGACTGCAATCAGGTCGCGGCGGGCGGCCTGGGCGCCGGTGGTCACGGAAGGCATGCGGCCGTGCACAGAGTTGAAACCGTGCGCGCCGGACAGGAAATAGGCCGGAGTCTTGGACGAGCAGCCGATGCCGGACAACTTGATGACCTGTTCCGGTTTCAGCGCCAGTTCCCAAAAAGCCTTGACCAGCGCGGCGGTGATGGAATCATGGCCGCAGCCGGCGCACAGCGTCGACAGTCCGCCCTCATAATCGGCCACGGTCAGGCCAAGCTCGTTGGTCTGCTGTCCGGCCCACTTGACTCGGGGTTTGGCGATGAAGCTCATGCCACAGCCTCCTGGCGAAGATGTCCGGTGATGGAATCGACGATTGTGTTAGACGGCACCGGCAAACCGTTGTAATGCAGGATGGAAACCAGCTTGTCCGGTTCTGCGTCGAGTTCCAGCATCAGCAGCCCACGCATCTGGGCGTCCCGGTTCTGCTCCAGCACGAACACGAGGCGATGGGCGCGAATGAATGCATCGACCTCATCGCCGAACGGAAATGCGCGCAAGCGCAGGTAATCGACTTCGATGCCGTGCTCATGCAGCCGATCCAACGCTTCCAATGCCGCGCCGTGGGATGAGCCGAAGGCAATGATGCCGATTTCGGTGCGCCCGCGGGCCTTGCGTTCAATGGCCTTTGGGACCATTGTTTTCGCGGTCTCCCACTTGATCTTCAGGCGGTCGACGACCTGCTGGTATTCATCGGCATCCTCAGTGTAGCCGCCATACTGATTGTGGCCCGAGCCGCGCACGAAATAGCTGCCCTTGCGGTCTGAGCCGGGCAGGGTGCGGTAGGCAATGCCGTCGCCGTCATGGTCGAAGAAGCGGTGGAACTTCTCGATTCCGGCCAGAGCTTCGTCATCGAGCAGCTTACCGTGATCGGGTCGGTAGCTGTCGTCCCAACTCAGTTCATCGACCATCCAGTCGTTCATGCCGATGTCGAGATCCGACAGCATGAATACGGGTGTTTGCAGCCGTTCGGCCAGGTCGAAAGCGCTGACCGCGAGCTCGAAGCACTCTCCGGGATCGGCCGGCAACAATACCGGATGGCGGGTATCGCCATGCGAAGCATGGGCGGCCAGCATCAGGTCGCACTGCTGGGTGCGCGTCGGCATGCCGGTGGACGGGCCGACGCGCTGGATGTCGAAGAATACGGCCGGAATCTCGGTGTAGTAGGCAAAGCCGATGAACTCGCTCATCAGCGAGATGCCTGGCCCGGAGGTCGGCGTGAATGCGCGCGCGCCGGCCCAGCCGGCCCCGAGCACCATGCCGGCGGCGGCCAGTTCGTCCTCGGCCTGGATGATGCAGTAGCGGTTCTCGCCTGTTTCCGGATCGTGGCGGAATTTCCGGCAGTAGCCTTCGAAGGCGTCCATCAGCGAAGTCGACGGCGTGATCGGATACCAGGCCCCGACCGTGGCGCCGGCGTACAGGCAGCCCAGTGCCGCGGCGGCATTGCCCTCGATCAGGATTTTGCCCCTCGTGCCGTCCATCTTCTCGGCACGAACGGCCAACGGACAGGCGAAGTGTTCGCGGGCGTAGTCGTAACCCAGTCGCACGGCCTTGAAGTTGGGCTCAACCAGTTTGGGTTTGGCGGCGAAGGTCTCTTCCAGAAGCCCGCGCACGATATCCAGATCGATCTCCATCAACGCGCACAATGCCCCGACGTAGGCGATGTTCTTCATCAGCGTTCTGACGCGCGCGCCCTCGAAATTCTCGTTGATCATCTTCGCCAGCGGAATCCCCAGTACGGTGACAGCCTCGCGCTTGAGTTGTGAATCCCGCGGCCAGGTCGAGTCGTAAATCAGCGTGCCGCCGTCGCCGACCTCGGCCAGATCCTTGGCGTACGTCTGCGCGTTCATCGCCACCATCACATCGACCCGCGCTACCCGGGCGTTGTAGCCGTCCCTGCTGGCGCGGATCTCATACCAGGTCGGCAGGCCCTGGATGTTGGACGGGAACAGGTTCTTGCCGGTGACCGGAATGCCCATCCGGAACAGTGCTTTCATCAGCAAACCGTTGGCACTGGCCGACCCGGTGCCGTTGACCGTGGCGATCTTGAGGACGAAGTTGTTGGTGGTCGGGGCTTGCGGTGAGGTCATCGGAGAGGTTCAGGTTGGGTGGATTCGGTTGGGAATTCCGTAAATCGTGAATCGGAAATGGAGAAACCCGATGTCCCGCATTGATTTTGATTTTTCCATTCACGGTTTACCATTTTCGATTTACGAAAGCTGTCTAAAGGCAGCACGCACCGAGGGACATCAATGCATCGGCTCGCCACCTGTTCATCGGCTCGCCGCGGCCTGGCCGGGCATCACATCATGATCCTTCGCGTACGGAATGCCGAGGATCGATTTCTGCATGTCCCAGGCCGCGGTTGGGCAGCGTTCGGCGCACAGGCCGCAATGGACGCAGACGTTTTCATCCTTGACCATGATGCGGCCGGTCTGCTTGAGTTCGGCGGAGACGAACAGCGGCTGGTCTGGTTCATTGCGCGGTGCGGTCAGGCGGGCCTCGACTTCTTCCTGCTCGCCGTTTTCGGTGATCGTCAGGCACTGGGTCGGGCAGATGTCGATGCAGGCGTCGCATTCGATGCACAGTGAATCGGTGAAAACGGTCTGAATGTCGCAGTTCAGGCAGCGCTCGACCTCGCAGGCGGTCTGCTCGGCGGTAAAACCCAGTTCCACTTCGGTGCCCAGCTCGCGGAAACGTTCGACCAGCGGCACGTGCTCCATCTTGCGGCGCGCGGCGGGCTCGAAATCGTTCGAATAGCTCCACTCATGAATACCCATCTTGCGCGAGCCCAGGTTCATGTTGCGTGGCAGGCGGTTGTCGACACTCTTGTAATGGCAGTGGTTGTGTATGGAGATCGCGGCCTGGTGGCCATGTTCGACTGCCCAAATGATGTTCTCGGGACCGAATGCGGCATCACCGCCGAAGAACACTCCGGGCAGGGTGGACTGGTGCGTGGTGCGGTCGCAGACCGGCTCGTCCCACTTGTTGAACTCGATGCCGATGTCGCGCTCTATCCACGGAAACGAGTTCTCCTGGCCGATCGCGAGAATCACGTCGTCGGCCTCGTGGAATTCCTCGCCGGTCACGCGCGTATCGGTGATGCGGCCGTTTTCGATGTCGTACTCCATGACCTCGAAGATCATGCCCTTCAATTGGCCGTTCTCGACCACGAATTCCTTCGGGCTGCGGTTGATGACGATCTCGACCTGTTCCTCTTCGGCGTCTTCCAGTTCCCAGTCCGAGGCCTTGAAAAACTCGCGCGGCTTGCGCGCCATGACCTTGACATCGTCTGCACCCAGTCGCAAGCTTGTCCGGCAGCAGTCCATCGCGGTGTTGCCCACACCGATGATCAGCACCTTCCTGCCGATCGATTCGGTGTGCTTGAACGCCACCGATTCCAGCCACTCGATGCCGATATGAATGTTGGCATCGCCTTCCCGGCGGCCCGGAATATCCAGCTCCTTGCCCTTCGGTGCCCCGGAGCCGATGAAGATGGCGTCATATCCTTGTTCGAGCAGCCACTTCATCGATTCCACCGGGGTGTTCAGGCGCAGATCCACGCCCATGTCGATGATGTAGTCGAGCTCTTCGTCGAGAACCTTCGCCGGCAACCGGAACGACGGGATGTTGCTGCGCATGAGCCCGCCGGGGTTGTCGAGTTTCTCGAACACGGTGCATTCGTAGCCCAGCGGCATCAGATCGTTGCACACCGTCAAGCTGGCGCAGCCGGCGCCGACCAGCGCGATCTTCTTGCCGTTGCCGACTTTCGGGACTTTCGGCAGCCGGTCGGTGATGTCGTCACGATGGTCGGCCGCGACCCGCTTCAACCGGCAGATCGCGACCGGTTTTTCATCGATGCGCCCCCGCCGGCAGGCCGGTTCGCAGGGGCGGTCGCAGACCCGCCCGAGGATGCCGGGAAACACGTTGGATTCTCGGTTGACCATGTAGGCGTCGGAAAACCGGCCCTGTGCGATCAGGCGGATGTATTCGGGCACATCCGTGTGGGCCGGGCAACCCCATTGGCAGTCGACCACTTTGTGAAAGTAGTTCGGGTTGCGGGTATCTGTAGGCTTCATCTTTCCGCCTTCCGCGGCCGTGCCGCAATAGTGCCTTTGGGGTCGAAGCATAACGCAAGCCAACTGGCTGCGAAACCGTTTCGTGACCATAATCGGGCCAGGCCGGGTGAAACTTGACCGGGATCATGAGAGCTATTTCACGAATCCCGATTCGTGCTGTCTCGCAGACGCGTGAAGTAATCGAGCTTTTCCCGGGCCATGACCCCGGCCAGCAGGATCAGGGCGACCAGGTTGGGCGCGGCCATCAAGCCATTGAGCGTATCGGCAATATCCCAGACCAGCTCCAGCGCACCTACGGCGCCGAGAAACACGAATGCCAGAAAAATCAGCCGATATGGGAAAACCACCTGGCGACCGAACAGGTACTCCCAGCTTTTTTCTCCGTAGAAGTTCCAGGTCAGCATGGTGGTGTAGGCAAAAAAGATGATCGAGATAAGCACCAGGTAGCCGCCGGGGCCGGGCAAACCGGTGGTGAACGCGGTGGTCGTCAGCACCGCACCGGTGATGACCTGGCCGTTTTCATCGACGTTGCCCAGCACGCCGGTGAGCAGAATGACCAGCGCGGTCATGGTGCACACCACCAGCGTGTCTATGAATACTTCCCACATGCCCCAGAACCCCTGGCGGAACGGCTGGTTGCGGGCCTGGGCATGCACGATGGAGGCCGAGCCCAGCCCGGCCTCGTTGGAGAAGATGCCGCGTGCGATGCCATAGCGGACTGCCAGTGCCACCGAGGCGCCGGCAAAGCCGCCGACCGCCGACATCGGCTTGAACGCATGCTCGACAATCATCCACAGCGCGGCCGGTATTTCAGTGACATGGATGATCAGGATGCTCAGCCCGCCGAGCAGATAGACTGCGGCCATGATCGGCACGATCTTCTCGGCGGTTGCGGCGATCCGACTGATGCCCCCCAGCGTCACCGCGCCGACCAGCAGCACTGCGATCATGCCGGTAGTCCAGGCAGGAACCGCGCCGCCGCTGGCCTGGTCAACTGCCTGAGCCAGCGTGTTGGACTGCACCATGTTGCCGATGCCGAAGGCCGCCAGCCCGGCGAAGAAAGCGTACAGCACCGCCAGCCATTTCCACTGTGGCCCCAGGCCTTTTTCGATGTAGTAGAACACCCCGCCGGAGACGTGGCCGTCGGCATCGACGTGGCGGTATTTCAGGCCCAGCGTCGCCTCGGCCATCTTGGTTGCCATGCCGACCAGGGCAACCATCCACATCCAGAAGATCGCGCCCGGCCCGCCGAGCACGATCGCGGTGGCCACGCCCGCAATATTGCCGACACCGATGGTCGCGGCCATGGCCGAGGTGACTGCCTGGAACGGCGTGATGGCCCCCTCTTCCTGCCGTTCTGTGCGCCGGAATAACTGGCCGAAGCTGTGTCGCCAGGAGTGACCGAAATGCCGAAACTGGAAGAATCCCAGGCGCGCACTCAGGTACAGGCCGGTCGCGACCAGCAGGATCATGAAGGGCGGGCCCCAGACGATTCCGTTGATCAGGTTATTGGTCGATTCTATCCACTGAAGCATTCGGAGCTCTCCCTGAGATTGGATTATTGTTTGTCATTGTCCCGGCTATTATCGAGTGCCGGCTCTGCCAGCGTCAACGCCATTGCCGTTCCAGCCTTTTGGTCCGGAAGTCCGCGACGCCGGGGTCAATTCACTGCCGGGACGGAAACATCCAGCAGTGCCGCTGCGATGCTGAAATAGATCAGAATGCCCAGCACGTCAGCCACCGAGGTGATCAGCGGGGTGCTGGCGGTAGCCGGGTCGAAATTGAAGCGCTGCAGGATGAACGGCAGCAGCACGCCGATCATCGCGCCCATGACCACCACGGCGATCATGGCCAGCGCAACCACCATCGCCAGGTCCAGCCCTCCGCGCCAGACGCCGACCATGGAGACAGCGGCGGCCATGGTCAGGCCCAGCAGCATGGCCACTGAAAGCTCCTTGCCCCAGAGCTGGAACCAGTCCTTCATCTGGACATCGCCGGTGGCCAGCGCACGCACCATCAGCGTGGCGGACTGGCTGCCGGCATTGCCGCCGCTGGCGATGATCAGCGGCAGGAAGAAGACAAGCGCGATCACGGTTTCGATGGCATTTTCGAACAATGCGATGGCCAGGCCGCTGATCAGGTTGACGAACACCAGGATGATCAGCCAGCCGATGCGCTTGCGGTACAGCAGGCCCGGCGTCGCGTCGCGCAGCGAGATCGCCACCGCGCCGGCGCCGCCGAACTTGTGGAAGTCCTCGGTCGCTTCCTGCTGAGCCACGTCCATGACATCGTCGACGGTCACGATGCCGAGCAGCGTTCCTTGCCGGTCGGTCACCGGCAGGGTATTGATGTCGTAGTGCTGAATGGTCTCCACCGCCTGCTCGCGGTCGTCCGAGGCCTCGATCGAGACCACTTCCTCGTCCATGATTGATGCCACGCTTGCGTCCTGCCGGGCCAGGATCAGGTCCCTGAGGCGGATTTCATCAAGCAGCCGGCCGCGCTCGTCGGTGACGAATACCGTGTGTACGGTTTCGCCGCGATGGGCCTCGTGCCGAATATGATCCAGCGCCCGCGCCAAGCTCCAGTCCGGACGCACGGCAACGAAGCGCGGGGTCATCAGGCGCCCGACCGATTCGTCCGGATAGCCAAGCAGCTCGAGCGAAAGTTTCAGATCTTCGGTCTGCAGCAGGCCGAGCATTTCCTCGAGTTTTTCCGGCGGTGCGCTTTCCAGCAGCGAAGTACGGTCGTCGGGCAGCATCTGGCCGAGAATGCGGCGCGCAGTCGGAGTCGATAGCTGGTCCAGGAAATCGAATTGCAGACCGCGCGGGAGGTAGGAAAAAGCGTCGGTCTGGCGTTCTTCCGGCAGCAGTGCGAACAAACCGGCACGCTGATCCGCATCCAGCTCGGACATGACTCCCGCAATATCCTGTACCGCCATGCCCTCAAGCATCTCGACGACTGCCTGTTCCTGGTCGAGCTTGAGCAGGGAAGTCATTTCCATCACATTGCCGTTGCTGGACATCCTGTTGCTCCGTGAGTCATCGTTGATGCAGGGTCCGGCAACAAGATTCGCATATCCTGAATCCCTGCTGGTGAGGAGATTTCGGATTATCCGGTCCATTGGGCATGAATTTAGCCGTATCATCAGTTAGTTTTCAGCCTGCAGGAGGTCCACGTCGTGGGTTTGGTGAACAACCGATCAGGTGAAACCGGTATCAAACTCGGTCGGAAAGCTTTGTCAAGTGTGGGTCTGCCGCATGCGCTTACGGCATGTATTTCGGCGGTAATGCTGCTTGCCTTGCCGATAGTGGGCAATGCAGGGGGCAGTTGGGCCCTGGGCTGGGCCAACGACGAGTTTTTTGGATCCGACAATCAGTTTACCAATGGCATCTGGATACAGCGCCACGGAAGTTTTTCCAGCAACTGGCGCAAAACCGGTCAGACCCCGGCATTCGGTCGCTCATTGGCGCGCCGTATATTGCCTGCGCGCGAGGGGCTTTTTTATCGCGAAAGCTGGTCTCTGGGTCAGAACATGCAGACGCCGGATCAGATCAGTCTGCGCGAGGTCATACTCGACGATGCTCCGTTTGTGGGCATGCTGGGCTGGGCCAATACTCATATTGCATTCAATGACGATGAGCTGAGCGGCTTTCAGACACTGATCGGGCTGGTGGGTCCGGCCACAGGGGCCGAACAGGCCCAACGGGCCGTGCACAACCTTACCGGTGCCAGCACCCCGCGCGGCTGGCGCAATCAGCTTGAAAACGAACCGCTATTCAATATCTATGCGATCCGCAAGATCAAGATTTCGCGCAGTTCATGGCAGGATCTGGCAGTCGGTGTGGACGCCGCACTGGGCAACTTCTTCACCCATGCCCAGGCCAGCGTGGAATGGCGGGTCGGTAAGCGGCCGAACGGTTTTGCGCTGAGGCCGGCACCACTGGGTCGGGCCATCACCTACAACGCACGACTGCGCGATTCCGGGCAGACCTACATTTACGGCAGCATGGCGCTTCAGGGCACCGCGCTGGGTTTTGCCCTGCCGCGTGAAGGCAATCTGCTTCGCGGCAATAATGAATGGACCGAGAACAATGTCCTCTCGCCGCGCCGCTTTCTCGGCCAGGTTATGCTGGGGCTTCATTTCGAGAAAGTCAACTGGGCATTGCATGCCCAGTTTTTCATCAGCAGCGATTCATTCAAAAATGGCAATCAGGCCAATCTCGAAGACCCGAAAAACAATTTCGGTATTCTGACTTTCGAGTGGAGTCTGTGATCCGCTTAACCCGGCTTATTCATGCACGTGCGGTCATCGCCGCACTGATTTTGGCAGCGGTTCTGCTGCTGCCTTCCATGGCGTCGGTGGGAATGTTCTTCGACGGCATGATCTATGCCTCGGTCAGCCGCAATCTTGCAGAGGGCCTGGGAACCTGGTGGTCGCCGCATTTCAGCGAGGGACTGTATCCGGTATTTCATGAACATCCGCCGTTGATGTTCTGGATCCAGTCGCTGTGGTTTCGGCTGCTGGGTGATTCCTATCTGACCGAGCGTGCCCATGATCTGACAGTGGTGGTGCTGACGGCAACAGTGATGGCGCTGCTGTGGCGGCGCTTGAGCGGACTGTTGCGCATGCCGGCTCTGGCAGCATGGTGGTGGTTGCCGTTGCTGCTGTGGATCCTGGTGCCCAAGTGGGCCTGGAGTTATCGCAACAACATGCTCGAGAACACGCTGACGCTGTGGTGCCTGGGCGCGGTCTGGCTGTCGCTTTCAGCCCTGTCCGCGGATGTTGCCCGCAAGCGCGCCATGGCAGGGGTTGGCGCGGGCTTGCTGTGTGTCCTCGCCATTCTGACCAAGGGGCTGGTGGGTCTGTTTGTGCTGGCCGCGCCGCTGCTGCTGGGCCCGGCCCTGTCATTCGGGCCGCGCGCGGTATTGACCAGCCTGGCATGGATGATCGTGACCGCCCTGGCCGGAATGGCACTGGTGCTTGCGATTCCGGAAGCGCGCTCGATGCTTCAGGCCTACTGGGCGAACCAGGTCAGTGCTCGTGCCGGTCTTTCAATGGTCAGCTTTGGCATGCTGCTGGAGTTGGCGCAGAAAATCGCGCCCATGGTGATCGTTCTTGCCGCGGTATGGTGGTGGATGCATGACCGGGATCGTGCACTCGACCGCCGTATCCTGCGGCTTTCTGCGGCCCTGGTGGCGATCGGGTTCTCGGCCAGTGCGCCGCTGGTGCTGGCCGACCAGGCATCGGCGCACTACCTGGTGCCGGCGCTACCGTATTTCGCCCTGGGATTTGCGTTGCCCGCCGCCTGGATGATCGAGCGTGCAGCCGGCGAGCGGGGTGTGCGACTGCGGCTGTGGCTTCAATCGCGCCCGGGTGTTCCATTCAGATCCGCATCGGTATTGCTGAGCGGGGTATTGTTGATTGTCTGCGCAGGCAGGATCGGCGAGGTGAGAAAGAACGAAGAATATCATCGGTTTTTCGATCAGGTCGTGGAGATCGTCGGGTCGTCGCGTACCATCGCGGTCGACAATCGCCTGGTCAGCGACTGGACGCTGCATGCGGTCGCTCAGCGTCATCACGGAATCTCACTGATAACGGGACTGGATCAGCCCCGTTTTCTGCTTGCCCCGGCCGATGGATTGCCCGACGAATTATTCGACGAATCGGACGTGACCGGTGATGCCTTTGAAATTACGATTGCCGCCCCGCGCTGGGTCCTCTGGTGCAAGGCGGACTGAATCTGGCGCGTTTACTAACCCCGTCGTTCATTCTGCGTCATTAGTTAAGTCCGACAGGCTCCTAATGCCCAGATCACGTGCTCGCGAACCACTGCCGAGGGATGATACAGCCGCGTCTTGAGCGCCTCGATCACCGCGGGCGTGGTCGGTGCATTGCCCAGCCCGATTGCCAGGTTTCTCAGCCAGCGCTCATGGCCGATTCGGCGGATCGCAGTGCCTTCGGTGCGTTGCAGGAAGGTTTGCTCGTCCCAGCCGAACAGCTCGACCATCTCGCCGGCGTCCAGATCCTGTCGCGGCTGAAAATCGTCCTCGCCGGTGAACTCGGCGTAGCGGTTCCACGGGCACACCGCCTGGCAATCGTCGCAGCCGTAGACCCGGTTGCCGATGGCCGCGCGGAATTCTTCCGGTATCGATCCCTTGAGTTCGATGGTCAAATACGAAATGCAGCGCGTCGCGTCGAGCTGGTAGGGCGCGGTGATGGCCTGGGTTGGGCATACGTCGATGCATTTTCGGCACGAGCCGCAGTGGTCCTGCACCGGCCGATCGGGTTCGAACTCGAGATCGGTGTAGATCTCGCCGAGAAAGAACCAGCTGCCGGCACGGCGGTTCAACAGGTTGGTGTGCTTGCCGATCCAGCCCAGCCCGGCTTTCGCCGCCAGCGGTTTTTCCATTACCGGGGCCGAGTCGGTGAACACCCGGTAGCTGTGCGGACCGACCTGACTTGCAATGCGCTCGGCGAGTTGCTTCAGCCGCGCGCGCAATACCTTGTGGTAATCGCGTCCGATTGCATAGCGGGAAATACAGGCCTTGTCCGGTTGCTGCAATAATTCCTCGACCGTCGTGGCCGTGGCCGGCAGGTAATCCATGCGCGCGATGATCACCGAGCGGGTACCCTCGACCAGTTCTGGCGGGCGGGTGCGCTTTCGGTCATGCCGGACCATCCATTGCATGTCGCCGTGGCGCCCCTCGGCCAGCCATTGGTCCAGATCGCGTTCGGCCTCGCTCAGATCCGTATCGGCAAAGCCAACTTGCTGGAAACCCAGTTCCTCGCCCCAGGCGAGAATCCGGGTCTTCAGTGCATCAAGATCGGGCGGGCTTGCGAGTTTCTCGGGTTTCATGAGACAGCATTGGTTCCGGTGCCGGAATTGTTGCATCTTTGTGCCAGTGGAATCATGTGATCTTCACGGAGTTCGCGCAGTACTCCTTCTTCATGCCCGACTGGATCAGGTGGTCTTGTCATGCCCGACTTGATTGGGTATCCATGGGTTTTCTCCTTCGTGTTCTTCGCGCCCTTCGCGGTTCAATCAAAAAGGCGGGATAAGCGATTCAATTGATGCTGGGGATACCTGTGTTGGAACGTGCTTGCAAGCGAATGTCCTCCGGAGCTGGATTGTGATCGCTTTCGCCTGCAAGCAGGCTCCTGTCTGGGGGATTTGCGTTAGTCTGCGGTCTCAGCACTTTTTCGGGACAAATCGATGATGAGCGACAACCGCCTTTACCGCGCGGATCAGGTGCGCGAGCTGGATCGTCAGGCCATCGAGGTTTACGGAATTCCCGGGTATACCCTGATGCGGCGGGCCGGGGCGGCGGTATTTCGGGCGATGCGGGCGCGCTGGCCCGAGGCACGGCGGGTTCTGGTGTGCTGCGGCGGTGGCAACAACGGCGGTGACGGCTACGTGATTGCGCGGCTGGTGATCGAGGCCGGGCTGGAAGCCATGGTGCTGGCGCTGAAATCCGTCGACGAGCTTGGCGGCGATGCCGCGACCGCGGCCGCTGATTACCAGGCCGCCGGTGGTCGGGTGGTCGGCGAGGCCGAGCCGGCCGACTTCGATCTGGATTTTGATCGGGATTTTGATCTGATCGTCGATGCATTGCTGGGGACCGGGCTGGATCGGGAAGTGCGGGGCGACTACGCCCGGGTGATCGCGGCCGTCAATCGGGCGCAGGTGCCGGTGATTGCGGTGGATGTACCCTCCGGCCTCAACGCCGATACCGGGATGGCCATGGGCGAGACCGTGCATGCCGAGATCACGGTGACTTTCATCGGCTGCAAGCGCGGTCTGGAAACCGGTCACGCGGGTGATTTTCGCGGTGAACTGCTGTTCGACTCGCTCAAGGTGCCCGAATCGATTCATGCGGCCGTGGAAGCCGACGCCATTGTGCTCGATGCCGGCCAGACCGGCAAGCTGCTTGCGCCCAGACCGGCCAGTCTGCATAAGGGTGCACTGGGCCACGTGCTTGTGTGCGGTGGCGACTTCAACATGCCCGGTGCGGTGTTGCTGGCCGCGCGGGCGGCATTGATGGCTGGGAGTGGCTTGGTGTCGGTTGCGACCCGACGCGAGCATTCGCATGCGCTGGCCGGGAGCCTGCCCGAGGCGATGTGGGCCGATGGCGAAGATGGCGAAGTTCTGGCAGCTTTGCTGACACGCGCCGATATGCTGGCACTTGGGCCGGGGCTGGGCCGGTCTGAATGGTCGACGGCGGTCTGGAACCGCTTGCTGGCAAGCGGGTTGCCGCTGGTGCTGGATGCCGACGGCCTGAATCTGCTGGCCGGGCACGGTTTCGAGCGCGAAAACTGGATTCTGACGCCGCATCCGGGCGAAGCGGCCCACTTGCTCGGCGTGAGCACCGCCGGGATACAGCGCGACAGATTCAAATCGGTCCGTGCACTGGCAGATCGTTTCAATGCAGTGGTCGTGCTCAAGGGCGCCGGTTCGCTGATTGCCGATCCGGCCGGTCGGATCGCGGTCTGCCCGTACGGCAACCCGGCCATGGCCACGGCCGGCATGGGCGATGCACTGACCGGCATCATTGCCAGCCTGGCAGGGCAGGGGCTGGAACTGTTTGACGCGGCTTGTGTTGGCGCAGTGCTGCATGCGCTGGCCGGCGATCGGGCAGCCCGCCACAGGCGGGCCATTCTGGCCGGCGAATTGATCGATGCCCTGCCGCGAGTGCTGCCGTGAGCGTTTCACGCCGCGATCAATTCCACGCCGGGAACGAAGCGGAAATGATGGAACTGGGCGCGCGGCTGGCCGGTGAACTGGCCGGTGGCCAGGTGATCACGCTGTCCGGCGACCTCGGCGCCGGCAAGACCACACTGGTGCGCGGCATGCTGCGCGGGCTGGGTTTTGCCGGCCGGGTCAAGAGCCCCAGCTACGGCCTGGTCGAGTCTTATCCTGTAGCCGGGCTGGAAGTCCACCACCTCGACCTGTATCGCGTGGGCGAACCGGAGGAACTGGATTTCATCGGTATCGAGGATCTCATCGGCCCCGATTCGGTGCTGCTGATCGAATGGCCCGAGCGCGGCCGGGGGTGTTTGCCGCCGGCTTCAAAACGGATCTCAATCGATCTGGACGGCGAGGGACGGTGCGTTGTGGTCGAGCTTTGGGCCTGAACGGATCAGGCCCAAAGCGCTTTCACGGCCGCTTTTGTGATTGCCGGGAGCTTGAAACTCATGATGCCGGTCGGCCAGAACAGTTCGCGCTTGTCGCAAACCGTGTTGTGACTGAAACGCGAGATTTCGCCGCGCAGTTCATTGCGGTCCCGTTCGGACAATTTGCCGTCCAGGCTGGCCTTGAGCCGCTCGCGCAGGCGCCGTGCCTCGGCGATGCCTTCGGCGACCATGCGGGCTGATTTGGCATCGATCCGGCCGTATTTGAGCTTCAGCTCATTGAGCTTTTCGGCGGCATCATAGGTCGCGTCGACGAGCTGGGCCCGGGTCATCCATTCGGTTTCGTAGTTGAGGATGTGCTCCCAGCTTGGCTGGGTCAGCAACTGGCGATGTTCCTCCACCGTGTGGGCCAGTTTGCGATAACCGTACTTTTGCGGCTCTTCGAAAATTCTGCTGCCGGGATCGAGAAACGGGCCCATCGGCGAGATGAAGCACTGCAGGCGCTTGTCGTCCCATTTGAACAGGGACTCGCAGTAATCGACGGTTTCCATGACCGAGTCGTAGGTCTGCAGCGGCAAGCCGATCATGTAGAAAATATCGATGCGGTGACAGTTGAGCTTGAGTGCCTCGCGCAGCATGTTTTCCATGGCCTCGTTTTCGTAGCCGGCTTCGCCCTCCATGGCGTGGCGAACTTCCCGATCATGGCTTTCCGGGCTGACCTCAAAGCTCCAGTTGGGCACGCGCTTATCGATATAGCGCAGGAATTCGATCGGCGGCACATCGAAGAATTCGAGGCAGATTTCATTTTTTACCCCCGATGTCTGAATTTCATCTATGACACTTCGGGCGTATTTCTTTCCACCTTGCAGCAGATCACCGGGGATCACGATTGCGCCGCGCGACAATTTTCCGATGGCGATCAGATTTTTCACCAGGTTGCTGGCGCTGCGGAACGCGACCTTGCGGCGACTGGTCATTTTGGCGCAGGTTGAAGCCGAGCTGCCGCAGGTCACACACTCGAAGGCACAACCTTTCAGCGGCAATACCATGGTAATCGGATTGCGCAGCCAGCCATTGAAGGGCAGTACGCCGGTCACGTCACGATGGCGAATTGCCATTTCAATCAGCAGTTCGGGATGGACGTCGACGTAATCGAGATTGCGAGGCACAAAAGTCAGGGGATTGACGCGCACCTCTTCACCCTTGCGCCAGGTGAGGTTGGGGACCTGATGAAGATCGCCGTCGTTTTCCAGCGTATCCAGCAACAGATTCAGCGGTTCCTCGGTGCTGTCGCCGCGCAAAACGAAATCGATTTCCGGGTAGTCGCTGATCAGTGATTCGTGGTAATAGGTTGACGAAAGGCCGCCGAACATGACCGGCACTTCCGGTTGGACCTTCTTGGCAACACGGGCAATCTCAATGGCGCCGTGGCAATGCGGCATCCAGTGCAGATCGATGCCGATTGCCCTGGTGTTGATCCCGGCAAGGAACTTTTCGACATCAAACTTCGGGTCGGTCAGCATCTTGAGGGCGACGTTGACGATGCGAACCTCGCGCCCATGCTCCTTGAGATAGCCTGCCATAGTCAGAAATCCGATCGGGTAGAGCTCGAACATGACCGACGATGGCACCATGTCGCTGACCGGGCCATACAGGATTGATTTCTTGCGGAAGTCGTAGACGCTGGGCGGATGAAGTAACAGTAGATCAATCGGTTTGGATCTCATGCGGTAACCATCCTGAGTGCCGGGGAATCAGTAAAACTAATGCGAATGATAACTGATGTCTCGCGACGGAAAATGCAATTCGGGCCTGGTGCTCCTTCGACTTCATCGGAGAAGATTCAGTTGGTCTGTCAGCGTCCCGGATTCCAGACCCGGATCACGCCTTCCTGGGCGGTGGACGCGACCAGCATCCCGTCGCGGGTGAAGATCTGGCCGCGCGAGAAACCGCGCCCGCCGGTCGATATCGGGCTGTCGAACGTGTAGAGCAGCCACTGGTCAACTCTCGCATGGCGGTGAAACCACATTGCGTGATCCAGGCTGGCCATCAATAGCGGCTTGGTGCTGAAATCTATCGCGTGCGGCAGTGTGGCGGTGCCCAGCAATTCGTAGTCGGACACGTAAGCCAGCAGATTGCGGTGCAGTTCCGGGTCTTCCGGCAGTTGGCCGCAGGCGCGCATCCAGATGTGCTTGATCGGATCGCGTGCGCCCGGCTCGATGAACTTGGGCGCCTCGATCGGCCGGAATTCGAACGGCGGTTTGTGCGCCAGGAACCGACGCATTTTCTCCGGCACCTTGTCGAGCATGGAGCGGTTGATATCGACCAGGCTGGTCAGGCCTTCCGGGCCGGGCACTTCAGGTATGTCCGCCTGGTGTTCCGGGCCTTCCTCGAGCGTCTTGAACGATGCGGCCAGGTTGAGGATGGGACGGCCGTGCTGGATGGCCACGACCCGGCGGTTGGAATAACTGCCGCCGTCGCGCGAGCGCTCGACCTGGTAGACGACAGGACGATTGAAGTCACCCGGTCGCAGGAAATAGGCGTGCAGCGAATGCGGAATACGGTCCTCGACCGTGCGGTGCGCGGCCGACAGCGCCTGGCCCAGGATCTGGCCGCCGAATACCTGCGGCGCGCCGATATCGCGGCTCTCGCCGCGGAAAATGTTGTCCTCCAGTCGTTCCAGCGCCAGCAGCTTTACGACCTCGGCCAGAACCGGATTCACGGGAGTTGCCGCGAATTGGCTTGTACCGGATCCAGTATCACGATCAAAAACGTCGCGATCGGGCCCAGAAACAGCGAAATGAACCACCAGGCCAGCCCGCTGCGGCCCTTGCCCTGGGCGAGCCCGGCATTGATGAGGGTCAACGTGCCCCAGCCGACGAAATAAGGCGTATTTTCAATCATGGTTGATCGGGATTGCACTATTGAATGCGTAGGGATTCACTGGATACAACAAAACCGCTGTGGAAATTCTCTTCTAACACTTAACACTTAAACCTTCAGCTCTCAAGAAATCAACCCAGCTCGCGCAACAGCGCGTCCATCGACGCCCTGGCGTCGCCGTAAAACATCCGGGTGTTGTCCTTGAAGAACAGCGGGTTTTCGATGCCCGAGTAACCGGTGCCGCGTCCGCGTTTGCAGACGAACACCTGGCGTGACTTCCAGACTTCCAGCACCGGCATGCCGGCGATCGGGCTGCCCGGATCGTCCTGGGCAGCCGGGTTGACGATGTCGTTGGCGCCGATGACGATGACGACGTCGGTGCTCGGGAAGTCTTCGTTGATCTCTTCCATCTCCAGCACAATGTCATAGGGGACCTTGGCCTCGGCCAGCAGCACGTTCATGTGGCCTGGCAGTCGACCGGCGACAGGGTGGATGGCGAAGCGCACGGTCTTGCCCTGGTCGCGCAGCTTCTTCGTCAGTTCCGACACCGCGCCCTGCGCCTGGGCCACGGCCATGCCGTAGCCGGGCACGATGATCACACTGTCGGCATCGGCCACCGCCTGGGCCACGGCGTCAGCGTGGGCCTCGATCATCTCGCCGTCGACCGCTTCGGCCGAGGTGGTCTCGCCGCCCCAGCCACCGAGGATCACCGAGATGAACGAGCGATTCATGCCCTTGCACATGATGTAGGACAGGATCGCGCCCGATGAGCCGACCAAGGCGCCGGTCACGATCAGCAGATCGTTGCCCAGCGTGAAACCGATCGCCGCCGCGGCCCAGCCCGAATAAGAATTCAGCATCGAGACCACGACTGGCATGTCGGCGCCACCAATTGCCAGAATCAGGTGGCAGCCGATCGCGCCTGCGATCAACGCCACAAGGATCATCGTCCACAGCCCGGCACCGCCGAGGTATAGGTATCCGAGCACCAGGCAGGAGATCAGCGCCACTAGATTCAGCAGGTGCCTGCCTGGAAGCGTCAGTGCCGCGGAGCTGAGCTTTCCGGACAGCTTGCCGTAGGCGATGATCGATCCGGTAAAGGTGATTGCCCCGATCAGGATGCCGAGGAACAACTCGACCTTGAGAATGCTCAGCTCGATTGGCGTCTTGGTCGCGATCGTTGCGGCGAAGCCGGCAAGATCGCCGACCGTTCCCGTCGCCTTTGCCGATAGAGCACGGACCATCTCGAGATGGGCGTTGATGCCGATGAGGACCGCCGCGAGCCCGACCAGGCTGTGGAAGCCGGCGACCAGCTCGGGCATTTGCGTCATTTGCACGCGCCTGGCGATGATCCAGCCGCCGATGCCGCCGGCGACGACCATCAGGCCGATCAGGATGGGCCGGCCGATGCCGGCCGCATCGCCAGTTGCGCTGATCGTTGCAGCCACCGCCAGGGCCATGCCGACGATGCCATACCAGATGGCGCGCTTGGCCTTCTCCTGGTTCGACAGCCCGCCGAGGGCGAGTATGAACAGTATGGCGGCCACGACATAGGCAGCCCCAATCAGTCCTTCGTTCATCGTGATCACCTCAGGAACGCTGGAACATGGCGAGCATGCGGCGGGTCACAAGAAATCCGCCGAAGATATTAACCGAGGCCATCAGCACCGATGCCGCGGCCAGCAGCATCACCAGCAAGCTGCCGGAGACGATTTGCAGCAAGGCGCCTACGATGATGATCGACGAGATTGCATTGGTGATCGCCATCAGCGGCGTGTGCAGCGAGTGCGCCACGCCCCAGATCACATGGAAACCGACGAACACGGCCAGCACGAACACGATCAGATGCTGCATGAAGCTCGGTGGTGCGACGGTGCCCAGCCCGAGGCAGAGCAGGCCGCCGATGACCAGCATCAGGCCGGTCTGGTTGAGCGATTTCTTCAGCGCCGCAGCTTCCCGCGCGGCCTTCTGTTCCGTCGTCTCCTTGGTTTCCTTCTTCTTCGGCGCAGCCGCGGCAATCGCCTTGACCTTCGGCGCCGGCGGCGGCCAGGTGATTTCGCCCTCGTGTGTGACCAGGGCGCCGCGGACGACATCATCGTCCATATCGATGACCGGCGTGCCGTCCTTGCCAGGCGTGAGGTCGTCGAGCATGTGTCGGATATTGTTGGCGTACAGGTTCGACGACTGGGCGGCCATGCGGCTGGGGAAATCGGTGTAGCCGATGATAGTGACGTCGTTGTCGGTCACGATCTTCTCGTCGGCCTGGGTCAGCGTGCAGTTGCCCCCGCGTTCGGCGGCGAGATCCACGACCACCGAACCGGGCTTCATGGCCTCGACCATGTCCTTGGTCCAGAGCTCGGGTGCCGGACGGTTCGGAATGAGTGCGGTGGTGATGACGATATCGACGTCAGGTGCGAGCTCGCGGAACTTCTCGAGCTGCTTGTCGCGGAACTCGGGGCTGGACGGGGCCGCGTAGCCGCCGGTTTCTGCGCCGTCGGTCTGTTCCTCCTCGAAATCGAGGTAGACGAAATCCGCACCCATCGATTCGATCTGCTCGGCCACCTCGGGGCGCACGTCGAAGGCCATCGTGATTGCCCCCAGGGCGACCGAGGTGCCGGTTGCCGCCAGGCCCGCGACGCCCGCGCCGACCACCAGGACCCGTGCCGGCGGAACCTTGCCCGCCGCGGTCATCTGGCCCATGAAGAAGCGGCCGAAATTGTTGCCGGCCTCGATCACGGCCCGGTAGCCGGCGATGTTGGCCATCGACGACAGCGCGTCCATCTTCTGCGCCCGGCTGATGCGCGG
>CAYVPB010000056.1:0-21570 GCA_964453565.1 uncultured Halomonas sp.
CGCAAACGAACGCCGGGCCGCCTCGATGGTAGCGTCGATTTCTTCATCGCCGTGGGCTGAGGAGACAAAACCGGCCTCGAATGCAGAGGGCGCCAGGTAGACACCTTCCGCCAGCATTGCATGGAAGAAGCGCTTGAAGGCCTCCAGGTCGCAGGCCGCGGCCTGATCAAAATTCTCGACCTTTTCGGCCTCGGTAAAGAACAGGCCGAACATGCCGCCTACCGCGCTGGTCGCCAGCGGCACGCCGGCTTCACGAGCTGCCGAGACAATCCCTTTCACCAGCCGCTCGGTACTGGTCGTTAATCGCTCGTAGAAACCCGCCTCGGCGATCAGTTCCAGGTTCGCCAGACCGGCGGCCATGGCCACCGGATTGCCCGAAAGCGTGCCAGCCTGGTACACTGGTCCTTCCGGCGCGATCAGTTTCATATATTCCTCCCTGCCGCCGAAAGCGCCGACCGGCATGCCCGCACCGATGACCTTGCCGAAGCAGCTCAAGTCGGGCTCGACGCCGTAGAGTGCCTGCGCGCCGCCCAGCGCGACGCGAAAGCCGGTCATCACCTCGTCGAACAACAGCACCGCGCCATACTCGTCGCAGATCTCGCGCAGGCCTTCGAGGAAGCCGGGCACCGGCGGAATGCAGTTCATGTTGCCGGCCACCGGCTCGACCGCCACACACGCGATCTCGCCCGAATATTGCTCGAACAGCTCGCGCACCGAATCCAGATCGTTGTAGCGCGCGTTCAGGGTCAGCGCTGCCAGCTCCGGCGGCACGCCCGGCGAGGTCGGCACGCCCAGCGTCTGCGCGCCGCTGCCGGCCTTGACTAGAAAGCTGTCGGCATGACCATGGTAATTGCCCTCGAACTTGATGAACCGGTTGCGTCCGGTGGCCGCCCGCGCAAGCCGGAGCGCACTCATCGCCGCCTCGGTGCCGGAATTAACCATGCGCACCCGCTCCAGCGACGGTACCAGCTCACAGATGCGCTCGGCCATAGTCACTTCACCCGGTGACGGAGTACCGAAACTCAGGCCATTGGCTGCCGCGCGCTGCACCGCGTCGATGATATGTGGATGGGCGTGACCGCAGATCATCGGCCCCCAGGAACCAATGTAGTCGATATAGCGCTTGCCATCGACATCAAACAGGCAGGCCCCTGACGCACGTTCGAAGAACACCGGCTCTCCACCGACGCCGGAAAATGCGCGTACCGGTGAATTCACGCCGCCGGGAATGCGCGCCCGGGCGCGCACGAACAGCTCATGCGAATGATTTGTCATGCAAAAAACCACATCAGATTTTCAAGCCCACGCATAGGGTACATCCTGAACCGGGAATTGCGTTCATTTGCGTTCATTTGCGGTTTTCTGCATCATCCATTGCGCCAGTTGACCACGCCGGATCTTGGCGTTGTGGCGGATATCGACCGGCAATGATCGCCGAAAAAGGATATGTTGCGGCAGAATCGGAATTCCGGCCTCCTCGAGGCACTGCACAATACGTGCGCGAAGCGACTTTCTATTCTGGGCGGACTCAGCCTCGACCACCAGCGCCGGAATCTGTTCCGGCGCCATACCCAGGCCGACCAGCGCCGAACGGAACACCCCGCGAACGGTATTGACCACACCCTCTACGCTTTCGGTAAACAGGGTTTCATCGGCCATCACGACCCGCTCTGACTTGCGCCCGCAGAACCACAGCCGGCCCTGTTCGTCACACCAACCCAGATCCCCCATGCGGTGCCATACCGCGCCGTGCTCATCAACCATCTTGGCCAGGCGGGTCTGGGCTTCACGTTGCCAGTAGCAGTCGGTCACGGTCGGGCCGGCAACACAGATCTCGCCGATCTCGCCGGGCTGTACTTCGGCTGAATCGGATAACTGCTCGATTGCACGATCGTCAATCCGGATCAGCCGAACCCGATTGGCCGACAATGGCTTACCTACACAGATGCCCTTGCCGCTTCGGTTGGCTTCGGATGCCTCGCCCAGCAGCTCGCGACCGGCAATGGTCGCCACCGGCAGGCATTCGGTCGCCCCATAAGGCGTGTGCAGGTCAGCACCGTTTTCCAGCGAAGGCAGCAGCCGCTCGACCACCGCAGGTGATACCGGGGCGCCGGCCGACAGCACGCGCCTGAGCGTGGGCAGGAGAATTTCCTGACGACGCAAGTGGCGGCTGAAATGGTTCATCAGCGCCGGCGAGCCGAACATGTTGGTGATCTGATACTGCTCGATCATGCTGACCAGCATTTCCGGCCGGGCCCGGGCCGGCCGGGTAAAATCCATCTTCGGCACCACCGTTGTCATACCCAGGGCCGCATCAAACAATGCGAAAGGCGGAAATGTCGGCAAATCGACCTCGCCGGGCCGCATTCCGTATGTCTTGCGCACCAGCTCCACCTGGGCGGTGAAATGACGATGGCGGTAGACCACGCCCTTTGGAATGCCGGTGGAACCGGAAGTGAACAGGATCGCCGCCGGCGCATCGGGATCGGTGTCCAGCACGGTGAAATCGGTGGCATTGAAACGCAGCAGCTCGGCCAGCCGTACCCCACGGCCCAGCGGACGCGGCCCGACCGTGATCCAGGTCTTGACATGGCCGCGCGCCCAACCGAACAGCATGCGTGCCATCTGCGCCCGGGTCACCCCAATGAACACCTCCGGCCGCGCCTCGCCCAGACAGGCCTTGAGCGGTTTCAGGCCAATCCCGGGATCGATCAGCACCGGCACGCAACCGGCCCGGAACAGCGCGAAGAAAAGGCCGAAGAACTCCAACGACGGCGGCACCATCAGCGCCACCCGGATCCCCGGCGCCAGACCCCGGTGTTGCAGTCCGGCCGCCAGCCGGTCGGCATAGTCATCGAGCTGGCGCCAGTTCCAGCGCCGGTCCTGCCAGCGCCCACCGACCTGCCGGGTCGGGATGATCAGCGCAGTCCCTTCCGGGCGCTCTGCGGCTTGCACGGCCAGCGCGGCGGCAATGTTGGTCAGGTCGGCCAAGCTGTCAATCCCCGGGTCGGACAATTCGAAAGTGTATCCCAGCTCGCCTGCCCGCGAACCCCCCCGTGCAGGAGCGAATTCCAGTCCGCGACCGAGGACCCCGGCAAGTCCCCCCAGGAACGGATTCCAATCGGCGATCCTCAAAAGCCCTCCTGCGGTGACTGTCGCCAGTCTGCCCAAAAAACCCTTTCGAATCGCAATTGAAGGCGAATAAACGCAAATAAATCCCTGAACCCCGAATCGGATCGAGATTGATGACTGAAAACAGGACGATCAGGGTGAATCTGATCGCTCTCCTGGCTCATCAGAGATTTGCGTTCATTTGCGGCTTCAATCACAAAAGTAGCTCCAATAGAGATTGCATACTTTGGCTGACTTTCGAACCTAATCAGGAAACCCCTTGATCGCGATCGGATACCGCACGCAATATTGCGGACTACGCGACCGATTCCTCATCAATTGCCGCAACTGCGGTAGGCTTTCCACCCTGCCACTCTCAGGAACCGGATGGAACACCGAGCCCGCAAACGTTTCGGCCAGAATTTTCTCCGCGATGAATCAGTCATCGAACGCATCGTGGCCGCAATCGCGCCGAAGTCTGGGGAGCACATCGTCGAGATCGGCCCGGGCCTGGGCGCGCTGACCGCGGCACTGCTGGACAAAACCGGCCGGCTGGACGTCATCGAGCTGGACCGCGATCTGGTCGCCACGCTGGCCGAACGACTGGCGCATCCGGCGGGGCTGGTGATTCATCAGGCCGATGCCCTGAGGTTCGATTTCACGCCACTGGCCAGTCAGGGCCCGCTGCGCGTGGTCGGCAATCTACCGTACAACATTTCCACCCCGTTGCTGTTCCACCTGTTCGATCAGGCCGATGCCATTCTGGATATGCACTTCATGCTGCAAAAGGAAGTCGTTGACCGGTTGACCGCCCGGCCGGGCGGCAGGACCTGGAGTCGACTGGGCGTGATGACCGCCGCGCGCGCACAGGCCACGGCACTGTTCAGGGTCCCGGCATCGGCATTCCAGCCGGTTCCCAAAGTCGAGTCCGCGGTGGTGCGCATCGTCCCGAGGAACCTGTCAATGGAGGAGCGCCTGCTGTTGCCAGCGCTGGAAAAGGTGGTGCGTGCTTCCTTCGCCCAGCGCCGCAAGACATTGCGCAACAATCTGAAAGGTCTGGTGTCCGAAACGGCCATGCAGGTCGCCGGCATCGATCCACAGCGGCGCGCGGAAACTCTTGTACTGGAAGAGTTTCGACGGCTGGCAACAAAAATCCAAGCGGAGAGGGAATGAGCAAGCGACGCAATATCTTCATCGGCGACATCCAGGGCTGCTGGGACGGCCTGGAGCGGTTGCTGGACAAGCTGAGATTCGATCCGGCCGGCGACCGACTGTGTCTGGCCGGCGATCTGGTCAACCGCGGCGGCAAGTCTTTGAAGGTCCTGCGCCAGGTCTCAAAACTCGGCAAACCGCACTTCACGGTGCTCGGCAACCACGACCTGCACCTGCTGGCCTACTGGCACATGCACCCGGACGTGCGCAGCCACAATCCCGAGTTTGAGCGTGTTCTGGCGCATTCAGACGGCCCGGGCATTCTGGAATGGCTGCGGCAACAGCCACTGCTATGGATGGACGAAACCGAATCGATCGCGCTGGTCCACGCCGGCATCGACCCGCGCTGGACCCGCGCGCAGGCGCGCGCCTGCGCCGCGGAGGTGGAAGAGACGCTGCGTGGAGAACGTTTCGGCAAGTTCATCGACAACATGTATGGCAACAGGCCGGACCACTGGCAACCCGACCACAAGCGCTACGCCCGTTTTCGCACCGTGACCAACGTCCTGACCCGCATGCGTTTTGTCCGGCCCAACGGCAAACTGGACTTCGAATCCTCCGGCGACATGAAACGCCCGCCCAAGGGTTTCCGGCCGTGGTTCGAGCTGTTGAATCAGGACTGGCGCGACTGGACTGTCATCTTCGGCCACTGGTCCATGCTCGGCTACCACGAACATCGCACCAGCAGCGGACACCTCCAGGCAATCTGCCTCGATTCCGGCTGCGTCTGGGGCGGCCGGCTGACCACACTGGTCGTCAAAGGCGAACGCCGCATCGTCCAGATCGAATGCGGAAAATGAACCGCGAATGTGCTGATTGGTAACCTCGCCAACAGTCGATGAAGGTCCGGTTCAGTCCTGACGTAGTTGTTCGGCCGGCGCCACCGCGGCCGCGCGTCTTGCAGGGCCGGCGCTGGCAAGCAGCAGCAGTGCAGCCAGCACAAGCGCGACCGCAACCACCAGCGCCGGCGTCGGCACGTCTTCGGGCAGGAAGTCCTGTTTCAGCCATGCCAGCGTGATGAAGCCCAGCGGCACGGCAAATGCCAACCCCGGCAATCCCAATAGCAGACCACGGCGCATCACCAGACGACGCAACCGTTTCGGCCCGGCCCCCAAAGCGGCCAGGATTGCATATTCGCGCTTGCCGGCCTCGACCAGAAACCGTTGCGTGGCATAGAAACCGATCAGTGCCAGTACCAGCACCACGACTGCCGCCAGCGCGCTCATCTGCATGCGCGCGCGATCCGGCGCCAGCAGTTCACGCAGCCTGTCGGTCAGGCGATCGATGCTTTCAATCTCGAACTCCAGTTCCCCGCTTTCGATCAACCGGTCGAGTTCACGCCGGAGCTCCTCGGCCGGAAGCCGGGTCTTGACCAGGATGCTCTCCAGCATTGAAAGCGGCCCGTCCGGTTCATAGATACGGGGCCGATCCGGTTCACTCGGATGACTGAAGGCGACATCCTCGACCACGGCGATTACCGGTCCCGGGTCCAGTTCCGGCCCTTCCGAACCGGGAAATATCGATCCGGTGGCTTCGGCGTTCCCGAACAGCGCCTCGGCCGCGGCACGGTTGATGACGTAGCCGGGATGATCATCCGGGCCCGGCCATTCGCCATGCACAATCCGCATGCCGATCACGTCCGGATAACCTCGGTCGGCAGTGTTCCGTACGATGTCGATGGTCTGTTCGGGCCGGTCTGGCAAAGGCACCGAGGAACTCATGGAAATCGCAACGCGCCCCAGCGGTACGGGAGCGCCGAATCCGACCGCCTCAATGCCCGGGACGGCCAATAACATCTGACGACGCCTTTCGCGCAACAGTCGCAGCCCGTCCCGACCGCCGTCTGAACTCATGACAACGCCGCGCATTTTGGGCGCGATCTGGAACACGTCCTCCGGATTCCAGCCCGCATCACGTGCCGCCAGATCGGCCAGATAGACCCCGAACGCCAATGCCACGCAGGAAACAATGCCGGCCACGCAAACCTGCAACGCTGCACCCAAGCGCTGAAACAGACTGGCGCGCGCCCGGACGCTGCGGGTCGCGTCGGACACGCCGATGCGTCTGAGGCCGGCGATCGGTGCCAGCGAAACCAACAGGACCGTGGCGGTGGTCACCAGGGCCAATGACGCCAGCACGCGCCAGTTCAGCAGGCTGACATCTCCCCATTGCGAACTCTGGAGAAACGCCAGTTCCTGCAGCAGCACCACCAGCCACAGGCTCAGCAGTACCGCGGCCAGCAATGATGCGACAACCAGCACCGCGGCCTCGGTTACCAGTTGCCATTTCAACCTGCGCATCGGGGCACCGACTGCAATGCGGATCCCCAGTTCACGGCGCCGGCCGGGCGCGCGTGCGAGCAGGAACTGACCCACATTGGCGCCGGCCACTACTACGACCAGGGCACTGACCAGCAGAAACAGGCCTACCTGGCGCCGCAGGCGTCGCTGCTCGACCGGATCCGATGTGACTCCGGCGTAGACGCGCCAGCGGCCATCGCGAGGCATGAAGTAACCCTCGAACTGGCCGTCTTCATGGCGGGAAATGATCTCGCTTTCGATCGAATCGATGCTCCGTCCCGAAGTCGCACGTGCAAGTATCCGCAGGATCGAGAGCGAGTCGACATTGAACCTTGTGCCGGACGTCATGTTGGTCATCAGAATCGGCAGCATGCGCTCAGCTGCAAGCCAGACATCGGTTTCGCCACCCAGCACGCCACCCAGGCTCCGATCAGCCACACCGACGATCCGATGCCGGCCAAACGCGGTTCGCTCGTTCTCATCGGTCGTGGCAAAAGCGCTTCCCTGCAGCTCGATCTCGCGACCCAGCACGTCCGCATTGCCGCCAAAATGGCGCTGCCAAAACGCATGCGAGATCACCGCTTCGGGCAATCCGTCGGGCTCGTGCTGTTCCGGCGCGATGCCCCGGCCCCGCGCCAGGCGTGGCCGCAGACCGGAAAAGAAACCGCGGGTCACGAATTCGGCGGACAAAGGTATGACTTCGCCTGTCCGAACCATTTCCGCATTGGACCGAAAGATGCCCGCAACCCTCTCCAGACCCGAAACCTGATCCTCAAGCTGCCTGATCATGGGCAGGGGTACCGGATTCACGTTGCTGGGCATGCGCACCGCGGGCGTGACCAGTTCCGAAGCCTGTTCGAATCCGGCATGGTCACCTGGCAGCAACTCGGCATACAGCGACAGGAAGGCGGTCAGGAAAGCCAGGGCGATGCCGAGTACCAGCACCGCGACGGTGCTCGCCACCGGTGTGGCCCGGTAGAGTCGAAGGGCGTGGACGATATCCTGCCTGAAGATGTTCATGCCGCACCCGTGACGCCCGCGCCGGATTGCTCCAGCCTTCCATCAAGCATCCGGATGCGGCGCTTTGCGTGGGCTGCGTAATCCGGATTGTGGGTCACGGTGACCAGCGTCGCCCCGTCCCGGTTCAGTTGCGCCAGCAATTGCATGATCTGGTCACCGTTATCGTGGTCCAGATTGCCGGTGGGCTCGTCGGCCAGGATCAGCGACGGCTTGCCGACCAGGGCCCGGGCAATCGCGACCCGTTGCTGCTGACCACCGGAAAGCTGATTCGGCCGATGAACGGCACGTTCGCTCATCGAAACCCGTTTCAGCACTTCGGTGGCACGCTCGCGTGCCTCGCGCGGCGATACGCCGTCGCGATATGCAAGCGGCAGGGCCACGTTCTCCAGAACCGTCATTTCGGGGATCAGATTGAAGGCCTGGAAGACGAAACCGATCTCGCGGTTGCGCAGCCGGGCCCGCTCCTCGGCGTCGATCTCGGTTGCAGGCACGCCAGCCAGCCGATACTCTCCGCCGGTCGGCTCGTCAAGCAGACCGAGGATCGAAAGCAGGGTCGACTTGCCGCAACCGGAAGGCCCTTCCACGGTCAAATATTCTCCCGGGTCGATGTCCAGGTCAATACCGGCGAGCGCGTGGGTTTCAAGTGCCTCGGTGGTATAGACGCGCTCGATGGCACGCAAGGAAATCAGCGGTTGGTTTTGGTTCATCAGATTGTTTCTCTGGTTATTGTTCGGTTGTTCGCTCAGCGAATCCGGAGACGCTCGTGCTCCGTCCAGGCCGACATGTCGGCCAGAATGATCCGGTCGCCCGCGGCCAGACCGGATACCACCTCCACCTCGCGCAGCGAAGCGCGGCCCAGGCCGACCTCAACGCGCCGCGCGGTGCGTTCAGAATCATCCAGCCGAAACAGATCAACCGTCTTCAGTTCATCGCCCGATTGCGCCGGACGATCCACCTTCAGGGTGTCGTCGATGCGTTCGAGCTCGATTCGGGCGGTCAGGCTGAGATCGGGGCGCAGCGCCATCTCGGATTCACCTCCGACCAGCTCCAGATCCACCTCCACCATGCGATTGGTAACACCGGGGTCGACCCGTTGCACCGTCGCCGGCAGGCGCTCGCTTCCAAACTCCAGCACCGCGGGCTGACCCGGATGAACCCGCGCGGCCGATCGTTCATCGACTGAAACTCGCGCAATCAGCCGTGCGGGATTGACAATGCGGGCCACAGCCTCGCCGGCTGAAAGCTGCTGACCCTCCTCGGGCGTGATTTCCAGCACCACGCCCGACATGCCGGAGCGCACCCGCAGGTCGCGCTGCAGGGCCTGGAATCTCGCCACCTTGTCCTCCAGCGCAGCCAATTGGGCGGCGGCAGCTTCGCGCTCGGCCTGTTGCACCTGGTCGTAGCGTGCCAGCCGGGTTCGTTCAGCATCCAGCTTCTTTTTCTGCTGCACCATACGCAACCGGGTTCGCTCCACTTCCAGGGTCGAAAACACCTGCCCTTCGCCAAGCTGCTGCTGGGCCTCGTACTCCATCCGGGTGCCGGTATGGTCCGCTTCTGCCGCGGCTACCTGCGCTTCCAGATCCAGCAACCGGTTCTCCGACTCGACCTGTTCAAGCGCCAGCCGGGCCTTTTCGCCGGCCAGTTCCCAGCGTGCTGCCGCCAGATCCTCGTCAGTCTTTGGCGAGGCCATGACCAGCAGCACATCGTCCGGCTCGACCACCGCGCCGGGCAAAAGACGAACCTGTTCGACCACCCCGGCCGTGCGATTGGTCACGGCGCGAATTTCGGTGGCCACCAGACGACCGGGCGCCACGACCTCATGCACCAGCGCGCCGCGGGTGACCCTGCCGGTCCAGATGCTGTCGCCATCGACCACCGGCGGGCGCTGGCCCATTGCGAATGCCGCCAGCACCAGGATCAGAAACAAAACTCCGACAACGACCGGAACAAAGTATTTTCGCCACATGGGCTTCGCGGACTGTTTGCGTTGAATATCCATGGGCTCTGGCTGGCTCTCAGGTTCTTTCCGGAACGGGATGTCGAATAATGCGGGATAATGCTTGATTGTGCACCACCATTTACCGACCAATGAAGCCGGAAAACAGACCCGACAGGCAAGGCTGATTCATGATTCCAGATTTGATTACAGATGTAGACGGCATATAGGTTACAGTTGTAAACGAATTTGTCAAGCAGAAAGTCGAAGTTCCGCAAGCAGCCACTTCCCGGCATGCCGATTCAGTGAAATAATGATGATCTGCCACGTTGGATAGAGCGTCCATGACCAACCATCGCTTAATCCGCGCGCCGCGCGGCCCGGACAAGACCTGCAAGACCTGGGCTGCCGAGGCGGCGATGCGGATGCTGATGAACAACCTCGACCCGGAAGTGGCCGAGGATCCCGACAATCTCGTTGTCTATGGTGCACGGGGCCAGGCGGCGCGCTCATGGGCCGCATTCGACGCGATCGTTGCGACATTGAAGCGGCTGGAAACGGATGAAACGTTGCTGGTGCAGTCAGGTGAACCGGTCGGCGTGGTGAAAACCCATCCCGATGCACCCCGGGTGCTGATCGCCAACTCCAATCTGGTGCCGGCCTGGGCCACCCAGGAGCATTTCGACGAACTGGCGGCCAAGGGGTTGATCATGTACGGTCAGATGACCGCCGGGTCATGGATTTACATCTCTACCCAGGGCATTTTGCAGGGCACATTCGAGACCTACGCCGAATGCGCCCGCCAGCATTTCGGCGGCAATCTGGAAGGAACGTTGAACGTCACCGCTGGCTGCGGCGGCATGGGTGGCGCGCAGCCGCTGGCGATCACGATGAACGGTGGAGTCTGCCTAATCGCCGATGTCGACGAATCGCGCCTTCAACGCCGCCATGGCAAGCGCTACCTCGACGAGATCCATCGCGATCTCGACAGTGCCATAGACCGAGCGCTGGAGCTGAAGCAGAAGCGCGCCGCCATCAGCGTCGGTCTGGTGGGCAATGCCGTGGACCTGCTGGAGCGGCTGATCGAACGCAACATCATGCCCGACACCCTGACCGACCAGACCAGCGCCCACGATCCGCTGGCCGGCTACGTGCCGGTCGGCTATTCATTCGACCAGGCCAATGAATTCAGGACGCGCGACCCGAAGGCTTATGTGCGCGCAAGCCTGGCCACGATGAAGCGCCACGTCGAGGCCATGGTCCGGCTGCAAAACGCCGGCGCGGTGACGTTCGACTACGGCAACAACCTGCGCCAGCGCGCATTCGACGAAGGATTTGAAAACGCGTTTGACTTCCCCGGTTTCGTGCCGGCGTTCATCCGGCCGCAGTTCTGCGCCGGCCGCGGCCCGTTCCGCTGGGCCGCGCTTTCAGGCGATCCCGAAGACATTTACCGCACTGACGCGGCCCTGCTTGAGGCCTTCCCGGAACACCAGGGGCTGAAGCGCTGGCTGACGATGGCGCGCGAACGGGTCGAATTCGAGGGGCTGCCGGCAAGAATCTGCTGGCTGGGGCTGGGCGAACGCGACAAGGCCGGGCTGATGTTCAACGATCTGGTCGCCCGCGGCGAAGTCTCAGCGCCAATTGTCATCGGCCGCGATCACCTGGACTGCGGCTCGGTCGCCTCGCCCAACCGCGAGACCGAGGGCATGAAAGACGGCACCGACGCAGTCTCGGACTGGCCCCTGCTCAACGCCATGGTCAATGTCGCCTCCGGCGCATCGTGGGTCAGCTTCCACCACGGCGGCGGCGTCGGCATCGGCTACTCGCAGCATGCCGGCCAGGTCATCGTCGCCGACGGCACCCCGGAAGCCGCCGCGCGCCTGAAACGCGTGCTCACCAACGACCCGGCCACCGGGATCTTTCGCCACGTATCGGCCGGCTACGGCGACGCCCGCGACTGCGCCAAGCGGCAGGGCGTGGACATTCCGTTTGATCGATGGCGGTAGTTCGGGACTCAGGACATGCAGCTTGAGGCTGGATCGGGCATTACCGTTCTTCACGGGGCCCGGACGGGCCTGCCGCGCGCCCGGCCAAAGCGAAGCCCGACGATCAACGCAAGCAGAACGATCATTGCGCCGATACTCAGGCGAACCAGGTCGGCGTCGCGGTTCCAGATCACCAGGTTGACCACCAGACCGGCCGGGATCAGCGCGTTGTTCATTACCGCCAGCGTGCCGGCGTCGACTTGCGTCGCGCCGCGGTTCCACAGGTAGTAACCCAGCCCCGAGGCCACCAGCCCCAGCCAGGCCAGCACGCCCCATTGCGTCAGCGTTGTCGGCATCGCGGTGGCATCGCCGAACACCAGCCAGGCCGCGGAAGCGAATACCAGAGCACCCAGGTAGAACCAGCCGAAGCTGGCGTGGGCCGGCAAGTCATGCGGCAAGTGCGGGCTCAGGTGCCGATAGCCGACCTGCCCGGCGGCAAAACACAGATTGGCGCCCTGCACCACCAGAAACCCGCTCCAGAAATCATCGCCCGGCTGCTGGTAGCGGATCACCGCCGCCCCGGCCACGGCCAGCGCGGCGGCAATCAGATGCGCCGGCGAGAAACGCCCGGCCAGCGCGCTGGCCAGCAGCGCGACGTAAAGCGGCGTGAAGATCGTGAACAGCAGCACTTCCGGCACGCTCAGCAGCAGGAAAGACTGATAGAAGAACAAATACATCAGCCCGAGCTGCACCGCGCCCAGGCCCATCAGCGCCAGCTTGTGCCCGTTTGCCAGCCGCCGCCAGGCCAGAACGGGAAGAAACAGCAAAGCCGCCAGGCCGATCCGGGTCAGCACGGCAAAATAATTGTCGACCTGGCCGGCCAGATACTCGCCGATCAGCGAAAATGAGAACGCCCACAGGCAGGTGACGAAGATCAAGTACGGCATGAATGGGGAACGGTCCCGAAATCAGGAAGCAATGACCGGAAGCATTGTAGCGGTGAGCGCGCTACTGCCGCAGGTCACGCGGGTCGAGGTCGAGACCCATGGCCACGGCCTGCATGGCCAGGGTTCCGGCCGGGTCTGCGTCGAGCGCGAGGCGGACCCTGCCTGGACGTTCCACGAATCAGGCCTTATACGGTGGCAACCTCCCGGAACCGGCACCACCGGCAAAGAACTTGAGTTCACCAATACGCTGCACTGGCAGGTGCGGGAGGAGTGCATTGAACTCGCCCACGGCCGCTTCGGCCGCGACCGCGAGGTTTTTCTGCTGCGGCTCATCGAAGTGCGTCCGGTTGAGAATACCGGAGATTTTACCGGCGCCGACCTGCTCTCCCCCGAACCCCACCACTGCGGAAACGACCGCTACCACGCCGCGCTTCGGCTCCAGACCGACGGCTTCGATCTGCTGTGGCGAATCGAAGGCCCGGGCAAGAACCAACTGCTGATGCATCAATATCGCTAATGATCCAGTACCATTGGAATTCATTCATGACCCGACCCGAGTCTGCCTGGAAAAAGACATGAGCGATAGCGAAACCCTCGAACGACTGAAATCCGAGCTGGCCGAGATCGAATCGGCGGGCTTGTGCAAGCGCGAGCGGCAGATCACCACGCCGCAGCGCGTGGCGATCGAAACCGCTGAACGCGGTCGGGTGCTGAACTTTTGCGCCAACAACTATCTCGGCCTGGCGGACAATCCCGAGATCATCGAAGCCGCTAAGCAGGCGCTGGACGAGCGCGGCTTCGGCATGGCTTCGGTGCGCTTCATCTGCGGCACCCAGGATCTGCACAAGGAACTTGAACTAACGATTGCCGATTTCCACGGCAAGGACGATGCCATCCTGTATGCCGCCTGCTTCGATGCCAACGGCGGGCTGTTCGAGCCGCTGCTGGGTCCGGAGGACGCGATCATCTCCGATGCGCTGAATCACGCCTCGATCATCGACGGTATCCGGCTGTGCAAGGCCGAGCGCCACCGCTATCCGAACTCGGACATGAACGCGCTGGAAGATGCGTTGAAGAAGACGCGGGACAAACGAACCCGCCTGATCGCCACCGACGGGGTGTTCTCGATGGATGGCTATGTCGCCAAACTGGATCAGATCAGCGCGCTGGCCGAAAAATACAACGCGCTGGTGATGGTCGACGACTGCCACGCCACCGGCTTCTTCGGCCCCACCGGCCGTGGCTCACCCGAGCATCACGGCGTGCTCGACAGGATCGATATCATCACCTCCACGCTGGGCAAGGCACTGGGCGGAGGGATGGGCGGCTTCACTACCGCCAGCCAGCCGGTCATCGACATCCTGCGCCAACGCTCGCGCCCGTACCTGTTTTCGAACTCGCTGGCCCCGCCTCTGGTAGCGGCCAGCATCAAGGTGTTCGAGATGCTGAACGAGTCGACCGCGCTCAGAGACAAGCTGGCCGACAACACCAGATTCTTCCGCCAGGCCATGCTTGATGCCGGCTTCGACATCAAGCCCGGCGAGCATCCCATCGTCCCGGTGATGCTCTACGACGCCCCGCTGGCGCAGAAGATGGCCGAAATGCTGCTGGAAGAAGGTATCTACGTCATCGGATTCTTCTACCCGGTAGTGCCCAAGGGCGAAGCCCGCATCCGCCTGCAGATCTCGGCCGCGCACGAGCGCGAACACCTGGAGCGGGCGATCAAGGCGTTCTGCAAGGTGGGCCGCAAGCTCGGCGTTGTCGCATGATTGACTGACAGCCCGACACTCCGTCGCGGTCGGATACGGCACACAAGCAGGGTTCAACCCAGGTTGATCTCCCGAATCCGCTCCTGCAGATAATCATCCGACGAAATCGGCTCCGGATAGCGGTTGGGGTTGTCGTCCGTGATGCACTGCGGCAGGGTTTCGATGATGAAATCCGGGTTCGGGTGCACAAAGAACGGAATCGAGTAACGCGAGCGCCTGGCCGCCTCTCCGGGGGGATTGACCACCTGGTGGGTGGTGGACTGGTAAACATGGTTGGTCAGGCGCTGCAGCATGTCTCCTACATTGACGATAATGGTACCCGGCAACGTCGTCACCGGCACCCAGTCACCGCACTTGTTGAGCACTTCCAGACCCTGCTCGCGTGAACCAATCAGCAGCGTGATCAGGTTGATGTCCTCGTGCCTTGCAGCCCGCACCTGGCCGGGCTGTGCCTCTCGAATCGGGGGGTAGTGGATCGGGCGCACGATGGAGTTGCCCCGATTGACCTTATCGACGAACCAGTCCGCCGGCAGTTCCAGATCCAGCGCAATGGCCGAAAGGATGCGCTGGCCAAGATTGTCCAGCGCCCCATACAGCGCCAGCGCCGCTTCGCGAAAACCCGGAACTTCCCGCGGCCAGAGATTGGGCAACAGAATGTCCGGATGCGGATTATGTTCCTGCAACTCGCGACCCACGTGCCAAAATTCCTTTAGATCGGGCTTGTCATGGTCGCGGGCTTGCTCGACGCCGAACCCGGTATAGCCACGCCGCCCACCGCCGCCGGGCTGGTGGTAACGCAACTTGACATCTTCGGGCAGGGCGAAGAAAACCCTGAACCGTCCGTAGGCCTCATCGATCAGCCCGTCATCCAGCCCATGGCCGGTGATGCCGACGAAACCGTATTCGCGGTAGGCCCGGCCCAGCGCATCGGTAAATGCGTCGCGCCGGTCACTGAAGTCGCTGATATCGAGTACCGGAATGCCATACCTGCGAACCGTTTCGTTGTTGTCAATCTTCTTCATACGGTACCCCTGTCGCCGCACTGCCGGTCAGTGCTCAGCCACCATGCCCTGTTCGACCACGCGCGCGAGCCGCTCGGCCAGCAGGCGGGCCTGATCCGCGTCCCGACTCTCGACCATCACCCGCACCACCGGTTCGGTGCCCGACGGCCTCAGCACCACCCGGCCCCGCCCGGCCAGCTCCCGTTCGGTCTCGGCGACTGCATCGGTAATCTCGGAAATATCGGCAAGGCCGCCTCGCACCATGCCATTGACCGCGACATTGATCATCACCTGGGGATACTTGCACATATCGCTGACGAGCGCATCCAGCGACTGGCCGGTGCGCGCCAGCACTTCCAGCACCTGCAGTGCGCTGACAATGCCGCAACCGGTGGTGGCGCGGTCCAGGCACAGGATATGGCCGGAGGCCTCGCCGCCCAGCACCCAGCCATTGGCCACCAGACGCCCGTGCACATAGCGGTCGCCGACCCGGACGCGCTCGAAGGAAATGCCGCGACGGCCCAGGACCTCTTCCAGGCCGAAGTTGCTCATCACGGTACCGACCACGCCCCCCTGCAGGGTTCCCAGCACGTGTCTGGCATCGGCCAGCACGAATAGAATCTGATCGCCGTCGACCAGCTCGCCATGACGGTCGACCATGATCACGCGATCGCCGTCTCCATCGAAGGCAATCCCCAGATCAGCCCCGTGTTCAAGCACTTGACGGCGCAACTGATCGGGAAACGTCGACCCGCAACCGGCATTGATGTTCAGGCCATCGGGATCGTCCCCTATGGCGATCACCTCGGCACCCAGTTCTTCAAACACCGCCGGGGCGATGCGGTAAGTCGCACCATTGGCGCAATCGACCAGCAGCTTCAGCCCGTCCAGGCGCGTGCCATAGGCAACCGTACCCTTGCAATATTCGACATATCGGCCGGAAGCGTCATCAATGCGCCTGGCCTTACCCAGCAAGTTTGGTTCGACATGGCTCATCGGCGCATCGAGCATCTGCTCGATGCGCTGCTGGATACGATCCGGCAGCTTCTCGCCATTGCCGGCGAAGAACTTGATGCCATTGTCCTCGAAAGGATTGTGCGAGGCCGAGATCACGATCCCGACCGCCGCGCCCAGCGACCGGGTCATGTGCGCCACCGCCGGGGTCGGCATCGGCCCCAGCAACCGCACATCGGCACCCGCCGCCGACAACCCGGATTCCAGCGCCGATTCGAACAGGTAGCCGGAAATACGCGTGTCCTTGCCGATCACGACACTGACGCGCCCGCCGGTTTCCTCGGCCAGCACCCGACCGGTCGCCCAACCCAGTCGCAACGTGAATTCTGCCGTGATCGGATGCTCACCGACCCGGCCGCGGATACCGTCGGTTCCGAAATATCGAAATGTCATGGCCGGTATTCTACCCGCCTCGATGGCCGCCTACCTGCCGCGGCAACGCCGTGCACCGCGTCTGCCGCGCTTCGCTCGGCCGGGAAGCACCCCGGCCGCGACTCGGACAAACGGACTCAGGCGACCCTGAGCTGACCCACTTTCAGCGCCTGATCGAGATCGGCGATCAGGTCATCGCAAGTTTCCAGCCCCACCGACAGCCGCACCAGTCCGTCGGAAATCCCATGCTCGGCACGCTCATCATCACTCATCCCCGAATGCGTCATGCTGGCCGGGTGCTGGATCAAACTCTCGGCATCGCCGAGCGAGACCGCCCGCCGAATCAGGCGCAGTGAATTCATCATCCGCAACCCGGCTTGCATGCCCCCGGCCAGTTCGAACGCGATCATGCCGCCAAAGCCCGCCATCTGCCGCTGCGCCAGCGCTTGCTGCGCAAACCCCTCCAGTCCGGGATAAGCCACGCTTGCCACCGCCGGTTGGCCCGTAAGCCAGCGCGCTATGCGCAGTGCCGAAGCACAATGCCGCTCCATGCGCACCTCCAGCGTCTTGATGCCGCGCATCACCAGGTGGGCAACGAAAGGCGACATGACCGCGCCGGTCAGATCTTTCAGGCCCACCATGCGCACCTCGTCAATCAATTCGGCCGACCCGGCCACCAGCCCGGCAACCAGATCGCCGTGCCCGCCCAGGTACTTGGTGGCCGAATGCACCACCGCATCGGCGCCGAATTCCAGCGGCCTTGTGAGGGCCGGGGTTGCATAGGTGTTGTCGACCACCACCAGCGCACCATGACGATGCGCGATCCCGGCAACAGCTTCGATATCGATCAGGCGGTTGTTCGGGTTGCTGGGCGTCTCGAAATAGACCACCCGGGTGCGGGGCCTGATCACATCGGCCAGTGTTTCCGGGCGTGCAAGATCCAGATGCCGAACCGCCACGCCGAAGCGCTCCAACCCGTGATGCAGAAATGCGTGCGTGCAGCCGTACAGCGTGCGATCGGCAATGATCTCGTCGCCGGGCTTGAGCACGGTCCACAAAAGCGCGGTGATCGCACCCATGCCCGAGGCCGTCGCCAGCGCCTTGTCGGCTCCCTCCAGATCTGCCAGGCGCTGTTCCAGCACATCCACGGTGGGATTGGAAATCCGCGAATAGACATGTCCGCCAAGATCGCCGGCAAAGCGCCCGGCCCCCTGCTCAACGGTATCGAACACGAACGTCGACGACAGGTGCAGCGGCGGCACCAGCCCACCTTCCGGATCGTTACAGCGCCCGGCGTGTATAGCGCGGGTGGCGAAACCGGAATTTCCCTTGTCCCGAAATCTGGCTGAATTCATCCTGCGCTCCAAGTCTTGAGCCTGAGTTCATGCTACGCCGGAAGGGCTGAAATCGGGTTTTAAAATATCGCTCGAAAAAGCCAATTCATGGCAGAATCTGCCAAAAGGAGACGGATATGGATTCGATCGACCATAAAATCCTGCGCGAACTGCAACTGGATGGAAGGCTGAGCAACCAGGAACTGGCCCAGCACGTAAACCTGTCGCCGTCACCATGCCTGCGCCGGGTGCGGATGCTGGAGCAACAAGGCATCATCAAGGGCTACACGGCCATAGTCGACCAGCAAGCGCTGGGCCTGCCGATCACCGTCTTCATCCGGATCACGCTGGAGCGCCACGACACTCGCACGGTGGCCGAATTCGAACGCCGCATTCGCGACATCGACGAGATCATGGACTGCTTTCTGATGACCGGACAGCGCGACTACCTGATGCGCGTGGTCGCTTCCGGGCTGGAGGGCTACGAACGCTTCGTACGCGAGGTCATCCACACCATCCCCGGCATCGCCTCGATCGACACCAGCTTTGCCTACGGTGTTGTCAAGCACGCCATGGCACTGCCGGCCAGGCGCGAATAGTCACTCGTCGATGTGTTCCTTGTAGGCGTCGGCGTCCATCAGCTCTTGCAGGTCGCCTTCGTCGGAGGGCTTGACGGTAAACAGCCAGCCATCACCATACGGGTCGCTGTTGATTATCTCGGGCGTGTCGGCCAGTCTTTCGTTGACTGAAACCACCTCGCCCGAAAGCGGAGCGTAGATGTCCGAAGCGGCCTTGACCGATTCGACCACGGCGCAGGTCTCGCCCTTGGTCAGATCATCGCCCTGTTCGGGCAACTCGACAAACACCAGGTCGCCGAGCTGCTCCTGGGCGTGATCACTGATGCCGATACGCACCAGACCATCTTCCATAAGTTCAGCCCATTCATGGCTTTCGGCAAAACGCAATTCGGACGGGATTTCGCTCATCAGACTTCCTTGAAATTGAGACTGCGATAACTTCGGATTCTAGCGGGCCGGGATCGGCTTGTCATCAACCCTGCACCTCCGCGCGCACCTTGCCGTTGCGCACAAACGGCAATCGCACCACGCGCGCGGGCAATTGCCTGCCACGAAGCTCCACCTGGACCTCGTCTCCGCACGCGGCGGGGATTCGCGCCATGGCCACTGGGCGCTCGACCGTGGGGCTGAAACCGCCGCTGGTCACTAGCCCCTCACCTTCGGGCGTGACGACTTTCGCGCCGGCTCGGGGAATCCCGCCGGAACCCAGCACCAGCCCGACCAGCTTGCGCGCCACGCCCTCAGCTTTCTGCCGCTCCAGCGCTTTGCGGCCAATGAAATCACGATCGGCCGGCTCGAACGCCACCGTCCAGGCAAGATTGGATTCCAGCGGCGTGTTCGAGGTATCCATATCCTGGCCATACAGATTCAGCCCGGCTTCCAGCCGCAGCGAATCGCGCGCGCCCAGGCCGCATGGGACCACGCCGCGCCCGGCCAGGGCCTGCCAAGTGTCGGTGGCCACGTCGCCGGGCAGGATGATCTCGCAACCGTCTTCGCCGGTGTAACCGGTGCGGGCGATGAAAAAATCGCCGTGCGTCATCGAACGAAACGGCTTCAGCGTCTCCAGTGCCGGCACATCCAGAAGCTCGACCACGTGACCGATCGCCTCCGGCCCCTGGACCGCGATCATCGCCAGATCATCGCGCTCGCCCACCCGCGCATCGAACCCGACGAGCTGCCGGTTGATCCATGCCAGATCCTGCTCGCGCGTGGCGGCATTGACCACCATCCGGTAAAAATCGTCTTCGAGGCGATAAGTGATCAGATCATCGAGAGTGCCGCCGTGCTCGTTAAGCATGCAGCCGTAGATCGCCTGGCCGTGCTCGCCAATCTTGTCCACATCGTTGGCCAGCAACCGGCGCAACCCATCGCGGGTACCGGCGCCCTCGATATCGACCACGGTCATGTGCGAGACATCGAACATCCCGGCCTTATGCCGCACCGCATGATGCTCCTCGACCAAGGAGCCATAACGGATCGGCAACTCCCAGCCGGCAAACTCGACCATCTTCGCGCCCGATTCCACATGGGCGTCGTACATCGGGGTTTTCAGCGACATCTCAGGCCTCCGGAAAGCGATTTCACTAGTTTAGCGTGACATGGCGCGGCGAGCGGAAAAGCTCAACCGAACAGGGCCAGCACAAACAACCCGGCATAGATCACGATCAGCGCGATAGCGCGGCGGCAAGTGAATTCTGGATTGTGGCCGGAAATAAACATTGCATGATCTCCTTACGGTCCATATAAGTTGCACTTAAATACTGGTTTTTAATTACAACTTAAATGGCAATATACCGGATAGAGTTGCAAATTGCAACTTTTTTTGTCACAATCACGATGAAATGAAACGGTCGAACGTATTCCAATCCAACTGTCCCATCGCCCGTGTGACCCAGCTCATCGGCGAAGGATGGACCTTGATGGTGCTGCGCGAAGCGTTCCTCGGCACCCTTCATTTCAATGATTTCGAGCGCGAACTCGGCATTGCGCGCAATATCCTGGCCGACCGGCTGAAAAAACTGGTCGAGGCGGGATTGATGGAACGCACGGCCTCGGCCACTGACCGGCGCGCAGTCGAGTACCGGCTCAGCCGCTCCGGGCGAGCCCTGTTCCCGGTACTGATCGGCCTGACTCAATGGGCCAGCAAACACCTGTGCGACGGCGAGGCCGCGATTCGGTTCGTCGAGCAGGAAACAGGCCGGGAGATTGCGCCGCTGAAAGTGCTCAGTGCAGACGGGCGCTCGCTCAAGCTTGCCGATATCGCCATGGTCGCCGGCCCGGATGCCGACGACACACTCGGCAGCCGGCTGCAGGCAGCCGCCCGCACCGCCGGCGGTGCCGCGCAATAACAGATTGCATCAACCGCCTCCCGATCATTCGATTGCCGCCATTGATACTCAAGACGGACCCCATTGAAACGCTGGAGCCTGGTTCTACTCGCTCACTTCACGATACCGGCAGCCATGGCTATTCGGCACCGCCGGGCTGATACTGGCTTGCCTGCTGTCCCTCCTCGCCGGTCTGGCCTGGAGACTCGTGGCGCAGGCGAAGATTTCCAGCAGGCTTTCGCATTCAGCCTTGCGCCGCTGATCATCCAGACCGTCGATGTAGTCGCGCACTTCCCTGTTGTACGCAGTTTTGACGTAGATTTCAACAACCGAATTGACACCCATGGTGTGATCTACCCTCCCGTTCCGGCCGCATTTGGCATAGAGGGATTCTTTTACTGCTACGAAAAACACTTTGACTACTGGAAGGAACTGGCCAGCGGCGATATCGGCATCGTCACCGTCCTGCTGGAACACATGCATCAGATCAAGGGAACCTTTGAACAACTCTGCGCTTCCGCGAGAAACTGAAGAAAATCCTGTCGGAGGCACTTTTGCGCTGACATGATTTACGGGGCAACCCACGAGTCGTCGTTCAATCTGCGATGCTTTTACCCATCAGTTGCATAAATTTCCGAGTGCGAGAGCCCGGAGAGTAGTGTTT
>CAYVPB010000057.1:0-20708 GCA_964453565.1 uncultured Halomonas sp.
AAAATCGAGATTTCCAATGGCAAGTCGCAGTCTCGTCAAAGCGCCAAGAATGCATAGGACACAATGACCTGATCAATGCGCTCTGTCATCCTTTTCCTACCCTTGGCGCTCTTGGCGTTTTGGCGAGAGTAATCAGTTGCATTATTTGCGTTCATTTTCGGTTAGAAACGATTGTTTCGACCGTCCGACGCAAGACCTTCATGCGAGCCCCTTGTCTTTCAATCCGCGTTCATCTGCGGTTCCAAACGCTTTTTATGCCCAACCCTGCCAGAACCTTTACTGCCCGCCCAGCGCTCCCATGAAGCGCCGGTAGAACTTCAATTCCTTGATCGAGTCGCGGATATCAGCCAGTGCCTGATGTCCAGAATCCTTTTCCAGGCCCTCGGCGATTTCCGGTGCCCAGCGTCGCGCCAGTTCCTTGAGCGTGGAGACATCAAGATTTCGATAATGAAAAAATGCCTCCAGCTCAGGCATTTGACGAGCCAGAAAGCGTCGATCCTGACAGATCGAATTGCCGCACATGGGCGAATCGCCCGGAGCAAGCCACTCGTGCAGAAACTCAAGCGTCTCGCGCTCGGCCGCGCGCATGTCGACATGGCTTTCCAGGCAGCGCTGGACCAGTCCGGATTCGGTATGCGTGCGCGTACACCAGTCATCCATGGTGCTCAACTCGTCATCGGTGGCATGGATCGCAATGTTGGGCCCGAGCGCGATTTCTTCGAGCTCGGAGTCGGTCACAATTGTTGCAATCTCGATGATGCGGTCGCGCCGCACATCCAGACCGGTCATCTCGAGATCAATCCAGATCAGCCGTGTCTCGCCCGCGTCTTCGCGCTCGATCACCGGTTCATTTGTGCCCGATTCAGTCATAATGGCGGCCCTGTATGAAGGCAAAGACTATATCAGCCGGCGCGCACTCCGAAGTGGATGATGCGCCATTGCGCATCTTGTTGTCGCAAGGCAACCATGGCCTGGCGCTCGACGAGCGCCGGAAAAGCGTCACCGATCCGGTCGAGGTCCGCTTCCGCCGCAATAGTGGTCGGCCTCTGCCTGGTGATCTGGCATTCATCGACGCGCATGGCGCGGTCAGCGCGATCCGGGAGCGCCGCAACGTGTTCGGTCGCGGCGGTCATCGTGGGCGCTTTCAAGCGGTCGCAGCCAACCTGGAAACCCTGCTGATCGTGATTGCACCGGAACCGGCGCCCAGTTTCGACCTGCTGCACCGCTATCTGGCGGCTGCACACATTCAGGGCATACGGCCGCTGGTGGTGGTCAACAAGAGCGACCTGCCGCTGCCGGACACGGAGCCGTTCGATCATCTGCAGGCACTCGACGCCCAGATCGTTTACACACGCTGCGAGCCACAAGCCGAACTGGACGGGCTTCGGGAATCGCTGGGCCGGGGCATTCATCTGCTGGCAGGGCAGTCCGGGGTCGGCAAGACCTCGCTGGCCAATGTGCTGCTGCCGGATCTTGAACTGCAGACCGAATCGCTCTCACGCGCCACCGGTAAGGGGCGCCATACCACGACCAGCGCACGCCTGTTTCGCATGCCCGGCGGCGGCTGGCTACTCGACACCCCGGGGGTGTGGGAATATGGTCTATGGCAAATGCCAGCGGTGGATCTGGCCCGCGGCTTTCCGGAATTTGCCGCACTTTCGCCGTGCCGATTCCGTGACTGTCGGCACCAGCAAGAACCCGGCTGCAGTGTCCGTGCAGCCGTCGCCGATGGACGGCTGCCGGAAGTGCGCCATCGCGCCTGGCTCAGTCTGCTGCGTGAACAGCAGCGACTGGGGCCAGCGCCGACGCACTGACTACCACGGCAACCCCTCGCCATTGGCATGCCGGAAGCTGGCGGTGGTTTTCAGCGACAACTCGTCGATGCGCCGGATCAACCCGGTGGCCGATTCTTCAGTATCGACATGGCCGGTATTGCCGGTCATGCGGGTGCGAACATAACCCGGGTGCAGCAACCCGACGGCAATCCCGTGTTCCTTCAATTCATGCGCCAGGCAAACCCCGGCCATGTTGACCGCCGCCTTGGACATGCGGTAACCGTAATGACCGCCGGAATCGTTGTCGGCGATCGAGCCCATACGGCTTGTAATGATGGCGATCTTCGACTCCCGGCCCAGGCGATCCAGCAGCGCGGCGCTGACGCGCAACGGGGCCAGTGAATTGACCTCGAACTGGGCGCGAAACGCATCGAGCTGATCCTCAATGCTTGCCAGCTCGGTACGCTGCATGACCCCGGCGTTGTTGACCAGCACGTCGATCTTCACGCCATTCAGCCGCTGACGCAGGACACGCAGCGAGTCGCGATCACTAACATCGATGCCCGTTTCCATGCGCACCCCCAGTTGCTGCAATGCGTCCGAGGGTTCGCGGCCCACTGCGATGACCGAATCACCGCGCCCGGCATACAGCCTGGCCAGCGCCAGGCCAATACCGCGATTGGCCCCAGTGATGACAATAGTGTTCATTTCAGCTCCTTCTGTTTTCACTCTGCCGGCCAGGCGTTATCGGCACGACGCTGCAGCCACTGGAACGAATACCAGTAGAAGTCGCCGCTGCCGTCAATGGCCGGCGCAGTGCAGTTGACCTTGTTGCGTCCCGGACGCCCCGGCGGCAGCTCGATCTGAAGCCGCAGTTCATCCAGGTCCGTATCCAGTCGCTGACCGGTGGAGGCAAAGCAGTTGATCTGTGCCGCCCAAAAGCCTTCCTGACCGACGAGTCGAAGGTGCAGCTTTTCAGGATTCTGAACTTTTCCTCGCCGAACCGGGGGCTCGGTTATCTCTTCCGTCACCGGCAGCGCGCGCGAATGGACTGCCAGCGCCAGCCGATCAATATCGTCATAGCCGGTCGCCAGCGGATAGCGCGGCACGGAATGAGGCGGATGATATGGTCCGGCGGCACCGGAGCGCTGGGCCAGCGAATAACGATGCTTCCGTGCAGCGATTTCATGCAATTCGCCGGCGTCCTCACCATACGGCCACGCCAGCAGCGTCGGGGCAGTTCCGATCTCGGCGGCGATGCGGTCGTGTGCGCGTTCCAGGTCCTCGGCCACGCGCCGTTTCCAGGCCCGTTCGGACTCATCGGTCCCGATACGTGCCAGATGAGCGTGGCTGGCGCTGTGGTTCTCGATGGCAACACCGTCGGCAGCCAGCTCGCGCAACTGATCCCAGTTCATGTACGGCGCATGGCCGGCATCGATGGCAGCGGTGTTGACAAACACCGTAAACGGCCAGCCGCGCTCCCTCAGCCTCGGCCAGGCTTCGCTGTAGACCGATTCGTAGGCATCGTCGAAAGTGATTGCCACCACCTTGTCGGGCAGGTGCCCGGAGTCGTAAATCTCATCGAGCAACCGCTCGACCTCCCAGACTTCAAAATCGTGTTCTGCCAGGTAATCCAGGTGACTCGTGAATACCCCGGGCGTAACACTGGTCGAGGCCGGCGTGTCCGCGCTGACATGGTGATAGAGCACGATCACACCGCTGCCAGCGTGACCCGACGGCGCCGAAGAACAGGCGACCAGCAGTACGGCAGCCAGCCAGATAATACGAATCATGCCGATTCAGTGACCTCTTCGATGATGGGACGATTGATGCGCAATACGGCGCGGATTTCCTCAACATACTCCTCGCGGCGCTCGGAATAAAGAATGAGTCCATCGATCAGCGCGCCAGCCCGGGGAGCCTCCCCGGCCTCGCGCAGGCGCGCGCGTATCCGGCGCAGCGGTCGGTAGGCATCATGGGTGTTGAGATTGCGCAGATAACTGGCAACCGCGTCGCGCATGCTGTTGAACGCGGCAACTTCGTGACGGGCGCCGGGCGAGCGGCTATCGGGCACCAGGCCGCAACCTTTCCGGTAACACCACTGGCCAAAAAGATTGTTGCCCTCGACGGCGAAACGGGAACGCCCCCAGCCGGATTCGGTCGCCGCCTGGACCAGCGCCAGCGGCATCGGCACGATGTCCACGCGGCGCTTGAGGGCCTCCAGCAGTCCCGATGATTCCCCGCCCCCCCATTCCAGCGCATACTCTGTAGCCAGGCGCTTCAGCCAGCGGTCGTCCAGGACGCGGATCGCGCCATGTTCTGCATGATCGTCGATGATGGCCAGCAAACGTTCGCGCTGATCGAGAACGCGCCGGTTTTCCGCACGGATGGCGGGTGCGAGATGGGCGAAGAACGCACGCTTCATCTCCTCGACATCCTCGATGACGCCGAAGTCGGGCAGCCGCTCGGCACGCGGCCAGAACACCGACGAGACCAGTGTGCCCAACACCAGCACCGCGGCCCCGGCAAACAACCAGTCGCGCAATGAGGCCCGGCCACCCGGTGCGGGATCGACGGATCCTCGATTGGAATCGGGTTGTTCAGTCTCGCTTGTCATCGGCTTCCAGCGCGGCGATGGTATCGGGGTCGGGATAGCCGTCGGCCGGCTTGCCGGCCTGGCGCTGGAAGGCGCGCAGCGCCTCGCGCGTGGCCGGTCCGAGAATGCCGTCGGGCTTGCCCGGATCAAATCCCAGCGCCGCCAATTTCCTTTGTAACTCCATGAGCCGGGTACGCGAAGGCAGGCTTTCAAGCAGTGACAATCGGCCCTTCACGGCACCAGCGCCGACAATGCGGTCAGCCAGGATGCCCACCGACAGCGCATAGGCCTGCGAACGATTCCAGCGCATGATCACATCAAAATTCCGATAGACCAGAAACACGGCGCCACGATACCCCATGGGCGACAGCAGCGCGGCATCGAGCTCGGCCAGCGGCAGCGGCCCGCTATCTGCCCGGCGCACGCCCAGCGCGGCCCATTGATCAAGCGGCTTGCGCCGGTCAATGCCGGATTCATGCCACGGAAAGTCCGCCGGACACTGCACTTCCCGCCCCCAGCGCTCGCCCGGGTACCAACCCAGGTTGCTCAGGTAATTGGCGGCCGAGGCCAGCGCATCGGCCTCGCTGCCCCACAGATCAATGCGCCCGTCGCCATCACCGTCAATGGCATGTTCCAGGTAGACCGAGGGCATGAACTGGGTATGCCCCATCGCCCCAGCCCACGACCCGCGCATCTGCTCCGGTCTGAGCGATACACGCTGCAGCAATTCCAGCCCGGTCAGGAACTGATCGGAAAAGAACTCCGCACGCCGCGGATCACAGGCGAGCGTTGCCAGCGAATCCAGCGTCGACATGCTGCCCAGGAAGCTGCCGTAGTTGGTCTCCAGCCCCCAAAAGGCGATCAGGTAACGCCCGGGCACGCCAAACTCGCGTGTCAGCCTGTCGAGCAGACCGGCGTGACGGGCCAGCAGTTTGCGACCACGCTCTACCCGTTCTTCGGTGACCCGAATGCGCAGATAGGCGGCAAAGGTCTGGCTGAATTCCGGCTGAGTACGATCGAGCTCGATCACGCGCGGCTGGTATTCCAGCGCGTCCACGACCCCGTCCACCAGTTCAGCCGGCAATCCGCGCACCCGCGCCTGCTCACCCAGGCGGGCGACACACTCGGCAAATCCATCCGGATGCGCCGTGACCGATTCGGTCGCCAACACCACACCGGCTGCAAGGCCGGCCGCAAACCACTTTCCAATCAACCATTTGCTCCACGGAAACCCATACCGCCAAATTCTACCCGAATACGCGGGTGACTCCTCCACAGCCGGCAATTACGATTCCCAATCACGATGGCGAAAGTCCCGTCCAGATTTTCGTGCCGGTAGAGCGCTTCGAGCATCCGGTGATTTCGGCTGCTTCGGGCCGGCCGAGGCGATCGGCCGGATTGAAAGCGTCCGGTTTCCGAGAGCCGGCTTCAGTGAATACCCGCTGGTGGAACCGGAAGCAGCGCTGGTTTCGTCAAGATTTCACGGGCTGGCGAAGATGCTGACGGTCCCCGGGCAGCTTCCGCCGCCCCGGCCGGCCCGAAGCAGCCGACACCCCCCGATGCAACAATGTTCGAGTCTCACGGCGGGCGAGCCCGGCCTTTTGCACCAAACTTTCAGCGAGGAGCGGCAGCCAGCCGCGCAGGCCGATGACCGGGGTAATCCGGTTTTACCAGGCAATCCCGTAATCATCCCCATAGTCGCTGGCCGCGCCCTGCATGGTGGCATGCTCGAAATCGAACCAGATGGCCGTAGTGGGGTTGTAGGTGCGATCGACCACTTCCAGATCGTAGCCCAGCCGCTTGAGTTCCTCGCGCGTATATGGTGCGACCTGCGGCGCGACCTGCAGCCGGCCCGGCTCTGCCTGGTGTGCGCCGAACGAACTCTGCATCTGGTAGCCGATGATATTGCCCTTGCCTTCGGCGGCCTGCTGCAGGTTCATGCCCCACTCGACCATGTTGAGGAAGAATTGCAGGAGATTCTGATCCTGAGAATCTCCGCCCTGGACCGAAAACGCCATCAGTGGCTTACCGTCATCAAGCGCCAGCGAAGGCGTCAGGGTCACGCGCGGGCGCTTGCCCGGCTCGACGACGTTGTACGGATTGAGCGCCTCGTCGAGCACGAAGCTCTGCATGCGCTGGCTCAGGCCCACGCCGCTATTGCCGGCGATGAAAGCCGGGATCCAGCCGCCCGACGGAGTGACCGAAACCACCCAGCCGTCGGCATCGGCGGCCTGGATGGAGGTAGTGCCGGTCATAAAGCCCTGGTCGTGGCTCAGGACATTGGCCTGCTGAAAACCATCCACGCCCATGGCCTCGGCCTCGGGCGGCTCCGGCGTCCAGGCACGCCTGAGCTCCTCGAACGGGTTCGTTCCACCTTGGAATGGGTACGGGTCGCCCGGCTTCAGATCTTCGATCATGCCGTCCATCCTGATCAGCTTGCGCCGCTCGGCGGCATATTCCTTGGACAGCAGGCCTTCGATCGGTTCGGCAGGCGACATATACGGATCACCATAATAAAAATCGCGATCGGCAAATGCCAGGCTCATCGCCTGATAGAGCGTGTGGATATAGCGGGTGGAGTTGTAGCCCATGGCTTTGAGATCAAAGCCCTCCAGAATGTTCAGCGTCTGCAAAAGCACCGACCCCTGGGTCCAGGTGGTCAGCTTGTAGACATCGATGCCACGGTAGTTGGTCGTGACCGGCTCCTCGATCAGCACTTCCCAATCAGCCAGATCCTCAGGCGTGAACAAGCCGCCGTGCTCGCGCGTGGCGCGAACGATTTCCGCGGCGATATCGCCGCGGTAGAAGCGGTCGTAGGCGGCATAAATGGCCTCCCTACGGCTCTTGCCCCGCGCCAGCGCCTCGGCCTCGGTCTCGACCAGCTTCTCCAGCGTAGCCTTGAGATCGGGTTGGCGGAAGATCTCGCCGGGACGCGGCGCGGCCGGACTCGTCGGATCATCCGGGTCCAGATGCGGCAGAAATACACGGGTCGAGTCCGGCCATTGTTCCAGAATGGAACGCCGCCGCTCGATATTGGCCGACTGCGAGGCCTCGATCGGATAACCCCCGGCCATCTGAATGGCGGGCGCCAGCACCTGGGCCAGACTGAGCCGGCCATATTCGGCCACCATCACCATCAGTCCGCCGGGCGTTCCAGGTGTGACCGCGGCCAGCGGACCAAATTCGGGTGGATAGAGCATACCCTGCTCGCGGAAGAATTTCGGCGTGGCACCGGTCGGCGCAACACCCAGCGCATTGATGCCTATGACCTTGCCGGTCTCGGGATTGTAGATCAATGCCTGTGTCTCTCCGCCCCAGCCCAGCACATCCCACATTGTCGCCGTGGCCGCCAGCATGGTCGCGGCCGCGTCGACCGCGTTGCCACCTTTGTGAAACGCCATCGCGCCCGCGGTCGCGCCCAGCGGCTTGCCAGTCACCGCGACCCAGTGCTTGCCCATCAGGATCGGACGCGAGGTTTCCAGCGCCGGAGAAGCGGAAGGCAAAAACACAAAGCTTGCCGTCACGATCGCCATCACAATCGCCATCACAATCGGGCGCACGACGAGACGTCGGCAAAAATCAAACAGGCCAAGCATCGCGAATCTCCATGGTGAAAGTGCTTGTGATGGTGCCGGTGGACGGATTCGAACCGCCGACCCACGCATTACGAATGCGTTGCTCTACCAACTGAGCTACACCGGCATCAGGGGGGTTATCAAGTCGTTCATTATAAATTGAAATCCGGCCCGAGGGAACCGATCGCCTCAGCCAAGTGTCCGGTAGCGCCCTGGCCTGTGTCTGATTCGTCAGTCCTTGGTTACGCGGTTCATCTCCACCAGGCTGATTACGCCGTCCTTGACCTTGTTCAATGCCGCTCGCCTGAGATCCTTGACCCCTTCCTTGATGCTTTGGCGCTCAATTTCCAGCGCGGTGCCGCCGGCCAGGATGATCTGCTCGATTTCCTCGGTTACCGGCATCACCTGGAACACCCCGGAACGGCCCTTGTAGCCGTCATTGCACTGATTGCAACCCTTGGCCTTGTATATCTTCAGACCTTCATTGACTTCTTCTTCGGTAAAGCCGATCTTGAACAGGCTCTCGGGCGGAAGATCCTGTTCCGGCACTTTGCACTTATGCAGGGTCCGGGCCAGGCGCTGGGCCATGACCATATGCACGGCTGAAACAATATTGTATGGCGGCACACCCATATTGGCCAGGCGGGTGATCGATTGCGGCGCGTCATTGGTATGCAGGGTGGACAGCACCAGGTGACCGGTCTGGGCCGCCTTGATGGCGATTTCGGCGGTTTCCAGGTCACGAATTTCGCCAACCATGATGATGTCGGGATCCTGGCGCAGAAAGGAGCGCAGTGCGGAGGCAAAGGTCAGTCCCTGCTTGGCATTTTGCTGTACCTGATTGACCCCGGGCATGCGGATTTCGACCGGGTCCTCGACCGTGGAGATGTTGACGCCTTCGGCATTGAGCAGGCCCAAGGCGGTATACAGCGATACGGTCTTGCCCGATCCGGTCGGACCGGTAACCAGCACCATGCCATAAGGTTTGCTGATGGCATCGAGGTAAACGTCTTTTTGATCAGGCTCGAAGCCGAGTTTTTCCGGGCTGAGAAAGACTCCCGAACCATCGAGAATACGGAGCACGACCTTCTCTCCCCATAACGTGGGACAGGTCGAGACTCGAAAATCAAAGGCCCGGTTCTTGCCGACGTTGAGCTTGATCCGTCCGTCCTGCGGAACACGCCGCTCGGCGATATCGAGGCTGGACATGACCTTAAGCCGGGCCGAAAGCCGATTGGCCATCTTGACTGGTGGCTTCATCTGGGTCTTGAGTACGCCATCCATGCGGAAGCGGATCCGGTAGCTGTCCTCATAGGGCTCGAAGTGAATGTCGGAGGCATCCTTGCGGATTGCATCGATCAGGACCTTGTTGACGAAACGCACGATCGGTGCATCATCAGAGGTCTCTTCTCCGGACTCCTGCTCCTGCTGACCGGCTTCGAAACTCAGCGATTCGAGATCCTCGTCTCCCGCGGTCAGTTCCTCGAATGCCTGCGACGAGCCGGCCAGCAACCGATCGATGGAAAGACTGATGGCATCGGACGCGGCCAGAACCGCCTCTACATTCAGGCCTGTGGTAAAAGCGATTTCATCGATTCCGGACTGATTGGTTGGATCCGCAACCGCAACGAACAGACGCTTGCCGCGCTTCATCAGCGGAAGAATCAAATGCTTGCGCATCAGGTCTTCCTTGACCAGTTCGCCCGGCGCATGGCCGAGATCCATGGCATTGAGATCGATCAGCGGCAAGCCGAATTGATCAGCGGCAAGATGCGCAAATCCGGAAGGGTCAATCAGGTTCTCGCGGACCAAGTGGCTGGTAAAGGTCCTGCCCAGCTCGGAAGCCTGGGTCAGTGCCTCGGTGGCCTGCTCCTCGCTGAGCAGACCTTCCTCGACCAGCCTTTTGCCGGTGGCGGGCAGCCTGGCGGCAGAGATCGATTCCACATTGGTTGCCATCACTTTAGGCCCTGGTTGCGTATGGAAGCCTGTCCAATCATGCCGCGAACAGCATTCAATTGCAGGTCAACTTGCGAAGTTAAGCCCAAACTACTGATTTGTCAATTGTTGCCCCCGCCTTCACCGGCCTCGTCTCCAGTCCCGAACCGGTACTCAAGCCGATACGGCGGCGGCTCTCCGCCCTCGCCCAGCAGGTAATGATTCATCCAGCGCACCAGTCTCAGCGAGTAGTCGTAGCGACTGGCTGCGCGCCGATTACCGTGCCCCTCGCCCGGATACAGCACCAGCCGAACCGGTGGACCGTCTTCCTGCAGACTGAGAAAACGGTAGAACATGCGCGACTGAGTCGGATCAACCCTGGGATCGGCATCTCCATGCAGGATCAGAATCGGTGTTTCGGCCTTTTCGACATGGTAAAGCGGCGAGACCTGACGGAAGAAATCCCAATCCTCCCACGGCCATTTGCCGAGGTGAACCAGGTTGAATTCCCAAGGGATGTCGGAAGTGCCAAAGGCTGCGGTCTGATCACTCAAGCCGACGTTCATCACCGCTGCGGCGAAACGCTCCGAGTAATAGGTCGCACCCCAGGCCGAGGCGTATCCGCCATACGAACCCCCGGTGATACCGACCCGGTCGCCATCGACCATACCCTGCTCGATCAGCCAGTCGACACCATCGACCAGATCGTCAAACTCCTCCATCGCCGGGCGGCCAAAGCTCAACCGGGTAAATTCAACACCGCGGCCGGTAGAACCACGATAATTCTGGAAAAATACGAAGTAACCCTCGGTAGCCAGGGTGTGTGCAGGCGAGTTGTAACCCGTCAGCCAGCCGTTGCTGTAGTGGGCCTCGGGACCCCCGTGAACATTCAGAATCAATGGATAGCGCCGACCTTCACGGTAATTCAGCGGATAGAACAGAATCCCTTCGATTTCAAGGCCATCGCGCGCCGGGTAGCGCACCACCTCCTGACGCGCCAGATCCAGCTCTTCCAGCCATGGATTGGAATCGGTCAGACGTCGAGCCTGCCCATCCCGCAGTTCGAACACTTCATTGGGATGGGTCGGTGTGTTCCCGGTCAGCACGATCCGGTCGCCACCGACCGAAAGACCGGTGAAGATCGGGCCGTCTTCAAGCAAGGTCCGCTGATTGTCGCCAGTTACATTGGTCGCGCCCACCCGCACTCCGGTACCCTCGTAACTCAGGAAGGCAATACGACCGTCGGCAAACCAGTCCAGGTGCCAGACATGGCCTTGCAGGCCCGGGATCAGATCGGTGAATTCGCCACCCTTCGCTCCCGCCACCATCAGCCGGCCCTCGCGAGAGTCCCCGGCCATGTGGGTGCCAATGAAGGCCAGATGCTCGCCGTCCGGACTCCAGGCCATGGGCCCGAGCTTACCGGGGTTGTCGATCCGTCCCAGATCGTTCCCAGTCGGATCAATGATCCGGATTCGAGTGAAGACCAAAGTGTCGTCAACCAGTTGCCGCGGCGTGATCTTGATTGCCAGCCGATCGCCTTCGGGCGACCACTCCACGTCCTGAACCGACCCGTCCAATTCAATCATCCGGGCTTCGGTTTCCTCATCTTCAAGGTCGACGATCCAGATCCGGCGGGGACTCAGAACTTCTTCATAGGTGATCTGATTGAAACCTCGATCCGCCAGTGCCTTTTCCTCACTGTCTTCGGCCTCGAACGCCAGCAGCGCCACGATGGTACCGTCTGGGCTGAACGAATGTCCGGAAATGTCGGTCTCCAGCGATGCAATCGATCGCGCCTCGCCGCCGGCGACCGCGATCGCATACAGGCGCGTCGTCGCATCTTCGCCGCGCTTGTCGAGAAATACGATATCGCGCCCGGATGGATGCCAGCCAACCCCGCGAACGTTGACCTGTCCGCTGATGAACGGTCGCGACTCACCATCCGGACCAAGTACATGAAGCTCGCTCCACGCAGCGCCGTCTTCCTCGACGTCCAGATCGCGTGGAACCGAGCGAACCCAGGCGATATGCGACCCATCCGGGCTGGCCACGGCGGCCGAAACCTGCTCAAGCCGGGCAATCTGCTCCAGACTCAGGCCCGAAGCTGCAACCGGCCCGCCGAGCACGAGCAGCAAGAAGATCAGGGAGTAGCGATTCGTATTCATTATGACTGTCACAGAGGTACTCAAAGGCTATCCTGTGAATATAACAGACCCCGCTTGCAGGGAATCACGCCATCGCAGCACCGCGATCAGGAGCGTTGAATTCCGGACCCGGCTTGTTTCTCCCTGTATTGCCGCTTGAGATCCGGCAGCGAACGCGCATACAGGAATCCGAATGAAATGCAGCCGTTTTTTTCATGCACCGCATGATGCATCTTGTGGGCCTGGATCAGGCGCTTGAGGTAGCCTCCGCGCGGCTGCCATTTCAGCGGCCAGCGCCGATGCACCAGTCCATCGTGAAAAATGAAGTACAGCAATCCGTATCCCGCCATGCCCCAGCCAATGCACCAGCTCGGGCCGCGAGTATCGGCGCCCAGTGCAATCAGCATGATCGAGATTGCAGCGCCGACTACGGCAAACAGGTCGTTTTTCTCGAAAACCCCGGCACGCGGCTGATGATGAGACCGGTGCCAAGCCCATCCCCAGCCATGCATGACATAGCGGTGGGCCAGCCACGCAACACCCTCCATGGCAACAACAGTGCCCAGAAACATTGCCACATTGATCAGTATCTGCATCACTTCTCAAATCTCGTGCGCGCATTAAGCCACAGGCTCGCGACCATCGCAATCAGGCTGAGGCCAGCCAGCACCAGCCATCCGGTATAGAGTTCGCCGACGCTGGCATCACGCCAGAAAATCTCGTGCCACGACTCGATCGCCCAGGCATTGGGTGTCGCCCAACCGATTTCCCGGAGCCAGCCCGGCATCAGAAATCGCGGCATCATGCTGCCGCCAATGGCGGCGAGTATAAGCACCACGAATGCAGATGCCGTCTGCGCCTGTTGACGCGTGCTGCAAACCGAAGCCAGCAACAGGCCCACCCAGGCCGCAGTCGAAGCTGCCAGCAGGGTCGTGATCAGCCACGGTCCGATGCGGCCCGGCAAATCCAGGCCGTACAGCCACCACGCGGTAACGAAGATCAGGGTTGCCTGTGCTGTCGCCTGCAGGATCAGAAACAGGCCCTTGCCCAGCACCAGTCTGCTGATGCCGCCGCGCGCGGTAATCAGGCGATCGACGATCCCGCTATTTCGCTCATCAATCAGCGACATCGCGGCCTGGGTAGCCGAAAACAGCAGAAACAGGATTGCAACCGCGCCGGCGTAATAGCTGATGCCCGCGGCAAGTCCAGGCTCGGTATCAAGCATCTGGCGCTCTACGAATCCCTGATTACCGTTGCCATCATCGCCTTGCGGATCCGACTCACGCATTGCCGCAATGATCTCCCCGAGTGCCTGTTGCTGCTCCCGTGTGTAAGGGCCGGCCAGGGCGTCGATCAGCAACACCGCGCGCTCGACTTCCAGCACCGGAAAATCGGTCTGCAGCAGGCGTTGCACGCGCCCGGTGACAATGGCGGCAGCCAGGCTGCGTGGAGCATCGCCCAGCACCACTATCGGCGGCTGCTCGAAGTCGGCGCCAGGTTCTTCCCGGATCACGATCGCCGCATCGATCTCGCCGCGCCGCAGATTCTCGGCAGCATCGGCTCCGGGCTCCAGCGAATCCACCTGCAGACCGTCGAGCGAATTCAGGCGATTGCCGATCATTTGCGTGAGTTCACTCTCGACGCGGTCCTCCAGCACCACCCGCAGCGCCAGATCCTCATCGCCGGCCGCCGAAAAGACTTCGGCAAAAACCACAAACATCAGCGGCGGCAGGACAAAGGCCAGCAGCAACGCGCCACGATCCCGAAGCAGCGCCAGCCACATCGCCCCGGCGACTCGAATCAACACGACAGTGGCTCCGGGTTGTCACCATACAGCCTGCGCCAGAGCAGCTCCAGGCCCGGCTGGCGCATGAAGAACTCTCGCACGGCCTCGCGCCCGGCCAGCTCGACCTGCAGACGCTCGGCCCGGTCGTCTTCAACCAGTGCGCTCCAGAGTTGAAGATCTCCGGGTTCCGGTTCGAAACCCAGTGCCGACAGCCGCTCCCTGACCGAATCACCGGCAGTCTCCACCCGCACCCGGCATTCCCGGCGGTTGCCAAAAAATTCACGCAGCAGATCACGAGGTGCCCCGGTGGCGACGATGCGCCCTTGCGACAGAAAACCCAGGGTGCCTGCAATACGCTCGAGCTGGGAAAGATCATGGCTGGTCATCAGCATCGCGATCCCTTCCCCGGCCAGTCGCTGCAGCAGCGCTTCGATCTGGTCGCGTGCCGGCGGATCGATTCCGACCATCGGCTCATCCAGCACCAGCAGTTTCGGTGCATGCCCAAGGGCGCAGGCGATATTGGCCCGGCGTTGCCAGCCCCCGGACAATATTCCCGCGCGGCGCCGGGCCACCGGACCCAGATCGCACCATGCGATTACCTGTTCAACTGCCGCGTCCACGCGTTGCCGGGCCACACCGGCCAGCCGCGAAAAGAACGCGATGTTTTCGGCCACGGACAAATGAGGATACAAGGCGATCTGTTGCGGCACCAGACCGATACCCGCGTCGCCATCGCCGTCACAAGACTGTGCCAGACAGATTCGGCCACGGTCGGGTGTCAGGCGACCACAGATACATCGAATCAGGGTCGACTTTCCGGCGCCGTTGGGTCCGACCAGGGCGACAATACTGCTCGCTTCCACAACCAGGTCTATCCCGTCGAGGACATCCGTATCAGCATACGAAAACCCGACTCCTTCGACCCGAAGAATGGGTTCTCCGGTGCTCGCTTCAACCTTCATCGCGTCCGGTCAGCAGTAGTGGTGAAAAAGCTTGCGAATATAGTCGCAGAGGAGATGTCCGCCGACATTCATACGATCAAGTTGCGCTTCGGCCGCTGCAAGTTGCGACTGGATTTGCTGGATCAGCGCGGATTCACCGAGTTGATGGACCGAACCGGCCTTGTCCAGGTCGGAATCAGCGCGTTTGCCGCTGGAGACTCCGGCGCGCGCTGCGTGAGTGCGGCTGTCGAGCAGATCATCAGCAGCCTGAAAGGCCAGGCCGACATGCCCGGCGAACTGGTTCAACGCCTTGATGCGCGACCCTTCCACACCCGCATAGCGCCCTCCGGCAACCACCGCCAGCTCGAACAATATCGCGGTTTTCTGGTGATTGATCCGCTCAATTGCGGCGTGATTGAGTTCCGAGCGCCTGTCATTCAAATCACGCGATTGCCCGGAGACCAGGCCCGAAGTTCCCACCGCGCGGCTGAGGTGCTTGATCAATTCATTGCGAAACGACATCTCAAGCAAATCGCAATCGGCAACGATACCGAACGCCTGATTGAGCAAACCCACCGCGGCCAGAGTTGCCGTCGCTTCATCGAATTCCCGGTGGACTGCGTTTCGCCCGCGGCGCAGACCAGCGTCATCCATGCACGGCAGGTCATCAAGGATCAGCGATGCGCAGTGCACCAGTTCCAGCGTGCAGGCAAAATCCAGCAGATCACGAGGATCGCGATCGAAATCAAGCGAGGTGAGAATGCTCAGCAGCGGTCTCACCCTCTTGCCTGCTGCCAGGACACCGTAGCGCATCGCCGCCAGCAGCCGCGGGCACGCCCGCCCGAAATTGTTACCGGCACTGCTACCGCAATCGCTCAGATGTTGATCGAGACGCTCGTCAACGGCGCTACGCCAGCTCTCCGCCAGACTGGGGCTTGATTCATTACTAGCATTTTCCCCAGCGCCCGCCGACACGACGGTCGGGTTGGCTACAACGGACATGTTCACTCCCGCGGTGCCTGACGCTTGGAACCATTGCGATTGCAGCCCAACGCGCACGACACTTCTTGATGATCAGAAAGAACTATACCCGCAAATGACGTGAATCTCTGGTGAAACTGAGAGCATCACAGCGTGGTGCCATCGTCAATCAGCCATCGCCTAAGCCCATGGCACCGCTGGACCGGTGCCGGGAGCTTAATTGAACCGCGGTGTCGACCCGGCCATGCGGCTGATCGGTGCGGGCAACATGCCGCCAGATCGCATGCACGGTATCGGGCTCGACCTCCAGCCTGACCCAGCCGCGCCGACTGGCCTCCATCCAGGCCAGTGCCGGGTTGAATTCCAGCATTGCCGGTTCCAGCCGTTGGCCCGGAATTGTGGGCAAATAAGCCTCGAAGCCCGGCGACGAGATCGAAGTTGTGACCACCTCGACCGCACTGTTGCGATTGCGACCCGGCAGGGCGAGATTGCCGGCAATGGACGCATGAATATCGCCGGTCAGCACGACCGCGCTTTCGGCTTGTGTATCAAGCTCATTGAGAAAACGCTGTCTGGCCGAATCGTAACCGTCCCAAGTGTCCCACAGCATCGGCAGCCCGCGACCACCAATCTGCAAAATGACATCGACGATCTCGGGCCCCAGCCGCTGACGCGTGGCATCAATATCGATGATGCCGGACAGGTCGGGCAACAACAACTCGCTGACCAGCACCTGCTGGCCAATCAGTTGCCAGCGCTGGCGATCAGACCCCTGCGCCAGGATGCGATTGAGCCAGGCCGACTGCGCCGGACCGAGCAAATCGCGGTTCGGATCGCGGCGGGCGGCTTCCAGCGCTGGCGGGTCGCGCAGCAATGGAACGGCGTCAAGCTGCCGGTCACGACCAATGAAGCGGGTATCAAGCATGACAAGCTGGACCAGATCGCCGAACTCGAAGGCCCGATACAGCCGGCCAGTGTCGGCCAGATTCGGCGTGCGCGTCGGCATCCACTCGTCATAAGCCTGCCAGGCCATGCACCGACGCGCGCGCCAGTCGCCCTGTCCGGGTTGATGGTTTTCAGCGCCCCCCCTCCAGGCGTCGTTGGCGACTTCATGGTCATCCCAGACCGCGATCACGGGGTGTACCGCATGCATCGCCTGCAAATCCGGATCGGACTTGTACTGGGCATGACGCAAGCGGTAGTCATCCAGCGTGATCAAGTCATGACCGGGGACAGGGGTACGGCCAAACTCGGCCGCTCGCGCGCTGGCATAACCGCCGGCACCATACTCATAGATGTAATCGCCAAGATGGATCACCGCGTCAAGATCATCCTGAGAAGCGATATCCCGATAGGCCGTAAAATATCCGGCCGGGTAATTGGAGCACGACGCGATGGCAAAGGCCAGCCGCTGGACCGAACCTTCCGGCAGCGTCCGGGTCCGGCCCACTTGCGAGATCGATTCACCCAGCTTGAAGCGGTAATACCACGCCCGACCGGGCGCCAGGCCGGCGACATCGACCTTGACGCAGTAGTCGCGTTCTGGTGCCGCGACTGCGCTGCCGCGCTTGACAATACGACTGAAGGCGCGATCCTCGGCCACTTCCCAGCTCACCTCGACCGCGCCACTGCCGCGCGGCAACGAAGCCCGCGTCCACAGCATCACACGGTCGTGAAGCGGATCGCCGCTGGCGACCCCGTGCGCGAAAACCCGCGCTGCATCCGGCTGTGACCAGGCCGACCGACCCGGCAGCAAAATCACCGGCGAAATTCCGGCAGCCTTGATGAAACCTCGTCGCTTCATGATTCCACTCCTGTTGATCGTTCAAGTGAATTCGCCCTGATCAAAATCAACAACCATTAGAAAACGATTCGCAGCGAGCCTCCCCAGAAACGCGGCTGACCGGCGATGAAAGTTGGAATGCCGAAGTTGCCGCCGGTGTTGCCGGCGTCAATGATGAAATTCTTGTCCAGCAGATTGGTAGCGAAGCCTTCGATCGCCAGGCGCCCGTCCATCCACTCGTAGCCTCCACGCACATTGACCAGCGTGTAGCCGTCCTCTCGGACCGCGGGAATGTCGAACACGGTGGCGCCGGTGGCCGGGTCGAAAACCTGCACGGCACCCTGATTTTCATCCTCGAAGAACACGCTGGACTGGTAGCTGACCGACGGCACCAGATAAAATCTTCCCGGCCCGATATCGCGGCTGTAACGCGCAACGAAAGAGGCGCTGTAGTCCGGCGACAAACGGAACCGGTTGCCACCGAACAGCAGCGGGTTACCGTCGCTGTCAAAACGATCGAAACGACTGTGATTCCAGGTCCCGTTGGCATCCAGGATCAGGCTATCAAGAACCCGCCAGCTCAATTGGGCCTCGATTCCCTTCGAATCCGCCGTGCCGGCATTGATCAACTGAAAATCCGGCGGCTGACCGGGACCGGCGTCCACCGAGATGGTGGTCTGAAAGTTTTCATAGTCGTACAGGAACGCCGCGACATCGAATTGCACACGGCCACCCTGAAACAGCCCCTTGTAGCCGATCTCAAAGCTGTCTACCGTTTCAGCCGGCACCACTTCAAAGCTGACCGGCTGGCCCAGCGCCGGGTTGAACACCCCGGGTTGGTCCTCGATCACCTCCGGCCGCCTGCCACGGGCGTAGTTGAAATACGTGAACTGATCCGGTACCCACTCGTAGTTGGCCACAAAGCGCCAGGCCCAGCCATCAAAATTCCTGCCGGTGCCGGGATCATCGTTGGAGGAAACGCGCCCTTCCACCGGCGGCACCAGCAGCAACGGCACGAACGGATTGTCAATCTCCACCCCGGAAGAAAACAGCGTTTCCTTGCGATCATGCGTCCAGCGCCCACCGGCGGTCAGAGTCAGCCGATCGGTCAACGCATAACTGACATCAGCAAACAGGTCGAACGAGCGGTTATCAGAGAAGTTGGTGAATTGCTCTTGCTGGAACAGACCGACGGGGATCCCGGCCCCACCCAGCACTTGCTCCAGCAACGCCGGATTGCCGGAAAGAAATACCTGGGTGAGCAGCGGCTCTCCAAGCAGCGGTGCTCGTCCTTCCACCACGGGCCCTTGGGGAGCGCCAAGCGAATTTAGAAATGCCTGCAGAACTCCAGCATCAACTCCCAGCGGTACACGCTGGCTGCCTTCTTCCAGGAACACGCCACCACCGAAGAAGGCGCTTAGACGGCTGTCTGGCTGATATTCCAGCCGCAGCTCGCTACTGAACTGCTCGGAGGTTGCGTCTTCTGCGAATAGAAACAGGTCGAACGCCGTGCCGTCGGGATCGAAAACCTCCAGCGAGTCGAATTCGCGCCAGGCCGTGGTACTGGTCAAACTCCACGTCCGGCCCAGTTCCAGGTTCAGAATCCCGGTAATATCGTATATTTCACGATCAGTCCCAAGATCCTGGCCGCCGATCAAGCCTCCAAAGGTATTCAGTGAGGCCGTTCTATGGGGATTTGTATCTCCTCCCAGCGCCGGAATCACACCCGATTTGAAAGAAGTGCCGGGCGGCGAATCGTCCGAATAATTGGCGATCAGGTCGATTCTCGCGCCCGGCGCGGGATCGAAGCGCAGGCTGGCGCGAAACGCCGCGCTTTCCGTACCGTTGAGATCACTGCCGGTGTTGTTGCCGATAAAACCGTCACGCTTGCGATACGTGGCGGCGGCCCGGAAAGCCAGCCGATCCTCGATCAGGGGCAGATTGACCATGCCGTCAAACCAGCGCCGGTCGAAATTGCCGAATTCGGTCTTGATCCGTCCTTCGGTTTCGTAGACCGGTTTTTGCGAAATGACATGCACGGCGCCGATCTGCGCGTTGCGGCCGAACAGCGTGCCTTGCGGCCCCTTGAGCACTTCGATCCTTTCCAGATCGTAAAGCTCCACAAATGATCCGCGCGAGCGGGCAATGGAGACCCCGTTCTGAAACACCGAGACTCTGGGCTCAAGGTTCGATGCGCCATCGTCGGATGTGATCCCGCGAATCACGAAACCCGGGTTGTTCACACTTTGCTGCTGGATCAGAAGACCCGGCACGAAAGCAGAAAGCGCATCGAGCTGATCGAGACCCGTATCACTCAGGAAGCTCTGATCGTAAGCTGTCACGGCGATTGGAACCTCCACTGGTGCCTGCTCGCGAAACTGGGCCGTCACGACAATGGTATCCAGCAACGCCGAGTCATCGATTTTTTCTTCGAAGGCATCGGGTGCCTGGGCAAGCGCCAGCGTTGAAACCAGCGGCACCAACACAAACAAGCCGGCGGGCTGAATCTTCATCCTTGAAATCCTTGGGGTTGTGGAGTCGCAGAAGCTTGGAACACGGAAATGAAGTACCGGTGACGCCGGGATTTCAGTTTAACGACAGTCCGTTCAACGACAGGCAACCCGCCTTGACGCTCGTGTTTGTGCAGGAATGGGTCGAATTCGAGAGTCTCAACTTCGTCGTCGCCATCCCCTATCATCAGGAATCCTTGACTTTTCGGAATCCGCTCATGCTTGCAACCGTGACCGATATTCTCTGGTCGTATGTGCTGGTCGTCGTCCTGATCGGCATCGGGCTGATGTTCACGATCCGCTCGCGCTTCGTCCAGGTGCGCTACTTCTTCGAGATGTTCCGGGTGCTGGGACAGGCGTTCAAGCATCAGCCGGGTCAGGTTTCCTCGTTTCAGGCGCTGACCCTGAGTGTGGCCGGCAGGGTCGGCGCCGGCAATATCGCCGGAGTCGCGGTAGCGATCACGCTAGGCGGGCCCGGAGCCATTTTCTGGATGTGGATGGTCGGCCTGATCGGCATGGCCACCAGCTTTTTCGAATGCACCCTGGCCCAGGCCTACAAGACCCGCGATCCGAAAACCGCGACGTTTCGCGGCGGTCCGATGTTCTACATCGAGCGCGGTCTGAAAAGCCGCAAGCTGGGCCTGGTGTTCACCGTCCTGCTACTGGTGACCTTCGGTCTGGC
>CAYVPB010000058.1:0-2190 GCA_964453565.1 uncultured Halomonas sp.
ATCTCGGCGACAACGAGGCGCGGGTGCATACCTCGTTCCTGCGCGAGTTCGCGCCATTGCCGGGACGCAACTTCCGCTTCGGCATCCGCGGCCGGTTCTGATCTGGCCCGGTGGCAAGTCCGCGGTTAAATACCGCTCCTGCGAAAAAACTGATCAGTCGGAGGTCAGTTTCGCAGGAGCGGAATCCGTCCGCGACAAAAAACTCATACATTCATAATTTCTGCTTCGTTCAGCTTGTCTCCCGTCGATTGTCATGACAATCGCAATCCACGGCCCCCGGAGAGGCAAGTCCAAAGGGAACTCGCGACACGCTCGCTGACCGCAAACCGCTCATCTGCGGCGTTAGGGCTCCTGGAAAGGCAATGAGCATTCCCGGTGAGCCCTGCATTGCAGCTAAGCGCTTTCCGACTCGCTCAAATCACCAATTAATACCAGACAGCACACTAGAACAGAAATCGGCTGCGCGCCTGGAAACCAGGGTTAACGCTCAATCCAGCCGAAACCGGAAAGGTGTCTTGCGGTGATTTGTTCAAGGATTGAAGGGCCACTGAAATTAGTCACCAGCCAACGATCCGCCGTGCAGCCGACTGAATTGGATGCCTGTTCCAGCGTGCGTCGCTTGGAATCTCTACGCACGCTTTGTGATGGAGATCGGGCTAAGATATAACTGGCACACAGATTGCACGTTTCATTTCGGAGCGGGAGTCTTTCACATCCGCACAACCGGAGCGAAATCATGAGCGAAATTCTGATGCTGGACGTGCGCACGCTCGCTTTCGTGTCCTCGGTGGGCGGGTTTCTGCTGGCCGCGGCGATGCTGGGGATTCATCAGGCCGGCATGCGCGAGCGTTGCCTGCTGGACTGGTTTGCCTCGGGTCTTGCCACCGGCGGTGGGTTTCTGATCGGTCATCTGTTTCAGACTGTTGGCATTCCATTGCCTGGCTGGGTCGTGGCAGGCTCCGCCAATGCCATGATTGCGCTCGGACATGGCTTCCTGCTGGTCGGCGTGCAGCGTTACCTCGGACGCTTTTGCTGGACCTGGATCGTTCCTGTTTTCGCGCTGGGGATGCTGGTTTCGCCGCTGGTCTTTCCGGAATTGCGCGACAGTCTTCGCCTGCGGGTAATCTTCCACTCGTTCTGGTATGCGGTGGTACTGAGCCTGGCAGCGGGCCTGCTGTGGAATGCCCGAGATCCAGGCATGCGCCGGTTCCATCGAATGGCGGCGACGATCTTCGCTCTGTATGCGTTGTTTCTCTGGACAAGATGGCTGTATGCGCTTTTCGGTGAATCGTTGACAACGTCCTTCGTTCAGGACCCCTTTCAGGCCCTGACTTTCGTCAGCGCAATGTTGTTTAGCTTCTTCATCGCCGTGGCGCTGGCGCTGATCATGTTTCGCGAAAACCAGCTCAAGCTGCAGACTCAGGCGGAAATCGATCCGTTGACCGGGATCAAGAACCGCTTGACCATGGACCGGGCAGTGGCCGACGCATCGAGACATGCAAGAACAACCAACTCGCCTCTCGGAGTGATGCTGCTCGATGTTGACAACTTCAAGGAAATCAATGATCAGTATGGCCATCACTCGGGCGATCAGGCGCTGCGCCAGGTCGCAAAAATCATCCTGGACGAACTTCGTGGGGAAGATGTAGCCTTCCGTTATGGTGGCGAGGAATTCCTGATTCTGCTGCCGGGCACGCAGGATTCCAACCTGTTGCGGGTCGCCGATCGCCTGCGCCATCGCATTGCCCATGGTGTGATCGAAACCGATCGCGGTCAACTCACCCTGACCGCGAGCATCGGTGTCACGGAATTCAGGTACCGGAACGAGGACTGGGAGGAAACGATCAAGCGCGTTGACGACACCCTGTACAAGGCCAAACGCAGCGGCAAGAATCGTATCGAGCGGGTCTGATCCGACAGCTTGCAACAATCAGGGCTGATCAAGGCCCGGTGAATACGGCATCTTCGCGACCAAGCGCACCAGGGGGTCGTTCGGGAGGCAGGGGACTTGCTAATACATTCATAAATCCTGCCTCGTGCAGCTTGTCTCTCGGCGTCCGCGGCAAGGCGTCGGTGCGAAGTCTTTAGCCGGGCCTGCATCGAGCGCCGACAACGCATCCGCGAAGGCCAAGAGACAAGCCCGAAGGCAGCGCCTTGGAAATCGAATCAAGGATACTGTCCCCGGAAGCC
>CAYVPB010000058.1:2290-12616 GCA_964453565.1 uncultured Halomonas sp.
GTCCCCGGAAGACCCGTGGGTGACACCGTGATCGTCCTTGAGCCACTTCACGATCTCACCGTGTTTCACTGCGCCGGAGGCCTTTAAGAGTTTCGACCACTGTTCGATCGATTGCCGATTTTCCGTGGCACGTTGGCGATCATGGTTGCATCCTGCTCTTCGGGAGATTTCGCTATCGTGTTTGGCCCAAGCTGGAATAAGCCCAGACTTCGCTGACAAGAAGCTGGAGAAAATCTGAATAACAGCCGCTGATGGTGACACAAGCCGCGCTATAGGTACCAGCTTGTCTAAAATGATACCGTGAGCGGAAATGACGTGAAAGATTCGCAGTGCTTCCCCAACACCCCTACTTTCAGAAATCCCGTGCAGAGCAGAAGCGATTCCAGAGAAACCTGGTTCTCGGTTCCGTCCTACTCATCGTCCTGGCGGGCGCCGTGCTTTACCTGGTCGGCCTGCTCTTGCTAATCCCCCTGGTCCTTGTCCTGCTGCTGAGCATCATCGCACCGTTCATCGATGTGCCCGGACTGGTCGGAGCAGGGAAAATGCGTTATTACTCACCCTTTCTGCTTTGCGAGGCCGAGAAGAATCAGAAATTGAATCTGCACGCCGGAACGCTATTCGATTTCTACTTCATGTTCCCGAAGGCAATGCCGGCCGCGGAGCGAAAACGGCTTGCGCATGCCGGCATGATCGAAGGCCTGCTCAACCTGATCTCGTGCCACGAGAATTCCGAAAGGCCGAAACTGAAGGTGCGAACGACGACCTACATCCTCAACCAGCGAAGCGCCCGAAAACTGGGCCTGGAAAAGCAGCCCACGGACCTGTTGCATACACTTATTCTTTACTACAACTACTTCAACCTCATGGCGAGCTATTCCTTGCTCAACCGACGACTCAGCTTTCCGTCGGTCAGATCGATACAGACCTTCGAAGGCGACATGGCGGCGTTGATCAAGCGCAAGCCCTACCTCGAGAAGATTCGGAACAGCCGGCGTCTTGCAAGGCCGTTCGAATAAGCCGCCTTGGGGGCTACCAAAGAGGCTGCGTTGTGCCTGTCCCGGCTTCCCGCCGGCTTCCCGGGCGCGGGCAGCAGGCTAATTCGAATGTCGCGGGTGCGCAGTCCGAACCTGCCCCGGGCCTGCCGGTCCACTCGACGATCCAGACGGCGGGCAAGAGCAGCCGCGGTCGCACCGATCAGTGCCTGTTCCAGCGCGCGGCAGCCGACGCCGTCGATGATCGAATCGTCCGGGCCCACCATCCGCAAGGCTTCGCCAGCGGGTTGCGTCGCCTTGCTCTCCGGCACGGCGCTGCCGGAGAGCGGACCGGGCGCGCCGCCGAAAAGCGGCGCGGTTCGTCTGACCCAAGGCGCCTGCGGGATCAGCGCGGTGAACGCTGCCCAGAAGATCAGTGTAGCCAGCGGTCCTTCGATCGGATGCACGGGTTCAGCTTTCGCCGGTCTCCTTCTCGCCGGCCGGTCGGAGCCCGAACTGCGCTTCCAGGAACCCGGCCTCGCGCCGGAAGTAGAACAGCCGGTTGCTGAGTTGGCGCCAGCCGTGGCCTTCGTCGCGGAAGCGGATGTAGGGCGCTTCGATGCTGTTGGCGCGCAGGGTCCGGACCATCACCTCGGTCTCGTAGATGTCAACGCGCTGGTCGTTGACACCGTGCGAGTACAACACCGGCACGGTGATCCGGTCGGCCTGGCGGATCGGCGAATACTTGCCGTAGAACTCGCGCCAGCGGTCTTCCCGGATGTCGCCGTACTCGATGATGTCGGAGGCCTTGAGCGCCGGTGAGACGACTTCCAGGCCGCTGATCCAGTCGGCCACGCCGAACAGTGACACGCCGGCCATGAACTGGCCCGGATGATTGGCCAGTACCGCGTTGACCGCATAGCCGCCGTAGGAGCCGCCACGCACCACGGCGCGATTGGCATCGACCCGGCCGTCCTCACGGAAAAACGCCAGCATGTCGATCAGATCGCGGATGCTGTCCAGGCGCTTGTCGCGGTCGTCCAGCGTGACATAGGTGTGACCGAAGCCGGTGGAGCCGCGAATGTTGGGCCGGAACACGGCGATGCCGCGGTTGAGCAGGTACTGCACCGAGCCATTGAAGCTGGCCACCGACTGCGCGGTCGGCCCGCCGTGGACATCGAACACCACCGGCGGCGGGCCTTCATCCAGACGCACATCGTCGCGCGGCAGGTACAAAAGGCCCTGCAGCATGACACCGTCGCGCGCCTTCATCCGGACGCTTTGCGGGCGCACCAGATGTTCCGGATCGAGCCCGGCCAGGTTGGCCTCGAACAGCGCCCGGGCGGTGCCTTCGGCCAGGTTCCACAGCAAAAGTTCTCCGGGCGTGGACCAGCCATTGACGACTACGGCGGCCTGTCCGACGCCGCGCGGGCAGGACAATGAGATCACGCCTTCGGGCAACTCCGGTACGGTCAATGCACGGTCTTCGTCCAGATCGCGACCGTGCAAACGGAAAAACCCGTCCTCGTTGGTCGTCCACAACAAGTAACGGTTGTCGGTGCCGCATAGTTGCACGTTGTCGATATCATGATCGCCCTTGACTACGATTGTGACCTGGTTGTCTTCCAAGTCACGCCGGACCAGGGCACGGAACTCGCGGCCTTCGTTGGAGGCATGAAAGACCGCCTTGCCGTCGGCACTCCAGGCAAAGCCGCCGTCTTCGGTATTGGCGCGGCGTTCGGGCTCAGACAGCGTGGTGGTCTGGCCGGATTCCAGGTCGACCCGCAACAGGTTGTTGGAATCCTCGCCGACGGCCTGGGTCATCAGCAAAGATTTTCCATCCGGCGAAATCGAGCGTGGCCGGAATGCCAACTTGCCCTCGTAGACCATGCGCTGCTCACCGCTTTCAACATCGCGCACATAGACATCGAAATCCAGCTTGTTGCGCTCGGTGGAGGCAAACACGATCCGCTTGTCGTCGGGCAATATGCCGCCGAAGACCCGAAACGCGCCGGGCAGGGCAGGAACCAGTTCGGCCTCGCTCTTTCCGTCCAGGCTGATACGGAAATAGGCCTCCTGTTCATCGCCGGCATTGTCGGCACCATAGACCAGGCTTTGCCCGTCCGGTGCCCAGCGGAAAAACGTGATGCCGTTGCCGAAGGTCAACTGGCGCGGCCGGCTGCTCTCAGTCGGAATCACCCAAAGCTGCGGCTGGCCGGTGATCGTGCGTGAGACTGCGACATGGTCGCCTGCCGGCGAGAGTCGGGCGCTGGACACGCCCTGGACCAGCAGAAAGCGGGCGATATCGGCCGGATGCTCCCCGGCCAGCCCCACATTCAGCCGCTCGGGCGACGGCTCGATCGCCTCCAGCGACTCATCCGGCCCCTCGCCGGGACCAGGCTGGGCCTGTAACGAATGAGCTCCCGTCAGCAGGCAGACAAGGACGAGCGGCAAATGCAGTCGGGCAACGGGCATGGCAATTTTCCGGCAAGAGTGATCTCCAGCCGGAAAGCATACCCTGATCACGGCCACGGCAGCGCGAAAGTGAAGTGAAGCACCGGCTGGGCCTTACGGGGGTGCTTTGCCAAACAGTTGGCGATATCGTCGCGCCAGTTGGCCGGGAGTATCTCCGACATGGCGCCAGTAAGCAACGGTGGCCCGGATCTCTTTCATATCGATATGCCCCTCATTCAGCATCAACTTCAGTAAATCAAGCGAGCGCATCACGGTTGCGCCGAATTGCCGTGCCAACTTGATCATGTCATCATCAGTTACGAGCGGAAATTGAAGTTCCAGCGCATAGGCCACGTAGCGAGCGTCTACTCGTGAGGGGCCGGGAAGCTCACTCTGGACAAAATCCCACAAGAAATCGAAGGTTCGGTCAATAGAGTTTTTCTGCTTTCGGCCAACGGTTGGAAATCGCGCCCGGTCTACCATGAATTCCGGCTGATCTATCCATTGAAATTTTGTTTTGAGGTGTTTTGCCTGAAGTTCGCGATTCAGTTCTGGAATCACATAGAGGCAATACTCGCTCTCGCCAAAAGACACCAGCAGGAAGGGGCGAATCGACTGTGCCAACCGAAGGTAGCAGTTGGTATCAACCAGAACCCTGGACTGGGCCATCAGGTCAAAGCGTCGTGCAACCCTCGTGCGTCGAGCAGCGGGACATCAAGGACAGTCTGGACATATCCGGGCCCCTTTCCGGAATGCGCCAGGAACTGACCCAGCAGGTCAAAGAAGGGCGTCTGGAACAGATCGGAAACGGTGTCCACGAAACTCGCCGGCTCAGGTGGCAGGTCGCCATGGAAAATCAGCTTCGCTGACATTTTGTTGCGATTGCCCTTGACCCGCTCGAACTCGGCGCGAAGCCTGTCGAGAAACAAGGGCCGGATCAACTTCAGGATATTGCTTTCCGAGGTGTAGTGTGCGCCCAGGTTGCGGCGCGCTGACGGGTCCATGATGGACTGGAACAGGGCACCGAAGATGGCCGGGGAGATGCCGCTCCAGTCCAGTGCACAGGCCTCCAGCAGCGAGCCCAGATCCGAGCCGTTCTCGTTCGAGCGGGTGTCGATCCATTCCTCGAAGGACTGCGCCGGCTGGAAGTTGCCGGTATCGTCGGGAAACATGCAAAACAGCAGGCGAACCAGCATGACTTCCAGATCGTGACCGTCATAACTGGCCACCATAAGCTGGTCGTGCAGCTTGCCCATGCGCTCGGCGGCCTTGATATTGACCGGATCCTCGGGACGAGTTTCCTGGGTCTGATAACTGGCGATAAAGCCGAACAGCTTGATGTGCCGGGCCAGAAGCAATCGATATAGCCCGTGGCGCCTCCCAGCTTTTTGACTCGCCTCTCGAAACTGTAGACATTTGAACGGTGCGTGCCGAACACGGCAAAGAACTCGTTCCAGAAGGTCTGCGCCTCGCCGCGCTCATAGCTGGCGTCTTGCCAGTCGCGGGCAAAGCGCGTGGCTCGATCCCGGATTTCATTCCAGGAAATGGGCATGTCTTCTTCGCGCGAGAGCGACTCCACTCCGGAAGGATACCCTGATCACGGCCAGGCCAGCGCGCTTAGGCCCTACTGAACCCAGCAGCCAATGTGCATCATGCTGGCGCGGCATTCATGCTTTTTTCTTTCATGGTTGTTCTTGCATGGTTTTTCTTGCATATACGGAAGAGTGTGTGCATAATGCATGCACTTTGATTGCAACGTGACGGGTGACGCCAGCATGCCCAACCTTCAGATTCGAGATCTCCCTCAAGACCTCTATGATGCGCTCAAGACCGATGCCAGAATGGAACAGCGCAGCCTGACACAGCAGGCGATCGTGGCACTGCGCGAAGCCTGGCGACAGCGCCGAACCGATCATCGGGAGCAGATCGTTCAGGCGCTCAAGGGCAGCAATCGCCACTTCAAATTCAGCGATGACGCGCCCGAAACCCTGGTCGTAGATGATCGCAAGCGCTGATGGACAACGTCGTTCTGGATGCCTCGGCCGCGCTGCGCACGGTCTTGTCGCCGGCTGACCACCCGTCTGTACTGGTAGCGATTGAGTCGGCATCCGATGTATTGGCACCACAGCTATTCGCGGCCGAAACGGCCAATGCGCTGTGGAAATATCAGGGAGCGGGACGACTCGACGGCAGGGCAGTACGCGCTCGGCATTCAGAAGCGCTGGCGCTGGTCAGCGTCTGGATTCCGGACACGAGCCTGTTTCCCGAAGCGCTGAGCCTGGCGGCCAGACTTGAACATCCCGTCTACGACTGCCTCTACCTGATTGCAGCACGGCGCTTCGACGCCCGGTTGCTGACTTCGGATGGTCGCCTGGAAGCCTTGTTTGCCGAAATCACCTGAAACCTGCGAGGCGCGAGTGAAGCAAAAGATTACGCAGATGTTTGCAGGATAAAAAAGACTCTGCGTGAATCTGCGGTTCCGAAGTTTTGCTGTCTCGGCGTGGCTGAATCATCGACCTGTTCGCGGTACGGTGATGCAGATAAGTCTGCGCGAAGCGGCGGTGCGCGACGACGAACGGTTCATTATCGGCCAGCGTGTTCTGGTCGAAACGCTGGACGAGGGCGCGGCGAACGTCGCGGGTGCGCTTCAGCGCCTCGAACATGTCGTTGCCTTCCACCCAGCGGGTGACATTCGGTTAGCTGCCGTTGTCGCTGGCATGGCCGCCGGTGATGAACGGTAGATCGCGGTCGGCCATTTCTCCCAGGATTTCGGTCAGCCCGCGCTTGCCGTGACGTTCGAAAACCACCACCGCACTGGCGCCGGTACCGGCGCGGTCGATCAGCGGTGATGCGTAACGAGCCCCGTGGCCAGGGTATTGGTATAGATCATCGGCTGGCCGAACTCACGGATCTCCAGAAGCAGGCGGTCTTCGGCGGCATCAATGTGCACCGGCGGCGGCAACTCGTCCTCGGCCACAGCGGCCTGGATAGTTGCGCCCAGCATCAGCGCCGGCAATGGCGCGAGCAGCGGTCGTGTCATGGGTTTTTCCGGCAGCTCAGGGGCCGCAATATCGACTTCGGAAGGATCGAAGCGGCTTCATGCAGTTCCAGTTATGCGACCTCAATCGCGTTGTCCGGCAACAAAACCACTCTGATCGTAGCGACAATATCACGCTATCGTTTGCATATGTCCGGTGCTGCCGCCTCGTGAAATCACTGTCCATGAAATCAATGCCCGTCGGGGCCTTGTTGCTGCTGGTTGCGACCAGCGCCAACGGGGCCATGAATGTCGAAAGTCAATTTTCCACCGATGCGCCGGAAGAGCAGCGCGTGGTGGTATACGAACCTGATTTCTTTGCCAGCTATCAACCCATCACGGCGCTGGACATGATCCAGCGCGTACCCGGATTCCAGATTCGCGAAGGTGGAGGCGCGCGCGGCTTCGGCGGGGCCCCCGGCAATGTGCTGATCAACGGCGAGCGTCCCAGTTCGAAAAGCGACTCGGCGGCCAATCTGCTGGAGCGCATTTCCGCTTCCCAGGTCGAAAAGATTCAGTTGATTCGTGGACAGGGTGGTGGTCTGGATCTTCGCGGACAATCTGTTGCCGTCAATGTCATGCTCAAGGAGGATGCTGGACTGTCCGGGAGATGGTCGATGGATCTGGAACAGGATCTCGACAGTGGCGGGCCCGAGCCGGCCGGTGAACTTTCGTTGACCCACCAGTCCGGCAGCACCCGCTACACCAGCGGTTTGAGAATTGGCCGCTTTTTTGTCGGCAACCCGGCGGTGGAGCGGCTGTTCGATCCGGATGGCCTGTTCGAGAATCGCTTCGAGCGGGAGCGCTTCAAGGGTCGCAACGGCCGCTTCAATCTCAATACCGATAGGGCGATGGAGCGTCTGCGGGTCCAGACCAACCTGGAACTTCAATATCAAAAGCGCAAGTTCCGTGATACCTCGCGCCGGATACCGGTTGATCCCCAGCCGCCTGCCAGGCTCAGAATTCTGGGTGAAATTGCGGAAAATTACTCGATTGAAGCCGGTGGCGATGCCGAATATCGCTGGACATCCAACCTGGCGACCAAGGGAATCTTCCTGATTCGCCACGGCAGCAACGAATCATTCGCCACCTCCGGGCAGTTCGATCTCGACGGGGGGCTTGAAAATTTCGGTTTCTCCGATTCCAGACGCGAGGATTCCGAGGTCATCGTCCGCGCCGAGATTGACTGGACGGGATTTCGCAATCACACCGTTGAATTCGATCTCGAGGCGGTATTCAATCGGCTGGACAACGAACTGGAACTCATGGTCGACGATGGAAGCGGCGGGGTCGCGGTGCCGGTTCCCGGTTCCAATACCCGGGTCGAGGAATGGCGGGGCGATGTATCCGTCGCCGATTCCTGGCAACTGGCGTCCTGGCTGGTGGAGACGGCTCTTGCGGCAGAGTTCTCGAACCTGTCCCAGTCCGGGCCGGAGGGACAGGATCGGGATTTCTTTTTCCTGAAGCCAAGCATGACCGTGACCTGGTCGCCGCGGCAAAGCCAACAGAGCCGACTGCGCTTCGAGCGCGAAGTCGCCCAGCTCAACTTCTTCGATTTCGTCAGTGCGACGAACTTCGGCGATGATGACCTGGACCTGGGCAATCCGGATCTGTCGCCGCAATCGGCATGGGTGCTGGAGTTGACCCAGGAGCAGCGCTTCGGCGATGTCGGCGTGGCTGCACTGACCCTGTTTGGCAACTGGATCGAGGATCTTCAGGACTTGTTGCCGGTCACTGATCGATTCGAGGTGCCCGGCAATATCGGGGACGGCCGGCGGCTGGGCGCAAGGTTTGAAGGGACACTGCCGCTGGATGTCCTGGCCCTTTCCGGCGCACGCATCGATGTGGAAATGCGCTGGCAGGATTCGCGCGTGACCGATCCGGTGACCGGGCAAGGCCGCCGATTTTCCGACGAGCGCGAAGTCACGTTCGAACTGGAATTCCGTCAGGACCTGCCCGGCCCGCGTTTTTCCTGGGGCTGGGAACTGGAAAAACAATCCTCGTTGACCCGCTTCGGGGTCGATGAGCTCGACCGCTTTTCCCGCGGGGTTGACCTGGAGGCATTCATCGAGACCAGTCGCTGGCTGGGTGTGAAATTCACGCTGACCGCCGAGAACCTGCTGGACAGGCGTTTCAGGCGCGATCGCACGGTGTTCGATGGCCGGCGCGGCCAGTCGCCGCTGCTTTTTCGTGAAGACCGTGACCGTCGGCGCGGGAGGTCATTGATCCTCGGCGTCAACGGCACCTTCTGATTCGCCTGGCCGGCTCAATTGCGCGCTGATCCATCCAGCAGCCGCCGATTAATGCGCCGTCGCTCCGGGTCGGAGTCTTCCCAGCAGCCAACGGCCCGAAGTGTCTGTATGTAGTCGCCCGGCAGGCCATGCGCCAGCGCGCCCTGAATGACGAATTGCTGGTACCAGTCGAACGGTTGCAGTTGCGGATTGGTCACCAGCGCACGGTAGCTGTATGCCCATACCAGACTGTCGCCGGCCTGGATCCTGATGCGGTGAATCTCGTAGCCGGTTCCCAGTTCCTCGGCGATATCCAGGTGATGCCAGTCGCCGACATCGATTTCATACAGCGCGCCTTGAACCTGATCGACCGCCCGCCCGGTCTCGACGATGTCGCACTTGCCGCTGTCGTCGATGCCGTGCTTGTGCCATTCCAGCCGGTTGCCGGGCATTCGCGCGGTGCCAACGATCCGCGCCGAAGGGGTCCGGGCCTGCAATCGCGCCGGATAGAGGTTGGAACCGTAAGCGAAATACAGCCGGGTTTTGCTCATCGGTCCGATTTATTCAGCCGGCAGCCTTTCGCGATCGTGCTTGCGGTGGAAATCCAGTGCCGGCCCGACCGGCACCACGCCGGACGGATTGACGGTTACATGGCTGGCATAGTAATGCAGCTCGATGGCGTGGAAATCGATAGTCTCGGCAATGCCCGGCCACTGATACAGCTCGCGCAGGTAATTCGACAGGTTGGGATAGTCGTCGATGCGCCGGATGTTGCACTTGAAGTGTCCGACATAAACGGCGTCGAAGCGGATCAGGGTCGTGAACAGACGCCAGTCGGCCTCGGTCATGCGCGGCCCGCACAGGTAGCGGTTCGCGTCCAGGATTTCCTCCAGCCAGTCCAGCGCCTCGAACAGCGGAATCACCGCTTCCTCATATGCTTCCTGGGTGGTCGCGAAACCGGACTTGTAAACGCCGTTGTTGACCTGATGGTAGACGCGCTCGTTGATTTCATCGATGCGCCCGCGCAGCTCTTGCGGATAGTAGTCGCCGGGTTTCGCACCGGCCTTGTCGAAGGCCGAATTGAGCATGCGGATGATTTCGGACGACTCGTTGTTGACGATGGTCGCGTTCTTCCTGTCCCAGATCACCGGCACGGTGACGCGCCCGGTATATTCAGGATCGGCGGCGGTGTAGATCTGATGCATGTAGCTGGCATTGTGGATGGGGTCGGGGACGATCTTGTAGCCCGGCTCGAAGGTCCAGCCGTTTTCCTTCATCAGCGGATTGACCACGGAGATGGGCAGAAAATCTTGCAGTTCCTTGAGCTTGCGAAAGATCAGCGCCCGGTGCGCCCACGGGCAGGCGTACGCGACATAAAGGTGATAGCGATCCAGTTCAGCCTTGAAGCCGCCAACACCGGAAGGCCCGGCAGAGCCGTCGGCGGTGATCCAGTTGCGAAACGCGGATTCCTGACGCTTGAAGCGCCCGCCGGTGGACTTGGTGTCGTACCACTTATCATGCCATTGGCCGTCGATCAGCAGACCCATATTAACCTTTACTCCTGAAGTGTTCTGTCACATTCGCCCGGCTGAACACTAGATTCCATATCGCAGGGTGTCCGCTCCGGCGCCAG
>CAYVPB010000058.1:12716-18958 GCA_964453565.1 uncultured Halomonas sp.
CAGGGTGTCCGCTCCGGCGCCAGATAACGCATTGTAGGAGCCTGCTTGCCGGCGAACCTGTGGCCCGGCCACGGGGACGAACTTTTCGCCTGCAAGCAGGCTCCTACGGATTCGGTTTTCTGGCGCCGGAAATGGTTTCAAGTGTAACAATTTGCGCGGGCATTGCCGGATCAGGCCAAAACAACAACCTCATGAACAGAGATTCCACAGATTCAAACAGGTATTAGAGATTTGGAGAAGCGAACCGCAGATTCCGCAGGTTCAACCCTTGTTTTTCAACGCGATGCGCAGCAACCAGCCCACCACCAGCGAATAGCCGCCGACGAAAAACGCAACCCAGAAGATCAGTTCAGCGTCCATTGACATCCTCCACAGTCATGGGGCCGGCCTTGACGCGGTCGGCGAAGAAGCGGTTCAGCGCCAGCACCAGCACCAGCACGATACCCCATTGCAACACCATGGTACCGGTGGAAAAGGTTTCCAGCGGGTTCCACCAGTCATCCGGATTGTCTCGTATCGACTGGAAGATCCACCACGAAAACAGCACCAGGAAAATCACCGGGATGGCATGGATGCTGGCCGTAAACCAGCCGCCGACGGACAGGTCGCTGGTCTGGTTGATCTCCTCGCGCGCCCGGCCGACACCATATTTCAGGATCGCCAGCGCGGTCAGCAGGCCGCTGATCAACAGCCCCACACCCCAGACCCAGTCCTGGTTGTCCAGGAAAGTGATTGACAGCGCCGAGGGCAGGCCGAACAGGAAAGCCACCACGCCAATCACTGCCGCGGCATGGTGGCGCTGAAAGCCGAAATTCATCAGGTTGGTCGTGGCCAGCTCGAACATCGCGATGAAAGAAGAGATCCCTGCCAGCGCCAGGGCGAGGAAGAACAGCGGCGCGATCAACCAGGCGCCCGGCATGGTCATGAGCAGGTCAACGATATAAATGAAGGTCAGGCCGACATTACCCGATTTCAGTGCCGACTCGGCAAATTCGGGTGTAGGTGCGACGGCGAACAGGGTCGCCAGCACCAGACCGGCTGCGAAGAAGCCGACCAGTACGTCGGAAAACGCGATCACACCGGAATTAACCGTGATGTCTTCGTTTTTGCGCGCATACACGGCATAGACCATCAGCAGGCCCCAGCCGGCGCCGGTCGACCAGGCGACCTGGGTGAATGCCTCCAGCCAGACGCGCGCAGAGGCCAGTTGCGACCAGTCGGGCACGAACAGAAAGCGCAGTCCCTCGCCGGCGCCGGGCAGCATGACCGCACGCACGGCAAGAATTACAAGGATCATCAGGAGCGCGAACAGAAATACCTTTAACACCCGCTCCAGCCCGCCCTTGATGCCGTTGAACACCACAAAGGCGGTGAAGATCACGGCCACGGCGTGATAGCTCACGGTTTCGAACGGATTGGCAATGAAGGCATCCCAATGTGCCTGGCCGAATGTGGTCTCGGCGCCGGTCATGCCATCGGGCACCAGCGCGCCGCTGCTGGCGGCGACAAAGTAGCGGATGCACCAGCCGGCGACCACCGAGTAATAGAACATGATTCCCAGCGTGACCGCGACCATGAAGCCACCGGCCCAGGTGTTCCTGCGGCCCATGAAATCGCGAAACGCGCCGATGTTGCCCAACCGGGTTTTCGTGCCCATCAGGAACTCGCACATTAAAAGCGGCACCGCCCAGACCAGCAGCGCCACCGTGACAGCGATCAGAAACGCCCCGCCACCCCATTCCGCTGCAACGCGCGGAAAGCGCCAGATATTGCCGGTGCCCACTGCCATCGAAACCGCGGCGATGATGATCGCTGCGCGACCGCTCCATTGTTCTCGTTGTTGCACTGTGATCTACCCCGAAGCATTCTGCTGGCAGTATATGCGCGCACCCGGCTTCGGTCCAATCGCCGAGTCCGTCGCGGTCAGATACCCGCGCACCAAAACCTGAGCACCCGGCGGCGACCCGCGCAGGACCGGAATCCGTCCGCGAAAAGGCGTTTCAAAAAACCCCGAATGCCTCGATCTTGCCAAGCAACTGGCGCCGTTCGGCCTCCGGCAACTCCCGGTTCCAGCGCACGATCAGATGTTCATGATCCAGCCGCCGGTATCCGCACTGTTCGAGGATAGACCATGATCGCGCATCGCCGCAATAGCCGAAGCTGGCCAGCGAGCCGAGCTCGGCCAGCCGGGCTTCGCCATAGCGCACCGTCTGCAACATCAGTCCGCCGGCTTGGTCCAGCCGTTGTTGCCGGTCTTGGGGCAACGCGCGCAAAAGTTCGCCATCGGTGCACGCCCCGGCAATCAAACGCGCACCCTCGAACGGCCGCCAGGTGATGAACGAGGCCGCTTGCCAGCAACCGCTTTCGGCCAGAACAAGTGCAAACACATTGAAGCCGATGTCCGATGGCGGAGCTGCCATTCGGTACTTGCGGCGAAACAGCGGTTCGGCCAGCGTCTGCGCTTCGGCGATCTCGGTGACCACGACAAAATCGGCAATCGCCGGGTCTACGGTTGTATTGCCGGGCAGGGAAGCGGTCATTGCAGGATGCGCGCAAGCATTTCGGGATCGCGCCAATGACAGCCGTGAACAATGCGCGGCATCGCCCAGCGATTGGACCCGCGCGTGACCGGCACGCCTTCGGTGGTAAACGCCGCGCGCAGCCCCAGTTCGCCCCCCCGAGCCGGCAGGTATTCATCACGCAAATAGGGATTGAGCTGGCCGTATGGGTAACCGAACAGGGCAGGCTCCCGACCCGTCACCTTTTCAATCGCCTCGCTGGCCCGTGCAATCTCATGCTCGGCTAACTCGAAGCGGTCAATGCATTCGAAACTGTCACGCGGCTCGGCCAGCGCCTCGCTGGCAATGACCATGTTGTGGTCCCAGGAGTGGTTTTCGATCGAAAGCCGGCCCGAGCGCTCAGCCCCAAGCCAGTGTTCATCGCCCAGCCAGCCCCGGCCGAACAGCAGTTCACGATCGGCCTCGGCTCGTGCCGTCGGCGAGGCAATGACAAAACAGCTTGCGTGCACCGATGGCTGACTGTCCGGATAACGCCGCGCGAACTGTTCCAGGATCGGCAGAAAACCCGGCAGCCGGCCAAGTTCAGGATGGTCCACGGGCTCGAAGTCCAGCAACGTGCCGTCGTCGAAACTCAAGCCCACGCCGCCGGCGATTTCCGCGTCCGGACACCGGCCCTCCAGCCATTCGACGATGCGGTTAAGCGGCACGATTGTTCGACCCAGCGACTCGACCAGTTCCAGATCGGATTCCAGCGCGGCATGCCCGTTGTCAGCGTACTCAGCCGACGGCAGGATATGGGCGTGGTAACACAGGATGGGAATCTGCATGCGGAATGCCAGGCTGATCAAGTCTGGCATAGTGTATCGCCAAGCACTTTACCGACCATGTTGTAAACGATATCAGCCGCAAGTGTTGGGCTGGGTCGAATTCCGGCTCAGCAACGCCGCCATCCTGACGATCGCCGAGATCACGCTGGTGGTGCTGCTGTTTGCCGTTTTGGCTTCGGGCGATGGATCGACCGGCGCGGCGCACTGGCTTCAACTCGCCGGCGCACAGATCGTGCTGGGGCCGCGGGTCGGCATCGGTGTCGGCTTTGCCGGCGGAAAGCTGATCGCGCTGGCCTTCGAGCGCGGCTGGATGAGCGAGTGGGCCGAGGGTGTGGCCGCGTTGGCCGTGGCACTGGGCGTGTTCGCACTGGCCGAGGCTGTGCACGGCAATGGCTTCCTGGCCGCTTTCACCGGTGGCCTGATGTTCGGACGGGCGCTGGGCCGGCGCCGCCGCTTTCTGTTCGAGTTCCAGCAGACCGAGGCCCACATGCTGGTGCTGGTGACCTTCCTGCTGGTCGGCGCGATGCTGTTGCCGGCCGCGGCGGCACATTTCTCGATTGCCTGCGTGGTGTTTGCGCTATTTGCGCTGACGGCCATGCGCATGCTGCCGATCGCGCTCAGCCTTGCCGGCCTGGGCCTGAAGCGCGAACACATCGCCCTCCTGGGCTGGTTCGGGCCGCGCGGCCTGGCCTCGGTGCCTTTCGTGCTGGTGGTGCTCAAACAGGTCGACATGGCGCGCAATGGCGAGCTGCTTGCCGCGGTCATTCTTACTGTGGGCTTGAGCATCGTCGCGCACGGCGTTTCGGCCGCGCCCTGGGCCAGACGGCTGGGCCGGGCAAGACCATCCGGACAGCGCGACTCCGGCTGATCGTCCTGAACTCTTGATTCCATCCACCCCATTCCACCCAAATCTTCAGGGAACTCCAAGCATGACACTCAATGAAAAGCAGCAAACGCTGTGCCAGAACCACAACTTCGACTTCTCCGATCTGAACGCACTGTTCATCAACTGCACGCTCAAGCGCTCGCCGGAGTTTTCCCACACCGAAGCGCTGATGAATGTCTCGCGCGAAATTATGCAGGCCAACAACGTCACCACCGAAATGGTGCGCGCGGCTGATCTGACGCTGCCGCCGGGTGTGTACCCGGACATGACCGAACACGGCTTCGAGCACGACGACTGGCCGGGGCTGTGCGAAAAGGTCATGGGCGCCGACATCCTGGTCATCGGCACGCCGATCTGGCTGGGCGAGGAATCGTCGGTCTGTCGCGTGATCATCGAGCGGTTGTACGCTGAATCCGGCAAGCTCAACGACAAGAGCCAGTCCATCTACTACGGCAAGACCGGCGGCTGCATCATCACCGGCAACGAAGACGGCATCAAGCACTGTTCGATGTCCATCCTCTACGCGCTGCAGCACCTGGGCTACGTCATCCCGCCGCAGGCCGATGCCGGCTGGATCGGCGAGGCCGGCCCCGGAGCTTCCTATGCCGACGAAGGCTCCGGTGGCCCGGAAAACGACTTCACCCAGCGCAACACCACCATCATGAGCTGGAATCTGATGCATCTGGCCCGGCTGCTGAAAGACGCCGGCGGACTGCCGGCGCACGGCAACGACCGCAAGGCCTGGGCCGCCGGCTGCCGGTTCGACCACCCAAACCCGGACTACCGGGCCTGAAATACAGCCATCGGGCCTTGCGGATCGTACTCCCGAACCGAAGCGTTCGCCTGCAAACACGCTCCTACACCAAACCCCGATACCAAAACCGTAGGAGATTGCTTGCAAGCGAATAAACCAGGGCCACAGGGAATGCCCGGTAGAAGCCGGGCGAATCAAGGGATCCGGACTTGCCCAAAGTAGCTCCTATAGCTACAATGAGCGCATGAAGGAAATCAGCGCACGCACCGCCAAAAATCAGTTTGGCCAGTTGCTGGAAGCTGCTCAGCGTGGCCCGGTTCGGGTTACACGCCGTGGCCGGCCGGCCGGCGTAGTGTTGTCGGAAGAGCAATATCAGCGCTTGCGCGGTATTGCCTGGGACCGCCTGGCCAACACGGTGGCATCGATGCGCCGGCAGGCATCTGAAAGGGGCCTGAGCGAGGAGGTGCTTGCCGAATTGCTGGCCGATGAAAGTTGATCGGCTGGTCCTTGACACGAATGTCTTGATCAGCGCCGCCCTGTCGCCACATGGCGCACCAGCGCGGCTGCTGGATTTTCTCTATCGCAGCAACGCGGTTCTCGTCTTCTCCGAACCCACCATGGCTGAACTCGCCGATCGTCTGCTGCGAGCAAAGCTCGATCTTTACGTCGACCGCGATGAACGAATTCAATTCCTGGCTGAAATCGATGCCGTGGCTGAATTTGCAGGTATAAGCGGTGCGCCCATGGGCTGTCGCGATCGTTCCGATGATCCTTTCCTCGAGACCGCCTTGACGGCCGATTGCCGATTGATTGTCAGCGGTGACCGCGATCTGCTCACTCTGCATCCCTGGCGGGGCATCCAGATTCTTGGGCCCGTCCAGGCGCTGTCGACGCTGACGAGCAGCGAATAGTCCGGGCTCCAGGCGCTTTGCAGAGCAACCCGGTGAGCCGTCCACAATACGACACTCAGATAAAAGTTGACACCAGTCTCACCAGTAAGGCTAAGGATGCAATCAAGCGATTCGGCTGGATACTCTTTCTTTCGCGGTGCCGCCCTGATGCGCGCAGTGCTGATCATGATCTGGCCGTGTACTACCCTGGCCCAGCCCCAGGTTGACAAGATTGAAGACCTGCGAGCGCGCGCTGTCGAGGTGAGGAGCATCAACTCGGGCGATGAAGATTTCTCCGATCTAGTGTGCTGCAGCACACTGGCCCGCATTATTCATGAAGCGCGCTGAGCTGGCGCGTTTGGGCTG
>CAYVPB010000059.1:0-18909 GCA_964453565.1 uncultured Halomonas sp.
CAATTTCCTCGGTTGGCATGTTGACAGTCTGGAGGTGTTGCCCAGTAGTTTTTCACATACACTCCGGGGATCGTGCAGACTTGGATGCCCCTGAATAAACTTCAGTGGCACCCAGGCTTCCTAAAGCCTGCCGTTCCCGCGAGGTCGATCGACCCACGAATCGCCAGCAGGCAACGCCGCTCCCCGCCTGCCCCGGCAGCCAGCGGCTCTGGCCGATCGCCGAGTCATCTGAGTAATCAGGTCGATTTTTACAGGCAATATGCGATCCGCAATAGTGTGATCGGATTGGTTTCTGGATGCTTCAAATCGAGCTCCTCGCCCAGGTGGCCGGGGGCCATTGGACAGTCGCTTGCAAAGTAATCGAACTTCAAACGTTTGATTCGGCTGACGGTGCCGCCCGCGATCTTTTTCGACTTTTCATAGGTCTCGGTACTTACGCCGTAAATGGCGTCATGGCCGGAGCAGCGCTCTATGGCAGTTACTTCGGTATTGTCGATCAGATCGAGCACCTCCCTGGTCTTGGAGCCGATATTCTCCACAAGCTGGTGACACGGGGCATGCCAGGCAACCTTGCCCAGTGACTTCCTGAAGTCCAATTTCTCCACACCGTCGATTTCCATGGTCTCGGAGCCATCGATCAGATCGAACAGCGTGGGAAATGAGTCACACAGACTTACGCAACGCCTGCAACCGTGACAGATGTCGAATACACGCTCGAGCTCCGTATTCAGGTCTTCCGGATTCCAGAACGCGTCGTTTTTCCAGTCCAGAGGATGGCGAGTTGGCGCCTCCAGGCTGCCTTCACGCATCCAGTTCGTTCAATGCTTTCTGGAAACGATTGGCGTGTGAACGCTCGGCACGGGCCAGGGTTTCGAACCAGTCGGTGATTTCGTCAAAACCTTCGTCGCGCGCGGTCTCGACCATGCCCGGTTTCACCTTCGACGTCGGCGCGCTGGGCAAAGTACAGATAGCGGCGATTGGCCTGCGATTCACCGGAAAAGGCGGCATTGAGGTTCTGTTCGGTCTGGCTTCCTTTCAGTTCCATGATGTTTTCTCCTGGCGGGCTACACTAGTGTGCTGTCTGGTATTAATTGGTGATATGAGAGCCCCGCAAAGAGTCCGCAACAAGGCGCAAGCCGCAGGACACAGTGAAATTAAATTTTTGAATGATGATGATAGATCGAGACTATTTGAGACAAAATCGTACGCCGTCGACCATATTCAGGCACAGACGTCGGCCTTACAAGGCCATTGTGGCGCTGGCGGCCCTGTTGGTTTTTGCCCTGGCGACTGCGGCGGGCCCGCCTCCGGAACTGCCCGAGCCCCGCGCCAACAACCCGGTCGCAAGGGTTGTGACGGATGCCGGCACGCTCTGGTTTACCGGCCTGGGCCTGACGACCGGCAAGACATGGCGCGATCTGCGTGCCGACGGCTGGATCTGGAGCGAAGGACAGGACGAATGGCGACAGATTCAGGCCTTGCCGGCGTTCCGCGGCCTGTCCGGCCGGCTGGGCAGTCACGCCGCAGTGATTTCCGGCAGTATCTATGTCATCGGCGGCTACACCGTGTCCGCCGATCACACCGAGCGCTCCACGCCCGGGATCTGGAAACTTGTGTTCGATCCCGAACCGGGCTGGAAACTTGTCACGCGCATGCCGGTCCCGGTCGACGACTCGGTAGCTCTGGTGCTGCAGGATCGCTACCTGTATCTGGTCAGTGGCTGGAGCGATACCGGAAACGTCAATCTGGTGCAGATCTGGGATTCCGAGCAGAATGCCTGGACGCAAGCCGAACCGTGGCCGGGCGCAGCAGTGTTCGGGCATGCCGGCGGTATGGTCGGATACCGGCTGGTGATCTGTGGCGGAGCCCGCATCAAATATCCGGCTGATGGCCCGCGACAGTTTATCGCCAGCGATGAGTGCTGGCTGGGCACGGTCCGGGAAGACGACATGCGGCGTCTCGACTGGAAGCCGCTGCCACCGATGCCGGGCGGGCCGCGCTATCGTGCCGGGGCGGTCGGGACTTTGATCGAAGGCGCTGCAAGAATCATTTTTGCCGGTGGCGCTGACCGCCCCTACAACTACGATGGAACCGGCTATGACGGAAACCCGGCGGACGCGTTCGACAGCGTGGTCAGTTACAACCTGGACCGGGAGGCGTGGGAGTGCCGCGAACCCATGCCGGAGGCACGCATGGATTTGCGCGGGCTGCTGTTTGACGGACACGCCCTGACGCTGTTCGGTGGATTGGATGATCAGCGCGAAGTTCGCGCCGACGCCGTGCAATGGTCGCTTGCCGGGACCATAGCTTGCAATGATCCCCATCGATCCCAAGATATTCCGGAACAGTCAGTCCCCGAACAGACAACCCCCGGAAACTCACCAGGAGACACACGAAATGAACCTTGAAGTACTCAATCAGGATAATGCCTCGGAAGACGCGCGTGCGCTATTGGCCAAGGCGGAAAAAAACTACGGCTTCGTGCCCAATATCCTGGGCGTAATGGCCAATTCCCCGGCGCTGCTGGAAGCCTACATGACTGTTTCGCAGATTTTCGAGAAGACCTCGTTCTCGGCGGCCGAAAAGCAGACGGTATTGCTGGCAGTCAGCACCGAGAACGGCTGCGACTACTGCACCGGCGCCCATACCGCGATTGCGAAGATGCAGAAGGTCGACGAAGCGGTGCTCAAAGCCATTGCCAACGGCGAAGAGCTGCCCGACGACAAGCTCGATACGCTGTTCAACTTCACCCGCACCATGGTCAAAAAGCGCGGCCTGCCGTCCGACGAAGACCTGCGGGCGTTCTTCGACGCCGGCTACTCGGAAGCGCAAGTGCAGGACGTGATCGTCGGCATCGGCATGAAGACGCTGTCGAACTACAACAACCATATCGCCGGAACGCCGCTGGACGAACAGTTCAAGGGCTAGTGTGCTGTCTGGTATTAATTGGTGATATGAGCGAGTCGCCAAGCGGTCAGCTGTCAGGCGCGCTCTCGCCGGAAGGGTGATCCCCTTTCAAGAGAGCGCAACGCCGCAGATGGCCGCTTCGCGGCTCGCCCGAATCGAGCCCCGCAAAGAGCCCGCAACAGCGTTCCAAGCCTTGAACACAGAATAACTGTGTCCTGCGGCTTGCGCCTTGTTGCGGACTCTTTGCGGGGCTCTCATATCACCAATTAATACCAGACAGCACACTAGGCTGCCCTGAAGCAAAAAAGCAGGTAACCACGAAGAGCACGAAGGACACGAAGAAAGCTGAAGCGGTTTGCCCTTCGTGTCCTTCGTGTTCTTCGTGGTTCAAGGTCTTTCCTGATCAGGGAAGTTTTTCAGCCCTTCCTAAAAGCAAACCGCAGATTACGCAGAGTATTGAATTCAATATTTTTCTGATTAGGTAGATGTCTCCGTTATCAAGCCCACGATTATTGTTCTCAATCACGGTTCTGAATCACGGTCTTCAATCAGGATTTCCAACACCATTACCAAGTACGATTTTCAAGCACGATTTCGTCATTCCAGTCCAGGTTTTCATGCGAGTAGAGGGTTTCGAGCATCCGGTGATGCCGGCTGCTTCGGGCCGGCCGGGGCGATCGACTTGGTCGCAATCGTCCGGTTTGCGGGAGCTGGCTCCGGTAAATACCTACTGGTGAAGCAGGAAATCGAGCGGGTTTCCTTAAGACTTCACGGGTCGACGAAGAAGCTGATGGTTCCCGGGCGACTTCCGCCGCCCCGGTCGGCCCGAAGCAGCCGACACCCCCCGATGCGCCAATGTTCGGGTCTGGCGGCGGGCGAGTCCGGAACGTCGCACAAAATTGTCAGCGGGGAGCGGTGTTGCCTGATGGCGAGTCGGGGGTCGCGGAACACAACACGATCTTTCAGCGTCCATCCGCGCTACCTTGCTTTTACGAAGCCATTCAGGCTCGGATGCCCTCGAATCCACTCCAGTGGCACCCAGGCTCCTTGAAACCAGCCGTTCCCGCGAGGCGGATCGACTCACGGCTCGCCAGCAGGCAACACCGCTCCCCGCCTGCCCCGCCGTCTGGCCGAACCAGGGCATACACTTGATCAGGCATGCACTAATCTTCGCGCCATCTTCTTGCCCTGCTTTTGACTTTCATCCACGTTCGTCTGTGAAGAAAAATGCTCATGCTATAACGATGGCTGAGAAATGCACCTGATCAGGAAGCCTTTTGTTCTAGAAACCTGCGCGCTCGGCAATCACAGCCAGCCAGATTCCGCCGGAGACCAGCATGGCGGTCATCACCATTGCCGAACCGGCGTCCTTGGCCTTGGCGGCAAGGTCGTGGGTCTCGTGTCCGATGCGGTCGACAGCCGCCTCGATGCCGGAATTGCCCAGTTCGAACGCCAGTACCAGCGCCCAGCTTCCGACCAGCAGCGCATATTCGATCCAGCTCCCGGCAAGCCATCCGGCCAGCGGAATGGCAATCACCAGAATCGCGATCTGGAACCGGAACGCGGCCTCGTCGCGAAAAACCCGCGCGTATCCTTTCAGCGAATTGCGCGTGGCATACATCAGCCGAACCAATTCATTGCGCGGGGCATCCGGGTTCACTCCGCCACCCCGTAGGCTTCCAGCAACGGGCCAAGTTCGGGCTCGCGGCCACGAAATTCCTGCCATGACTCGGGCATTGGCCGACTGCCACCCTTGCTCAGGATTTCCTCGCGCAGCCTGCGTCCGAGGGCAGCGTTGTACAGGCCATGTTCGCGAAACAGGTTGAATGCATCCCGCGCGAGTCGCTCAGCCCAAAGGTAGCTGTAATAGCCGGCTGCATAGCCGCCATCGAACAAGTGACTGAAACTCATCAGAAAGCGATTGAATTGCGGCATCGGCGTGACCGCGATCTGATCATGGATTGCACGTTGCACCGCGATCGGGTCGGCCACCGGGCCGCGATGCAGTTCGAGATCGGTCAAGGCAAATTCGATCTGACGCAACAAGGCGAGCGCGCCGAGAAACTTTCGATCCGCATCCAGTGCGGCAATCCATTCCTCGGGCAACGGCGCATCGGTCTCGAAATGGCGCGCATGGCGGGCCAGAAAATCCCGCTCCCAGGCCCAGCCTTCGAGCATCTGGCTGGGCAGTTCGACTGCGTCCCATTCCACCCCCGAAATGCCGGCCACCGGCGGCCAGTCCACCTCGGTCAGCATGTGATGCAGACAGTGGCCGAACTCATGGAACAGCGTGACCACATCGTCGTGGGTCAACAGGCTGGGATTGCCGACCGCCGGGGCGGTGAAGTTGCAGGTCAGAAAGGCGACCGGGTTGCGCGCCGGGCCGGTATCCAGGCGCATGCGCTGGCGACAGACATCCATCCACGCACCGCCCTGCTTGCCGCTTCTTGCATACAGGTCCAGATAAAGACCGGCCACCGGCCGATCGCCTGAGACCACACGATAAAAGCGCACCTCCGGGTGCCAGGTGGCCACCGCTTCATCGCGCTCCAGACGTACGCCGAACAATTTACCAGCCAGTTCGAACAGCCCGGCCAGGATGTGCTCAAGTTCGAACCAGGGCTTGAGTTTTTCCTGGCTCAGACCAAGCCGGCGTTCACGCATTTTCTCCGAGTAGTAGCCGACATCCCATGGCTGCAGCGTTTTCGGGCCACCCAGACCGTGCGCGAATTCGCTCAGCTCGCGCAATTGCGCCCGCGCCATCGGACGAGCGCGGCCGGCCAGGTCATGCAAAAATCCGTCGATGGCCGCCGCGTCCGGCGCCATGCGCCTGGACAGCTTCAGATCAACGGTATTGGAAAACCCCAGCAATCCGGCCTGTTCGCTGCGTAATCGAAGAATTTCGGCGACGATCGGCTCATTATCGTTCTGGCCGCCTTGCGGGCCCTGACCGGAGGCGCGGGTGGCATGGGCGGTGTAGAAACGTTCGCGCAACTCGCGGTCGTCGGCAAACGTCGCAATCGCGCGATAGCACGGATAGCTGAGGTCGGCGCGCCAGCCCTCGCGGCCGGAAAGTTTCGCCTTTTCGGCCAGGGTTTCAAGTTCGGAGGACGGCAGACCGGCCAGTTGCGAGGCCTTGTCGAAATCTTCGAACCAACCTTCGGTCGCGTCCAGTACATGGTTGCCGAACTGGTTGCCCAGCTTCGACAACCGGATGCTGATCCCGGCGAAGCGCTTGCGCTCGTCTTCCGGCAGGTCCACGCCGGAAAGATGAAAATCTTGCAACTCCTCCTCGACCATGCGCCGAAACGCCGCCGGACGGCTCGCGAATTCCGGGTATTCGCTGACCTGCTTCCACAACCCGAATAACGCTTGGTTGTGGCCGCGCGCGGTGTAGAACGCGGTAATCTTTTCCAGGCACTTGCTGAACGCCTCGCGCCAGTCGGGTGAATTCATTACTGCATGCAGATGACCGACCGACGACCAGGCCAGCGCTAGCCGGTCATCCAGTCTCACTTCGCCCGCAATCGCGTCGAAATCAGGCTTGACCTCGCCGGCCTCGACACGCGAGATGAAGCGGCCGTATTCGGCCAGACGCTGTTCGATTGCCGGCACGGCGTGTTCGGGCGCGATCGCTTCAAAGCGTGGCAGTTCCGGTTCCAGCAGAGGATTGTCCAGATGTTCCCGGGTCACGAAAAAGCCTCTTCCAGTAATTCGTCTATGGCTTCGACCGCATGCTCCAGTTGTCTTGCTTCGGGCAGCAGCGTGATTCGAAAATGCCGCCTATCGGCGATGTTGAAGCTAGTGCCGGGCACGATCAGGATGTGAGCGTGCTCGAGCAGGCGCTCGGCGAACGCGTGGTCGTCAAACCCAGCGTTGATGTCGAGCTGTACGCTTGGGAAAGCGTACATCGCGCCGTCGGGCGCGACCAGTTCGAGGTGACGCGATCGCGCGACCGAATCGATCACCGCGCGCCGCGACTCGTAGAGCCGGCCTTCCGGGGTGACCAGTTCCTGGATCGATTGGTAACCGCCCAGTGCGGTCTGCACCGCCCACTGTGCAGGCACGTTCGAAGACAGACGCAGCGCGGCCAGTTTTTCGACCGCCAGGCGATAGTCCTCCAGACGCTCGAGATCGCCGGTAAACACCATCCAGCCGACCCGCCAGCCGCAGGCGCGCCAGACTTTGGACAATCCGCCGAAACTGATGCACACACCATCTTCGATCAGTTTCGCCATCGGCACGAACTCGGCGTCGTCATATACGATGGCATCGTAAATTTCATCGCAGAAGATCACCAGCCCGTGCCGCTCGGCCAGCCCGGCCAGTTGCTTCAACAGCTTCTCGGGATACACCGCGCCGGTGGGATTGTTCGGATTGATCACGACGATGGCGCGTGTTCGCTCACTGATCAGGGCCTCGATCTGCTCCGGATTGGGCCGGAAATCATTGTCTGCCGCGCATGGATAATGCACGGCGCGGCCACCGTTGAGCACTGTCGCGGCGGTCCACAATGGGTAGTCCGGCGCCGGAATCAGGACTTCGTCGCCGGGCTCCAGCAAGGCGCGCAGACTCAGATCGACCAGCTCTGACACGCCATTGCCGATCATGACCTGGTGAAATCGGGTGTCGGTCAGACCACGCTCCTGAGACTGGATGGCCACGGCCTCGCGGGCTGGGAATATTCCGGACTGGGGACCGTAGGCATCGCTTTCGGGCAGATTATTGATCAGCGCCTGGCGCATGGTCTCCGGAGCGTGCAGGTCGAAGCGACCGGGGTTGCCGACATTGAGATGCAATACGTCATGACCGGCCTGCTCCAGCTCGTGCGCGCGCCGGGCCAGCTCGCCACGGATTTCATAACGAACTTCATGCACGCGACTGGCCGGGCGGATCGGGCGTTGGCGGACGGCTGAGGGAAAATGGGGCACGGGCAATCTCAAGCGGTTGGATTCCCCAATGTTAAGGCGAAACGGCAAGACTCGGGAGTGACTTCTTGCCTGCCGGAAGAAAACAGTGTTGAACTCCGGCCCCGTCAACCCCATCGAACGGGTATTGTTGTCGGTTCGAAATTCTTCTCACTATCAAGCAGGGATATTCATGGCAATGGACACGAGCGTGCACGATCGCATACGATCAATGGTGACCGAAAACAAGGTCATGCTGTTCATGAAGGGTACGCCGAGAATGCCGCAATGCGGGTTTTCGGCCCAGACCGCCGGCGCTCTGGACACGTTGCTGGAAGGCGACTATGCTTCGTTCAATGTGCTCGAGGATAATGAAATCCGCGAGGGCATCAAGCAATTCGGTAACTGGCCGACCATCCCGCAACTGTATGTAGGCGGTGAACTGATCGGCGGCTGCGACATCATCATGGAAATGTTCAATGCCGGCGAGCTGCATGACCTGTTCGGCCTTGAAAAGCCGGACCGCACACCGCCGGAGATCGAGATCAGCGACAAGGCCGCGGCGAAGATCCGGGAATTTCTCGACCAACATCCGGGTCAGCACCTGCACTTCAGGATCGGTTCGGACTGGGATGCCCAGTTTCATCTGGGCCCGAAACAGGGGACCGAAATCGCAGCCGCGGCTGGCGGACTGACCGTTCTGATGGATCTGGCCTCGGCCCAACGCGCTCGCGGTGCGAAAATTGACTGGGTCGAGAGCGTTCAGGGCGAGGGATTGAAACTGGAGCTGCCCGGCGCTCCGCCACCGGTTCGCGAAATGAACGCCGAAACACTGCAGCAGCGACTCAATGATGGCGAGTGGATCATCGTTGTCGATGTTCGTAACGAGGCGGATCGTCAAAGCCGTCCGCTGGAGCTGGCGCGGCCCCTGGATGCCGACCTGATGGCAGAACTGCAGGACGCCGACCGGATGACACCACTGGTTTTCGTCTGCAACGTCGGTTTGTCCAGTCGGGATGTGGCCGAACACTATCGCAAGCAGGGCTTCACCGAAGTATTCAACCTTTCAGGCGGCATCGAGGCGCTGGGCTCCTGAAAGCTATCGGTTGAAAGCTATAGGTCATCCAGTTGCGTTATGCTGATCGCAGGCAAGACACTGGAGAGTCGCCATGGCCAATAAAACGATCCGCGAAAGACTGGCCGAAGCGCCGGTTTTCAGTGGAATGAACGACCAGCATCTGGACAGTCTGGCTTCCGCCGCGCATGAAATTCAGGTTGAAAACGGTACCTGTCTGTTCCGCAGCGGCGAGCCGGCAAGCAAGTTCTACTTGCTGATCGAAGGTGAAATCTCGATCGAGATTCCCGCCGTGAGCGGGCCGACGCTGCAGGTTCAGAGACTGACCCCGGTTCGCGTGTTGGGCTGGTCATGGCTGTTGCCACCCTTCAAATGGAGCTTCAACGCGGTGGCCGAAACCGGCTCCACACTGCTGGAGTTCGACGGCAAGGCGGTGCTGGAGCAGTGCGAAAGCGATCCGGCCTTCGGCTTTGATGTCGTCAAGCGTTTCTCAGGCCTGATGGCCGAACGTCTGGAAGCGGCGCACCGGAAAATGATGGAGCAGTGGACCGCGCCGGGGTTTGCCTGAATCCGGACGATTTGTTCACTGAATTCCCATACGCACTGGAATGGCGACGGCTGCCGGCGGATGATTTGAGCGAGACGAAACGCGCCACTGCGGCAATCTGACTTGCGCTTTTACCAGGAACCTGCGTTTTCCATCGACGCCCAGGGTTCTTTCGTGAGCAGATGTTCGCCTTCCTGCAACAACTCGATCGAGTGACCGTCGGGCGAACGCACGAAAGCCATGTGGCCGTCGCGGGGCGGGCGGTTGATGGTCACGCCGGCATCCATCAGCTTCTGGCAGGTGGCATAGATGTTTTGGACCCGGTAGGCCAGATGGCCGAAGGTTCGGCCGCCGGTCAGTTTTTCCGGATCCCAGTTCCACGTGAGTTCCACCATGGGTGATTTTTCGCTTCTGGCGCGATCGACGTCGGCAGGCGCGGCCAGAAACACCAGCGTGAAGCGGCCTTTTTCAGACTCCTTCCGGTTGATTTCAACCAGGCCCAGCTTGTTGCAGAAAAAATCCAGGGATTCATCCAGATCGGTGATTCGCAGCATGGTATGCAGATAACGCATGGTCTATTTGCCCTCGGGTTCGGATTTCAATTCAGCCGGCGGCTGGCCCACGCCGTCATCGTTTTTCAGCGTTTGCAGCAGTGTAATGATCGGTGCGGAGAATCGCAATCCGCCCACGATTCAGTCCTCCGGGCCCGGTTTTCCACGCTTCTGCTTGATTTCGCCTCGATGACGCTTGACTTTCAATCGGTTTTTCTTCGCCGCCCGGGTCGGTCTGGTGGCAATGCGCCGGCGCGGTTTGCGGTCTGCCCGCTCGATCAACTCCGCCAGCCGGCGCCGTGCTTCCTCGCGGTTGCGTAGCTGGCTGCGATGCGATCTGGCCTCGATTGTAATCACACCGCCGGCATCGGCACGTTTTCCGGCAAGTTGCAGTAAGCGCGCGCGAACGGCGTCATCGAGGAATTTCGAATTGGCGGCATCAAAGCGTAACTGCACCGCCGTTTCGGTGCGGTTGACATGCTGCCCGCCCGGCCCGCCGGCGAGCACGAACTTTTCCGTAATCTCCTGCTCCGGTGGCAGAAAGCGTGATCTTTGTGCATCATGAGAATCAGTCATGCCATTTCCCCGTCACAATGAGGTTAGTCTGCCTGTTTTGGAAGTAGATCAATGCCATCGTTTTATTGACTTCGCCTTCCCGCAACACCGCCCCATATAAGCTGATGCAGCCGCCGTGCCACGGTTTCCCGCTGGCCCTTGTCATGCGTTGCTGAGCTGCGCAGGGTCTTCGCCCCGCCGATTACAAAAGCACGATCGAGGCCAGCCCGAGGAAGGCGAAGAAGCCGACCACGTCGGTGATCGTGGTGACGAATGGTCCTGAAGCCAGGGCAGGATCGATTTTGAGTTTCTCCAGCACGATTGGGATGACAATGCCGCCCAGGGCCGCGGCGACCAGCGTGAACAGCATTGCGACGGCAATCACGATCGCCAGCATGGGCAGGCCAAACCAGAACGACGCGACCATCGCCATGATGATGCCGAAGCCCAGGCCGTTCAATGCGCCGACGATGATCTCGCGCACGGCCACACGCATTGCATTGCGCCCGGTCAGTTCGCGCGTGGCAATGGCGCGCACGGCCACGGTCATGGTCTGGGTGCCGGCATTGCCGCCCATGGAGGCGACGATCGGCATCAGTACGGCGAGTGCCACCAGCTTGTCGATTTCCTCGGAAAACAGATCGATGACCATCGAGGCGACGATCGCCGTGACCAGGTTGACTCCCAGCCACAGTGCGCGTCCGCGGGTGGTCTGGAAAACCGTGTCGGACAGACTGGAATCCTCATCCACGCCGGCCATGCGCAACATGTCTTCTTCATGTTCTTCGTCGAGAACCGACATTGCATCGTCAATGGTGATCACGCCGACCAGGCGGCCGCTCTCGTCCACCACCGGCGCAGAAATCAGGTGATAGTGATTGAACAGGTAGGCGACTTCCGATTCCTCGTCGGTCACCGTAATCGTGCGGAAGCTCTGCTCACTGATGTTGGCCAGGGAATCGGCTCGCCTGGCGGACAGCAGACGTCCCAAAGCCACGTACCCGGTAGGTTTCATCGTCGGCGAGACCAGGATCACGTGATAGAACTGAGTCGGCAGTTCTTCGCTTGAGCGCATGAAGTCGATGGTTTCGCCGACCGTCCAGTCTTCCGGGACGGCCACCAGCTCGCGCTGCATCAGGCGGCCGGCCGAATACTCCGGATAGCCCAGGGAGCTTTCGACCCGCAGCCGATCGATGGCCTCAAGCACATCAAGGATCCGGGACTGCTGTTCGTGCTCCAGATCCTCGACCAGATCGACGACATCGTCGGAGTCCAGTGTCCTGACCGCTTCGGCCAGCACTTCCGGCGGAAGCGACTGGATCACCGGCTCGCGAACCGACTCGTCGAGTTCCGACAGCACCTCGCCGTCGATATTCTGGCCCCAGATTCTGACCAGGGCGTCCCGGTCCGCACCGGAGATCTGTTCGATCAGGTCTGCGACATCGGCCGCGTGCAATGGCTCCAGCAGCTCGCTGACCTGCCCGGCATCATCGGCTTCGACCGCGTCGAGCACTGAATTGATCAGTGTCTTGTCGAGGACTTCCGGTCCGGTCTCCGGCTCGAGTTGCTGCTGATTGGTATCCATTGCCAGGCTCCGATTCGGCGCCGGAACCGGCGCACGGGGACTTTCGCTTTTAACGGCAAAACATTACCACGCAAGCGTTGCGTTGTTGCCGACGAAGCCGCGCAGCCGGCAAGCGTATACTAATTTGAAATTTTTGCAGGTGGATGTGATTCATGTCACGCCCGGCTTCGATCGAAAAAACCGCCCTGATCGGACGCGAATTCGGCAATGTGGTGCTGGTGCGTGAACTTGGGCGCGGCGCCATGGGTGCGGTGTATGTCGGCTATCAGAAATCGCTCAAGCGCCAGGTCGCGGTCAAGCTGTTGCCCAAGTCGGCGGCAGCCGAAGAATCGGCCAGACGCCAGTTTCGCGATGAAGCCGAGACCGTGGCGGTGCTCAGCCATCCCTACATCGTTCCCATTTTCGAGATCGGCGAGGATGAGGAGTTTCACTACCACATCATGCAGCTCATCGAGGGAGCAGACTTGGGCCGATTGATCCAGGCACGCTCGAAGCATCCGGTTCCGGACAAGCGGCTGCTGCCGCCGCGTCTGGTGCTGGGCTGGGTCGGCTACGTGCTCGAAGCGCTCGAACACGCGCATGCCCATGGAGTCGTTCACCAGGACATGAAACCCGGCAACATCATGATCGAAAAGGATACGCGCCGGCCGCTGGTAGTAGACTTCGGCATCGCACGCACCGCCCGGGCCGAGTACTGGGCCGAGGGAATGATTGTCGGCACGCTGCGCTATGCTGCGCCTGAGCAGGCGGCCGGGCGCGAGACCGATGCGCGCAGCGACATCTACTCAATGGGTCTGGTGCTGCTCGAAGGTCTGGCCGGCGGATTGCCGCTGCGCGATGCCGAAGACAACAGGAAGCTGCTGCTGCGCAAGGTGCGCCGTCCCGAGACCCTTCTGCATACTCCGCCGTCTTCCTGTTCGCCGCATATCGACGAGCGCCTGGAGCGCATTATCCTGCGCGCGGTCGCGCCTTCACCGGACGATCGTTTCCGCTCGTGCCGAGAGTTTCGTGCGGCCCTTTCCATGCACGTATCATCGCCGCAAGCCGTCGCGGAGGATTGAGGTGGAAAAAGGCAAGGCCGATTTCGCGGAGGTCAAGCTGGCGCAGCGCGACGCCGACTTTCTCGGACGCCAGTTCAATTCGGCACTGGTCAACTCGACTGCATATGGCGTCGACCATGCGGTCACGGAACGCACCTTTGATACCTTTGTCAACAGCCTGCTAACCTATCTCCAATCGCATGACTCGCTGACCCTGCTGTTTGACCGTGGGACTCTTTTTTTCGAGGACTTTTCGCTGGAGGGCAAGTTCAATGCCACGCGCATCGAGCGCGCGTTCCGCGCCCGCGGCATTCAGTCGCTGACCTTCCTGCCCGAAATTTCGACGGCTGATGTCCAGATCCTGATGCGGATGCTCAATGACGATGAATATCAGGGGCAGCTTGAGCGGATGCGCTCGGAACTGGAAACCCAGGGCATCGCCAGCCTGCGCATCAACCACGTCATGATGAAGAAGTTCACCGCCACCGACGAGGTCATCGACCGCGAGGGCCTGGCCGAGTTGACCGAGCTTGCCGAGCGCGGCGTTTCGTCGGGCGCCGCCGGCGCAACCATGCCCGGTCAGCAGCTTTCCGGCGACCTGATGGAAAGGGTCAGGAACATCTTCTCGATGAAGGCGCTGCTGGAGGATCCGGATCGGGTGGGTCGCGAGGTGGTCACCCAGACCGAAGAGGATTCGGCGCAGGCGGCTGAATTGCTTCGCAGTCTGCGCGGGGAAATCGGCCGCTACGGGGAACTGACCAATCGAGACAACGGCGAGGTCTCGCTGACCCAGGTCATGGAAGCCGTCAATCGAGTGCGCGGAGAGCTGGCCGATAGCATGGCCGGTCAGAAAGAGGTGGCCCGGTTCCTGGCCGAGAACGGCAGCGAGGTGATCGACGAGGTCGATCAGATGACCTTCGACACGGTTGCACTGATTTTGCGCGACGAATACCGTGGCGGCAACAATTCGGTCAAGCGATTAGCCCAGATCCTGCGGAGGATTCTGCCCGAAACGCGCGATATCAAGCGTTCTCTTCCGAGCCTGAAGAAGGTGCTGATCGCCGAGGGCATGGCGCTTTCGGACTGGATTGCGTTTGTCCATGAGCTCAGTGCCGAACTCAAGAGCGATGACCTGGCGCGTCTGCTGGAGCAGGGCTCGGAGGACGTCGGCGTGACGGTCGAAGAGCTGCTGCGCGATATCCGTCAGGACCCGGAGGAGGCTGCGCGCCTGCTGGTGCTGGCCGCCGAGTTGCGTCGGACCGGCTCGGCGGGCGATCGTCGGCTGTCGAAGGTACTGGTCGAACACATCCAGAGCCTGGGGAGTGAAACGGGTGAGGAGGGCGCCGTGGGCGAGGGGCTTCGCCAGGCTCTTCGCCAGGCAGGTGAAAAGCTCAAGGCGAGCCGCATCGATCGCGGGCAGCAGCCCGCCCAGGCGGCCCCCGGTGGCGATTCGTCACCCCCGGAAGATGTGGATGACGAGGTTGATGCGCCGGTGGATGACTGGTTCGACCGCATCCGCATTGGCACCCTGGTCGAGAAAATGCGCAAGTCCGGCAGCCTGGACGAGCAGTCTTTGTCGGCCTCCCTGAGCGACATGTTCGAAAGCGACAGCGATCTCGAACGGCTGGGAAGCACGCTGGTCACCCGACTCAAGGAATTCGGTTTTACCCGGGAAAGTCTGGACCGGGTGTTCGAGCAGACCCAGCAGCGCCTGAAATGTCGCAGCCGGCTGGAGCTGCTGCCCGACGGCATGCTGGAGCCGAATGTGATCAACTACCTGATCGAGCGGGAAGTCGCCGCTTGCAGGCGGTTCGGGAGTTATTTTTCCTGCCTGTTGCTGATGATTGCCCGGATTCGACCATTCAACGAAGACGATGGCAATGGCAATGGCGATGGCGAGTGGCGAGCCGTTCAGCCCGCTGAAATCGAACAGCTTCTGCCGCAGTTGTTTCGGCAGTTACCGCCGCACGTGCGGGATATCGATCTTCTGGGCAGTCTGGGCAACCGCGATCGGAACATTCCGATGGTTCTGCTGACCATGGCCGATGCACCGGGCGCGCAAATCGCACTGGAAAGAATGCTCAACGCACTCGCCAGGCTGCGTTTCGAGCTCGACGGCGAGAGCATCGAAGTCGACACGATCGGGGTCAGCGAGCAGTTCGACTTCGAGCGCCACCAGGACCGCAAGAGTTATCTCAAGATGTTGCAGTCCAAGCTGGCCGGCGAGTTGATCAAGCGATTGCGCGGCGCGTCGTGACTTGTCGTTGATGATCGAATATTCGTGATTGACAATTGCCGGATCAGGCCCGGCCCTCGACCTCGAACGTCACACTCGCATGTTCGCCAAGTCGTTCGATCAGGGGCTGACCCAGTGCGGTCGCAGGCGTCCAGAACCCCCCCGGCGTGGTTTCATGCGGGGTCTCGCCGAGTAATACCGCCGCCTCGCCGATCATGCGCGAAGTCGCGCCATAACCCGGATCGCGATCGCCTCGCACCCGCAGTCGCAAACTCTCTCCATCGCCGGTTTCGCCGGCAATTACGATATTGAAGAAACCGGCTTCGCGTTTGGCCCTGGACGGGCCCTCGCCAGGCTTGGGCAGCACGAATCTGCCGAGCAGTGCCCGGGTCGGCCTGAGGCTCGCGCCGAGCGCGAATGCGCCCATCCCAAGCGAGACCGTGATGGCCTTGACCCGGCCGCCGAATCCGGGGCCGGTCAACACCGCCTCGTCATAGCGGAAGTCGTGTCCGTAAGTGAAATTCTGCAGCGAATTGGCGCGATGCACGACCCGGGTGTTGATCGCGGCCATGATGAACGGCGCGGTCCAGCTTTTCAGCACCGGGTCGAACTTTGGTCCGCCGACATAGGGCTGGCGCTCACCCTTGCGATGCTCGGGCGGGCAGATCGAATAGGGGTTTTTCAGAATTCGTGCCGTTTGCGGGTCCTTGCGCGCCTGTTCGACAATATTGAGCATGCTGGCGAATGTTCCGCCGCTCAAGGCTCCCTTGACCGCCTTGACCCGCAGGCGAACCCGATTCAGAGGTTTGCCGAAACGCTCCATGGCCGCCTGCTGCAGTGCCCACACCCCCAGATCGGAGGGGATGGAATCGAAGCCGCAGCAATGCACGATGCGCGCGCCGGAAGCTCTTGCCGCGGCCTCATTGGCATCGATGACCTCGCGCATGAAAGGTACCTCGCCGGTCAGGTCGCAGTAATCGGTGCCCGATTCGGCGCAGGCGGCGACCAGTGGCTGCCCATGCAGCGCGTAAGGTCCGACCGTGGTCAGGACAAGCCGGGTTCGTCCTACCATTGCATCCAGTGATGTGCGGTCGTGGCTGTCGGCTTCGATCAGCGGCAGCGCTGTTGCATCATCACCCAGCGATGAGCGCACCTGCCCGAGCTTTTCGAGATTGCGACCGGCCAGCGCCCATTTCAGGTTGCCGTCGACGCCATGTCGCGCCAGCAGATGTTTCGCCACCAGGCGGCCGGTAAAGCCGGTTGCACCCATCAGCACCAGATCAAATTCGGAATTGCTCATGCCGTTGTCCTTTTCCGTTAAGCGAAATTGCGGTCCCTTCGGCAGAGTACACATTCAAGACGCCGTGGGGGCGCCCGGACCAGGCGAAATGTTGCAAGGTGTAATAATATAACGCCATCATTGAACGCGGATTCCACCATGTCGAAACCGGGTACCGGCCTGTTCGGATACATCGAAACACTGCAGCGGCAACGCCCCTGGGGGCGCTTCCTGGATGCCGGAACCGGCCGTCACTCGCTCAAATGGTTGCTCACGCTGGAAACCGAGGAGTGGACGGCGATCACGGCCTCGAAGCGCATGGCCGGCCAGGTCCGCGAAACGGTCGGCTCGGCGATGCGCGATCGTGATCGCATTCTTGTTGGCAACTGGATCAATGATGCGCTTTTGTATGGCGAGACCTTCGATACGGTGCTGATGGATTATCTGGTCGGTGCCATCGAGGGTTTTTCTCCCTACTGGCAGGAGCGCGTATTCGAGCGGCTGCGGCCACTGGTGGCCGGACGGATCTATTTTGTCGGGGTGGAGCCCTATGTGCCGTTTCCCGCCAATGACGAGGCCGGCCGGGCGATCCGTGAGATCGGCTGTCTGCGCGATGCGTGCCTGCTGCTGGCCGGAGAGCGTCCGTATCGCGAATTTCCGATGGACTGGGTGGTTCGCCAGCTCGGCCAGGCCGGGTTTCGAACGCTTGATACACGGCATTTCCCGATCACCTATCGCGCGCGTTTCATCAACGGTCAGCTTGATATGTGCATCGATCGTATCGAGCGCTTTGCCTCGCCCGAACTGGGCGAAGCCATGAAGGTACATGTAGAGCAGGTGCGCGAGCACGCGCTGGCGCTATCCGAAGCCCGGGACGGTCTGCGCCACGGTGCCGATTACGTGATCGCGGCCGAGCCGATGCGCTGACAGGGTGAGTCGGGATTCCGAATTTCAACGCCGATCGCGCACCTCTCAGAAATGTTATGATATAACACTCACCTTGGAATTTTCTCCCGGAGTTTTTGTTAATGCGGAAAACTGCACTTTTCACGGCGATTTCCCTGGCCCTGGGCATGGCCCAGGTTTCGGCCCAGGAACAGGAACAGACCGGCCAGCGTCCAGAAGGTCGCCATCAGGACGACCTCGAGCGAATCACCGTTCGAGCCTTTCCGTTTGAGCGGACCGCACTCGAGTCGGCCGAGCCGGTTCAGGTACTCGCCGGCGAAGTCCTGGATGACCGGCGTGGCGTCACGCTGGGCGAGACGCTTCAGAATGAACCGGGTGTGCATTCGAGCTATTACGGGCCGGGCGCCGGCCGCCCGATCATCCGCGGCCTTGGCGGGCCCCGGGTTCGGGTACTCGAGGATGGCCTTTCCACGGCCGATGCGTCTGCGCCCAGCGATGACCACGCGGTTTCGCTCGAGCCCATGCTGGTCGATCAGATCGAGATCCTGCGCGGACCGGCGACCCTGCTCTACGGTTCCGACGCCGTCGGCGGGGTGGTCAACACCATCGACAACCGCATTCCGGAAGAAGTGCCGACCGACCCGTTCCGGGGGCGTTTCGAAGCGCGTGGCGATACGGTCGCCGACGAGCGCAGTGGCGTGCTGAGGCTGGACGGCGGCGCCGGCAATTTCGCCTGGCACATCGACGGTACTTATCGCGATACCAACGATTACGAGATTCCCGGGGCGGCGTTTCGTGAGCTTTCCGAGGATCACGACAGCGATCATGACCACGAACATGATGACGACCACGACAGCGACCATGACAGCGAGCATGACTCTGAAAACGTTGACGGCAGGCTTGAAAACAGCTTTGTCGAAAGCCAATCCGGAACGATAGGTGCGAGCTGGGTCGGCAACCGCGGGTTCCTCGGGGCTTCTTTCCGGAGATTCGAGACCGAATACGGGATACCGGCGCCGCACGGTCACGATACCCATGATCACGAACATGACGACGAGCACGATCACGAACACGACGAAGAACACGACCATGAGCATGAAAACGGCGAGGAGGAAGGATTCGCGTTCATCGACATGGAGCAGAACAGCTGGGACCTGAAAGGTGGTCTTGACGATCCGTTGCCCGGCCTGACGCGCGCCACGCTGCGGCTGGGCTACAACGACTACCAGCACAAGGAAATCGAGCTCGAAGACCACGACAGCGATCACGACGAAGATCATGATCACGAGCACGATGACGATCACGACAACGATCATGACCA
>CAYVPB010000060.1:0-18198 GCA_964453565.1 uncultured Halomonas sp.
GATTTTTTTTGGTAATACCTGGGTTTCATGGTTTCTTATACGGTAGATGAGCCAGACGCGCCGCAATCAAAAACCTTTGAACCGCAGATTAAGCAGATTGTTGTTTTACCTGGAATGACTTTTTTGCAGCGACCCGTACCGCAGCGCACCATGGAAAACAAAATACGATCAAACCTTTTCCGGGTAGACCGTGAGTCCCGTTCCTGACGTTCAGAATCAATTGATCTGTAAGCAGTGACACCTTGGTCGGAGGAAAAGGGCCCAAATCCAATAATCTGCGTAAATCTGCATAATCTGCGGTTCGCTTTTCCAAATGGCTGTGAGTTGCCGGTAATCAGGTAAAGGTTATTCAATCCGATCCGTCGTCGGCCAGTTCGTTCGCGACGCCATGCGGCACATGCCCGGTGGCGATAATCTGGCTGGCGCTGTCGCAGTGCACCTGCTGGTCATCGAAGAAGATATCAGCGCCGAATGCGCGCAGGAAGGATGCCTTGTCGCGACCACCGAGAAACATCGACTCATCTACCCGGATACCCCAGGCCCTGAGCGTCAGGATCACGCGTTTGTGAGCCGGAGCCGAGCGTGCCGTGACCAGCGCGGTACGAATTGGGTTCTCGTCGACCGGATAGGCCGACTGGATGCGGTGGATGGCTTCGAGTACGGCCTTGAACGGCCCGGCCCTGAGCGGTCTTTCGGCAGCTTCGCGTTCACTGCTGGAAAAAGCTTCCAGCCCCTGGGTCTTGTAAACCCGTTCGGCCTCGTCGCTGAAAATGACGGCATCGCCGTCAAAGGCGATGCGAAGCTGGCCGGAACGATTCTCGCGCGTCGCCTGTGGCAGAATGGTCGCGCTGGCATAACCAGCCATGAGTACGCGCCGGACATCCTCGGCATTGGCCGACAGGAATACGTCGGCGCCGCACGGCTCGATGTAGTTGCTGGGGCTGGCGCCGTTGGTGAAAACGGCGCGCTCGATATTCAAGCCGTGATGTTCGATGGAGTTGAAGATGCGCAGGCCCGTGTCGGCGCTGTTGCGCGAGAGCAACACGATCTCGACGCCGGGATGATCCATGCCGTCGTCGTTCAGTGCCAGCAGCTTTTCGGTCAGCGGGAAAGCCACACCGGCCTGCAGAATCTCGTTTTCACGCTCGCGCTGATAGTCGATATAAGCCTGCAGGCCGTCGTGCACATAGATCTGGTGGGTTGAATCGAGGTCGAACAGCGCGCGCGAGGAAATGGCGACGACCAGCGGTTTTTTGCGCAGGCGATCCTTGGCCATCAGGTTTCCGGGGCGACTCAGCCGGCAGGGCCGCGCAAACCTTGCACGATGGCATCCACGGAAGGACGCAGATTTGCACCGCGATCGGGCAGGCGGCGCATGACATGCAGGCCGATGCCCGAAGCTATGATGCTGCCAGCCAGTTCCCCGGCACTGCGATCGGGATCGAACTCACCGCAGTCCTGGCCTCGCTGGACAACCTCGGCGAGCGCTTCGAATACCTCGCTAAAACATTTATTGAGCAACTTTCCAATCTCGGCGTCTTCGAGCGAGACCTCAGTGGCCGTTCGCACCATCAGGCAGCCAATCGGCATGTCAGGCGCACCATGGGCAATATTTTCAAGATATTCCCGGACCGCTTCCGAGGGGCGCACATCCGGCCGGAGCAACTCCACCCTGCGTGGCCCGATGACATCTTCGATATACCGCTTCAGCGTTTCCTCGAACAGCTCGCGCTTGTTGCCGTAGGTGTCGTACAGACTCTGGCGGCTGATGCCCATCCGGTCGACCAGGTCCTGCATCGAGGATCCTTCATAGCCGGACTCCCAGAACTGGATCATGGCCAGGTTCAGGGTTTGGTCTGGGTCGAATGTTTTCGGTCTCATCGCGCGTGGTTCCACAATCAATATATTTTCTATGATAGCGCATCAGAAAGCCGGCATCTGCACACTTTGAAGACTTCGCGGGATGTCTCGAGGTCCCCGGGTTACTGCCCGTAAATGCTCGTATCCGGCCTGAATGCCAGCCAGGCGAAAGCGAAATGCACGCCACCCGGCATCCCCCGGAGTTGCTGGCCAGAAAGCGTGCCTTCGACCGCGCGCCCGAGTGGAGTCCAGCGACTGCCGGTCTCGATATCGAAGATTGCATCTTCTCGCATCTCGAAGTTCAGCACCCGATCATCGACACGCCGATCGAAGGCATTCAGAGACGGCACTCTGCGCGATCCGGCGATTCGCTCGCGATCCAGTGCCGAAAATGCCTCGTCGGCCACGATCACCGTCACCGGAACTCCGGCCACTTCGTCATTGACGACCTGACCGGCCTCGAATCGCCCGAATGGATAAATGCGGGAGGAATCGTCGACACGCACGGCGAGAACCCGCTCCATCGGCGGCAGGCGTGAATCGATCTCGTCTTCAAACAGAAACGGAGTCTGATCGATGCGGTCATAGCCGCGATACGGATTATCGCCATACGGCCGGTTGTGGCCGGTACGGCGACTCAGCACCTCGCCGTCCGGATGCTCGGTTTGAAACTGTTCAAAGGCCACGATTGCGGCGGGATACTCGATCAGCTTGCGGCCGGCATGTTTGCCGATCAGGCCCTGGCCGGTGAACTGCTGCCACCAGGTCTCGGTCTGGCGGTCGTACATCAACAGATCGCTCATGCGCAACCGGCCGGTGGTGCCGAAATCAAGCACCTGTCCGTCGAACTCGCGTTCGAAAACGAGGGTTGCATTGCACAGCGGGCAGAACGTGACTGAAAGCGGCTTGCCATTGATCTCGTCATTGACAATCTCATGCCAGATCATGATTTGCAGCGGATAAGCGCGCGAAAGCCCGTCCACCGTAACCACAATGACCGGTTCGCGCTTGTGCAACCAGCGGGCGCGGGAGGCCGGGATGAAATCCGGGTCGTCCAACGACGGAATGCCATCCCGCGGTGGCCCACCGGAAACGATCTCACCGGCATCAATGATCGAACGGCTGAAATCGGTCCTGGGAAATTCCTCTTCAATCGAACTTCCAGAGGGTCGTTGCTGACTGGACACGCATTGAACTGCCACCACTGCAAACAGCAGCAGGATCAGAATTCGAACCCCGGTGGGCATGATTTTTCTGGAAAACAGCCAGGACATGGAAACTCCGCGCTTTGATGAGGAATAAAAATGGATCCACCCCGGGGCGGGCGCCCCGGAGTGAATCCCGGCGAGTGCCATTGGGGAGCGATCAACGCACTCGGCACAATAGACCGCAGGGTCCGGAAATCCCTTTCAGCTCGTTTCCATTTTTTTCGATTCGGGTTATTCTTGACTGGCATCACATTCCCGGGCAGCTCACCTTGCTCAAGTCGGCATTTTCAGTCCTGCTCGCATTGCTGATGGTTCCGAGTGAACCGGTCCAGGCACGACCCGAGGCCGTGGATCAGCTGGCGGAGATTCATCGACTTCTGGCGGCCGGCCGGATTCGTGATGCCCGCACGGCACTGGAGCATGCGCGCGCAGGCCTGCACAACGCAGTCGTTCCCACGCCACAGCGCCTGGCGATTCTCGATGCAAGACTGAGGGCGAATGCAGATCAGTCCGGTCGGGCGTTGCGCATGGTCGAAAATCTGCTCGAAACAACCCCGGATCTGGCCCCGCGAGAGCGGCTGGAGGCGCACACGCTGGCCGCCGATCTGCACCTGAACCAAAGGGATTTCGAGCAGGCGTTCGAGCATTTCCGTGCAGCCATGCAGGAGATCGACCGGGTTGGGGATGTACCGGCCCGGATTCGCGCCTGGATGCTGGCTGCAGACATTCATATAGCCATCGGCGAGCCGGGAACCGCACTGGAGTTCGCCGCGATGGCGCTGGAACAGCTTGCACAACAGCCTGAACCCGCAGCCGCACTTCGCTGCAAGGCCCTGAGCATCCGCGGTCATGCACTGCTGATGAACCAGCAATCCACCCGGGCGCTGGAAGTTCTGACCCGCGCCTTGGAAGCCTGCCCGGAATCCGGCAACTCCACCATGATCGGCGAGGCCTGGCTGGCGTATGGAGATGCCGCCGGGCAAGCGGGCCGTGAAGAAGAAGTTCTCCAAGCGATGGAATCGGCCATTCGTGCCTTCGATCAGGCAGGTGACGAAAATCGTCTGGCAATCGCGCAGGAAGGACTGGCCCGCTACTGGATCAACCGTCAACGCCCGGAACAGGCGCGCAAACTGGTCGAATCGCTGGTCGCACGCGTTGAATCGATCAAAGATGACCGGCTTCGCTCCTCGATTCATGCTTTGGCCGCCCGAATCGCGACACTGGATGGCGACCCTGGCCTGGCATACCAGCTCCGGCGTCAGGAACTGGAACTGCTGCACTCGGCCGGTCGACAACGCCAGCGCATGCGTCTGATGCTGCTTCTGAGCAACCAGCGCAACCGACGCCAGCGCATAACCCTGGAATTGCTCAACGGTCGCAACGAAATGCTCGAGCTGGATCAGGTTACAAGGCAACAGAACCTGTTATCGATCGGCTACCTTGGTAGCGGCTCGATACTGGCCAGTGTGCTGCTGGCAGTGCTGCTGATCAAATCGGGCCGTGACCGAAGCAGATTGCAACAAATGTCCCGATATGACGGCTTGACCGGACTCTACACTCATTCACGATTTTTCGAGTTGGGCGAACAGATGGTCAAGCGAGCCCGCCAAAGCGGGATGCCTTTGACACTGTTGCTCGCGGATGCGGATCATTTCAAGCAGGTCAACGACAAGTTCGGACATCTCGCGGGGGACCGGCTGCTCGAACACCTTGGCCGGGCCTTTCGCCGCGGCTTTGATCCGAACGCAATCATCGGCCGTCTTGGCGGCGAGGAATTCGGGGTCCTGATCGAGGATTGCGACCTGGATCGCGCGCTGGCGCAGATCGAGAGGCTGCGTGCCGAAGTCGGCGCGACCGGGCCGGGCGAACCCATGGTCACCCTGAGTTTCGGAGTCGCCGAACTGGTCAACCAGCGAAACCTGGAAATGTTGTTCACGCACGCAGATCAGGCGCTTTACGATGCCAAGGATACCGGACGCAACCGGGTGGTCACGGTGGCACGGATTCAGCTCGGCAATGCGACTATCATCACCTGATCGGTTCCACGACCTCGATGCCCCCCATCCAGGGCTGCAGCGCCGCCGGAACCCGGACCGAACCATCGCGCTGCTGAAAGTTTTCGAGCACTGCCACCAGGGTGCGTCCCACGGCCAGCCCGGAGCCATTGATGGTGTGGAGCAATTCCGGTTTTCCGGTCTCGGGATTGCGCCAGCGGGCCTGCATCCGCCGTGCCTGGAAGTCTCCGAAATGACTGCACGACGAAATTTCGCGCCAGGCCCGCTGGCCCGGCAGCCAGACTTCCAGATCGTGGGTTTTACAGGCCGAGAAACCCATGTCTCCGGTACACAGCGTCATGCGCCGATAGGGTAACTCCAGCCTTTCCAGCACCGTCTCGGCATGCCGGGTGAGATCTTCATGACATTCATTCGCCTGTTCCGGCATGCAAAGTTGCACCAGTTCGACCTTGTCGAACTGGTGCTGGCGAATCATGCCGCGAGTATCCTTGCCATGCGATCCGGCTTCGCGACGAAAACACGGCGTATGGGCCACGAACTTCAACGGCAGATCGGCTGCTGAAACAATCTCGTTGGCTGCAAGATTGGTCAGCGGCACTTCGGCCGTCGGGATCAGGTAGCGCGGAGGATCGTCATCGATCCGGAATGCATCCTCCTCGAACTTGGGTAACTGGCCGGTGCCGCGCATTGCAGTGGCGCCGACCAGATAAGGCGTCCAGGTTTCGATATAGCCGTGCTCGGTGGCATGCAGGTCGAGCATGAATTGAGCCAGGGCTCGATGTAGTCTTGCAACCGCTCCACGCAACACGACAAAACGCGCTCCGGAGAGTTTTGCCGCAAGCTCGAAATCGAGCCCTCCCAGGATCTCACCCAGTTCGACATGATCACGCACCTCGAAATCGAACCCGGTCGGCTCACCGCAGCGCTTGACCTCAAGGTTGTCTTTCTCATCATCGCCGTCGGGCACGTCTTCGGCCGGTAGGTTGGGCAGATCCAGCAACAAATGGTCCAGGGTCGCGCGCACGCGCTGCAACTGCCGCTCCCCGCTCGCCAGTTCCTCGCCCAGTGACGCGACCTCCTGTTTCAGCGGCTCGATATCCTCGCCCCGCGCCTTGGCCTGGCCGATCTCCTTCGAGCGGCTGTTGCGCCGGCTTCTGAACTCCTCGACCCGAGTCTGCAGCTGCTTGCGTTGCGACTCCAGCGAGGCGTAGTGCTCCATGTCCAGGTGATAGCCGCGCCGCGCCAGCGCGGCGGCCACGGTCTCGAGTTCATTGCGTAACAACTGCGGGTCCAGCATCGATACGGCTCCGGTCAGGAAAACGGATACTTGAAGATCACGTTGGCTTCGCGTTCAGGTCCGGTCGAAAGCATGTGCACCGGCGCTTCCACCAGCTCGGAAAGAAGGTCCAGATAGTCGCGCGCGGCCCGCGGCAGCGCCTCGGCGCTGGTAATGCCGCGCGTGTCGCCGCTCCAGCCGGGCACGCCGCGATAGCGGGGTTCGACACGACTCCACTCCTCCGCGCCCTGAGGGAACGTATCCACACCATCGTAGCCGGTGCAGATCTTCACCTTCTCCAGGCCATCGAGAACGTCCAGCTTGGTGATGCAAAGGCCAGTGATGCCGTTGACCCGGACCATTCTTTTCAACGCCACTGCATCAATCCAGCCGCAGCGACGCGGGCGGCCGGTGGTGGCGCCGAATTCAACGCCACGCCCGGCGATTCGCAAGCCGATCTCGTCGTCCAGCTCGGTCGGGAACGGGCCTGAGCCCACCCGGGTGGTGTAGGCCTTGGTGATGCCGAGCACATAGTCGATGTCACCCGGCCCGACTCCGCTGCCGGTCAGCACGCCACCGACGGTTGTGTTCGAAGAGGTCACGAACGGATAGGTGCCATGGTCGATGTCGAGCAGACTGCCCTGGGCGCCCTCGAACAACAACCGCCGGCCGGCGCGCCTCATTTCGTGCAGTTCGGCGGCGACATCACACAAAAGCGGCTGCAAGGCCTCACCCTGGCGCGCCGCGTCATCGGCGACGCGGGCCGGATCCAGCGGCTCGGCCTGGTAATAATGCGACAGCAGAAAATTGTGGTAGTCCAGCAACGCGCCGAGTTTTTCAGCCAGCCGCCGGGGATCCGCGATATCGGCCAGGCGCAGGGCATGACGCGAGGCCTTGTCCTCGTAGACCGGGCCGATACCCCGGCCGGTGGTGCCGATCGCCTTGTGGCCGCGTTTTTTCTCGCGCGCCTGGTCCAGCGCGACGTGCGAAGACAGGATCACCGGGCAGGCGCCGGACAGACCCAGCCGGCCACTCAATTCGATGCCGGCTTGTTCCAGACCCGAAATCTCGTGCAGAAGCGCATCGGGAGCGACCACGACTCCGTTACCCACCAGGCAGCGCGCTTTCGGCGTCAGAATCCCTGAGGGGATTAGATGCAATACCGTCTTGCGCCCGTCAACCACCAGCGTATGGCCGGCATTGTGACCGCCCTGGAACCGGACCACCGCATCGGCGTCATGGGCCAGCAGATCGACGATTTTCCCCTTGCCCTCGTCGCCCCACTGGGTGCCGAGGATCACTACCGAGCTTGACATTGAAATTTCCCGTTCATCAATGGCGAGCGTGCCATCAGCGCACAAAATGGAACAGCACCACCCCGGCGATCAGCATGACCACGCCGAAGCGCCGAATGGCCTCGTCGGAAGCCTGCGACACCTGCTCGACTGCGTTCTTCCAGCCGCGCGGATTGAGCGCGGGCAAAAGGCCCTCGATCACCAGCACCAGCGCAATTGCCAGCATCAGATCCCTGAACATGGGCCTAGTGGTCCTTCAACATGATGTGCGGGTTCAGCGTCCATGGCAGCATTCCGGCTCTCGTAAAGGGCGACGGCCATTCACTGCGAGCCGCGCCTTGCCCTGAACGCTGGCAGACCAACTGAATCCGTACATCATGTTGAAGGACCACTAGACTGTTATTGGCGCTGATCGAAGTAACGGAAGAAGTCCGAAGTGGTATCCAGCAACAGCATGTCGCGACTCGCGCCGAAACTGCCCGAGTAGGCTTCAAGGCTGCGCAGGAAGGCATAGAACTCCGGGTCACGCTGGTAGGCGGCCGCATAGATCTCGGTCGAACGGGCATCGCCCTCACCGCGGATGCGCGCCGCATCACGTTCCGCCTCGGCCAGCAGCACCCGCACCTGACGATCGGCATCAGCCTGGATTTCCTCTGCCCGCTCGCGGCCCAGCGAGCGCAGCTCATTGGCGAACTCGGTGCGCTGGGTTTCCATGCGATTGAACACCGAACCGAGCACTTCTTCGGTCAGTTCGATCTTCTTGATGCGCACGTCCAGCACGTCGACGCCTAATGTCTCCATTCTCTCATCGGCACGCTGCTGCAGCCGATCCATCATCGAGCGACGTTGCTCGGAGACCACCTCGCTGAGCGTGCGCTGGGCGAACTCATCGCGCAGATCGTTGCGGATCAATTGCGACAAACGGGCCCGCGCCACCATGAAGTCGCCTCCGGTGGTGGCAACATAGAACTGGCGCGGGTCGCGGATCTGCCACTTGACGAAATAGTCGACCTCGACGAACTTCTGCTCGGCCGTGTTCATCTGCTCCGGCGGCATGTCGAGCGTGATCAGGCGATTGTCGAACTTGCGCACATTGTTGATAAAAGGCGTCTTGAAATGAAGCCCCGGCTCGTAGTCATCGCGGATGACTTCACCCAGGCGAAACTTCAATGCATGCTCGGTCTCGGTGACAACGAACAGGCTTTGCAGTCCGACGACGACCAGGATCACGACAATAATGGGTACAAGGAAACCGCGCATCGCTTATCTCCCCTCGCGCCCGCTTCGGGCACGTGTGGGCTGTGAATTGGTTCGCTGCTGCTCGGAAGCGCTCAGCAGTGGAGGAGGCGGAACCGCGCCGGCCGACGATGATCCCGCACCGGTCAAGCGATCCAGAGGCAGATACAGCAGATTGTTGCTGTCGGAATTAAGCAACACCTTGGGGACACTGGCGTAGACGCTTTGAAGCGTTTCCAGATACAGTCGCTGACGCGTCACCTCGGGCGCAACGCTGTATTCCGTGTAAAGAGCCACGAAACGGTCGGCCTCACCATCGGCCCTTGCAATCAGCGAATCCCGATACCCCTGGGCCTCTTCCCGCACTCGCGCGGCGCGGCCACGGGCCTCCGGTACAACCTGGTTGGCATAGGCCTGGGCCTCGTTGGCAAAACGGATCTGATCCTCACGCGCCCGCACCACATCGTCGAATGCGCTCTGCACCTGGCCGGGGGGGCGCACTTCCTGAAGGTTGAACGATTCGATCTCAATTCCGGAATCATATCGATCAACGATTTCCTGCAACAGCTCTCCGGCAGTGATCGCAATCACACCACGGCCAGCCTCGAGGATGAAATCCATGTTGTTGGTGCCGACAATCTCCCGGATCGAGCTGTCAGTGGCTTCGCGCAACGACTGTACCGGACCCTGAACGTTGAACAGAAACTTTTCCGGCTCGACCACACGAAATTGCACTGCGTAGCCCAGATCAATCAGGTTTTCATCTCCGGTCAGCATGCGCGCCCGGCTTTCAACCGAGCGGACCTGGGTGACATTGACCTTTTCGACCACTTCCACCGGTGCCGGCAGGGTGAATTTCAATCCCGGCGTCAGGGTTCGCGCGTATTCGCCGAAACGCAGCACCACGCCACGCTCCGACTCATCGACAATGTGGATCGAATTCCACACCACCCAGATACCGGCCAGCAACAGCAGCAGGATGACCACGCCACCGAAGCCGGGGCCGTTGGCGCTCTTACCACCATCACCGCCGGAGTCTCCGCCGCCTATGATCTTCTTCAATCTTTTTTGCACGTTGGCGAAAACTTCATCAAGATCAGGCGGTTGCTGACCGCCTCCCTTCCAGGGGTCCTGACCGTTTCCGCCACCGCGTCCGGGCTCATTCCAGGGCATTTCCTACTCCGTCATCAAGGCACACAATCTCCGCAATCTCCATTTGGCGAGTTCGTCGGAGACTATTAACACAGCATGTCAGTTTAACAGGTGTTGGTGAATCCACGTGCCCGCCGCGCCGCCCATGCGACCCAGTTCGCGTGCGTCACGGCGGGAAAGATCAAGCTCTATCCGCGCCGATCCATCCTGCTCGAACTGCTCGGAACGGATCGCGCCGAGCTGATGAAGCCGGGACCGCAATTTTTGCAATCGCGGCGGCAATACCACGCCCTTGCGGATTCTGCCACCACCCACGCGTTGGCCAATTGCCTCCAGCAACGCCTGCATTCCTTCCCCGGTTGCTGCCGAAACCCGGACCTTGCATGGTTCGCCGTCGGCATCGTTTTCGATCCCCGGGGTCTGCTCAATGAGATCGATCTTGTTGTAAACCACCAGTCGCGGCAGGTCGGCCGCACCGATTTCGGCCAGAACCTGTTCGACGGTCCGGGAATGTTCGAGATGTTCGGGGTCCGAGGCATCCACTACCTGCACGACCAGACTTGCCGCCAGGGTTTCCTCCAGCGTGGCGCGAAAGGCTGCAACCAGTTCGTGCGGCAGGTCGCGAATGAATCCAACCGTGTCGCTGGCCAGCACCGCACCGCCGCGCGGCATCTCGATTTGTCGAACCGTCGGGTCCAGCGTGGCGAACAACTGATCGCGTGCCGTCACACCCGCTGATGTCAGGGCGTTGAACAGCGTCGACTTGCCCGCGTTGGTGTAGCCGACCAGCGCCACCAGCGGCAAATTGCCGCGTTCTCGCGCCTGGCGACCGCGCGCCCGGTGGCGCTCCAGTCGCGCCAGACGGGCTCGCAACTGGCGGATTCGCCCGGCCAGAAGCCGTCGGTCGGTTTCGAGCTGGGTCTCACCCGGCCCGCGCATTCCAATGCCGCCGCGCTGTCGCTCCAGATGAGTCCAACCACGTACCAGACGCGTGGCCAGATGTCCCAATTGGGCCAGCTCGACCTGCAGCTTGCCTTCGCTGGAGCGCGCTCGCTGGGCAAAGATATCCAGAATGAGAGTGGTCCGGTCGATGACCGGAACGCCCAGCGATTTTCCAAGGTTGCGTTCCTGAATCGGCGTCAGGCGATGATTGCAAAGCACCACTTCGGCGTCGCTGTCCTGGACTCGCGTGCGCAACTCCTCGACCTTGCCGCTGCCAACCAGAGATCCGGGGTCGGCGCGATCTCGTGGCGCACACACAAGATCCACGACCTCGCAACCCGCCGCCGCAGCCAAAGACTGAAACTCCTCAATTTCCGGCGCTTGGGCCGGCAATCCAATTTCAGGGAAAAGGACCAGTGCACGCTCGTAGGTCCGTGCCGACGAAGTCTGAAAATCGGGTTGGCTCAATCGTTTTCCTGCGCCTCTGGAGGACTGATGCGCACGTTGCGTGCCGGCACGACGGTGGAAATCGCATGCTTGTAGATCATCTGGCTGACCGAATTTTTCAGCAACACGACAAAATTGTCGAAAGATTCGATATGGCCTTGCAGCTTGATACCATTGACCAGAAAAATCGAGACGGGCACCCTCTCCTTGCGCAAGGCGTTGAGAAACGGATCTTGCAATGATTGACCCTTGCCGGACATTTGTAATTCTCCTTATTTTGCCAACTGTAGTATCGCGCTTTGGTCGTGAAGGCCGCGCCACGATGACCGGTCGCGATTCCGAATCCGGGGTTCCGGAGATCCGGTTCAGTCGTGACGCCGGTTTGTGCGCCGCATCAATTTTTCTACACGGTTGATTATGCGGCCTATTGTGTTTTTATTCAACGGGTCATACCACATTGCTCCCGACCATTGCCGAAACGCCGTTAACTGCCGCTTGGCCAGTTGACGCGTCGCTGCCGCGCCGCGTTCGGCCAGTGCATCGGCAGGAAACAGCCCTTCCAGGCATTCCGCCGCCTGACGATAGCCGACCGCGCGCAATGCCGGAGATTGTCGGGTCAGGCCGGGGCGCGCCAGCAGGACTTTGACCTCCGCCAACAGCTCTTGTTCCAGCATCCGCCGCCAGCGCGCATCGATACGCCGATGCAATTCGGTCCGATCGGCCGGCGCGATGACCAGATGCGCGGCGTCGAAAAACAAATCCGGACCCCGACCGCGTTGCAGACTGCTGGCCGGTTTGCCGGTGAGGCGGCAGATTTCCAGCGCCCGCTGAATTCGCTGCGAGTCACCGGGACGGATTTTTCGACCCGATTCGGGATCCAGACGTGCCAGCTCGGCATGCAGTGCCGGCCATCCACATCGATCCGCCTGCACGGCAATCTGCTCGCGCAGTGCCGGATCCGCCTTGGGCAGATGGTCCATACCGTATCGCAGCGCGCGAAGATGCATCGCGGTGCCGCCAACCACCACGGGCAATCTCCCAGCCGAAACCGCGGCCCGCATTTCAGCTGCCGCCCGGGCGGCGAATTCGACCGCGCTCCAGCCCTGCTCGGGATCGCGAATATCAATCAACGCATGCGGATAACGCTCGAGCAGGTCAGGCGGCGGCTTGGCGCTGCCAATATCCATGCCGCGAAATACCTGTACCGAATCGGCACTGATCAGCCGCGTTTCGAACCGGTCGGCCAGCGCCATGGCGATTTCGGTCTTTCCGGCCGCGGTGGGCCCGCAGATCACCACCGACGGCGGCAATCCAGGCGGTTGCGAAACCGCCGCACGACCCGGCTCAGTCAAACCCGCCGTCCAGCGCCCGCCACAGGGTTCCACGCTCACCGGCCGCCTTTTCAATCTTTTCGATCAACATCCGGTGCGCCTCCAGCTCCCCGGCGCCGGCACGCTTGAGCACCAACGCTTCCGGATCCACGGCCGATGCAGCCGCACGATCACCCCGGGCCAAGCCCGTATCGAGTTCCAGTTCCAGCGAAACCTGGCCGCCGGTCATCAGCAGGTAGACTTCAGCCAGAAGCTGAGCGTCCAGCAGCGCACCGTGCAGTGCGCGTTCAGTATTGTCGACTTCGTAGCGCCGGCACAATGCATCGAGACTGACGCGCTGCCCGGGATGCAGGTCGCGTGCCAGTTCGAGCGTATCAAGAACCCTGGCGCACTCGGAGATCCGTACCGGTTCACTCAGACGCGCGAGCTCGCTGTCGAGAAAGCCGATATCGAACGCCGCGTTGTGGATGATCAGTTCGGCGCCGCGGATGAATTCCAGCAACTCTGCCGCCACCTCGGCGAACCGCGGTTTGTCGCTCAGAAAGTCATCATCGAGCCCGTGAACCTGGACCGCGCCCTGCTCGACCGAACGCTCCGGATTGAGATAGCGATGAAACTCGCGCCCGGTCAGACGCCGGTTGATCAATTCAAGACAACCGATCTCGATCAGCCGGTGGCCTTCCTCGAGCTCCAGGCCGGTGGTTTCAGTATCCAGAACGACTTGACGCATGATGCAGACCTCAGCGGCGGCCGATTGCGCCGGTCGCCAGAGCATCGGCGCGCTCGTTTTCGGGATGACCCGAATGCCCGCGCACCCAGTGCCACTGAACCTCATGATGACGCTTAACCGCCTCGTGCAGGCGCTGCCAAAGATCGGCATTCTTGACCGGCTTGCGCGCGGCAGTCTTCCATCCATTGGCCTGCCAGCGCGGCAGCCATTCGGTAATACCCTGACGCACATAATTGGAATCGGTGGTCAGGCATACCCTGCAGGGACGCTTGAGCGTTTCCAGCGCCTGGATCGCAGCCATCAGTTCCATCCGGTTGTTGGTGGTCTCGCGCTCACCGCCCGACAATTCGCGTTCGTTGCCGTTCCAGCGCAGCACCGCGCCCCATCCGCCAGGGCCCGGATTGCCGCTGCAGGCACCGTCAGTCCAGATTTCGACCGGCATGCCACTAATACTCATGCCGCGCGGCAACTGGTGACCGCCATGCGGCCGCGCGCCGACAGCGGCTGTCTGAACTCCACCCGCCGCACCCGCGCCGGCCGAGGTGGCTTGCGCGCCACCACCAGCAGCAATGGATTCAACCCCGGGACCAGTCCGGACCACTGGCGCCGCGTCGGGATCTGCAGTTGCAGGGCGAAGCGGGCATGCTGCATCAGCAGACGAGGCCAGGCCGGCAGACGCAAAGCATCGCGGCCCAGTTCCTTCCAGCTCGACGGATGCCACGGATTGGCCGAAACCGAAAGCAGCAGTCCGCCGGGCTTGAGACATCGCACGGCCTCGGTCAGCAAATCCGCAGCAGCAGGCTGCCAGAACACGTGGCGCAGCATGATTGCGGGAATCGAGTCGTCGGCGAACGGCAGCAAGTCAATCGGCAGGCGAAACGGCCAGATCCATTCGTCATCGGCAAGCAACAGGCGATGACGGGGCACGCGCAGCGCGCACGAGGGGCTGATCGCGGGTGCGCATTCCAGCAGCCAGTCGACCCCGGCATCTGCCACGATCCCGGGCACCAGGCGGGTTTCGTCATTCTGGAGTCTTGCGAATCCGGCGTTCATCACCCTGGCCCGATAGAATAAAAAGCACTCACACTTTGACGGATAAGTGCATGGAGCTCGAAATTCATGCCATCCCGGCATTCAGAGACAATTATATCTGGGCTCTGGTTCGTGGCGAAGACTGTGTCCTGGTCGATCCCGGCGACGCCAGCGGGCCGCTTTCATTCCTGGCCGAGCGCGGGCTCAGGCTGGCCGGCCTGCTGCTGACCCACCATCATGCCGACCACATCGGCGGCGTCAATGAAATCCGGCGCCGGCACCCGGCGCCCGCCTGGGGCCCGGACGACAAGCGCATGCCGCGCGACATGCAGGTCGTGGCCGAAGGAGACAAAGTGGCCATCGACGAACTCGGTCTTGAATGTTCGGTACTCGAAACTCCAGGCCACACCACCAGCCATATCGTGTTTCATGACCATAACCACCTGCTGTGCGGCGATACCCTTTTTTCCTCCGGCTGCGGCCGGCTGTTCGAGGGTACCCCGGAACAGATGCAGGACTCGCTGGACAAGCTCGCCGCGCTTCCCGACTCGCTGGGGGTCTACTGCGCCCATGAATACACCCGCGACAACTGCCGGTTCGCGCTCGAGGTCGAACCCGACAACGCCGCGTTGATCGAGCGGGCCCGACATGTCGACGAGTTGCGCCACAACGACCAGATCACGCTGCCCACCACGCTCGGAGAGGAAAAAACCTTCAACCCTTTCCTGCGCACCCGCAAACCGGCCGTGATCGAAGCCGCACAACAACGCGAACCGGACACCGACAACCAACCCGTCGATGTATTCGGCGTCCTCCGGCGGTGGAAGGACGAGTTCTGAAGGCTGCGACAGCAACTCGCGCAACTCGTCGTCCGGATACTCCGGCAACCGGCGGCCGCTCCGCGGCACGGTCTTCAGTTGAACGACTCGATCAACGAGGCGTTTAATCAACGCAGCGGCATCTCGGGGAGAGTCCTGGGCAACGCGCTTCTGGATGGCGGCAAGCTGGGCCCGCGCCTCGGCCGACCAGATGGTCATTCAGTCAGACCAAGGGATTCCAGCAGGGCCTCGCTTGTATACGTGCGGCCGGCGTCATGGTCAGCCACCCACCCCTCGGTGGATCGGCGAACGGCGATCTCGCAGGCCACATCGTCCCAGATCCTATTCCAGGGTGATCGCGCGCCCTGGCCCAGCGACTGATACGCGGAGGTTGCGTGGCTGACCATGAGCGTGCCGTCGGATTTCGTTGAAAAAATCCCCCATAACCTGTACCATAGTTTTATATCTCTTAATCGCGATAGAAGGATACTTTTATCGAACTCGAACTGATCGGGCGACATTGCAGCTTGCTGGGTGACAGCACTCGACTGCGGCTGCTGGCGCTCCTGGATACCGAGGAATTGACCGTCGCGGAGCTGGCCCGGATTACCCGGCTGGCACAGCCGCGCGTGTCCACTCATCTGGCCCGTTTGCGCGAGGCCGGGCTGGTGGCCGATCGGCGCGAGGGGGTTTCGGTCTATTACCGTTCGATGACTGACGATCCCGACTGCCCGCTGTGCGCGCTGTGGAGAAACCTGACCCGGTGGCTGGACGACCCGCAGATCAGCGCCGACGCCGAGCGCCTGCCCGATATTCTGGCCGAGCGCGTTTCCGGCCGCAATTGGCCGGATGCGGTGGCTGGCGACATGGAGCGTCACTATTCTCCCGGTCGAACCTGGGAGGCGACGGCGCGCGCGATGGTGCAGATGTTGTCCCCGGGCCGGGTACTCGATATCGCATCCGGTGACGGCGTAATAGGCGAGTTGCTACACGGCCGTGCTGAAACGATCGACTGCATCGACATTTCCGACAAGGTGGTCGAGGCAGGCAGACAGCGGGTCTCGGAATTCAGGAATGTCCGCTTCCACCAGGGCGACATGCATGACTTGCCGTTCGAAGAAGCCGCGTTCGACACCGTACTGATGTTGCACGCACTGACCTACAGCGCAGCACCCGAAAAGGTTGTGTCCGAGGCGGCCCGGGTGCTCAAGCCGGGTGGCATGCTGGTGACCGCGACTCTGAACCATCATGGCCATGCCTCGCAGGTCGAAGCCTACGGGCACGTCAACAACGGTTTCGATCCGGATACGCTGATCGCGCTGGCCGGCGCAAGCGGTCTCGAGGTCAAGTTCTGCGATATCACTTCGGTGGAAAAAAAACCACCCAACTTTAAAATCATCACAATGCTTGCAAGGAAACCATGAGCGAACTGAAATGGCACGATTCCAAACGGGTCGAAAAGATGTTCGATGCCTTGAACGAACGCATCCTGCTGCTGGACGGCGCCATGGGCACCATGATCCAGACCGAGAAGCTCAACGAAGAGGACTTTCGCGCCGAGCGCTTCTCCGACCATGATCATGATCTCAAGGGCAACAACGACCTGCTGACGCTGACCCGGCCCGATCTGATCAAGAGAATCCACAAGGATTTCATCGCCGTCGGATGCGACCTGGTTGAGACCAACACATTCAACGCCAACCGCATCAGTCAGGCCGACTATGCGCTGGAAGAGCTTTCCGAGGAAATCAATCGCGAGGCCGCACGGCTGGCGCGCGAGGCTTGCGATGAAGTTGAAGACGAAACTCCGGACAAGCCGCGCTTTGTCGTCGGCACTCTTGGCCCGACCAATCGCACCGCGTCGATTTCGCCGGACGTTTCCAGTCCCGGTTACCGGAATATCAGTTTCGATGACCTGGTCGAAGCCTATACCGAAGCCACGCGAGGTCTGCTCGATGGCGGCGCAGATCTGCTGATGATCGAAACCATCTTCGACACGCTCAACGCCAAGGCGGCCATCTTCGCCATCGAAGAAGAATTTGCACGGCGCGGTGAACGCTGGCCGCTACTGATCTCCGGCACCATTACCGATGCCTCCGGCCGTACCCTTTCAGGACAGACGCCTGAAGCCTTTTATTACTCGATACGCCATGCCAGCCCCACCGGCGTGGGCTTCAATTGCGCGCTCGGCGCCGAGGAACTGAAAAAGCATGTCCAGGACCTTGCCCGGGTTGCCGAATGCCTGGTCACGGCCCACCCCAATGCCGGCCTGCCGAATGAATTCGGCGAGTACGACGAAACACCGGAACAAATGGCGTCAATCGTCAAGACGTATGCCGAGGACGGCCTGGTCAACATCATCGGCGGCTGCTGCGGCACCACCCCGAAGCACCTCCAGGCCATCGGCGAAGCAATCGAACCGTTCCAGCCACGCAACCTGCGGCAGCGCAAGGCCGCTTGAAACCTTTTATATCCACAGATGAACACAGATAAAATCTCATAGAGCTTAGAGCCTGACACGGAGCACACGAAGATGCGCACGAAGAACACGAAGTGTAAAGACAAAACATAATCGTATCGGAGAACACTTTATTTGAGAATCGACCTTGAATGGCTGTTCTCGGCGCTCTTCATGCCATCCTGCGTGGTCTTCATGTCTTTCAAGGTTTCTATATCTGTGTTTATCTGTGTTCATCTGTGGACTAACTTCTTCCTGATTACGTAGTTGACTCAGCCATGCCAAGACAGAAAACCCTGGAACCGCAGATTACACAGATTCACGCAGATTATTGTCTTGACTGGACCCATCAGTTGCATAAATTTCCGAGTGCGAGAGCCCGGAGAGTAGTGTTTCCG
>CAYVPB010000061.1:0-18108 GCA_964453565.1 uncultured Halomonas sp.
TGCGTAATCTGTGGTTGCTTTTTCAAATGGCTGACATACATACGTAATCAGGAAAGACTTTTCCCCGGATTATGCAATTACCGGATTTATGCGTAGGCATCCAGCAGCCGGTCGGCAGATCCATCCAGCCACAGCGCGAGTCGTTTTCCATCCGATCCACTTCCGCTTCCCGGCTGTTCTGACGAACCTGTCGCCACGGACATGGAGCCCTCCCGAGACGAACCGTCGTCTGTCCCGGAGCCCTGGTCGCCGGGATCATTTCGATGATTCCCGTCATGGCCCTCCGAGGCATCGTTCAGGCGCGCTTCGCGCAGATCAAGACCCTGTTGCTGTAACGCATCGCGAAGTTTCGGCAGCATGGCTTCGATAGCCTCCCGTACATTGCTTCCCTGCACTGCAAGCTGCAGACGCGCATCACTGCCGTCGATCTCAAGCCGGATATCGACCCGGCCCAGTTCCGCGGGATGCAATTGAAGGCGAGCCTGTTCCACCCCGGCCCGACTCATGAAGATCACCCGGTCCAGCGTTTGTTCGCCAACCTGCCTGGAAATAAAAGCTTGTTCAGGTAAAGATTGAGTCGCCAAACGATTCGTTGACGAAGCAGACAAACCCTCGGCTGCCGACACCCCGGTCCAATTCAAAACCTCCCGCGCCGTTGTGTTTTCGCCGGCGCTGGTCAAAGTCGCTTCGACCGTCTTTGCAACAGCCTGCTGCGCGGACTTGGAAACAGTCGCTGCAGCCGCTGGATTCCGGTTTGCGACCCCCAATGGTCCTCTTTCGTCCAGTTCATTGAGTTGCTGAAACGACGGCTCATAGGCGCCGCGGGAGGACATGCCTGCTGCCTTCAATGTTGCGAAACCACGTCGACCTTGATCACTCTGTGCCTGTAGGTGTGATTCCGTCTGGATTGATGCGTCCAAAGAACGCGGCAGCAGCGAAGCGGGTTCCCCCACCGGCGCATCACCGCCCGGCAAACCCCGTGACAAGAAACCAGCAACCGGGAAACTTCTGGTTTGTCCATGCAAAGTCAGACGGTCGGGGTTTCCATTCCCAGGCCCCGACAAGCGGGGTGCCCCTTGGGTTGGCGGCGAATCAGTCAGCGCCATCCCGACTCTGACCGCTTCCAGTGATGAGGCTGCTTTTTCTCCGTCGCCGGCAAGCGCAGCAGATGCGATCGCAGCTTCCGACAGCATTACAGCATTCATGGAAGACTGGAAAGGAAGGCCTGCCGAATCTGCGGACAAGCCGGAGGCCTGATGCAAAAAAAGCGCAAAGGCAATATCCGATTCCGAGAGTTCGACAGGCCTCCTGGACTGTCCGGGCCCGGAATTCAGCGCAGGCAGCAGCTCTGCAAGTGAATTCATACTACCGGTTCAAAAAAACGCCGGAGAATCAGCTCGTCTGCCAGAGTCTGTTCATGTCGTCGGCTTTCGCGACGCTCGCGGCCGGCATGCCGTTCAGCCACGCGCTCCACCGCCCGGGTACGCGACTTGGCCGCTCTCCAGTGACGCACCTGAGCGTCAAACTCCTGACGGGCCTGATCGACCTGCAGTTCCTGCTGACGCACAGCTTGATTCAGCTGGCCGAGGAACGCGCTGTAATTACGAAACTGCGATGGCCGGGTCAATGTCGCGTTGGCCTGCTCTGGCCGCTGTTCAGCTGCGTGGTAAACTTGCCGGTAATCCCGCAGGGTCTCGAGCTGGCGCTCGGAGTTCTGCAGCGCCTCGCGCAATTGAGAAATCCTGCGTGAAGCCTGCTGCTGCTCGCGATCGATGAGTTTGGCAACGCGGCTCATTTTTTCGGATTTTTTTAACATGGATTGCGCTCGATTAAACACTGCTGAAAATAAATGCAATTTATTTGCCAGGTGCAGCACCATCGCCACAATCCGCCATCAGTCGAGTCAAGTCCGCGAAACTCTGGTCGAGGTTGACCGCTTGCTGACTACTTTGACGAAGAAATTCCATGATCTTCGGGTAGTACTGTATGGCCTCATCGATTCTGGGATCTTCCCCCCTGCGATAAGCGCCGACCACGATCAGGTCCTCGTTTTGCCGCCATGCGGCAAGAATTTGCCGCAAACGACGCGCCGATGCCAACTGCTCTTCGCTGACGATGGCATCCTGGACCCGGCTGACGGAGGCTTCGACGTCAATCGCCGGATAAATCGCCTGTTCAGCGATCTTGCGCGAAAGCATGATGTGTCCATCCAGAATCGCTCGGGCCGAGTCCGCCACCGGGTCGTTCATGTCATCCCCCTCGACCAGAATCGTGTAGAAGGCCGTGATCGAGCCGGAACCCCCTTCGCCGGCGCCGGCGCGCTCGATCAGTGCGGGCAGACTCGCAAAAACCGAGGGCGGGTAACCACGCGTCGCCGGTGGTTCACCAACCGCCAGGGCTATTTCGCGCCTTGCCTGGGCAAATCGCGTGAGCGAGTCCATCAACAGCAATACCTTGAGACCCTGATCCCGGAAATACTCGGCGATCGAGGTCGCCAGCCAGGCGCCGCGCATCCGCATCAGAGGCGCCCGATCGGCCGGCGTTGCAATGACCACCGAACGCGCCAGCCCGTCCGGACCCAGACTCGACTCGATGAATTCCCGCACCTCTCTTCCACGCTCTCCGATCAGGCCGACAACCACCACATCAGCCGAGGTATAGCGAGTCATCATGCCAAGCAGGGTTGATTTACCAACCCCCGATCCGGCGAAAAGCCCAAGTCGCTGGCCGCGGCCCACCGTCAGCAGCGAATTGATGGCGCGAACACCGGTATCCAGGGGCTGGCGAATCAGTTCGCGCTTCAGCGGATTGATTGGCTCTCCCATCAGGTGCGCCCGTCCACTGGGGCGCAACGGTCCCTTTCCATCCAGCGGCTGCCCCGATCCATCAATCACTCGCCCGAGCATTTCGGACCCGACCGGAATATCCAGTATTCGTCGTTCCGGATACACTCTCGCGTTCGGGGACAGGCCGTGGACCGGCTCGGTGGGCATCAAATATACGGTTTCACCTGCGAAGCCGACAACTTCGGCTTCCAGCTTGCGGCCCGCTCCATCCTGCAGCCAGCAGCGCTCACCCAGTGAGGCCTCCACTCCAACGGCTTCCAGCGCCAGGCCGACCACCCGCCTCAGGCGACCGGAGGGTTTAAGCACCGGCTGATCAACACTCGCATCGGCAAACTGTCGCATCCTGCTTCGCCAGTAGTCCGTTCGCTCTTCGTTCAATCCTGATCCTCTGTGTTTTCATGAGCCGCTTCAAATGCTTCCGGGCCCAACATCTGTTCGGCAAGATTACGGATACGGGTATCAAGCCTGGCATCGATATGCGAATCCCGGCTGCTCACCTCGCAGTCGCCGCGCGCCAGCTTCTGACTTTTGATCAAGACCACGTTGCCACCTTGCTCCAGGTCGGGCAAATGTTCACGCACCAGTTCGACGTCGCCGGGATTGAGTTCGATCCTGATCCGCCGGCTCTCGGCCGGCAAATCCTTCAGCGCCTCCTGAACCAGTTGCACCACGGATTCGGGAAACACGCGCAACTGGCCGCAGATCAGGGCCCGTGCAAGGGTCAGGGACAACCGGGCAATTTCACGCAAGAATGCCTCATCCACGTCCTTGAGCGGCATGCGCATTGCGCCGACCAGCGCCTCCAGTTTTTTCGCCTCCCCTCGAACCTCGGCCTCACCGGCAGCTTTGCCCTTCTGCATCCCACGGTCAAACCCTTCCTGCCAGGCCTGCCGCTGGAGCTGCTCGAGCGCTTTCGCGCTTCGGCCGGAGGCGTCGTTTGCCGACCCTTCCCGGGTACCGTTGCCGGTCGAGATTTCCGGCAGTTGCCAGGATTCGGCCCGGCCGAAGTTTTTCGCGGAGAACGCCTCAGACATATTCTTCGCCCTTGCCGCCGAGTTCGATCTGCCCTTCGTCGGCCAGCCTGCGTACCGTCACCAGGATTTCCTTCTGTGCCGCCTCGACTTCCGATACCTTTACCGGGCCGGCAGCCTCGATATCTTCTTCCAGCATCTCCGCGGCACGGCGCGACATGTTCTGCAGGAACTTGGCCTTGACGCTCTGGTCAGCTCCCTTGATTGCCTTGGTCAGCAACTTGGAATCGATCTCGCGCATCAAGGTCTGGATGCTGCGATTATCCAGATCCATGAGATTGTCGAACACGAACATCTCATCCTGGATTCTTGACGAAAGCCCTTCATCGTGTTCCCGGATCTGGGACAGGATCATTTCTTCGGTACTGCCCTCGACGAAGTTGAGCATTTCCGCGGCAGCCCGGATTCCACCCACGCTGGAAGACTTGACATTTTCGTTGCCGTGAAACTGCTTTTCCATTACCGAATCCAGTTCCTCGAAAGCCGCCGGGGGAATCCCGTCGATGGTCGCCATTCGAATCACCACATCCGGGCGAATCTGCTCCGGCAACTGCGACAAAACCTCGGCCGCCTGGTCGCTTTCCAGATAAGCAAGCACAATGGCAATGATCTGGGGATGTTCCTGCCGGATCAGTTCCGCCACGCTGCGCGGATCCATCCATTTCATCGCCTCCAGGCCCTTGCTCTTGCGCCCAAGCAAAATACGGTCGATCATCGAACCAGCATTGTCACCCAGTGCACCCGATAGCACCTTGCGCACATACTCGTCGCTGCCGATACCGAGTGAAGTCTTTTCTTCCACGGCCCCGACGAATTGGTCCAGCACATCCACCACCTGATCGCGCGAGACCGAGGGAAGCGTTGCCATCGCGGTTCCAATCCGCTGGACTTCCCGGGCACCAACATGCTTGAGCACATTGGAAGCTTCCTGTTCGCCCAGACTCATCAAAAGAATTGCGGCTCGCTCGATACCGTTCAGTCCGCTTCCTTTGGCTTTCGAATTATCCGCCATCATCATTCACCCACTGCCGGACAACCTGAGCTACTCGCTTCGGGTCCTGGTTGACGATCTGCTTTGCCGAATTCAGCTTATGATCGTATGGATTCTCCTCCACTTTCCTGTCTGGTCCGCTGGCAAGCCGGCGACTGGGCTCTCCGGATGCGGATTCATCGGCTAACTGCTGCTGGAAGGCCTGCGGCAGCTCCATGGTACGCGGCGGCAAGGTCATCACCAGTTGCCGCAAAGTTGGACGGATTACACCAAAAATCAGCAGCAGCAACAGGATCGAGATCGCCGCCATCCGAAGCAGACCTCCCCAGTCCATTCGTTCCAGCAATCCCGGTTCGGTGAATTCGATCGCAGGGTCCTCTTGCAACACCTGAAATGCGGCATTGATCACACTGATCCGGTCATCACGCTCCTCACTGAAACCGATCGCCTGGCGAACCAGGTCCGTCATCCGCGCCAGCTCTTCCTCAGCGTAAGGCGTCAGTTCGACTTCGCCCTCATCGTTGGTCAAGCGCTTCTGGTCAACCACGACCGCCGCGGAAATTCGCCTGATTTCGCCCATCGGCTGCTGAATATGCTGCAGAGTTCTTCCAATTTCAAAATTCCGCAACGCCTCCGACTGGACTGGAACATCCGGTTCGCTTGCGGCGGGCTGATTTCCATCATCAGCTTCTCCGGCCTGCACATCAGCCGGAGTCATCGGAGGCTGATTGCTCAGCGCCCCGGGAATGCCACGCGCAAGCTCCGAGTTTCCAATGCGCTCACTGATCTGTTCACTTCGAATTACCTGGTTTTCGTTATCAAAGATCTCCCGGGTCTCTTCGATCATTTCCTGATTCAGGTTTACGGAAACCTGGGCCTGAACCCGGCCCCGTCCCACCAGTGGGGTCAGCAGCGCTTCGATTCGCTCCCGATAACGGTCTTCGAGGCGCTGGGTGCGCTGTTCAATCTGCGATAACGGGTTTTCTTCTGCCTTATCCGGCATTGACGAAAGCAGGTTGCCACTTTCGTCGACCACGGTGACCTGGGCCGCTTCCATGTCAGGCACCGAAGAAGCAACCAGATTGACAATGCTGTTGACCTGAGCCGGCTGGATCATTCGACCTCCATGCAGGCTCAGAAACACCGATGCGCTTGCAGGCTTCCGGTCACGCACGAATACCGTAGGCCTGGGTACGGCAAGATGCACTCTTGCCGCGCGCACCGCCCGAAGCGATGCAATCGTTCGCTGCAATTCCACTTCCTGCGCACGCTGGTATCGCGCTGACTCAATGAACTGGCTGTCCGACAGGCCGTTGCCGTCTTCGAACATCTCGAAGCCCACGCCACCGGCGGCCGGCATGTCTTGCGATGCGAGCAGAAGCCTGGCCGAATGAACTTCATCGGCAGGTACAAAAACCGCACCTGAACCTGCCTGATACCGATTTGGAATCCGGGCCTCCTCAAGCACCTGCACAATCGAAGCCGCGTCACGCTCACCCAGGTTGCTGAACAATACCGAATAATGTTCTTCCTGCATCCACAGAACCGCCCAGAAACCGGCGGCCACCGCGGCCGCGATTGCCAGCAGCATCACGAACTGACGCAAACCGGGGACCTGATCCATCGGAGACTTCCCACCCGGCGAAGAAATCAAGCTCTGGTTTGGCATGAATTTCCCGATCCTAAGTTTCGTTGCACGGCCAGAATCCATTGTCCGGGCCAATAATCTTCAAGACGCTGACTGCCGAGCAGCCTGTCTGCAGGGACGACGTCAAATCTGCATGCGCTGAATCTCCTGGTAAGCTTCCACCAGTCGATTGCGCACCTGGACCATGGCTTCAAAAGCAATTCGCGACTTTTGCCCGGCAACCATGACTTCGGCCAAACTGACATCCGCATCACCGCGGGCAAATGCAGTTCGCATTTCACCGGAACTTTGCTGGAGATCATTGACCGTCTCAATCGAGCGCTGCAACAGCTCTGCAAAAGCCGGGCCATCAACCTCGGCCGGCTGCTGCCCGGGTGCACTCGCTTCGACCTTCATCTGGCGCATCTGCGCCAGCACCTGTTGAATTGCCAGATCACTCATCGTGTTCTCCTCTGCTTGTCACTCAACGCCGCCCGCAGGCAATTGCGGAAGATGAGCCGGTGGGGGCAGCTCGGCTGTCACCCGGGATTTCAACCCCCGCCTCGCGCATGCGCGAAAGCTTGTAGCGCAGTGTTCTCGGGCTGATGCCCAACTGCTTGGCCGCCCGCCCGCGATGGCCACCGTGATTGAAAATCGCCGCAAGGATTGTTTGCCATTCGCTTTGCTCACGCCGCGATTGAAGATCGCCGCTTTTACCGCTGGTGGCTGAATCATGTCCCGGATAATCAATGCTCTGCTCCGCCTCGACAAAGAACAGATCATGTGCCCTTATTTCTCCGCGATTACCGGCAAGCACAAGGGCCCGCTGAATGACATTGTCCAGCTCGCGCACATTCCCCGGCCATGGATAATCCTTCAGCTTGTCAACGGCATCATCTGTCAATGTCGGCCCGGTCCCCGAGCCCGACCAGTGACGCGACAGAGAATGCCTGGCCAGAGGCTCGATATCACCGGGCCGGTCGGCCAGCGGGGGCAGATTCAACGGAAAAACATTCAGTCGATAGTACAGATCCTCACGGAATTCTCCGTATCGGACAGCCTGGGCCAGATCCCGATTGCTGGTGGCGATGACTCGCACATCCAGCCTGATCGTCTGGTTGCCGCCCAATCGCTCAAGCTCGCGCTCCTGCAGCACGCGCAGCAGTTTGGCCTGCAGGTTGACATCCATTTCGGAAACTTCATCAAGCAACAACGTCCCCTGTTGCGCCGATTCGAACTTTCCGGTCCTGCGCTGGACAGCGCCGGTGAAAGCTCCTTTTTCATGACCAAACAATTCCGCTTCCAGCATCTGATCGGGAATTGCGGCGCAGTTTACGGCAACGAAAGCCTGACTGGAGCGAGCCGAACAGGCATGAATCAGACGAGCGAATGCTTCCTTGCCACTACCGCTGGGACCCGTCAGCATGACATTGACATCCGAGACCGCAACCTGACGCGCAAGCTCGACCAGACGGCGTGACTTGTCATCAACGGCGACAAGATCCTGCCCGGGCGATTCGACTGCACTGAATCGACTGGCCATGGCCAGCAGCTTTTGCGAGTCGATCGGCTTGGCCAGATAATCCGATGCGCCCTTGCGGATGGCATGGACCGCCTGCCGAACATCGGCAAATGCGGTCATCAGCACGAACGGAATCCTCACATTGCAGGCCTGGACTCGCTCAAGCAGATCAATCCCCGACCAGGGCTCCATCTGGACGTCGGAAAAGATCATGGCCAGTGGCCTGTGCTGCACGATTTCCAGCGCACTCGGCCCGTCACCCGCAGAGATGACCTGATGACCATTCCGGGCCAGCACCGAGTGCAGTGCTTCGCGCAATTCATCGTCATCTTCCACGACCAGTACGGGCAGGCTGGTCATGCCGTCGTCTCACCCGGCGCATGGGCCGATAACTCGCCAACGCTCATGTGCGGCAACCGGGCAATGAACAGAGTGCCCTCCGCATCACTTTGTTCCAGATGCAATTCACCACCATGGGCCTCGAAAACCGAACGCGCTACCGCCAGGCCAAGCCCGGTGCCGCCTTTACGCCGCCCTGAGAAGAACGGCTCGAAAATCCGCTCGCGCAATTGCGGCTCTATGCCGGGACCATTGTCGCGGATCAGAATGTCGAAAAAACCGCAACCGGTTCGCGAAGGCCGGAACCGGAGCTCAATCCGATCCGCACCGGCCTGCCAGCCGTTTTCCACCAGATTGCAGATGGCACCGCCAAGAGCATGACAATCTCCGTGCAACCGGATATTGTCGTTGTCAAGCCCGGGGTCAACCCGGTAACGAAAACCGGCATGCGTCGGGCGGGTCGCCTCAACCAGTTCGATGACTTGATCCACCAGCTCGGCCAACCCTGTCCTTGCGCCGCGGACTGGATCGGTAGCGACGAATTCGAGCATGTCCGAGGTCATGCGATCAAGCATCGCAAGACGCCCGAGCACCTTGTCGGTCCAGCGCTTGCGCATCTCCGCATCATTGTCTGCCGCGCGGATCTGTTCGGCATAAAGCAATGCCGCCGAAAGTGGATTCCGGAACTGGTGCGCAACGCGCGCGATCATCTCACCCATCATGGCCAGACGGCGATTGCGTTCAAGTTCGGCCTGAAGTCGGCGGTGAAACGAAATATCCGTCAGCAGCACGATGGTTCCCTGCTCCCCGGTTGCGCCCGGGTCGGGAATATGACTGTTGAACACCGAGACGATTCGACCATCGCGCAGATTCAACTCGTGCTCGTCAGGCGAACAAGAAGCACCGCATCTGTCAAGTAAACCGGCCCAGGATGCACCCATGACCTTGCCGCCAAACCATTGGTCGGCCACGGAGTTTGCCTGCACAACCCGCTTGCCGGCATCCAGCACCAGAACCGCCCCGGGCAGACTATCGATCAATACCGCGAGGCGGTCGGCCAGCAGCAGTTTCTCCTGGCGAGACTTCTCCAGTTGACGCTCGAGACGATTCGCCCGCTGTTCCAGCCCGCGATAGCTTTCGATCAGGTCTGAAGACAGCCGGTTGAACGACTCAAGCTTTTGCTCGATCCCGTGCTCGGTTTCGGTCATGCCGGGAATGACTCCTGCAAGATTCAGCTACCCATACATGCAGCAAAATCGATGCCAGCCTTTTCGCTGACCAAGTCAGAAATCCGTCGAATCAATCTGGTACTTCTTCATTTTTTCCACCAGCGTCGTACGCCGCAGGCCCAGCTTTCGCGCTGCTTCCGCAACCGTACCCCCGGCCTGCTGAAGCGCCTGTCGCACCAACGCCATTTCGACATTGGCCAGATAGTCCTTGATCCTGATTCCTTCCGGTGGCATGACCGGAATTGCCCGCTCCTCGAACGGAATCCCTGAACAATCACCGGTTGCAGGCGGCGACGATCCGGCTAGCGTGGTGGCTTCGGCAGACCCGGATTGAGGCTCGTTGGAGACTGTCCGGTCCTCACTCAGTCCCTGCCGGTATCGCTCTGGCAAATCCTGCAATCCAACATGGCGTGCACCATGCAGGATCGACATCCGCTCGATCAGGTTACCCAGTTCGCGCACATTTCCGGGCCAGGCATATTGACGCAGCGCTGTTCGGGCGCCGTCGGTGAACAGCTCGGCGGCTGGATCGGTCTCTGTCATGCCGTTCCTGAAATGGTCGATCAGAAGTTCCAGATCGTCCTGGCGCTCGCGCAAGGGCGGCACCCGGATCGGGAACACGCACAAGCGATAATACAGATCTTCCCGGAACTGCCCTTCGGCGATCCGCTGATCGAGATTGCGATGCGTGGCCGCAATCACGCGCACATTGCAGCGCAGGGTCTCGTTGCCGCCCACGCGCTCGAACTGGCGCTCCTGCAAAACCCGCAGCAACTTGACCTGCATTGCCAGCGGCATGTCACCGATTTCGTCCAGAAAAAGCGTTCCGCCTTCGGCCAGTTCGAAGCGTCCCTGACGCCGCGCCAGGGCACCGGTAAAAGCCCCTTTTTCATGGCCGAACAGTTCGCTTTCCAGCAACTCGGCCGGAATCGCTCCGCAGTTGATCGGCACGAAAGGACCGTGAGCACGCGCTGATAGATCATGAATTGCCCGGGCAACCAGTTCCTTGCCGGTGCCGGATTCTCCAAGGATCAGCACATTGGCGCCATCATGTTCAGCAACCTGCGCAATCAGCCGACGTACTGTGCGCATGCCTTCCGAGCGACCGACCAGCATCCGCTCAAGCAGCAGATCCCGGCCGGCCGGATTTTCAAACGAGGCGGCCGATGACGCCTCGATTTCCATTTCCATGATTTCACGCATCGCAATCACCCCGCGACACGCAATTGGCTGACGGCCATCGGCGCCGTCTGAAGATCCCTGGAGACCGATGCGACGCGATGTTCGAATGTCGGAATCCCCAGCGACTCACGATATTTGGCAACCGTTCGACGGGCAATACTCACACCCTGCTGCCCCATCAGTCGTGCGATCGCGCCGTCGCTGAGCGGTTGCAGCGGATTTTCGGCCTCGACCAGGCTTCGCATCAGCGCCCGTACCGCGGTCGAAGAACAACGCCCTCCACCGCGAGTCGAAAGCCGGCTGCTGAAAAAGAATTTCAGCTCGAACAACCCTCTGGGGGTGTCCATGAATTTGTTCGTCGTGACCCTGGAGACCGTGGATTCATGCATGCCGATAGCCTGGGCGACATCGCCAAGAACCATGGGCCGCATCGCAATCTCGCCCTGCTCGAGAAACTGCTGCTGCCGACTGATAATCGCACCGGCAACCTTGAGCAGGGTCTGATTTCGCATGTGTACGCTTTTGACCAGCCATTGCGCTTCCTGTAACTGCCCCTGCATGGCCGAGTGGCCCTCACACTGACGGCTGTCCATCATCGCCGCGCAGGCCTGATTGATTCGCAGCGAAGGCAGAGTGCGATCGTTCAGGCCGACCACCCAGCGTCCCTCGCGACGCCTGACCACGACATCGGGGATCACCATGGATTGCCCGCCGGCTGTCACCCGCCGGCCGGGATAAGGATCAAGCTTGCGGATAAATTCCAGCGCCCTGATTGTCCGCTCGTGCGTGCAACCCAGGCTTGCGGCCAATTGATCCGTCGCGGTCAGCCAGGCGGACGGATCGAGACGGCTCATCCGCTCGACATCCGACAGCAGCATCGGGCAGACTTCCGAGCGACCCCGGAAGCGCCGCAACTGCGCTCTCAGACAGTCGCCGAGGTCAATGGATGCGCAACCCACAGGGTCGAGATTCTGCAGCATTTGCCGCACCGCCTCGAATTCGGCCCTGTCGGCATCAAGACCGGGAATCGCCACTGCAAGCTGTTCAGGCGGTGTCGTCAGATAACCGTTGTCGTCCAGCGAATCGACGATCAGGCAGGCCAGCAGGTGATCGCGATCGGTCAGGGTCAGCAAATCCAGTTGTTGCATCAGCTTTTCCCGCAAATCGGCTTCCGGCAGCGGGATTTCGGGCGCGGACATGTCCGCGCCAGGCCTCTGTCCGCCCGACAACTCCAAGGCCAGCCTGTCCGGATTGCCGGAATCATCTGCTTCGAGGAAGACATTGCTGTCCAGCGCTTCTCGCAGACGCTGCTCGAGTTCCATCGTGGACAACTGCAGCAGACCGATTGCGTGCCGCAACTGTGGCGTCATGTTGAGCTGCTGTGCAGTGCGGAGTTCGTGTGCGACTCTCATCATCGCCGGGTTCCTTTCGCGTCAAAAAAACGATCAATCAGATTTGATCGTCATTTTTACGTCGCAGGCAAGTCCCGTCGATCGGTGGAACCCGGATATTGATATCAGATATTCAGGCAAATCGCCTGCCCGTTCGAAAATTTCGGGAGTTTTCTAAGGGAATGGATGATTTTCGAATCAGGAAGGCTGATCGGAAATCAGCCCGTATCGCAGCGCGAGACGGGTCATCGTCGGCAGATCGCTGACTCCGAGCCGTCCTGCTATGTTGGAGCGATGAGTCTCTACCGTCTTGATCGACACGTTCAGTTTCTCAGCGATATCCCGCGTACGGTAGCCTTCCGCCAGCAATTGCAGAACCTGGCGCTGGCGACGGGTCAGTTGATCCAGTGGTGATCGGTGGCCGGAGTCTCCATTCCTTCTGGCCGTAAGCACCGATGCGGCGATTCTGGGGCTCAGATAAACTTCACCGCGCATTGCCGCTCGCATCGCCAATTCCAGCTCCGGTGCGGCCGAATCCTTGAGCAGGTAGCCGGCTGCGCCGCTGTCCAGCGCTCGCTGTGCATACGCGCTCTCATCATGAACCGAAATCACGATCGTGCGCGGCGCGCCGTCCATGGCCGCGAACGTGTCGAGCACTTCCAGCCCGTTCAGCTCCGGCATGCTGATATCCAGCAACAACAGGTGAGGACGAATTTTCCTGACCAGTTCGATCACTTCCCATCCGGTCGCCGCCTCACCGGCGAGTTCGAATTCAGTCATGCGTTCGATCAACGCGGCGAATCCCGCACGAACCAGATGATGGTCATCACCAATCACCACTTGACAGACCATGGACGGATCACTCCTGTATTTTTGAGTTGCGCCCGTCACGAATCGAACATCTCGGCCGGAAGACGCACCGAGATTCGGGTACCCATTCCTTCGCGGCTGAAAACATTGAACTCGCCACCGCAGGCGCGTGCTCGTTCGGCCATTCCAATCAGTCCCGCACTGCCGCGGTTGGCCGCTTCGGATGCAGCATTCTCGGGATCAAAACCGTTGCCGTCATCGACAATCTCAATATTGAGGACATCATCGTGCTGAATGACCCTGATCGCCACTTCACGCGCTCGCGCATGACGGCGAATATTGGTCAGGCTTTCCTGGACAAGCCGGAAGCAGGTGATTTCCAGGTCTTCCGATAACCTTTGGGTTGCGGTATCAAAATGCAGCTCGGCCTTGCAATGCCGGCTGAAATCGGAAACCAGGTTTTCCAGTGCCGGTTGCAGGCCCTGCTTGTCGAGCAGCGAAGGGCGCAGCGTCCGGCTCAGTTGCCTGGTGCTGGCGACCAGCAGATCGACCTTGTGCCCCAATCGCTCACCTACCTGATGCGACTCTGGATCCATCAGTTCAAGATCGAGCTTCATGCTGCTCAGCACCTGACCCCATTCGTCATGCAGTTCCGCCGCGATTCGTTTCCATTCCTCCTCCTGCGCCGAGACCAGCCTCCTGTTCAGATATCGCAGCAATTCCTGCTGACTCTTTCGATCCTGTTCGGACTGAATAATATCCTCGATATCCTCAAACATCATGAGCACGCCGATGATACTGGCGGATTCATCCAGCAGAACTTCGAAGCAGCGACGGACGTTGCGGCAAGTGCCGTCGATGCCGCACAGCGTGGCGCGCTCCCAACAGACAGACTGTTCCCCGGATATCACGCCATCCCGAACGGCCATTGAGAAATCTGATGAAAGCTCGGGAAAAAAATCAGCCAGATCACGTCCTTCCAGATCTTCGATTGAACGGCCCGAAAGCTGTCGAAACGCTGCATTGGACTGGATAATCATGCGACGGGTCGACACGATGAGCATCGCAACGGGATTGACCCGGAATACCTTCAGCAGAGTGAACCGGTCCGGCAACGAATCCAACGGCCTGTTTGCTGATTTTTTTCGTGGCATAGAGGACCTCGCACGATTTTCCGGGCGGGTCCAGAACCACCGCTGACTCCCTACCCCTCGCCACCCCCCGCTCCAATCAGGGGCAAGCGGATCCGACCTCGATCAAGTACTTGCCGCCCGGCTTGCCGCGATCTGTCGACGATGGTGGCGAAACACGTGCCGGGACAGCTCCTCGCGGAACGACCAGGCCCCACTCAAGGGCACCAAGGATACCATTTCCGGCTGCTCACCGGCCCCTGTTGCGCTGATGCGGCCGGGCACGGCCAACGGCTCGGGTACAGCCGGATGCAGATAAATTCTCACGATGCCTTCGTCGCCCTCGTTGACATCGTGCTTGCCGCGATCAAAATCGATCCGGTCCGCCGAAATTCGGACTTTCAGTCGCGGCAGGGATTCTCGCCCGTTAGGATGTTGCTGTCGCGAGACCAGTTCGAGAATCAGTTGTAGCTTGGCATCAATGCGTGATAATTCCTGATGCAACTCTGGCTGTTCTTCCGCAAGCCGGTTCTGACTATGCTCCTCGAGGGCCGCCACTGCCCGCAGCACAGAATCTCCCGAGCTTTCCAGCCGGCCTCGTTCATGCTCGCCGACACCGCCGAAAGTCCATTCAAGCCGGAGCTGATCGGAATACCTGACCATTATCAATTCTCCCGAAAGGGTTTATCGTGACCCGCGGTACAGATGTCCATGGCCGATTCCCCCCGATTACGGGTCACTATCCCTGCTGCACTTCGGCATATTCACGCGCCGAACGCGAAGCGTTGCGCAGCTCGCCAAGTTCATGTTCCAGCCCCAAACGAAGTTTTTCCAGCCCGCTGATCAACTCGCGATCCTCGCGCAGGATTTCCTGCAGCCAATAGGCAGCCATATCAGCCTGACCATGTGTATTCGAATCACGAAACATCAGCTTGAGGCAATCCAGCCTTCGTATCGCCAGTTCTTCGGCGGACTCAAGATCCGCGGCCTCGATCCGAGCCTGGATTGCCTGGCCCAGATCCAGCACCTGCTGTAACTCTTCGCCCGGATGCAATAACGCACTCATGAAACCTTGACCCCTGTTGAACCGGAAACCGCCGGCTCACGCTGCTCCTGCGGAATCCCTACCCAGCCGTCACGCAACTGCGCCAGCAAGTCCCGGACCTCCACCATCACAGCCGAATCATTACGCAGATTGGCTTCGGTCAGCCGCTGCAGCATATAATCATACAGCGCGTCGAGATTCCCGGCCACTTCCCCATCTCCAGCCCCGCCATTGAGGCTATGGCGCAAATGATCAATAATCCCGGTTGCCCGATTCAGGCATTCGCCCTTGGCCGCGATCTCGTCGCGCTCCAGATGCCCGATCGCACGGGAAATCCGCTCCATGGCACCTTCAAACAGCATTGTGATCAGTTGATGGGGGCTGGCGTATTCCGCGCTGGACGCCTGGCTGCCACGGTACGCATCGATCATTCTGTTCATAACGGTTCGCTCTTAATTCAGGGATTTGGATGTCTCATTTACGGCGCCATATACGGCGCTTTCATTGACAACTCGGACGCCAGGTGGCGAAGGAGGTCAACGCGACCGTCTGGTCGCCGGACCCGGAAGATCCTGCAACTGCTGCTGCAGGAAATCGCTGGTCTGGGTGAGCCTGGCCACCAGAGAGTCCAGGGCGGAAAACTGGCTGACAAAGCGCTGCTCGACACGCTCCATTCTGCGGTCAAGATCGCGGCGCTGCTGATCGATCCCATCGAGACGGGAACGCAACCCATCCTGGCGCAGGGAAATCAGGCCATCATCGGCCACCGCACTGTCGAGAAATCCCAACAGCGACTGCAGCACTCCCTGCTCCCCGCTCAAGGCCTGTTCAACGGCACGGGGATCCTGATCCAGAACCTGATTCAAACGGGTCTGATCTATTTCCAGTGAACCGTCATCGTTGGTTCTTACGCCCAGTGCGGGCAGGCTGTCAAAGCCGGCGCCGGGCCCGATACCTTGACGCGAAATGATTTGGGAAATGCTCGAATCAAGAATCCGAACGGCTGAATCTCCCAATAAAGGCGCCGCATCTCCGGTCTCGGGATTGAATGCCGTCACTCGGCTGATGGAACTGCGCACGCCATTGATCCGGTCAACCAGACGCTGGAGCTGATCGCCCGTCTGGTCGCGATCTCCAGTTACGGTCAGACTGAATGTTTCACCCGGCCTTGCCTCGACCAGATCAATCGTCAATCCTTCCACCGCACCGCCAATCCGGTTGTTGGAACTGGAAATCGTGAACGTATCCAGGCGAATGACCGCGTCGCTTGCAGCGCGTAATTGGGTCTGGCTTTCAAGACTCTCCAACCCGCCATCGCCGCCACTGGCACTGACCAAGATAGTATTGGCCGCACCACTCTCATCACTGGTCAGGATCAGTCGACTGCCGGAATCCTCGTTGAGAATCGTGGCGGTGATCCCCGGATTATCCACCGCGGCGTTGATCGCATCGCGAATATCGGATAATCGGTTAGCGCTGCTATCGATCTCGACACTGAAGGCCTGATCACCCAGGCTCACCTCCAGCGATCCGATACCGATTTCCGTATCGGCCGACGAAAATGCCTGCGAGCCGGTCCGCTCGGAGCTGGCCAGGGAAACGACTTCAATCTCGAAACTGCCGGAGCGTGCCTGCGCCGTGGCGTTCGCCGTAAACACCTCCGGATCCTGGCTGACAGCGGTGCGTGGCGCCAGCGCGCCGGGCTGCAGCATTGCATTGACCTGGTCGCGCAATGCCGAAAGCGAGCCACTGATACTTCCCAGGGCCGAGAGTTGAGACTGCGCCCGGGCCTCATTACGAACCAGTCTTTGCTCCACCGGTTGACGTTCGGCCGCCAGCAGTTGCTGCACGAGATTATCGAGATCCAGGCCGGAACCAACACCAAGGGATCGAATTGAAGCCACTAGATTACTCCCGCGATGGTTTTAAAATTGAATACGGAATTCATCGGTTCTCGGTCTGCAAATTGCATGCCGGCTTTCTCAGGCCAGGCGCGACAGGAGAACCCCACCACCCTGGTCCAGTTCCTGCGCCAGCCTTCGGGCTTCATCGGGTGGAATCGTGCGAACGACTTCACCGGACTCGGACTGACGCACCACAATCACTACATTGCCACCCTGATCACGAACCTGAAACTCAAGCTCGCGGCCATTGTCGCGCATGAATGTATTGAAACGCTCGCCCAGCCGCTGCAGCAATTCGCGTTGCGAAAGGTTATTCTCCCGCACCGCCTCGACCGGTTGCACGGCCGGGGCCGGCTGCACCGGGACGCTGCCCCCGGCCCCGACCACCGGCACCGTGAGAACGCCGCCTCTGCGGTCACCGAACGGCGACTTGATCTTCAAGACACTTCCAGAGATGTCAAGGTCCACGACACATCTCCCTCCCGCAACGCTGTTAAAAAGCAGACGGGGCCGGTGGAATCAGATTCCGCCGGCCCCGCCCCTGTTTGGCTATGAATCAGCCATTGCCGCCATCAGTTGAGCAGCGCCAGTACACTCTGAGGCTGCGCGTTGGCCTGGGCCAGGACCGAAATACCTGCCTGCTGCAGAATCTGGGCCCGGGTCAGGTTCGCCGTTTCGGCCGCAAAGTCAGCATCGAGGATACGGCTGCGCGAAGAACTCAGGTTTTCGTTGGTGGTGCTGAGGTTGGCGATCGTCGATTCAAAACGATTCTGAATGGCACCGAATGTGCTTCGAAGATCGCTGGCCGAACTCAGCGCCGCATCCGCCCGGAAAATCGCATCGTTTGCCGCGGCGACAGTCTGAACATCAACATCCGACAGACTGCCCGTGGTCGCGAACTCGGTTGCACTGAATACGGTCGCAGCCTGGGCGCCGCTGACCGTGATCGCCTCCCCGGAAGTAATGCTCAGCACGTTGGTGTCGCTGTCCAGGGATGCCGTGGCATTGCTGCCGAGCGACTCGTTGACCGCGTCGACGAACGACTGGACGGTGCTGAACGT
>CAYVPB010000062.1:0-17835 GCA_964453565.1 uncultured Halomonas sp.
GGGGTCCGGATATGATTTTGCCAATGTCGACGTATTCGTAAATCGTGAATCGTAAATAGGAAAGTCAAAACCACTCCGTAGCCTGGATAAGCGGCAGCGGCAGGCATTCGGGGCTGCTCTCGCACATTCATTCTCGGTTCAAAATCGACGAGATTCATTGCACCCGAACATGCATTGCCTGTGTATCGAAGCCGGGTTTCCCATTCACGATTTACGAAAGGTCCGATACGTGGTTCTTCATTCGTTGTATCCCTGAACTATCTGACGCCACCACCGGCTCCGGCAGGCGGCACATAAAATCGGGTCTCGCCCCGCGCCGTTTGTTCGCCATCATTTTCATTCGACAATACGATCTCGATATCGTGCATTCCAGCCTGCACCTGATCCAGCGGCACGGCCAGGGTCAATGACCGATTGACGACGCTGTCGGCGGTGATTTCGATCGAATCCAGCGGTGATACCACGTGCAATCCAGGCAAGCCCGTGACCGCGACATTCAGGCGCACTGGATTCTCGGTCCGGTTGGTCAGCTTGAGCTGATAGGGATTTTCCAGCGATTCTCCAACCACCCGGTAAAGTGCATTGCGATCGCGCAGCACATCGACATCGATCATCTCGCGACCGGCGACCAGAGCGCCGAACAACGTGATCAATGCCAGAAGAACGAAAGCGTAGATGAAGATCCGTGGCCGCAACACGCGCAATTCTCGGCCTGCAAGTGCATTGTCGGTGGTATAGCGGATCAGGCCGCGTGGATAGCCCATGCGATCCATGACTTCGTCGCAGACATCGATGCAGGCGGCACAGGCAATGCACTCGATCTGCAGGCCGTCGCGAATGTCGATCCCGGTCGGACAGACCTGGACACAGCCCAGACAGTCGATGCAATCGCCCAGGCCCAGCGCTTCCTTGTCGGCATCGCGCTTGCGCCCGGCGCGCGGCTCACCGCGCTGCTCGTCATAGGAAATGACCAGGCTGTCGGCATCGAACATGGCCGATTGAAAACGCGCATACGGGCACATGTACTTGCATACCTGTTCCCTGAGATAGCCGGCATTGCCATAAGTCGCGAATCCGTAGAACAGCATCCAGAACCATTCCCAGCCCCCGGCCTGGAGCGTGAAGGCGGCCGGCACCAGTCCACGGATCGGGGCGAAGAAGCCAACGAAGGTGATGCCTGTCCAGAGCGAAAAAGTGATGTAGAGCAATTGCTTGGCGGCCTTCTTGCGCAGCTTGGAAGCCGTCCAGGGCTGCTTGTCCAGTCGCATGCGCTTGTTGCGCGGGCCCTCGACAAAGCGCTCCATCCATAGAAAAACTTCGGTCCACACGGTCTGCGGACAGGCATAGCCGCACCACAACCGGCCGGCCAGGGCGGTGAAGAAAAACAGCGTCATCGCCGCAATCGCCAGCAGCAGCGCCAGCACGATAAAATCCTGCGGCCAGAAGGTCAAGCCGAAGACATGGAACTGGCGCGCGGGCAGATCGAACAGCACGACCTGCTTGCCGTCCAGATTGATCCACGGCAAGATATAAAACAAACCCAGCAACACCCAGGCCGCGATCACCCGCAAGCGCGAAAACCGCCCGTCCGTCTCTCGCGGATAGACCTTGGGTGCGGCGACGTAGAGCTTGATCTCCTGCTCGTTTGTGGTTGACGGGGATTCGTTCATTGGAAAGTCAGATTCTCTACCGCAGATGGACGCAGATGAACGGCAAAATCGAAGGGCGCGAGAAAGGCAAGAAGCGCACCAATAAAAAACCTTGGGAATGAGTCCTATTCCCGGTTTGCTAATGCAAACAGAACTGCTGCCACATTCAGATAATACTTCTGGTTGCCCTGATAACGTGTTTCCGAGTTCTTTTCGCTTTTAATCTTCATGTCACTTTCGTGGTTTTCGTGTTCAGCTTTTGACTTTTTTATCTGCGTTCATCTGCGTCCATCTGCGGTTTCATTGCCTTTTCTGGAACCTGCTGCGCGGGCGCAGCAGAACCCAGGTGAAGGTACAGGCCGAGGCGTAGCCGGCCCAAAAGCCGAGGAACGCGATCGTGTGGCCGGCCTGGCGCGAGATTTCCAGGTCCGGAAAGCTGATCGCGGCAAGTTCGATCGGATCGACGAACGCGAACAGCAGCATGGTCGAAACCCCGGCAGCGAAGAATGCCGGCCACAGGATCGCTCCCAGCCGCTGTACCAGTGGCCTTGGCGGATGATCGAAATCACTGTCCACGGAAGTCAGCGATCCTGGTGCAGGCTCAACACCCACGCCGCGGCCAGCCTGGCACGCGTTTCACCGATCAATTCGCGCTGACCCGGCATGACGCCCTGCCGCCCATTACGAATGGTGGCACGGAGGGTATCGAGGTCGCCGCCATAGATGTAGACCCCGGCAGTCAGATCGGGAGCACCCAGTATCGGATTGCCCTTGCCTTCGGCGCCATGACAGGCCGCGCAGATCTGCTGATAGTGCTGACGGCCAGCCGAGGCCATGGTCGGGTCGACCTCGCGGCCGGCCAATTGCTGGACAAAGGACGCCGTGCGCGTGACTTCCTGCGCATTCAGCGCCTCGCCGAAACCCGGCATGACCGCCTGGCGACCCTGAGTCACGCTGTGTTCGATCTGTTCCGGATTTCCGCCCCAGATCCAGTGATCATCGGTCAGATTGGGATATCCCGGCGCCCCGCGCGCATCGGAACCATGACAGGTCGAGCAGTTATGCGCATACAGGTTGCGGCCCATATCCGCAGCTTGTTCATGCGCGGCCAGCTCGCTCAGCGACATTTCCGCAAAGCGCGCAAACCGCTGTTCGAAGGCAGCGCGCGCAGCGGTCATTTCTTGCTCGTACTGTCCTTCCTGGGACCAGCCCAGCAGGCCGGCATACCGACCCAGGCCCGGATACAGCACCAGATAGACGATTGAAAAGACGATCGTGATCCAGAACAGGCCCAGCCACCAGCGCGGCAAAGGGTTGTTCAGTTCGCGCAGATCTTCGTCCCACACATGCCCGGTGGTTTCGCTGCCGTCATCTTCCTTGTTCGAGGGCACCCGAAGGCGCGACGACCACAGCAGAAACCATACTGTAGCCGCCAGCGTGCCGACCGTGATCACGATGATATACCAGTGCCAGAACGTGCTCATGAACCGTTCTCCTGCTTGTCCGAATTCGAGTCCGAATCCTGCTTTTCTTTCAGTGGCAACCGCGACTGTTCGTCAAAGTCCTCGCGACGCTTGATGACGAAGACATAGACCACTATGGCCAGAAAACCCAGCAACGCCAGCAAGGTCACGATGCCGCCGATCACAAGTCCGCTCCCACGCGATAGCCTGCCTCATGCTGCCCGGTCCAGGCCTGACCAAGACCCTGCAGATAAGCGATCAGGGCATCCAGCTCGGTCACGCCGACCAGCTCATCGAAGGCCGCTTCGATCTGCTCGTCGGTATACGGGTCTCCGATACGCTGCAGCGCACGCATGTGGCGCTGGATTTGTTCCGGCGAAACCATGCGCTCGGCCAGCCACGGATAGGCCGGCATGTTGGACTCAGGCACCACCGCGCGCGGGTCGATCATGTGCAGTCGGTGCCAGTCGTCGGAATACTTGCCGCCCACGCGCGCCAGATCGGGCCCGGTGCGCTTTGAGCCCCACTGGAAGGGACGGTCATAGACGAATTCTCCGGCCACCGAGTAATGTCCGTAGCGCTCGGTTTCGTCGCGGAACGGCCGGACCATCTGGCTGTGGCAGTTGTAGCAACCCTCGGAAACGTAAATATCCCGACCGGCCAGCTCGATCGCTCCATACGGCTCGACACCGTCTGCCGATTCCACTGTCGCGGACTGGAACATCAGCGGAATGATCTGAACCAGCCCGCCCAGGCTGATCACGACCACGATCAGGACAGCCATCAGTCCGACATTCTTCTCGATGCTTTCATGTGCCATGCTGTGGTCTCCTTCAGGCAGTCTGCGGCTGCGGAACCGGGATTGCCCTGGCCCGCTCGGGCGCGTTCTGCCAGGTCTTCCAGACATTCCATGCCATGATGAACATTCCGGACAGGAACACCGCGCCGCCCAGCAGCCGGATCATGTAATACGGCTGGGTACGCGAAAGCACCTCGATGAAGGTATAGGTCAGCGTGCCGTCATCGTTAAAAGTCCGCCACATCAGACCCTGCATCAGACCGGCCGCCCACATCGAGGTGATATACAGCACGGTACCGATGGTCGAGGTCCAGAAATGCCACTCAATGGCCCGCACTGAATACATCTGCTTGCAACCCCAGACCCTCGGCAACAGGGTGTAGAGACTGCCAATCGAGATCATTGCGACCCAGCCCAGTGCTCCAGAATGGACGTGGCCGATGGTCCAGTCGGTATAGTGCGAAAGTGCGTTGACGGTCTTGATCGACATCATCGGGCCCTCGAAGGTCGACATGCCGTAAAACGACAGCGCAACAATCATGAAGCGTAGAATCGGATCGGTCCTGAGCTTGTGCCACGCACCCGACAGCGTCATGATGCCGTTGATCATGCCGCCCCAGCTCGGCGCCAGCAGAATCAGCGAGAAAATCATGCCCAGCGTTTGCGCCCAGTCCGGCAACGCGGTGTAGTGAAGATGGTGTGGGCCGGCCCACATGTAGATCGCGATCAGCGACCAGAAGTGCACAATCGACAGCCGGTAGGAGTAGATTGGCCGGTTGGCCTGACGCGGGACGAAGTAATACATCATGCCGAGGAAACCGGCGGTCAGAAAGAAACCCACTGCGTTGTGGCCGTACCACCACTGCACCATTGCATCGACGGCGCCGGAGTAAACCGGATAGGATTTCATCAGCCCGGCCGGCATTGCCAGATTGTTGACGATATGGAGTACCGCGATGGTCAGGATATAGGCGCCGAAAAACCAGTTCGCGACATAGATGTGCCTGATCCTGCGCTTGACGATGGTGCCGAAAAACACGACTGCGTAGGCCACCCAGACCAGCGCGACCAGCAGCGCCAGCGGCCACTCCAGCTCGGCATACTCCTTGCCCATGGTGATGCCCAGCGGCAGCGTGATTGCCGCGCCGACGATCACGACCTGCCAGCCCCAGAACGTGAACGCGGCAAGGGTATCGGAAAACAGCCGGGTCTGGCAGGTTCGCTGGACCACGTAATAACTGGTCGCGAACAAGGCCGAGCCGCCGAAGGCGAAGATCACGGCATTGGTGTGCAACGGCCGCAGACGACCATAACTCAGCCAGGAAATCCCGTGGGTCAGGTCCGGCCAGATCAACTGCGCGGCGATCAGCAGGCCCACTGTCATGCCGACGATGCCCCATAGCACTGTCACCACGGCAAACTGGCGCACCACCCTGTCGTTGTAGGTCTGGTTCTGGTTCATGGAATTCGGTCCCGATGAATTGATTTGAATTGTTTCCGACAGGGTATTCTCATTGAGCATGTTTTTGCAACAATTGACAAAGGTCAAACGAGCGACAGGCATTTTTATTTCGGCAACATCGAATGCGAACACTTAACATCCAGAAATGAATAGCATCGCCGAGAATCCGGCACTGAATCCGGGCGACTGGCTGCTGGTTGAAACACTGCGCCGGGCGGAGGAAAGCTCCGGACGTTTCGTAGTCGACGATCCAGCCACCCTGGCTGCCTCAAGTGCGCCGACCAGTCTGGCCGGGCGCATTCTGGCACGCGCGGCGGACAAACCGCAAGGCAGTCAGATCAGACGCGCGGCCGAACGTGCCCTGGGAACTGTGCGCGGCATCATCGGACTGCTTTGGGTGCTCGGCCTGTTTACCGGAATTGCCGCCGCCGGCAGTCTCCCGGCTCACCAGGGCGTTCTCGCACTGTCGCATGCACTGTTGGTGCTGGTGATGATTCCAGGCATGCTGCTGGTGCTGTGGCTGGCACTCAGCCTGTGGCCGGGGCGCGCTCCCATGGCCGCCGGTTTCCCGGGCAGAATGGCCTGGAGCCTGGCAAGATTCGCGGCCAACCGGCTGGGACGGGAATCATGGCGACCTCATCTGGCCACTACACTGGCCGCCTACGGCAGACACCATGGTCGCTCCCTGATGGCACTGGCCACGCACGGCTTCTGGGCGGCGTTCTTCTTCGGCTGCATCGGCTGGCTGTGGTTGCGCTTTCTCGGACTTCGATTCGATTTCAGCTGGGAAAGCACCTTGATGGCAAGCGCTTCACAGCACACACTGATCGAGTTTTTGGGCCTTCTGCCGCATTGGCTGTTCGCAATTACCCTGCCCGACCGGGTACAGGTGGAAACGGTGCTCCAGGGCAGCTCGGCTGCCCAGGATCGAGCCTTGTGGGCGGCCTGGTTGCTTGCAGTGCTGGCTGCGTGGGGACTGCTCCCGCGGCTGTTGCTGCTGGTCGGCCTGATCCTGAAGCGCGCGCGCGCACGGCTGCAACTGGACCTGTCGGAACCAGGCTACCTGCGCCTGCTGCCGGCTCTGGCCGGGTCCGGTGCCGACACTCCGATCAAGCACGGTCCGTACCCCGCGCCACCCGACCACCACAGAGGTTCTCGCGCCCCACCCGGGTCGGGACAGCCGGTCCTGGTCGGTGTCGAACTGGATCAGGATCGTGGTGACTGGCCGCCGCCCGACACGACCGCAAGAGTGCTGGGGCGCGCCGATGATCGAAAACAACGGCGGGGTATTCGACAGGCGTTGGCATTGCTCGAACCCAAGCCCTCGCAGGTTACGGCTCGCTGCTCGGCACGGCGCACCCCAGACCGTGGCGTCGGACGCTGGCTTTCGGAACTTGCAGAAGTGGCGCCAGTCGAGATCGAACTGACCGACATCGAAAACCTGACCGACACCGGCATCGATTCCGAAGCTCGAATTGCCGACTGGGAGCGGACATCGACCCTTTATGGTCTCGGGTTCCGGGTCCATGCTCCCGAAGATTACTGACTACACATACCCCCGGCCATCGACCTCGCGGCTGAGGCAGGCGTTCGAGCCTGAAGGTAGCTTCGAGCATCGGGTGAAGCCGGCTGCTGATGGCGGGCCATCGGTCGCGGGATCAGACGATGATCTTTCAGCAAACATCCGCGTTACTTCGCTTTCAGAAAACCATGGACAGTCGGGTGCCCTCCAACCAACTTCAGTAGCACCAAAGCTCCCTTGAATCCTGCCGTTTACTCAAGGCCGATCGACGCACAGCTCGCCATCAGGCAACACCGCTCCGAGTCTTCCTCCTGCATAAACCCATCAGTTGCATAAATTTCCGAGTGCGAGAGCCCGGAGAGTAGTGTTTCCGGGGCGTGCGCGGATATTTTCCAACCGGAACATAGCTCACTCTATGTGAGGATTGGAAAATTGAGCACGCGCCCCGGAAACGCTGCTATACCGGGCAGTGCAACGGTCTCTCGCCGCAAATTTATGCAACAGATGGGTAAACAGAGCGGTCAGCCCTTCTGGGCAATGCCGGAGTCCATTACGTAATCAGGTAAGAGTCTGCGACTCTGCTGCCCGAAAGGATTCTTCAAACCGCGATCGGGGCGCGGATGGGCGGGTGCGACTGGTAACCGATCAGCTCGAAGTCCTCGTAGACAAAATCTTCCAGTCTCCGACGCTCGGGATTCAGGCGCATCTGCGCAAGTGGGTATGGGTCACGCCCGAGCTGGGTGTGGACCTGATCGAGATGATTGAGATAGATGTGCGCATCGCCCAGGACATGAATGAATTCATTCGCCTGCAGGTCGGTAACCTGCGCCACCATCTGCAGCAACAGTGCATACGAGGCAATGTTGAACGGCACGCCAAGGAAACAGTCTGCACTGCGCTGATAGAGCTGCAGGCTGATCCGGCCGTCGGCAACCCAGAACTGGAACATGGTGTGACAGGGGGCTAGCGCCATGCGACCGGCCCGCACGTTTTCGGCCGGGGAGTGTTTTTCGTCCGGCAACTGGGCCGGGTTCCACGCCGTGACCAGATGACGCCGCGAGTCCGGACGGCGACGAATGCGCCCGATAATCTCGTGCATCTGATCCAGTTCACCCCCGCCGGGTAAGGGCCAGGCCCGCCACTGGCTGCCGTAGATGGGGCCCAGTTGTCCGGATTCATCGGCCCATTCGTCCCAGATCGAGACACCATTGGCATTCAGATAAGCGATGTTGGTATCGCCGGCGAGAAACCAGAGCAACTCGTGGATGATCGACTTGAGATGTATTTTCTTGGTCGTGACCAGGGGAAAGCCCTGGTCAAGATTGAAACGCATCTGATAGCCAAACACGCTCAGGGTGCCGGTCCCGGTGCGATCCGATTTGCGCACGCCATGTGCCAGCACATGGCCCAAAAGATCCAGATAGGTTCTCATCGACTCCTGATCACGATTTCACATTGACGATCCACAATTCCCTGGTCCCTAGTGTACCCCGTCACTAATTCTGTAACATTCAGCGAGTCGGAAAGCGCTTAGCTGCAAGGCAGGGCTCGCAGTGAATGGCTGTCTCCCTTTACAAGAGCCGGAACGCCGCCATGGACGCTGACAGGCCAACCCTCCGGGCGCTCCTGTGGCGCTGCGCTGCGGCGTTCCCGTGCTTGGAAAGGGGAACGGCCATTCCCTGCGCACGGCGCCTTGCAGCGATGCGCCACAGGAACGCTGAATCCTAACTTATCAGGTTGAAGGACCACTAGTCTCGTCGTCCATAAGCCCAGATGATCAGGCCGATGCCGACGACAAGCATCGGCAGTGACAGCAATTGTCCCATGGTCAGCCACTCGAAAGCGACAAAGCCGAGGTGGGAATCAGGTTCGCGGAAAAACTCCGCGAACCCGCGAAATACGGCATATCCGGCCAGGAATACGCCGCCCACCGCGCCGGGCGGGCGCGGGCTGGCGGCGAACAGCCAGACGATGAAAAACAGCGCAATACCCTCCAGCGCGGCCTGATAAAGCTGAGAAGGATGCCGCGCCAGATGATCCAGCGCACCCGAGGCCCAGGCCTGGTGCAGGGTCTGACCACCAAGCGCCGACGGAGGAACAGATTTGGGAAAAATCATCGCCCAGGGTAGATCGGAATACCGCCCCCACAGCTCGCCACCGACGAAATTGCCCAGTCGCCCGAAAGCCAACCCGAGCGGCACCACCTGGGCCGCAAAGTCACTCAGCTTGAGGAACATGGTGCCAAGCTGGCGGGCCTGCAGCGCGAAGGCAATCAGCACCCCGACCAGCCCGCCGTGAAAGGACATGCCGCCATCCTGCACCCACAACGGGAACAGCGGATCGGCAAACCAGCGATCCAGCGCGTAGAACAGCACATAACCCATGCGGCCGCCGACGATCACGCCGACGATCGCCCAGAACAGCAGATCGCCGACCTGGGCCGGACTGATCGGCCAGTGTTCGGCAAGCGCCCGGCGCTGGAGTAACCACCAGCAAACCGCGAAGGCCAGCAGGTAGCTGATCCCGTACCAGTGGATCTGAACCAGGCCCAAGTCCAGTGCTACCGGGTCGAAATCGACGAGATACGGACGGTCAGTCATTCGACGAGCAGAATCCTGCACACAATCAAACCGGGATTGTAAACGAGCCGATCGCGCGGACTGCTATCCTTTGACACCTGATCCGATCTGAACTCCAGTCTTATGCCCAATCGCCTCGCCGCGGCGCTCAGCCCGTATCTGCAACAGCACGCCGACAATCCGGTCGACTGGTGGCCGTGGTGTCCGGAGGCCATCGACACTGCCCGCACCGCCGATCGCCCCATCCTGCTGTCAATCGGGTATTCCGCCTGCCACTGGTGTCACGTGATGGCTCATGAAAGCTTCGAGGATGAGGAAATCGCGGGCCGGATGAATGATCAATTCGTCAACATCAAGGTCGATCGCGAGGAGCGCCCCGACCTGGACCGGATCTACCAGCTCGCCCACCAGTTACTGGCCGGCCGCGGCGGCGGATGGCCATTGACGGTCTTTCTCAACCCCGAAGATCTGATGCCTTTTGTCGCTGGCACCTATTTTCCACCGCGCGCGCGTCACGGCCTGATCGGTTTCGGTGAGTTGCTGCAACGTGTCTCCGGGGCCTGGCGGGAACACCGCGATCAGGTCCTGGCCCAGAATCGCCAGCTTTCCGCTGCACTGACGATAATCTCCACCGGCGCCGGTGCGGATGCCCAGGGCGGTGATCCGAACGAGGCATTGCTGAGTCAGCTTGCCGCGCGCCGCGACAGCCGCCACGGCGGCTTCGGCGATGCACCCAAGTTCCCGCAGGCGCCACTGCTGCAATGGCTCTCGCGCCAGGCCGATCGCGACGAACCGGCCGCGGGCATGCTCGATGACGCACTGCGCGCAATGGCCCGAAACGGGCTGTTCGATCACCTCGGCGGAGGCTTCTTTCGCTACTGCGTCGACCAGGCCTGGGAGATTCCCCATTTCGAAAAAATGCTGGCCGACAATGCGCAACTGCTGCCACTGTATGCACACGCCGCGCTGCGCTGGAACCGCCCCGAATATCGACAGGTCGCGCAACTGACCGCACAGTTTCTGGCCGATGAGATGCAATTGAGCAGCGGCGGCCTGGCCACCAGTCTGGATGCCGACAGTCTGTCGGCAGTTGCCGAGCCGGGTACACCTGCCGCCGAGGGAGAATATTACCTGTGGACACGTGCTCAATTCCGGCAACATCTTGCAGGCACTGTTGACGAACTGGCCATGGCCCGTTTCGGGATAGACGGGCCGGCCAATTTCGAGCGCCGCTGGCATCTCGTTGTGGCGCGCAGCATCGATGAACTGACCGATCGCGGGCATGACGCCGAAGCGGTTCGCGGAATGCTGGCCAGTGCGCGCGCGCAATTGCTGGCCGCGCGCCGCCAGCGTCCGGCACCGGCTCGTGATGACAAGATGCTGGCCAGTCTGAACGCGCTGGCCGCTTCCGGCCTGATCCGAACCGGACGCCTGCTGCAGCAATCGCAATGGATCGATCTGGGCTGCAAAATCCTGGATCGGGTCTGGGAACGTTGCTTCGAAAGCGAACCGCATCATGCGGTCTGGCGCGACGGTCGCAGCGCTCACCCGGCGCTTCTGGATGACTATGCGGCCACTCTGGTCGCGGCGCTGGAACGGCTGCAATCGAGGTGGAGCCTGGATTGGCTGGAACGCGCGCGTGAGCTGGCAGACTGGATCAGCCAGCGTTTCTTCTATGAAACCGGGCAATGCCTGCGCCTTACCCCGCATATGCACGAGGCCCTGCCGATGCGCCCTGGCGCCAATCTCGACGATGCCACGCCGGCCGGGGCCGGTTTGGCAGCGCTGGGATGGTTACGACTGGGTCATCTGGCCGGAGACGGCCAATTTCTGGATCTGGCGGCCCGCGTCGTTGAGGGCGCTGCCGGCGATCTCGAACGCAGCCCCATGGCGCATGCAACGCTGTTGCAGGCGCGTGACCAACTGGCGAGGCCCGAGCCGCAGATTCTGATCGGCGGCAGCGGCCGGCAGGCGCTGAAATGGCATTCCGAGCTGGGCCTGCGGCCGCAACTGAGCTGCTACCACGTTACCGACGAGCCTGATCTGCCTGAACCACTCGCCTCGGTTTCCGGCGCCGAACGGCCACGCGCAATGGTCTGCCTGGGCTCGCGCTGTCTCGCGCCGACCGAAGACTTCGACGCCTTGCGACGGCAACTGGAACAGCAAGCGTGAACCACCCGGCCGATTGCCTGATCGCAGCCGCACTGGGCCTGGTGGCATTGTGCTGCCAGGGCGCATCGGCCCAGCCCGAGGCTTCGGCCGACGTTGAACCACGCATCGTCAGCCTGGCCCCGCACCTGACCGAACTCGCGTTCGAGGCCGGAATCGGAGATTTGCTGGTTGGAGTGGTGGAGTGGAGCGACTGGCCGGCGGCGGCGCGCACGCTCCCGCGCATCGGTGATGCCTTCCGTTTCGATCTCGAAACCATTGTACGTCTGCGCGCCACGCATGCACTTGCATGGCAGGACGGCACGCCGGCGCATGCGATCGCGAGGTTGCGAGAGGCCGGGCTGAAGGTATCCGTGGTTTCAATCCGCCAGCTTGAAGACATCGCAAGCGCAATCGAAAAACTTGGAAAGCTCGGCGATGCGCCAGACACTGCGACGGCTCAGGCGGCCCACTTCCGCGAAACCGCGGAATCATTCAGAAAATCACGCGAGGACCAGCCTGAGACCGTACCAGTCTTCTATCAGGTCGCCGCAAGGCCCTTGTTCACGCTGGGCGGTCGCCATGTGATCAACGATGTATTCGCGCTGTGCGATGCGCGAAATGTCTTTTCCGAGCTAGAAAGCGCCGCCGCGGCGGTCGACTTCGAGGCAGTACTCGCTCGCAACCCGCTGGCGATGATCGCCGGCAGCAATGAAGATGGCAGCGATCCGTTCTTGCGCTGGCATGAATTCCAGCATCTCGGTGCGGTTTCGTGCGATCACCTGATGGAAGTCGACCCGGCCCTGCTGGTGCGCCCTACACCCAGACTGCTGGACGGCGCGCGTCAATTGTGCGACTGGCTGGATACCCGGGTCAGACAGGCTGAAGAGCCAGCATGCAGAGGCGTTGGTGACTGATGCGGATCTCGCCGCCTCCCTTCGGCACCCCGTGCGGCGAGATGCGAAGGTTGGCCCGGTTGCAGGTCGTGACCAGGCGCCGCGGTTCGGATCTGGCTGACTCCGAAAGAGCCATCAGCGCGGCCCGCAAGCCCTTGCCGCCAGCGGACATCAAGGCTTTTGCATCAACCCGCGATGGAAGCCTCGCGCGGTCGCAACAGCCAGCGCGCCAGTGCCGGCAGCAGCAGCATCGCACCGATCATGTTGAAGATGAACATGAACGCCAGCAGGATGCCCATGTCAGCCTGAAACTTGAGATCGGAAAACAGCCAGGTGCCGACACCTACTGCCAGGGTCACGGCAGTGAAGAACACGGCCCGCCCGGTCAGACGGAGTGTGTGCATGTAGGCCTCGTCGAGCGACATGCCCTGATCCAGATAGTAGCGGAGACGGCTGAAGATATAGATACCGTAGTCGACCCCGATACCCACACCGAGCGCCACGACCGGCAGGGTGTTGACCTTCAGACCGATCCCAAGAAACGCCATCAATGAGTAGGCCAGGTAGCTGACCAGCACCAGCGGCAGTATAATACAGGCCGTACCTCGCACCGAGCGGAACGTGATCAGGCACAACAGGATGATCGCGCCGTAGACGTACAGCAGCATCGGTGTCTGAGCGGCACGGACCTCTTCGTTGGTTGCAGCCATCACGCCGACATTGCCAGTAGCCAGGCGAAAACAGATGTCGTCGGCACACACCGTGTCTTCCTGTTCCAGCAGCGCCTCGACCACTTCCCCAGCGCCATGAAATTCCAGACCTTCCCGGGCCATCACGGTGCGCAATTCCTTGACCCGATTGACCACACTGGCAATCGTCTCGGCCTTGTGATCTTGGGTAAAAACCATGATCGGCATGGCGCTGCAATCGCGGTTGAGCAGGCCGCTGTCAGTTTCGATGTTCTGCAGGTTCTGGCGCATTATGAATTCATTGCGCGGCAATACGCGCCAGCGCAGGTTGCCCTCGTTCCAGCCGGCATTGACGACTTTGGCCATCATCGGCAGGGAGATCACCTGCTGCACACCTTCGACCTGACGCATCTGCCACGAAAAATCATCGATGGCTTTCATGATCTCGGGGTTTTCTGTGCAAGCCTGTGGCACCGTTTCGGCAATGATGGAGATCAGATCGGTACCCAGAGAAAACTTGTTCGAGATCAGTCTCGCATCCTGGTTGTAGCGCGAATCCTGGCGCAGCTCGGGCACGCCAGGCTCGGAATCCCCGATCTGCATGTCCCCGGACTTCCACAATGCCGCGCCAAACAGCACCACCCCGGCAACTATCGTGATTACAGCGGTACGCGGCCGGGTGAAAGTGGAAACCAGGCGCCAGATCACAGGCGTCTGATCGACCTTCGAGAACAGCCGCTGCCGGAACCGCTCACCATTGCGGATACGGACGTACGACAGCAGTATCGGTAACAGCACCAGGTTGGTGAAGATGATCACCGCCACGCCGATGCTGGCGGTAATAGCCAGTTCCTGAATAATGCGGATATTGATCAGCAGGATGGTCAGAAAGCCGATGGTATCGCTGAGCAGTGCGATCGCACCCGGCGCCAGCAGGCGATGGAAGGTTGCCTTGGCGGCGTTTAGCGACGACTCAATCGGCACCTGGTCCAGGGTTTTGCCGTCCTGGTGCAAGCCGGCGGCGGAGCGACCGCCGAAGAATTTTTCGGCGCTCCAGCCGCTGATCATCTGCACGCCGTGACTCACGCCGATGGCAAACACCAGAAACGGTGTCAGGATGTTCATCGGGTCGATGCCGAAGCCGAGCAGGCTGAGCGCTCCCAGTTGCCAGAACACCGCAATGGTCGAACAGAGCAGCGGCAACGCCGTCAGCCAGAACGATCTGGAATAAAGAAGCAACAGCACGGCGGTGATCAGGAAGGCAACGCCGAAAAACTGGATCACGCCACGAGCGCCATCGGCGACATCACCGACAATCTTGGCGAACCCAATGACATGCACGCTGTGCTGCTCGTTTTCGAAGTCGGTGCGGATCTGCTCCAGCCGATCAGCGACTTCCTGATAATCGAGCGATTCGCCGGTGGACGGATCGGTCTCCAGCAGATTGGCCCAGACCATGGCGCCGGAGAAATCCTCGGCCACCAGCCTGCCCACCTCGCCGGACTTGATGCTGTTGGAACGAACACGTTCGAACATCTCCGGCGAGGGCGAAAAATCGGCCGGAATCACGTTGCCGCCGGCGAAACCGTCTTCCACGACTTCGACGAACCGCACGTTGGGCGTGAAAATCGAACGAACACTGGCCCGATCAACGCCCGGCAACAGAAATACCGTATTACTGACCTGTTCGAAGGCCTCGAAGAACTCCGAGTCGAACATGTCGCCATCTTCGGCCACCAACGCGACCATGATCCGGTTGGCGCCACCGAATTCACGCTCATAGTCGATGAAGGTCTGCATGTACTCGTGATCGAGTGGCAACTGCTTCTTGAAGCCCGCATCGACACGCAATTCCAGCGCGCTCCAGATCATCACTGCCGTGCCAGCCAGAAACAGCAGCAGGATCAACGTTCGAGCAGCGAATATCGCGTTGGCGATGCGCGCCTTGAAGTCGGTCGGTTCAGTCATGACGCACTCCATTCTCACCGACCAGAATCATTTCGCCATCGTCGGCCACGATTGCAGCGTAGTCACTTCCAAGGCGGTCATATTCCCTGTCCATGCGGCCATCGGGATGAATGGTCAGCCGCGTCGCGCCAGAACCCACCAGCACCATTCGTCCATCGTCGAGCTCCATGCCGCCCATCAAGGTCTGCTCACCCGGGGTCTGGGACACTTCCCAGGTTTCACCAAAATCGCAACTGCGCTGCACGTGACCACGCAGGCCGAAGGCGACGATGCAATCCCCCTGCTGCAGCAAGCCGAACATCGAACCGCTATAGGGAAAACGGAAACTCTCCCAGGTATCGCCGGAATCAAGGCTGCGATAGCCATAGCCGCGCTCGGCCGCGATCATCATCCGTCCGTCGCCGAATTCTGAAATTTCATTGAGGTGGCATTCCTTGAATTCGAAACAACCCTTGTCCAGCATGTCGAGATTTCCGTCCCGGTCATCGGCAAATTCGAAATCATCCGGCAGGGAATCGAAACCACCCTGCTCATCGGTCAGCGCCGACCAGTCGATCGCCTCAGAAGTTACCCGGTCGGAAATGCGCTCGACGTCCCAGTTGATTCCACCGTCGCTGGTCGACATGAATCGCCCGTAAGCGCCCACCGCGTATCCCTTGTTCGGATTGAGGAAAATGACATCAAGCAGTGGCTCACCCGCTTCCGGCTCACGCGCCTGGATGAACCAGGTCTCACCGCCGTCGGTGGAAGAAAGAATGACCGAATCATGACCCACCGCCCAAATCCGACGACCATGACTCTCCAGGCGGGTCAGCGTGGCCTGAACCGGTACATTTTCAGCCTGGCGCCACGACCGGCCGTCCTCGGACAGCAGGATGTGCCCGCGCTCTCCGGCTGCGACAAAGCGGCCGTTGAAAGAGATCACGTCAAGCACCAGACCCTGATCTGCAAGTGGCGCCTGAATGGCTGAACGAGGCTCAAAGCTCTCCTGCGCCAAAACTACGGAAATTCCCGCCAAAGCGGCAATCAGCAAAAGACAGCAGCGCCAGGGCGAGACAGGAATTCGCATGCTCAACTCCAATCGAGATTCATGCATCCCGGGATCGGCCCGGAAGACCGGACCGATCGCGGGGCAGACTCACAACGCCAGGCCAACCGTGGTCAGATTCGTGCTGCAATGACTCAGTCGGCCTGAAGGAACTTCAACGACGGCCGCGGGTCCGCAACGCCTGAGGCGTGTAGTTGCTGATCGGCAAATCAACATTGAAGGTGTTGACCGGATCCTGGTTGTCGAGACCGGTCGAAACATACCGGCCCGAAAGCAGATCCATATGGGTCTCGATCGAAGTCCAGTAAGTCGGCACGTCGTAATAGTTCAGCGAATGTGCCTCGGAGGCACGCCACATCTGGCCACGTTGGTCATAGTGGTCGATCAGCGCGATCTGATAGGAATCCTCGTCCAAATAGAAGGTGCGACGCGAATTGATATGACGTGTTCCTTCGCGCAGACGGGCATCGACGATCCAGACCCGGTGCAGTTCGTAGCGCATCAGTTCGGGATTGAGATGTCCGGGGCGCACGATGTCATCCGGGGTCAGATCACCGGAGTGGACCTGATAGGCGTTGTAGGGGATATACATCTCCTTTTTGCCCACGACTTCCCACTCGAACCGGTCCATTGCACCATTGAACATGTCGGTCATGTCGTTGGTACGCAGGCCATCGGATGCCGTGCCCGGGTTGTCATAGGCAACATTGGGCGCGCGGCGCACGCGACGCTGTCCGGGATTGTAGATCCACGCCTGGCGCGGCTGCTCGACCTGGTTGAGGGTTTCATGCACCAGCAGAATGTTGCCGGCCAGGCGGGCTGGGGATTCAACTTCCTGGAAAAAGTAAAGCAGGATGTTGTTGGTGTCTTCGATGGTCGCGCCTTCCTTGTAATAGAGGCCCAGCAACTCTTCGCGCAGCTTGACCAGCTGGAATGCGCCGCCGGTGGTCGGAGCCACCTGGTTGTTGTAGCGGGTTCCGCCGACGCCCTTGAATTTGAGCTTGTGATTCCATATCAGCTCATAGGCGTTCTGTGGCAGCGGGAAAGGAAATCCCTCCGCGGCATCTTCCACACCCTCACCGTCTGAAACCAGGCGGGCCGTCGAGGCATTCTCGATCGACTTTTCGTAAACTCTTTCCGGGAAAGATGCGCTGCGCCGGGTCGGGAACACGCGCATGAAATAAGTGTCCGGATAACGTTCGAAGGTCGCGATCTGGCCCGGCGACAGCTTGTCGGCATATTCTCGATAATTTTCACCGGTGATCACAAAACGCGGCTGGTCGCCGGCGAACGGATTGAGGTGTCGCTGACCCGGCTGATAGCCGGCCGGCCAGTCGTCGCGACCCAAGCCGCCGTCCCAGGCCGGAATCGTACCGTCGGCATTGCCGGCCCGGACCGAACCCATGGGGGTCAGATCGTTGCCCAGTCGCGCAATGTTTTCGGGCGTGCGCGGAATGACGCCCTCAACCGCATCACGGGGAGCATCGGCTGAAGCCGGTGGTGCCGCTTCGGCCTGTGCTTGACGTTCAGCTTCGGCACGCGCGGCTTCTTCCGCCGCCCGGCGTTCAGCTTCGGCACGCGCCGCTTCCTCGGCCGCCGCACGCTCGGCTTC
>CAYVPB010000063.1:0-17361 GCA_964453565.1 uncultured Halomonas sp.
GCGGTAACGCCTCGGCCATTTCAATCATCAGCGGCACGACATCGCGCTGGGTCTGTTCCAGTGTTTCGAGCTGGTCCTCGATCCTGCCGATCTCGCCCTCCTGGTTCTCTATGGTGCGCTCCAGCAGATCGTTGTAGGCGCGCAGGCTTTCGGTTTCAGTCAGCACCCGCCGATATTGGTCGAGCATCGATTCGGTTTCAATGGCAATCCGGTCAATCTGCTCCTGGGCACGGGCAGCCTCCTGGGCAATCTGTTGTTCCAGGCGGATGGAGCGATCCACTTCCTGCGCGCCGGCAAACCCGGCCGAAAGCAAGCACAATCCGAGGCACATGAGCAGCATGCGCGCACATTCCAAATTCAAGAGGTTGAACATCATTTAACCCGCAAGTTTCATGGGAAGTATTATAATTCGAAATGAGAATCGATAGCACAAATACGTCCGGTGCTGACGATGCAAGTCGCGCACAACAACCCTGCGGCTTGCCACGCAGAATCGGCGCGATGCTTTATGACCTGCTTTTGCTGGTCGGAATCTGGATGGCGGGGACGGCGCTGGCGATGCCTTTTGCCGGCGGTGAAATCGATGGCGCGCATCCATTGTTCCGGCTGTATCTTGTGCTGCTGGCGTTTGCCTATTTCCACTTCAGTTGGCGCCGCTCCGGCCAGACCCTGGGTATGCGCGCCTGGTGCATCAGGTTGCAAAGTCGCGACGCCTCCTTCAGCAATCTCGACTCCCTGAAACGCTTTAGCGCCGGTCTGGCCTCGTGGGCCAGCCTGGGTCTGGGCTTTGTCTGGGGTCTTTTTCGCGACGATCGAAGAACCTGGACCGATCTGGTCAGTCGTTCGGATCTGGTGGTGCAAAAACACACCTTATCGGCGCAACAGCACAAGACCGAGCACGACGAACAGCAATGTCGGTAGCAAGTGCGTCAAACCATACGGAATCGGCAGCACCGGCGCCAGCCCGAGAATCAGACGCTGCACTACCAGAAATGCGATCCCCAGCGAAACCCCGCCGAATGCGCCCATCATGGGCGGCATCTGTCGCGCCGCCCCCAACAGCAGGGCCAGGCCGGAAAAGAGCATCGCCAGCAGATTAACCGGATACAGGGCGCGTCGCCAGAATGCCTGGTGATAATCCGCCGTATCCTGGTTGTTGGTCGCAAGATAAGAAGTGATCCGAACGATATCGGCAATCGGCAACAGCCGCGGGCGTATCGCAAGCGCGCGAAAGATTTCACTGTCCAGTCGCGATTCAAGGAGCTGCGAATCGACACTCCTGGTCTCGCCGCTGGACACTTCGAGTTCATCCACCTGTTGCAGTGTCCACGCCTGTCCATCATGTTCGGCTGCGACTGCCTTGTGGATCCGCTCGATTCGCCCCTGCTCGTCACGCTGATAAACGCGCACGTCGGAAAAGCGACTTTCACCCTGCCCGCTCAGGGTCAACAGCCCAACCTGAATCATCATCGCCCCATCCCTGAGCCACAAAGATTGCCCGGCACCGGAACCAATCGCCTCGTTGCCGGCCCGTTCGCGCTCGATCCGAGCCTGCATCTCCAGTCGGGGCGCGACGAACTCGCCGATCAGCATTACCGCCAGCCCCAGCAGCAGCGCAACCGTCAGGATGGTGCCGAAGATGCGGCCCTGGTGAAAACCGCAGGCACGCATGGCCACCAGTTCACGGGCCGCGGCCAGACGACTCACGGCCAGCATTCCGCCGATCAGCGCGGCAAAGGGAAACAGGTCATAGGCCCGGGCCGGGATCGTGGCGGCGACGTAGTGCAGCATCTGCGCAAGTCCGTAGCCGGCTCCCAGGTCGCCGGCCTGGCGCACCAGATCGACGCCAATGTAAAGGCCAATCAATACCGCCGCGACCTCGACCACCGACCGCAACAGCACCTGGCCCAGGTAAACCGACAGGCGCATTGCGCCTACCATCGCCGCCACCAACGGATGATGACGGCCAGCGAGACACTCCAAGCCACGGCATGCAACGACCAGGCGCCCGGCCAGGCCGTTCCGGCCAGCTCCAGGCGCGCCAGCAACAACTGCACTCCATTGGCATAGGCCAGATAGGCCGCCAGCGCGGCCAGCGCAATGCCGAAACGGCTGCCCCGGCCACCGGTCAGGCATACCGGCAAGGCAAACATGGCCAGCGCCAGGCTGGTCATTGCAGGCACCAGCCGACGCTGGAATTCAATCCGGACATCATGCCCGCCAGCGAAAAGTAAGCGATGCAACGCCATTGCACGCAGTGGATTTTCCTCGGCCGAGCCGGTTCCGAGCGGCAACTGGATGTCATGGCGAGCGAATTCGATCAGACGCAGCGGCAGCCCCGTTCCGTCGGCCTGATAACCGACATGCACGCCATCGGTGAGCGACAGATAAGGAAGAGCCGAATCGGGATCACGCACCAGATGACCCGTGGCCGCGGTCACCACCTCGATCCGGTCATCGTTGCGAAATTGCAGGAAAACCTCATTCAGCCGGCGTTCATCGCGCTCAACGGCTTGCGCGTAAATGGTCAACCGGTCATTGCCCAGTGACTCGAACTGACCCGCGCGCACACGGGTGTAGAGCAACTCTTCGGCCATGTTCTCGGCCAACCTGGCCGAGCGCGCGTCGGCCCACGGCGAGATCCAGCCCGCCACCACCACCAGCGCCACTGACCATGCCCCGGCGATCCCCAGGACCACCAGAAACACGCGTCCGGCGGAGATTCCTGCCGCACGCATGGCGCCCATTTCCTCTCCCTGCGCCAGTTCGCCCAGACTCATCAGCAGACCCACCACCAGCGCCAGCGGAGCGGTCAGCAGCAACGCCTCGGGCAAACGCAACAGCAACAACGCCAGCAACGTCGAAGGCAGAATCTCGCCATCGGCCAGATCGCCCAGCAATTCGGCAACGAACAGGGCGATGACGATCGCCATCAGCACCGTCAGTGCCATCACACAACCACCCAATGCCTTGCGGCGCAGGTAACGGGGCAGAATGTTGGTGCGCTTTTTCAGCACGCCACTGATGAACGCAAGGTTCGCATATCGCGAAGGTTACAATGATTCCGCTTTTCAAACGCTCCGGCAATTCGGCATTGGCCTCATGCCGGGATCGTGATTCATCGAGATGCCAACGCGGGTAGATTTCATGCATTCCAAAACCATCGAGTTCGCAACCATCGACCAGTCTCCGTGGGCCATCGAGACCGATTGCCTGATCATCGGCGTGTTCTCCGATCTTCCGGCAACCAGCCAGCACCGCCGGATCGACTCGGCCAGTGAAGGGCTTCTGGCCAGACTCGAAGCCGCAGGAGAGCTGGCCCTGGAGCCGGGCAAGACCGTGATGATTCATCATCCACGCGGCATCAGTAGCGCCCGTCTGCTGATCACCGGCTTAGGCAAGCGGGACAAGTTCGACGACTCAGCTTTTGTCCGGGCGGCACTAGGCGCCGGTCAGGCCCTTAGACGTTCACAGGCCACGACTGCCATGTGCCTGCTGATAGAGGCCGGCGTACCGGAACGCGGCCCGGAATGGCGCGCGATGCGCGCGGCCCTGGCGCTGGATCATGCCGATTATGTTTACGATGCCACCAAGCCTGCCAAACCGGAAACAGCTCCGGCGACTGAAAGCGTTTTCTTCCCCGAGGGAAAGAACATCGCGCGGTCGCTCAAGCAAGCTGCCGCGATTGCGGCGGGCATCCGGCACTGTCGCCTGCTCGGCGATCTTCCGCCCAATATCTGTACCCCGGCCTATCTGGCCGAAACCGCAACCGCGCTGGGCGATGAACTACAGGGCCTGGAAGTAGAGGTGCTGGAACAGGAACGGATGGAAGAAATCGGCATGCGCTCGCTGCTGGCTGTCGCCCAGGGCAGCACCAACCGACCGTGCCTGATCCGGATGCGCTGGCGTGGCGGCGACGCCGGTCAGGCGCCCGCGGCGCTAGTCGGAAAGGGCGTGACCTTCGATACCGGCGGCATCTCGATCAAACCGCGCGAGTTGATGGAGCAGATGAAGTTCGACATGTGCGGGGCCGCGGCCACCATCGGCGTCATGGAAGCCGTTGCACGATTGAAACTGCCGATCAATGTTGACGGCGTGGTCGCGGCAGTCGAAAACATGCCCGACGGTAACGCCTATCGCCCGGGCGATGTAGTCAAGGCGCTCAACGGCAAGACCATCGAAGTCCACAATACCGATGCCGAAGGCCGCATGATCCTGGCCGATGCCCTTACCTGGACCGCGCGCGAGTCCGAACCCGAGGTGATGGTCGACATTGCCACCCTGACCGGCGCCTGTGTGGTCGCGCTTGGCAATCAGGCCAGCGCTGTGATGAGCCGTGACGACGAACTCGCCGGGGAACTGCTGGCCGCCGGCCGGGCGGCATTCGACCGGGCCTGGCGGCTTCCGTTGTGGCCGGAGTACCAGCAGCAACTCGAAAGCCCGTTCGCCGACATGAAGAACATCGGCGGCATGCCGGCCGGCGCCGTCACCGCCGGCTGCTTCCTGTCAAACTTTACCGAAGGTCGGCGCTGGGCCCATCTGGACATCGCCGGCTCAGCCTGGAACTGGGGCAAGGCCGAAAGCGCCTCGGGTCGGCCGGTGGGGATGCTGGTGCAGTGGTTGATGGATCGTGCCGGGATCTGACTACAGAGCTGGTTCCAGGCAGCAGTTGTCTTCTTGCCTTTCGTAAATCGTGAATGGAACAGTCAAAACCGGCCGCAATAAACAAGGCGTGTGCCTTTCCGTTTACGATTTACGATTCACAATTTACGATTCCAGAACATCAAGCCCAGGCACGAGACCTGAACATGCCCCAATCCACTGCCGAAAGCCCGCCGCGCGTCGACTTCTACCAGATGTCCGGCCGTTTTCGCGATCCGCTGGAGGTGGCCGGGATTCTGGTCGGCAAGGCGTTTCCGACCACGCGCGAGATATTCGTGGTCGGCAACCCGGCGCAGCTTGAAATGCTGGACCGGCAACTGTGGGCAAAGCCAGGCGGGCGATTTCTGCCACACGGAATCGACGATGAACTCGCTCCAATCCGTCTGACCGAGAGTCCGCCCGCCCGGGCCGAATTGCTGATCAACCTGGCCCCCGAAGCCGTGCTGCCAGGGGGCGACTACCGGCGCGTGCTGGAAATCGTGCCGCCGGATGAAAGCCTCAAGCAGCACCTGCGCCGCCGCTGGACCGACTGGAAGGCCCGCGGTGCCGAGTTGCATCATCATGTTTTGAAATGAGCGCCTGATCAGGCAGGTGTTTCAGCCATTGGAAAAAACGGACCGCCGCTATTCGCTGATTACTGGAATTGAATGGTTTTTTCCTGATTACGTAGATGACTCAGCCATTAACCTCACGATCACACACCTAAATTCCAGTCCAGGAATTCTAGCCAGTAGAGGGCTTCGAGCATCCGGTGATGCCGGCTGCTTCGGGCCGGCCGGGGCGATCGGCCTGGTCGCAATCGTCCGGTTTCCGGGAGCTGGTGATCCTTTGAATACCCCCTGGGAAACCGGGAGTCGTGCGGGTTTCCTGAAAATTTCATGGGTGCGCCAAGATGCTGATCATTCCGGGGCGAACTCCGCGTCCCGGCCGGCCCGAAGCCCCCGACATCCCCCGACATCCCCCGATGCACCAATGTTCGGGTCTGGCAGCGGGCGAATCCGGAGCGTTGCACGAAACTCTCAGCGGGGAGTGGTGTTGCCTGGTGGTGATTCGTGGGTCGCGGGTTACATGACGATCTTTCAGCGTTCATCCGCATCTGTTGGGTTTCAGGAAGGCATTCAACCTGGGACGCCCCCGCAGCTACTGAAGGGCACCAGAGCTCCCTTGGACCCTGCCCCACCCGCAAGGCCGATCGACCCACGACTCGCCAGCAGGCAACGCCGCTCGCCGCCAGCCCCCGCAACCGGCCCCGAGGGCTGAGAAATGCACGTAATCGGGTTTTGCTTTGCGCGAGCCCAGCGAGCAATCCATTTTCTATTTACTATTCACTATTTACTGAAATGCACAATGCTCCCGGGCGGCGATGGAGCCGAACGGCCTGCGATCATGCCGAAACCACTACACCTCAATGCAAAAAGCCTACACCCCCGAACAGATCGAACAGCGCTGGTACCCGGCCTGGGAAGAAACAGGCTGTTTCAGGCCTGCCGGCGAAGGCAGGCCCTACGCCATTCTGCTGCCGCCGCCCAACGTCACCGGCACGCTGCACATGGGCCATGCGTTCCAGCACACGCTGATGGACTGCCTGATCCGTGTGCACCGGATGAAGGGCTGCGACACGCTGTGGCAGGTCGGGGTGGATCATGCCGGGATTGCAACCGAGATGGTGGTCACGCGCCAGATCGAGGGCGAAGGTGGCAAACGCGACGAGTTTACCCGTGATCAGTTCATCGACCGCGTATGGCAATGGAAGCATGAGTCAGGCTCGACCATCACCTCGCAGATGCGCCGGCTGGGCGCCTCGGCCGACTGGTCACGCGAGCGCTTCACGATGGACGACGACCTGTCCGAAGCGGTAATCGAGACCTTTGTCCGGCTGCATCGGGAAGGCAAGATCTATCGCGGCCCGCGACTGGTCAACTGGGACCCGGTGCTCAAGACCGCGATTTCCGATCTGGAAGTCGTCAATCACGACGAGCAGGGCAAGCTTTGGTCCATCCGCTATCCGCGCAGCGATGGACAGGGTGACGTGATTGTCGCCACAACCCGTCCCGAAACGCTGCTGGGCGACGTCTGTGTCGCCGTGCACCCCGATGACGAGCGCTACCGCGATCTGGTCGGCAAGACCGTGCAACTGCCCCTTGCCAATCGTGAGATTCCGGTGGTGGCCGATGAATATGTCGATCCGGAATTCGGCACCGGCTGCGTCAAGATCACGCCGGCGCATGACTTCAATGACTGGGAAGTTGGTGCACGACATGACTTCCAGCCGATCAACATTTTCACTGCCACCGCGCACCTCAACGACAACGCACCCGAAGCGTACCGCGGCCTGGACCGATTCGAGGCCCGAAAGGAGATCGTTGCAGAGTTGCAGAAGCTGGGTCTGCTGGTCGAGGAAAAGCCCCACCCCATGGTGGTGCCGCGAGGCGACCGTTCAGGTCAGATCATCGAGCCGTTTCTGACCGACCAGTGGTTCGTGAAGATGGACGAACTGGGCAAGCTCGGCCTGGAGGCGGTCGAGTCCGGTAAGGTCGGGTTCGTGCCCGGCAACTGGATCAACACCTATCGCCACTGGATGGAAAACCTCAAGGACTGGTGCATTTCGCGCCAACTCTGGTGGGGCCACCGGATTCCGGCCTGGTACGACGAGAATGGGCGAGTCCATGTTGGAAGAACAGAGGCTGAGGTCCGGCAGCAACATCAAATCGATCAGGATTCGAAACTGACCCAGGATCCGGACGTACTCGAAACCTGGTTCTCCTCGGCGCTGTGGGCTCACACGACGCTGGGCTGGCCCGATGAGCAGCGAATGAAATCCGAAGGCTTTGATCGCTATCTGCCGACCTCGGTGCTGGTCACCGGCTTCGACATCATCTTTTTCTGGGTCGCCCGGATGATCATGATGACCGGCCATTTCACCGACAAAGTGCCGTTTGAGCAGGTCTACATCACCGGCCTGATCCGCGACCGCGACGGCCACAAGATGTCCAAATCCAGAGGCAACGTGCTCGACCCCATCGACCTGATCGACGGCATCGATCTGGCAGCGCTGGTCGAAAAGCGCACCGCCGCGTTGATGCAGCCGAAGATGAAGGCGGCAATCGAGAAGCACACGCGCGAGGAATTCCCGGACGGCATCCCGGCGTTTGGCGCCGATGCATTGCGATTCACCTTCGCCGCCCTTGCCGGCCACGGCCGCGACATCAAGTTCGACCTGTCCAGATGCGAGGGCTACCGCAACTTCATCAACAAGCTCTGGAACGCCAGCCGATTCGTGCTGATGAACCTGGGAGACGCCCCGCCGGCCGGCAATGGAGGCACCACTGACGACGACATCATCTCGCGCTGGATCCGCTCGCGGCTGAATCGCACCATCATCGAAGTCGACCGGGCGCTGGCCGACTACCGCTTCGATCTGGCCACCGCTGCGCTGTACGAGTTTGTCTGGCACGAGTTCTGCGACTGGTACCTGGAACTGGCCAAGCCAGCCCTCGGGGGCCAAACTGACAATACTGAAGACGCCGATCCGGCCACGCGCGCCGCTACCCGGCGCACGCTGGCCGAAGTGCTGGACGCCGTGCTGCGGCTGCTGCATCCGTTCATCCCGTTCGTTACCGAAGAAATCTGGCAGCAGCTCAAACCCCGGCTGGCGCTGGAGCAGGACTTTCTCGCGTGCGCATCCTGGCCCGAAGCCGACGAGATCGACCGGCCAGCCGAGGCCGATGCCGAATGGCTGAAATCGGTCATTCTGGCGGTGCGCTCAGCGCGTACCGAACTGCACCTGGCGCCGGGCAAGCCGATGCCATTGCTGGTGCAGCAGGCGGCAGGCGACGATCGCGACCGGCTGGCCCGTTTCGACAACCTGATCCGCAGGCTGGCCCGGCTGGAATCCATCGAGCTGGTCGGCAATGAGCGTGATTCAGGCGACTGCGCGGTGCAACTGGCCGGCAACATGCGCCTGCTGATCCCGCTGGCCGGACTGGTCGACATTGAAGAAGAACTGGCCCGGCTCGGCAAGCAACTCGAACGCGAGCACAAAGGCCTTGAACAGGCCGGAAAGAAACTGGCCAACGAACGCTTCGTCGCCAACGCCCCGGCCGAGGTGGTCGAGCGCGAACGCCAGCGCCTGGCCGAGCACCAACGCAAGACTGAAGAAATCTCGGCGCAGATCCAGCGGCTGCAAAAGCTCTGATCCCGCAGGTTGTCTGAGCCCTGCGACCTTCCGCAAGAGAGGAATCTCCAGGTTTCGCAGCGTCGTGATCAGGTACGTGTTTCAGCCATCGGCACCTCGATCACACACCGTAATTCCAGTCCAGGATTGCATGCCGGTAGAAGGCTTCGAGCATCCGGTGATGCCGGCTGCTTCGGGCCGGCCGGGGCGGTCGGCCTGGTCGTGAGACGTGGGTCGCGGGTCAGATGATGATCTTCCGGCATCCATCCGCATCTGTCGGGTTTGAAGGAAAGCATTCAACTTCGGATGCCCCCGCACCCACTCAAGGGGCACCAGGACTCCCTTGAACTCTATCCCAACCGCCATGCCGATCGACCCACGACTCGCCAGCAGGCAACGCCGCTACCCGCCTGCCCCCACAATCTGCCCCACCTGCCCCTCAATCGGCCCCGCTGGCCGATGGCTGAGAAATGCACATAATCCGGCGCAGCTTTGAAAGCACCCCGATGCACCCCGACGAAAAATCCGACCGCGACGACTTGCGCGCTCGCGGCATTTCTGGCATTCTCCTTGCATCCTTGTTTGCTTTTATTCTTACCATGTTAGCCAAGAAGACATCGAAGAACCAGATCACTTTACCGAAACGAATCATTGAGGGATTCCCTGATGTCGATTACTTCGATGTGGCCGAGGAAAACGGCGTGATCGTGCTCAAGCCACTGCGGCCCAGCAGGGCCGACCAGGTCAGGCGCAAGCTCGCCGATCTGGGCATCGACATCAGCGACATTGATGAAGCGGTGAAGTGGACAAGAAAAAGCTGAGGTGTGTATTCGACACCAATGTGGTCGTTTCCACGCTGGTGTTTCAGGGCCGGCGGATGTCGTGGCTGCGCCAGGCCTGGACCACTGGCGAGCTGGTGCCGCTGGCCAGCCAGGAAACCATTGCCGAGTTGCTGCGAGTATTGGAATATCCGAAATTCCGACTTGACCAGGAGGAACGACTGGAGCTGCTGGGTGACTATCTTCCGTGCTGCCGCAGCGTAGACATCGCACAGGACTTGCCGGACTTGCCGCGCTGCGATGATCCCGACGATCAGAAATTGCTTGAACTGGCCGCGGCCGGAGAGGCCGACTGGCTGGTGACCGGCGACCCGCATCTGCTGAAACTGGCCGGCCAGACCCGGTTCTCAATCCTCGAACCCGCACTGGCACGCGACCGGCTGTCGAAGACGTCTGGTGGCCATGGGAAATAGGACGTATGAATATTGTCTACGTGCGAGAAATCCAGGTTTTGCAACACAGGCCGTCAGACCAGATCAATGATCTGATTACTAATGAGGTCGTTAATCAGCAGACACTCAGAGTTTCGGAGCCGGTCACTGGCAAGGCGCGCGAGTGCAGGCATAGCCAGACTATTTCAAGCGAGCGCAACGCAGCCAGTGATCGGCTCCGAAGCTCCCGCGGGGCTTGCCTCTCGGCGTCCGTGGACTGCGTTGTCGGCGCTTGATGTAGTCCTTGCTACACCCGGCGCGCCGACGCCTTGCCACGGACGCCGAGAGACAAGCTGAGTGTCTGCTGATTAACGACCTCATTAGTAAGTCGACTACGGGCTTCGACGAGCACGGGCCCATCGACATGGCCCATCGGGTGCGGGCGGGCGCTTCTGGCACGCCAGTCGAAGGATTTGGGTTGATGGCACAGGACATAGCTGGTGGCTGATTCACCACGCAATCGTGCTCGACTTCCAGCCGAACACGCTGGTCCAGCTCCAGCCCCGCTTCACGCGCCACCGGAGCAGGCAACCGAAGCGCCAGGCTTGCCCCACTTGCGCAGGCAAAGATCGATATTTCGCATGGCACAAAACCCTGGCCGGGCCCGAATGTATCAACGCGGTATAAACGAAACCACCTTTGTGAGGCCACCTTGACTTCACCGCGGCCACCGGTGCCGAAGCCAACCCGATCAGAATTAACGGCTGGGTGCACTACTCCAGTCCGATCGGGAGTTGCGGCCTTCAGTCGGCTGTGGTTTCCAGTCGGTAAACCACCCCGGCGCGGGCTTCGAAGCGCACCGGCCGGGGCGCCATCGGGAGCGCGAACTGGTCTTCACCGAAACCGGTCGCTATTCTGATCTGGCCCAGCGGCTCACTCTCGAACTGGCCGGCACGTTCGTGCATGGGCTCATGGATGATGCCCCAGATCGAGCCCAGTCTCGCGCCGCTGGCTGAGGCCAACTGGCCGGCGCGCTGGATGGCCCTCTCCAGCGCAAGTTGTCGAACCGCATCCTCGGCACTCTGACGATCCTCCACCTCGAAGCGTGGACGACGCAAGGAGTTCCATTCCAGCCCGGCCAGACTGTAGAACAGGCCTGGAAGCTGCTCGAACCCAGTCACCTTGATATTCACCGAGAACTGGCCAAAGAAGCCGACCCGCACCCGTTGCCGGCGCGTCTGGTCGTAATCCCACTCCTCACCGAACTCAATCGACTCGACCCGCCGGTCGTCCAGGGCCCCGCGGAAGGGTTCGAGCACCTCGATCAACCGTTGCTGGGCCTGGTCGGCTTCGGCACGCGCGGCCTCCGCGGAAGATTCGATGGTTCGGAAGGTCAGCGAAATGACGGCGAAATCAGGGTCGACTTCCCTGACCGCTTCGGCACTGGTCGAAATGTACGGCCCGTCGGGCAGGCTGCCGGCGGCTGCAAATCCCGATAAGCCGGCAAACATGACGACTGGTAAGAGCGCGGACAGGAGCGTGTGAATTTTCGCGACCCTGCCACGCATGAGTCCCTCTGGCCCGCGCTGTAGCCCGTGACCGCCGTACACACACACCTTCGATTTGCGTTCATTCGCGTTCATTTGCGGTTCCTCGTGCATGTCTTGGCGTGACCTGTCATTGTTCTGAAAACCATGCCAGTCGCTGCCGGCTGCGATCAACCTCAAGCCGGAAGACATCGGGCCTTGAATAATGGCCGGACGGGTCGAAGTTATGCCGCGCGCGGCGCACATGTTCGTGATCGATTTCGGCGACGAACAGACCCTGTTCACCTTCCACCGGCTCAATCACCCAGCCGCCGTCCGGCGCAGCCAGACACGAACCACCAGCGGCCCACGGCATGTCGGCCGCGGCATCGCGAAGCGCATCTTTGCCCGGCAGTTCCGAAGGCAGATCCCCGGCGCGCATCAGACCCGAGACCGAGAGCACGTAACTGCGGCCTTCCAGTGCCATGAAACGTGTAATTTCGGCGGTATTGCGGACATTTCCCGGCCAGATTGCGACATGCAGGTCCTCCCCTTGCGCCTGCAGGCTGGCCCGCGCCAGCGGCATCCAGTTTTCCCAGCAATTCAGGGCGCCCACAGTGAATTCGTCCAGCCGCCAGGTGCGCAATCCGTTGCCATCGCCGATGGCCCAGACAAGCCGCTCTTCATAAGTGGGCATCAGCTTGCGCTGCACGGCTCGTATCTCACCATCCCTGTCGATCGAGACGGCGCTGGCATACACACTCTCGCCACGATCCGGTGGCCGCTCCAGAATGCCAAGCACGACCGCGGTTCGGTTGCAGCGCGCCGCTTTTATGACCCCGTCCAGATGACCAGCACCGATGTCCACGGCCTGGTCCACGTAGTGAGCGAACAATTGCTGCTGAAGTTCGGAACCGAAGCGGGCGCCGTCGGTGCGCTCGACCCAGAACGGATATCCGGGCACCAGACACTCACCGAATGCGATCAGATCGACCTGCTGTTCGCCGGCGGCATTGATCTGCCCGACCACGCGATCCAGAGTGCAGGCCCGATTCAGCCAGACAGGAGCGATCTGGGCGGCGGCAATTCGAAGGCGATCAGTCATCGACCAGATCCAAATGACGAACCATGACCAGAGCGTCTTCGCGGCCGCCTTGAGCGGGGTAGTAGCCGGGCCGGCGACCAATCACATGGAAATCATTGGCCCGATACAGCTTGATCGCGGCCTTGTTGGACGGCCGGACTTCCAGAAACATTCGATAGCCTTGTCGGAGCACCGCCTCCAGACACATGGTGTCCAGCAGGGTTTGGCCGATTCCGGCGCGGCGGGATTCAGGTGCAACGCACAGGTTCAGCAGATGGGCTTCGCCTACAGCCACTGAAAGAATGGCATAGCCGACGATCCGACCCTCCAATTCGGCGACCCGGCAACAATATCCGATGCGGATGCAATCGGCAAATATGCCGTCGCTCCAGGGCCAGGGGTAGACACTTGTCTCGATTTCCCTTACCCGCTTCAGGTCGGCACGACGCATCGGCCGAACTTTCAAATTGTGCTGCAGCACCGCGGCCATGCTCAGCCCTCCAGCACAATTCGCATCCGTCGCCACAATGACCGCCGCGCATCCGGCGATGACGACAATTGCTCCAGACTGCCCGCCGGCACGACAATGGTTCCATCCGGAGCCTGGGCGGGATCACGCAAATCAATCGCATGATGGACGCCTGCCGCGGCAAGTTCGGATAGCCCGATTCCCGAGTCGGACGAATCGGACCACTTGCCGAAACGGCAGTTTTGCACGCCGAGCGCGCCGCGAATATCGTCCAACAGGCGGCTGAAGCGACTGCGATCGCGTTCATCGGCAAGCAACAACCAGCGGCCGCCTCCAGCCTCCAGCCGGATACGTGGCTCGGAACGCCGACGCGTGGTTTCGGGGGCTGACGCGTGGCGACTTCGAGCCACCCAGACCTCGACGCCCATGGCCCTGAGCCGATCCAGGGATTGTTCCGTGCGCAGATTCATCCGGCTGTCTCGCGCTTGCGGCGACGACGCTGATAGCGCCCACGCAAGGTCATCACCAGACCCGAGAGCACATAGACGACGCCGATGGTAAACAAAACCGCCGGGATATCGACAGCCAGCAGCACGATGATCACCAGCAGGACAAAAATCCAGGCGATCGGCACACGTTCGCGCTCGCGCGGAGCACCGCCCTTGAAACTGAAATAGCGCAAGCGCGAGACCATCAGCGAACCCAGCAGCACGGTCAGCACCAGCATCGGCCATGCCACCAGTTCGGCATCGATGGAGCGGCTTTCCAGGAACCAGACCGTTGAAACCAGGGTGCCGGCGGCCGCCGGACTGGCCAGGCCCTGGAAATATTGCTTGTCGGCCACCCCGGCCTGGGTATTGAAGCGTGCCAGCCGAAGCGCGCCGCAGGCGGCATAGAAGAACGCGGCCAGCCAGCCGATCTTCTCGCCGATCGGGCCGGCGATCTCCAGCGAGGACAGTGACCAGCTCCAGACCAGAATCGCCGGCGCCAGGCCGAACGACACCATGTCGGAAAGACTGTCGTACTGAACGCCAAATTCGGACTGGGTGCCGGTCAGGCGGGCGACGCGACCGTCCAGACCGTCGAGCAGGCCGGCAATCACCACGGCAATGCAGGCGGCCACGGGCTCACCCTGAACGGCCGCGATAATCGCATAGAAGCCGGCCAGTAGCGCGCCGGTAGTCAGCGCATTAGGCAACAGAAAGGCGCCCTTGACCATAGGTCGTCCGTTCGGACTCTGATTTTCTTTCAAGATCTGGATTCCTGAGGCAAGAAGCTTTACCATGAGACTACCTTATCGACATCGTGTCGGGCAAGCGGCAAGCGCCTGTGAACAAAGCCGCCGGGCCGACGCCGGAGAGAAACGAGCCGTGACCAAGATCATCATCCCAATCCTGATTCTGGCAATGGCCCAGGCCGCGCCCGCACTGGCACAGACCTATTACAAGTGGACCGACGATCAGGGCATCATCAACTTTACCGCGCAACCGCCACAAGACCGGGAATACGAGGTGGTCGACACCTCAGGTCAGGTCGTCGGCCAGTCCGCTCCATGGTCGCGACAACAGACCGAGGAGGCCGAAGGTGAACAACAGGTCGAAATGCCGAGGCAGCGCGAGCCGGACCCGGAGGTCGTCAGTCGCCGTTGCGCCCAGTATCGGGAAAATCTTTTCTGGTTGCAGTCCAACCGCAGAGTCTATGTAGACCACGAAGACGGCACGCGCGAATTCGTCGGCCGTGATGAGCAACAGCAGCGTATCGAAGAACTGGAGGGCCTGATCGCCGAATGGTGCCAGGGAGTCGACTGACGAAATCTGTCGAAGCCGGGGGTCTCGGCTGGCTGAAAGATCTCCGGGCCACGCCCCCGTCAACACCACTCCCGGGCCTTTTGATCAGGGTGTTGATGCAATTGTTGGGTTAGACTTCCCAGCCTGTTCAAAGCACGGGTCGTTCGCCAGCAATGAAAATCAGCTCCTTTCACTTCCAGACTCTGCGCGAGGTCCCGGCCGATGCCGAAATCGCAAGTCATCGGCTGATGCTCAAAAGCGGCATGATCCGCAAGCTCACCGCCGGTATCTATACCTGGACACCGCTGGGCCTGAAGGTGCTCAGGAAAGTCGAGCAGGTCGTGCGCGAGGAAATGGATGCCGCCGGTTGCCTGGAAATGCTGATGCCGGCCGTGCAACCGGCCGAGCTGTGGCAGGAAACCGGGCGCTGGGAGAATTTCGGCGCACAACTTCTGAAGATGCATGACCGCGCCGGACGCGAATATGCCTTCGGCCCGACCCACGAAGAGGTCATCACCGAGTTCGCCCGCGCCGAATTGCGATCGTACAAGCAACTGCCTGTGTGCTTCTACCAGATCCAGACCAAGTTCCGGGATGAAATCCGGCCGCGTTTCGGCGTGATGCGCGCACGCGAGTTTCTGATGAAGGACGGCTACTCCTTCCACCTGAGTGAAGGTTGTCTGGATGATTTCTACCAGATCATGTATCGCACCTATTCGCGCATCTTTGAGCGCCTGGACCTGAAGTTCAAGGCCGTCGCGGCAGACTCGGGGGCAATCGGCGGAGCCACCAGCCACGAGTTCCACGTCCTGGCCAATTCGGGCGAGGATGTCATCGCCCACGTTCCTGATGGCAGCTATGCCGCCAACCGGGAACTGGCCGAAGCGGCCCCACCCGGCGAACGCCCCGACGCCTCCGAGCAGATGCGCGAGGTGGACACCCCCGGCGCGCGCACCATTGCCGACCTGGTCAACGATTACGACGTGCCGATCGAAAAGACCGTCAAGACCCTGGTCGTGGCCGCCAGCGAAGAGTCCGGCCACGCGCTGGTCGCGCTGATGGTCCGCGGCGATCACGAGCTGAACGCAGTGAAGGCTGAAAAACTGCCGGAAGTCGCCGCGCCGTTGCGCATGGCCACCGAAGAGGAAATCCGCGCCGCCATCGGCGCCGGACCCGGCAGCCTGGGGCCGGTCAACCTGCCGATCCCGATCATCATCGACTGCACCGTGGCGGCCATGGCAGACTTTGGCGCCGGCGCCAACATCGACGACAGGCACTACTTCGGCATCAACTGGGACCGCGATGTGCCGTTGCCGAAGGTCGCGGACCTGCGGAATGTCGTGGTCGGCGATCCGGCGCCGGACGGTTCCGGCGCGCTGGAACTGATCCGCGGCATCGAGGTCGGCCACATCTTTCAGCTCGGCACCAAGTATTCCGAGTCCATGAACGCGGTGGTGATGGACGAGGACGGCCGCGCCGTGCACCCGTGGATGGGATGCTACGGTGTGGGAGTATCACGCATCGTCGCCGCGGCGATCGAACAGAACCACGACGAGCGCGGCATCATCTGGCCCGAGCCCATCGCGCCGTTCACGCTGGCCATTCTGCCGCTCAACCACCACAAGGCGCATCGCGTTCGTGAACTGGCCGAGTCACTATACGAAAAGCTGCGCCAGGCCGGCGTGGAAGTCCTGCTCGATGACCGCCCGCAACGCCCAGGTGTGATGTTCGCCGACACCGAGTTGATCGGCATCCCGCACGTCCTGGTCATCGGCGAAAAGGGTCTGGATCAGGGCATTGTCGAATATCGTCGCCGCGGTGGAGAGAACCTGGAAATACCGCTTGCCAGACTCGAATCTTTCGCCTTCGAAGTCTGCAGCGGCTGATCAGGCAAAGATGTTGCCGACCGCCAAATATCATCAGACCTCGGATACAAGCGAACTTTCAGGAAGAGCTTGAGAGATCTGATCGTACTCCAGAGCGGCTACCCTTGTGGTCGTACATGCGCGCGTCAGCGGCGTGGACGTGGAGCAAGGCTGCGGGTTCTCTGCCGTCATCCGGGGTGATAGCCACACCTATGGCGGCATCCAGGGGTTCGGGCAATTCAATATTTTCGTACGGGCGACGAATCGCGCTGCCGATTTGCCTGGAAAGTTGCGTGGCCCGGCCAGAACAGTACTGCGTTGCTCCATCGCACGCCGAACCTCTGGCCACTGCAGCGGGTTCAGCCGATAATCAAGCCTCATGGCGTCACGATTTCCGGCCAGCGGATAGATATAGCGGATGACATTGTCGGGCGCCAGTGCGACGTTTCGAATGTGGCGTACCGGGCGATAGAGGATTTCCAGCGCGGTGGCCACCCGATCAGGCTCAAGCAGATCGTCATAGCTCGATACATAACCTTCCAGGCCGGTGGCGAGATAAAGAATGGAATTGAGTTCAGCCTCAA
>CAYVPB010000064.1:0-17334 GCA_964453565.1 uncultured Halomonas sp.
GGTTCCAGGGTTTTCTGTCTTGGCATGGCTGAGTCAACTACGTAATCAGGAACAACTATGTATTCGCTACACGCTGTTTGCGACGCATGTCGAAAACGGTTTTGCGGGAGCATATGGTGTCGTGCCGGAAACCGATCCTACAAGCGAAACACCAAAAACCCGGCCACCCACTCCGAAGCCTGCCCTGAGGCGGAGCATAGCTTGCGCGACGGGCCCGTCTTTACCGGATCCGATCTCCAGTCGCTTCCTGTTCGATTACCGGGCGGCCGGCGGCAGATGTCGGCCGAACAGCGTGAAATACAGCATCCGATAGATATCGGTGTTGGCTACCCCGGAGGATGGAATCAGTTCCGATGAATTCAGGCCGAGACCCCGCGCGATGACCCCGGATCCGGTGTCATCGCCCACCGTCCAGGCAATGGCGAACGGATAGCGACGACCGGCTTCATCCGGAGCCGACAGGAATGGCGAGGTCTCTGAGCCATCAACACCGTCAAGCAACGCGCCGGTCTCTGCCTCGCGCGCCGGTGTCCGGGTCGTATCACTGTCGACTTCATTGATCTGCATGCCGCCGGCATTGCTGTCGCTGGTGGTCACCATGAACGTATTCGGATGGCCATCAATATGACGGGCGATCACGCCGATCGCATCATCGGCACGCTTGAGCGACTCAAGACAACCCGAAGCATTGAGCTTGTTACAGAAATTGTCGCTGCCCTCCTCTTCAATTACGGCCAGAAAACCGCCTTCGGAACTCCCCAGCCGCTGCAGCACAAAGGCGGTCATCTCCGCCAGGCCAGGGGCGCTGGCCAGATAGTTCGGCAAGCCCTCTGCACGCAGTCGTTCTTCAGGGCGGTCGTTAAACGTGTCCTCAAGGCCGAACACGCCAAGAACACGATCCGCCTCGGCTGGTAAAGCCAGCAGTTCATCGCGCGTATAGACCACGGCATAGCCGCGTCCCGAGGCTTCCTCAATCAGATTGCGGCCATCGGAACGCACGCCAGTGCCGAAACGTCCTTCAACGCCGGCCGGCAACAACCATTCCTCGCCGGCTCCAAGCAGGATGTCGACCCCCGACTCAATCACCTGGCGGGCGATTTCCTCGGCATCATTGTAACGATGGCGAGCATTGGCGACGAATACAGCGGTGCCTGGCTCAATCAATGTCCCGGTCTGGACCAGCGCGGTGCGCAGTCCACAGCTAATCGCTTCTTCCATGATCGTGCGCGTGCTGCCATTGGCGGAAACAAGCTTGCGGCCCTGTTCATCCTGACCAAACGCTCCCGACCAGGTCCGGGTTCCAGTAGCATGGATGCTGGCGCCGGCATTGGAGGTGCCCGAGAGTTGGTCGATGAGATGACCTCGATATGCCGCCATGCGCGGCAGCCGATCCCAGTTCGACTGGCCATCGGGACCGTGATACAACAGCCGCATCGCATCCCAGTGCGCTGCAGAAGTCCCGTCGGGATGGAAAAAGATCGCGCTGTTGCCGGTCGGCACATGCTCGCAGGCTGCCAAGGATGGCGCGCAGACCACCATAAAGGCAAAACATGTAACAAGATTCAGATGCATTTGTAAAATTCCGAAGCAAGTCCAATCCAGAACTCTAGGGAAAAGGTTTTTCAGTAAGGTTACTACCAACACGACGTTAGTGTACCCCGCCACTCATTGTGTAACATTCAGCGAGCCGGAAAGCGCTCAGCCGCAAGGCAGGGCTCGCAGGGAATGGCCGGGCACACAAGCTTACCCCGTCCTGACCCAAGAAACAACGAAAGCTGACGCGGAACACTTGTTCTTGACCCGTTCGATTCCGGTCTCGTTTCCGGCACAGGGCAGGTCAGAGCCGCTGGCGATTACTCCCGGTTTCTGATAAAACCTGAGATCGATCTCTTCACCTCAGGGAAAGATTTGTGTTCGAAGTCTTTTGCATTTCCTTTGCCTTTTTTCTCGGACTGGCGGTCAAGCAGATCGGTCTGCCGCCCCTGGTCGGCTTTCTCGCCGCCGGCTTCGGTCTGAACTGGTTTGCTCAGAAGTTCGGCCTTCTGCCCGAGTTCACCGGAGACGTGCTCCATTACCTGGCCCATCTTGGCGTATTGCTGTTGCTGTTCACGGTCGGCCTGAAGCTCAGACTGCGTCAGATCGTTCAGCCGCACGTGCTTGGTGGAAGTCTGCTGCACTTTGCCGCCAGCGTCGCTGTTTTCACGCCGGGAATTCGCTTTTTCCTCGACCTGGACTGGAATATCGCCCTGCTTATAGGCATCACGCTGGCGTTCTCCAGCACTGTGCTTGCGGCCAAGATCCTGGAAGCCAAACGCGAGTTGACCGCTTTTCATGGACGCACGGCAATCGGCATCCTGATCATCCAGGACCTGCTGGCATTGATCGTACTCAGCATCTGGGGCGGGCAGTCACCTTCGCTCTGGGCGTTGCTGGTGTTCGCCTTGCCGTTGCTAAGACCCCTGCTTTACTGGCTACTCGACCGGACCGGCCACGACGAACTGTTGATGCTGGTTGGCATGCTAGTGGCTCTGGTCGTCGGCGGCACGGGATTTGAGTTGATGGGGCTGAGCTCCGAGGTCGGTGCACTTGTGATGGGCCTGTTGTTGTCGAATCATCAGCGCTCGGCGGAGCTGTCGGAGTCGCTCTGGAGCCTGAAGGAACTTTTCCTGGTCGGTTTCTTTCTTGAAATCGGGATGTCCGGGTTGCCCGGTGTGGACGATTGGCTGTTTGCTCTGGGCATGGCTCTTGTGCTGCCTCTCAAGGGCGTTTTTTTCTTCACTGTACTGGCGCTGTTCCGGCTGCGCGCCCGCAATGCCTTTCTGGGCGCGCTCAGTCTCACCGCCTACAGCGAGTTCGGGCTCATCGTCGCTTCCGGCCTGCCCATGATGAACGACTGGCTGGTTCCGCTGGCGCTGACGGTGGCCTTGTCGTTCACACTGGCCGCACCACTCAACCGGCTCGCTCACCCGCTGTTCGAACGAATGGAGGATTTTCTTATTCGTTTCGAGACACAAACCGCACATCCGGACGAAATCCCACCTGATCTCGGACATGCGCGAGGCCTTATTTTCGGCATGGGACGCACCGGAACGGCAGCCTATCTGGCAATGCAATCGGAACTCAGCGATCTCGTCGGTCTGGACTCCGACCCGTTTCGGGTCAGCGAACATCACAAATCGGGACGCAATGTAGTACTTGCCGATGCCGAAGATGCCGATTTCTGGCGCTCGGTCGATCTTGGGCGCCTGGAAGTGGCAGTGCTGGCCATGGACGACCTGGAAGCCAAGTTGATTGCGGCCCGCAAGCTGCGTCAGCGTGCCTTTGCCGGGCCAATCGTCGCGCATGCACTGTACCAGGATGAGGCTGAACAAATCCGCGCCGCCGGCGCCAATGAGACCCATTTGACGATGGAGGAAGCAGGCAGGAGTCTCGCCGGACATGCACTTCGCTGTCTGTCATGAGATGAAATACCCGAAAATCCCAGGGAAAAACCGGACAGGCACCTCGTAGGAAATTCCAATGTTCGAATCTGGCGCCGGCCGAGCCCGGCCTTTTCCACGAAACTCTCAGCGGGGAGTAGTATTGCCTGGTGGTGATTCGGGGGTCGCGGGTCCGATGATGATGTTTCAGCATCCATTGGGTTTTCAGGAAAGCATTGAACTTCGCATGCCCGTAACGACTCGAGCGGCACCAGCGCTCCCTTGACCTCTGCCCCAACCGCAATGCCGATCGACCCACGACTCGCCACCAGGCAACACCGCTCTCCGCCTGCTCCGACAACCGGCCCCGCTGGTCGATGACGGAGGCATTTCCGTAATCAGGAAGAAATGTGGCGCGGGGTGAGTATTGTCGCACGGGCGCAATCCAGGCGCGGCTGTGCCGGTCTGATCCGGCCTGTATGATTCTTATTGACTGCCCTGCACGTTCCCGAGGAGTTTGCCGATGAGCAAGACCACCACCCGCCTTGCCCTGCTCGCAGTAATCGCGATCGCGATCGGTGTGTTTTTCTGGCTGGATCTGGGCCAGTATTTCAACCTGGCCGAGTTGCGGGAGCGGCGGGATCAGTTGCTCGGCTTCGTCGAGGCCAATTTCTGGCTGACGCTGGCAGTCTACATGGCCGTCTATATTGTGATGGCTGCGCTATCGCTGCCCGGCGCGGCGGTGATGACATTGGCCGGGGGCGCGCTGTTCGGACTGATGGCCGGTTCGATTGCCGTTTCCTTCGCCTCGACCATTGGCGCCACGCTGGTGTTTCTGGCCGCGCGTTTCCTGTTCCGGGATGCCATCCAGAAGAAGTTCAGGAAACGCCTGAAGGCGATCAATGAGGGCGTGGGGAAAGACGGTGCGTTTTATCTGCTGGCACTCAGGCTGGTGCCGGTGTTTCCGTTTTGGGTGATCAACCTGGTGATGGCGCTCACGCCGATCCGGACCTGGACGTATTACTGGGTCAGCCAGCTCGGTATGCTGCCGGCAACCATCGTCTACGTCAATGCCGGCACGCAGTTGAGCCAGATCGACTCGACCGGCGACATTCTTTCAATCGAGCTGGTCGGCGCATTTGCGCTGCTGGGCCTACTGCCGCTGATTCTGCGCTGGGTGCTGCGCTTGCTGAAAAACCGGAAAGCCTATGCCGGACATCAAAAGCCGAAATCGTTCGACTACAACGTCATCGTGCTTGGCGCCGGTTCGGCCGGGCTGGTGTCGGCCTATATCGGTTCGACCATCAAGGCGAAAGTTGCGCTGATCGAAAAGCACAGGATGGGCGGCGATTGCCTGAACACCGGATGCGTGCCATCCAAGGCGCTGCTGCGCACGGCCCGGCTGGTGCAGGAGGCACGCGAGTCCGAACGCTACGGCGTGCGCAAGATGGAAGCAGAGTTCTCGCTGGCCGAGATCATGCAGCGGGTGCGCAACGTGATTGAAAAAATCGAGCCGCACGACTCACCCGAGCGCTATCGCGGCATGGGTGTGGATGTCATCGAAGGCAGCGGCAAGCTGGTCTCCCCGTGGGCGGTGGAAGTCAACAGCGAGACCATTACCGCGCGTTCGATCATCCTGGCCACCGGCGCCGAGCCGCTGGTGCCGCCGATTCCCGGTCTGGATGAAGTTGAATATCTGACCAGTGATACGATCTGGGAGCTGGATGAATTGCCTGAACGCCTGACCGTGCTGGGCGGCGGACCGATCGGTTGCGAACTGGCCCAGGCGTTTGCGCGGCTGGGGTCAAAGGTCACCATCGTCGAAATGGCCGACCGGCTGGTGCCGCGCGAGGATCCGGATGCAAGCGACGCATTGATGAAGCGGCTGCAAGCTGAAGGCGTGACAATCGCCACCGGCCATAAGGCTGGCCGCTTCGAAACCGAAGGTTCGAGCGGCCAGGTGATCGCCGAATACGACGGCAATGAAGTGGCAATCGAATTCGACCAGGTGCTGGTGGCGCTGGGCCGCAAGGCGCGCACGAAGGGCTTCGGCCTGGAGGAACTGGGCGTACAAGTGAGCCGCCGCGGCACGATCGAGGTCGACCCGTGGCTTCGCACCAACTTCCCCAACATCTACGTCTGCGGCGATGCGGCCGGGCCGTACCAGTTCACCCACGTCGCCGCGCACCAGGCCTGGTTCGCCTCGGTCAATGCGCTGCTGGCGCCCTTCAAGTCGTTCCGCGTCGATTACCGCGTGATCCCGTGGGCAACGTTCACCGAACCAGAAGTCGCGCGAGTCGGCCTGAACGAGACCGAAGCAAAGGAACAGGAGGTTGACTACGAGGTCACCACCTACGGCATCGGCGATCTGGACCGGGCGATTGCCGACAGTCATGATTCAGGTTTTGTCAAGGTGCTGACCGAACCGGGCAAGGACAAAATTCTGGGTGCGACCATTGTCGGCAATCATGCCGGCGAGCTGATCGCCGAATTCATTCTGGCGATGAGGCACGGGTTGGGGCTGAACAAGATTCTCGGAACCATCCACATTTACCCGACCATGAACGAGGCCAACAAGTTCGCGGCCGGCGAGTGGAAAAAGGCGCGCAAGCCCGAGCGGGTGTTGCGAATGGCCGAGAGGTTTTTTGCCTGGCGGAGGGGGTGAAATAAGCAGCGTCTGCATGATTGTTCTTTCCCCTCCCCAACTCTCCCCCGCGCGCGGGGGAGGGAGTTAATCGGTTTACGCCTTCGCGGACGGATTCCTTCAATCTTGGGAGCCCAATCCACTGAGAAAGAATGTAAACGGAGATCCGATTCGGTAATTATCGTGAAATGCCGGCCACAGTGCACGAACGGCTGACCGGCCTGATCGAAGCCGGCAAGACGCTCGAGCAAGTCCAGGCAGAGAACATCGAGGCTGACTTCGATGATGACTGCGGCCAGGGCTTTATCAGTGCCCAACGCTAGGTGGAGCTGAAATACCGCGGACCGACCGGCAATATCCTGGCCCACGTCCACCACCACTGAGCGACCGGATTCAACCGGAGGACTGGGCGATTCTGAGCAGGTCGGAGAAAATACCGGCAGCGGTCACGGCCGGGCCGGCGCCCGGGCCCTGTACGATCAGTGGATTGTCGCAGTATCGATCGCTGCGGAATGCGACCACGTTGTCGGTCAGCGCCAGATGGGCGAACGGGTGGTCGCCCGGGACTTCCTGCAAGCCGACCTCGGCCCTGCCCTCACGATCCAGCCGGCCGACATAGCGCAGCTTGCCTCCGCGCTGCTCGGCACTGTGCAAACGCTCGGCCATCTGGTCATCCAGCGACTCCAGATGGGCGAGAAACTCCTCCACACTTCCCCGCCCGGCGCCTTCCGGCATCAGGCTTTCGATTTCGACGTCGGCCAGTTGCAGATCCATGCCGGCTTCGCGACCCAGAATGACCAGCTTGCGCGCGACGTCCATGCCGGAAAGATCATCGCGCGGGTCCGGTTCAGTGTAGCCGGCCTGTTTGGCCTCGCGCACCAGGCCGGCGAATGACATTCCCGGTCGATAGCGGTTGAAAAGCCAGGCCAGGGTGCCGGAAAAAATGCCTTCGATCGAGTGCAGCCGGTCACCACTGTCGACCAGGTCGCGAAGCGTCTGCACGATCGGTAGACCGGCGCCGACAGTGGCCTCGTAGCGCCAGCGCGCCCGGCCTTCGGCCACCAGTCGCCGCAACTCCCGGTAACGCTCGGGATCGCCGCTGCCGGCGTGTTTGTTTGGTGTGATGACATGAATACCGGCGCTGAGCCAGGATTCATAGTGGTGCGCGACCTCATCCGAGGCGGTGCAATCGATGATCACCGCGTGCGGCAGGTGTTCCGACTTGACATGCCGGGCGAAACGGTCGAACTCCAGCGCAGGTTCAGTTTCATCGATGCGGCCGGAAAAAGCCGCATCGGGCAGTTCATGCATGGTCAAGACCATCTGCCTCGAATTGGCCAGCGCGCGCAGCCGCAGGTCGATACGCGCTTGCGCCAGATGCTGCCGGGCATCGCAAATCTGGCCGAGCAATGCGGTGCCCACCTGTCCCGGTCCGATCAGGCCGATCGAGAGGGTCTGCTCGGAAAGATAGAACGCCGAATGTACCGCGCGCAGCGCCCGGGTCGCCTCGGAACGGTCAACCGCGACCGAGATGTTGCGCTCGGAACTGCCCTGGGCGATTGCGCGCACATTGATCCCGGAGCGGCCCAGGGCGCGAAATAACCGCCCGGACACACCCGGGGTGCCGGCCATGCCGTCGCCAACAACCGCCAGCACCTCGATATCGTCGACGACCGAGATTCGCTGCAACTGTCGGGAATCGATCTCGCGTACAAAGCTCTGTTCCAGCATGGACTTCGCACGTGCCGACTGTGCCCTGGGCAAAACGCAACAGATCGAATGCTCGGATGAACCCTGGGAAATCATCGTCACCGAGATCCCGGCACGATTGAGAGTCGAGAACACCCGCTCGGCCGTGCCCGGCACACCCAGCATGCCGGCTCCTTCGATGTTGACCAGCGCCAGATCACGGATGCTGGAAACCCCCTTGACCGGCGGTTCGGGCGTACCGTGGGCGTCGATCAGGGTGCCCGGAAGCTCAGGTTTTGCAGTGGACCGGATGCGCACCGGTACGCCGCGTTCCAGGATTGGGCTCATGGTCTGCGGATGAAGCACGCGGGCGCCAAAATACGCCAGCTCGAACGCCTCGCGATAGGATAGATGGCTGCTGACCTCGGCCTGCGGCACCCGTCCAGGATCGGCTGAAAGCACGCCCTCGACATCGGTCCAGATATGCACCTCAACGGCTTCCAGCAGGGCCGCCAGAATGGTGGCGGAGAAATCACTGCCGTTGCGACCCAATGTGGCAATGCGACCCTCGACATCGCGACAGCAAAAGCCGGTCATGACCAGCCGACCGGCAATCTCACGATCCGGCCTGATTGATTCCAGCCGCTCGCGGCTTTGCGCCATCTGCACGATCGGCCCCAGATCACCACGCTCGATCCGAATCACTTCACGCGCGTCCACATATTCAGCCACATGGCCCTGAGCGACGAACCACGCAGCCAGAATTCGAGCCGACCAGGTCTCGCCCAGGCTCGAGACCAGGTCCATCACTTCGACCGGAACACTGCCCACCAGCCCAAGGCTGAGCAATAACTGTTTCAGACGATCAAACGACTGCGCCAGCGCTTCGCCGCAGTCGGCATTGACAGCCAGCGCGGCAGCGCAGTCCAGATGTCGACGGTGCAACGCTTCGAATTGCGCCGGCCACCGGTCACGGTTCAGGGCCGCTGCAGTTGCCAGTTCTATCAGTGCGTCGGTAGTCCCGCCCATGGCTGAAACCACCACTGCCTGCCGATCTTCCCCGCGCGCCAGCAACAGGCGGCCGACATTTTCGAATGCTACGGCATCGCCCAGGCTGCTGCCACCAAATTTATGCACTACCCAATTCATCAGGCTTTTCCTATCAAGACCATCACCAGCCGATATTACGGCAGAAAATCAGGCATCGCAAAAGGGCATATCAGAACAGGTTCAAAGAAATCGGTCGAGGAAGTCGAGATAAGCCTCGGCAGCGGCAATGCGATTGACGCGCTTGCGGAAGCCGTGGCCTTCATCTTCGAACACCAGGTATTCGACATGCGCGCCGGCCGCGCCAGCGGCTTCGACCAGGCGGTCGTTCTGGTCGATGGTCACGCGCACGTCATTGGCGCCGGCGGCGACGAACAGCGGTTTTTCGATTCGCTCGGCAAAATACAGTGGCGACTTGGCGCGCAGGAATTCGGCATCGCGCTCGGGATGGCCCATCTCGTCCCAGGCCGCCGGCAGGCGCGGCAGGCGCCAGCCGCCGCGCGCGATGTTGCTGGCGTAGTCGGAAAAGCCGACGATGCTGATGCCGACATCGAACACTTCCGGCTCGAAGGTCATCGCCGCCAGCGTCAGATAACCGCCATAGGAGCCGCCCATGACACCGATGCGTTCGCCGTCGATCCAGTCGATCTGTTCGAGAAAGCCGCGCGAGGCGACCACATCGCCCAGATCAGCCCGGCCGTGCGCGCGCCGGTCGGCTTCGCGGAAGGTCTTGCCGTAGCCCTTGGAGCCGCGATTGTTGATGGCGTAGATCGCGTAGCCATGGTTGACCAGGAACTGGATCACCGGGCTGTAGCCCTGGCGGCTCTGCGCGCCCGGCCCGCCGTGAATCCAGACCATGGCCGGCACCGGCGTCTCGGCGCTGGCCTGATGGGGCCGGTACAACAGCCCGGGAATCTCCAGACCATCGTAGCTGGAGAAGCGCACCACTTCGCTTTGCACCAGATCGTCTTGGGCAATGGCCGGATTGAGCGCCTCGGTCAGGCGACGATAATCATAACGATTGTTATCACGATCGTCACGCCGTTCCAGATCGACCAGATAGAGATCGGTCGGCCGGGTATCGCGTTCAAACTGGATCGCGAAGCGCCTGCCGTCGGGCGCAAAGCGCGGCTGGCTGAGCATGCCCGCGGGCAGGAACGACAGATCGACCTCCTTGTCTTCTTGCGTGTCGACCAGCGTGACCGCATTGCGCGCATCAGCGTTGAAGATGGCCATGCGATAGCGGCGGTCAGGTGAAAAGTACAGGCCGTAGTCGAGGTTGGTGCGGGTCTGGGTGATATCCCAGTCGCCTTCGACCAACGCCTCGGTTGCGCCGGATTCCAGGTCCAGCGTCCAGGCATGGAAGAACTCGCCGTGCTCGTCGGTGCCGTAGATCAGTTTGCTGCTGTCGGGCGTGAAGCCCATGCCGCGATGGACGATTTCCGTGTCGGGGCTGGTCAGCACCAGCTCGGGCTCGCGGTCCTCGCTGTGCAGATCGACCCGATAAATATCGAAGTCGTAGCGAGTGTGGTGAAAATCCAGCGACAGCCAGCGCCCGTCCGGGCTGACGTGGAAGCCGCGAGTGGGAAACGGCAACTCGCGCGTGTTGAGAAAGACCATTTCACGCTCGTAAGTCTCGGCATCGTAGCGATACAGGTCGGCGACCTGTGGATCGCGTTCGGTGGAGGTCAGAAAGAAGGCCTTGCCGTCGGCCTGCCAGGCTTCGAAACGCAGGCCCGACTGCTGGCCGGCAACCTCGTAGTCGCCCGGCGGCAGCAGGTCGTGCAGCGTGCCGTCGGGTTCGCGCACGAATACGCTGTTGTGCTCGTTGCCGCCGACATCGCCGGTCAGCAGTACCCGGTCATCGTCGGGAAACCACGACACGGCAAAGATGGCGTTGTTGCCCGAATCGCTCAGCGCCTCGAATTCGGCGCTTTCCAGTTCAACCGTCCAGGCATTGAACACCCCGGTGATATCGGAATTGACCAGCAGACGCGTGCCGTCGGCCGAAAACGCATGCCCGCCGCCATGACTCAGGCGATAGGTCACCGTCTCGAAGAACTCTTCGGCGTCGTAAACCGTCGGCTGCGCATCTGGCGTGGAATCAGCCGTCACCTCCGGCGACGGCTCGCGTTCACCGCAACCGGCCAGCGCAAGTGCAAGCATGGAAAGCGCCAGCAGGCGAAGAAAATTCGGGTTGAATCGAAGTTGAAGAAAATCGGGCATAACCAGGCCTTCGTGATTTTGTACGTATTTCAGCCGCCATGGAAAAGCGGTCCACAGATTGCACAGATTCTCACAGATTATTGATTCACCGCCACTACTCACCCGTCCCGGACCAATTTATGGATTTCCTGCGGGGAAACAGCCAGGCGCGTGAGCAATTACTATTGCCAATCAATAATCTGTGAAAATCTGTGTAATCTGTGGACAGGGTTTTCATCTATTGGCGCAGGGACTTCAACTCCGAAATCGGGAATGCTTACGGCCGGAAGCGCGCTCCACCCGGCGGGCGCGGGGGGCGGAACAGGTGGGAGAAGAACAGGCTGTTGTAGAGCAGTTTTGTCGTCCCCGGCCAGCTTCCGCGGAAATTTGGATTGTCGGCCATCAGCACGACGCTGCCGTGACCTGAGCGCTCGGTGATCAGCATCGGTGATCCGCCAATCTCCGCGCGACGGCGCGTGGAGGCGTAGCCGGCCAGCAGCGGGTCCTGGTGATATTCGGCCACCACCGCGACCGGGTTTTCCGGCCGGGCCAGCACGATGGCGGTGTCGCGGTGGCTGGGCAGCAACCGGCGATGGAAACCGGCGGCCAGCGGATGGGTCAGGTCCAGGTCGCTGGCAAAGATCGCACCGGACACCACGTCGCGGGCCTCGCGCAAGGCCATGTCGGCGTAGTCGAAGCGCTGCTCGTCGTCGCCGAGTTGCAACGAACGGTCAGTCACTGGATCGCGCCCCAATAGCGCCTGCTGGGCCCATTCTGCGCCCTGTCGGATGGCGATGAAGGTGCCGCCCTGCTCTTCGACCCACTGGCGCACCCGGGCCGTAGCGCTTTCGTCCAGTCCGACCCCGCGGCCGCCGGGCAGGATGATGTGGGTATAACGCGACCAGTCGATTTCGGCGATGCGGCTTTTCTGCTTGAGCACTACCGGCATCTTCGCCTCGGTATCAAGCAGATGCCAGATATGGCCCATGTCGAAGCGCTGGATGCCGTCGTCGAACAGCAGCAGCACTTCCGGCTTTCTGAGCGTGCCAAAGGCGCGCCCGCTGCCGAAATCCGCGCCCTGTTCCAGCGTCCTGCCGGTATCGACGGCATGCAATTCGATGCCCGGAATTTTCGCGATTTCAAGCATTTGCGCATGAATCTGCGCTGCCGTGCGTGATTGGCCCTTGAGCGGCACGAAGATCGCGCCGGATCCGAGCCGGACCGGACCGCGTTGGGTCTCGATCCGCACGGCGCGGTTCGCGGCGCGCGCAATCATGCCCTGCTCCAGCACTCGATACAGCGCCCGCGGTGCATTCTGGTCCTGCCAGCCAAAGACATAGCCGTAGCCAGCCTGCCCGGGCGCGGACGGCGGGTGGCGAATCGACGCCGCCGGCGGGCCAATCATGGCCGGCGTGGTCTTGCGGCTCAGCGCGGCGTGATCGAGATTGTAGGACAGGGCCAGATTCCAGCCGGTGACATCGGCGAAGTCGGGCTGCTCGAAATCAGTCACGCGGTCAAAGATCGTGCGGATCATGCGATACCCATCCCGCGCCAGCGGCACGATCAGCGCGGTTTCGGCGGAAAACTGCCGGCCGTCACCGGTCACATCGCGCGCCAGTTCATAAACTTCGATGCCATGGGTGTCCAGCACCTCGACAAATCGTGCCAGCCGCGAGCGGTCGGGCGAATCGATGACGAAAGCACCGCGCTCGTCGGCCGCCGCCAGCCTGCGCGTATCGGTATTGAATCGCGCCCGGTAGTCGTGCAGCTCGGCTCTAAGATCCGCCGCCGCGGCAATCACGCTCAATGCGTTTTCGAAGTGCACCATGATATTTTCGGCCAGCGACCAGCGTCCCAGCGGGGTATCGAGCTCGATCAGGTGCGCGGTGCCGACTTCAAACAGCGCGCCGATGCCGCCGTTTAGATTGGGATAGCCCGAGCCCGAACCCGGATAGAAGCTGTCGTAGACCTCCTCGGTGAAATACAGCGTGCCCCGCTGGTCCAGCACCTGGCGATGATATTCGCCGATACGCCGGTGCAGTGCTCGCTGGAAATCCGGGATCAGGCGGTTGTCGCGGACCGCATTGCCGGGCGGGAAGAAATAGGTCGACGGGCGTACCGAGGTGGTCCCCATTTCGTGGAAATCGGCACTGAAATGCGGCTTCCAGCGGTGCCAGGCCGGCACCCAGACGCGCGCCTCGTGCTGGGCCAGCAGCAACCACTGGCGGTTCAGGTCGAAGCCGTAGTGATTGGCCCGTTGCCGGGCCCACAGTTCGTGCCCGGCATGGTCGCCGTTGCGCACCACGGTTTCGGACAGAAACTTGAGCGAGTGGTCGATGCGCCGCGCGTGGCCGTCGGGATTGAGCGCGGCGACGATCAGCATCACGGTCTGGTCGAGGACCTGTTCGACCGCCGGACCACGCGCGGCGGCCAGATGATAGGCCAGCGGCACAGCCGCCTCCAGTCCGGCCGCCTCGGCACCATGCACGCCAAAGCCCAGCCAGACCACGGCCGGGGCGTCTTGATCGGCCGGCGCTTGCGTCCCGACCGCGGCCAGATGTGCATCCCGGATCTCGTCCAGACGAGCGTGATTGTCCGATGAGGTGACCGTAAGCATGACGATCTCGCGACCTTCCATCGACCGGCCCAGAGTCTCCAGTTCGATCCGCTCCGAGCTCCGGGCAAGTTGCCGGAAGTAGGCAACGATGGCGTCATAGCGTGCCGGATGTCGGCCCAATTCATGCCCCAGCGCTTCGGCCGGAGCCATGATTTCCGGGTCAAGATCGACGGCGTCGGGCATGAACCCCGCCAGCCGATCGGCCGCGACCGGCAGCGACAGCAGGCAGATCATCGCGCATGCGGCCCATGCGGCAGCGGTGCGGCGCGGTTTCACGCCGGCCGCCTGACCATTTGCCCGGTCCACTTGCTCGGCGTTCGCATCAGCGATGCGAATGCCGCCAGCCCAGGGCGTGGGCCTGCTCGTCGAAGCGCTGATGGGTGGCCGGGATCCAGGCGTCGCCGCCTTCGAGTTCGAAAAAGAACGGGCCGCGCTCGACCGCATCCGGCGCAATCTGGTTCATCGTCGCGCTTTCATACAACCGACCAGCGAGCATGGTCCAGACGACGTTTCGGCTCTCGCGGATGTTGTCGAGCGGATTGCCGGCGATGACTACAAGATCGGCCAGCTTGCCCGGCTCGATCGAGCCGATCTCAGTATCCATGCCGAAGTACTTCGCGCCGTCAATGGTTGCGCCGCGGATCGCCTCGAAAGGCGAAAAGCCGCCCTGCTCCATCATCCACATCTCCCAGTGGGCGGCCAGACCGGCGAGCTGGCCGTGGGCGCCGATGACTACCGGCACGCCCAATTCGTTCAGCGCCCTGGCGCCTTCGGCGACGAAGATATGGTTGTAGTGCTCGTCGGGCGCCCGCGCCCGCCGGATCGAGCGCGGATACAGCACCGATTTGGGCACGAAACCCTTGAGATGCTCATCCTCCCAGACCCGGGTACGGTCGTACCAGTATTCCTCGCCCATCAAGCCGCCGTAGGCAACGCCGAAGGTCGGTGAATAAACCACGTCGGTCTGGCTCCAGAGTTGCCGGATGTCCTGGTAGACGCGCTTGACCGAAAGGCTGTGCTCGATGCCGGTGTGGCCGTCGACGATCTGGGTCAGGTTCTGCTCGAAACGCATTCCGCCTTCGGGCAGGACGATCATGCCCAGCTCGCGCGCGGCTTCCAGCACCTGCTGGCGCTGCTCGCGTGCCAGATAGTTATAGCTCTTGACCGAGATCGCCCCCTGCTCCTGCTGGCGCCGGACATGAAAAAGCGCGTCTTCGTATTTGTCGATCTTCGCCGTTGCGCCCGGGGCCAGCGCCCCGTAAAGAATGCGGCCGGTCGAATAGATGCGCGGCGCCAGGACTGCCCCGGTGCGCTGCAGTTCAGCAGCAGAAAATATCGCCCGGTTGTCGTTGGATGGATCCTGGATCGTGGTCACGCCGAAGGCCAGATTGGCATACTGCATCCAGTTGCGGCGCGGCTGGAGCTGCTCGTTGCTCATCGCGCCGTGGGCATGCGAGTCGACCAGGCCCGGGATAACCGTGTGGCCGGAGATATCAACACTGCGGTATCCTTCCGGCACCTCGATTTCGTCTGCTGACCCTACCGCCTCGATGCGGTGACCGTTTACCAGCACGACACCACCCTCAATCACATGCTCGCGCTCATTGGCATCCTGCATCGTTACAATGCGACCACCAACCAGCGCAATCCGCGCATCATGACGGTCGGGCGCAACCTCGAATGACAGATCCAGCCCTTCTGTTTCCGGTTCCGGCAATTTCTCCGGCGCGCCTTCCAGAAAGGCGAAGGTGCTGGTCAGATCTCGCTGGTACAGCGTCTTGCCGTATGACCAGCCCAGCGTCTTGCTGTCGGCCGACCAATGCAAAACCTCGCCACCACGGGCCGAAACCTGGCGCGCCGGCCAGGCCTTTTGATCGGCACCGATGGACAACTGCTTGCCGGCGGACAAGAATGGCGCGACATGGGTGTTGTAATGCTCGTTGAACGCAACCCAGCGACCGTCCGGCGAGACCCGGTAGCCGGTCACCCAGGCGCCGATCAGGTGCTCTCGCTCGTCCTGACCGTTCAGATCGACGCTGTTGAGTGCAAGCTGGGTACGGTTGGCGCGTTCGCTGAAAAGGATGCGCTTGCCATCGGCCGAAAACTGCGGCTCAGCGCCCTTGTTCAGAACGCGTCCAAGATTGCCGCCATCGCGATCGACCACGTAAAGCCCCGGTCGCTCCGACCACGTGGGTGAGGTCAGGTAACCGCCGGTGGTCTTGCGGAAAACGATTGTTTCCCCATCCGGCGAAAACGACGGCTCAACAAAGTGACCGGGCTGTTCGGTCAAAATCCTGGCGCGGCCGCGGCCCACCGGCGAGATGCGCACCGAACCCAGCGCCTGGTCTTCGAAGGTGGTATAGACCACCCAGCGGCTGTCGGGAGAAAAGCGCGGGTAGAACTCCCAATGCTCGTCCTGGCTGGTCAGGCGACGCCGCTGGCCGGATTCCAGGTCGTGGATCCAGATATATCCCAGCGCCTGATAAAGCGCGAGCTTGCCGTCCGGGCTGCGCTGGTTCCAGCGCAGCATGCGCACCTGAACCTGATCGGAATCCACGGCTACGGTCTGGCGAACGGCCGGATGCACCTTGCGCTTGTCACGCACGCGGAATGCGATCTCGCGCTGTTTGCCATCGAGCGAAACCCGGTGCAGCTTGCCCTGGCTCCACAGCACCAGCGCCTGGCCGTCGGGCAGCCAGGAAAAGCCGGGATAGTTGCCACGATCGCCGCTGGTTTCCTGCATGTCGCGCGAAATCACCGGGATTATGGTGCGCTCGATGCCCGAGTTCAGATCCTTGACCATCAACCGGCTGGTCAGCTCGGTCGGGTTGCGCCGAACGAACGCCAGCAGTCTGCCATCGGGTGAAGGAATCGGCCGTATCGCTCCACCGGGGCCGGAAACCACGGTTTCGGTCTCGCCGGTTTCAAGATCCAGCCGACGGATAGCGAAGATACCGGCGTTGGCGTCCTTGTTGTATTGCCATACCGTGCCCGAGGTCACGTCCTGACTGTAATAGAGGTAGCGTCCATCAGGTGAGAAGGCTGGCTCGGCAATGTTCTTCTGCGACTGATCGCCGTGCAGGCGCTCGACCAGTTCGACCCCGCTGCCGCCGGAGCGGTGGTACATCCAGATCGAACCGGCCGGGATGGATCGAGTCGAGACATACGCCTTGCGCGCGGCGATGGATTCGCCATCCGGGCTCCAGGCCGGATTATGGAGAATGTTCTGCTTTTCACGCGTCACCGGCGACGGATCGCTGCCGTCGGCATTGATGATCCAGACATTCTCGGCACCATCGCGATCGCTGATGAATGCGATCCGGCGCCCGTCCGGGCTGAAGCTGGGCTGGAAGTCCCAGGCAATTCCGGCAGTCAGCGGCTCCGCGTCACCGCCAGCCAGGGGTAGACGATACAGGTCACCAAGAAAGTCGAACACCAGAAACTCGCCATCCGGACTCACCGTGACGCTGGACCAGCTCACTTCATCGGAATCGATATCGATCTCGCGCCAGTCGCCCGGCGGATCGAGCACCGACCACTTGTCGTTGCCATTGCCGGTTTCAGCGCCGTTGTCGTCGCCCGGCGTATCGGCCATAGCTGCCGCGAAGGACAACCAGACCAGCATCAGAACAAATTTTCTTAACATGAATTACCCCATGATTTTTTTTGGTAATACCTGGGTTTCATGGTTTCTTATACGGTAGATGAGCCAG
>CAYVPB010000065.1:0-16186 GCA_964453565.1 uncultured Halomonas sp.
TCGAGCGCAAGAAGTTCGTCTATCTGTGTACCAACGCGGTGCTGATGAAAAAGAAAATGGACGAATACGACCCATCGCCGTACTTCACCTGGTCGGTGCACCTCGACGGGCTCAAGGATCGTCATGACGAATCGGTTTGCCAGGACGGCGTGTTCGACAAGGCGATCGAGGCCATCAAGCTGGCGCTGGAGAGGGGTTTTCGCGTGACCACCAACTGCACGCTTTTCGACGGCGAAGTGCCCGAGCATGTGGCGGATTTCTTCGACTACGCCACCGAACTGGGCGTGGAAGGTATCACCGTTTCGCCGGGCTTCGTGTATGAGCGCGCGCCGCGCCAGGACGTATTCCTGGGCCGCAACAAGTCGAAGAAACTGATGCGTGATATCTTCCGGATCGGCAAGCAGCGCAAGCGCAAATGGCCGATGAATCATTCTTCCCTGTATCTGGACTTCATCACCGGTAACCAGACCTATCAGTGCACACCGTGGTCCAATCCGACCTACAACATCTTTGGCTGGCAAAAGCCCTGCTATCTGCTGGTCGATGAAGGTTATGCGCAGACTTTCCAGGAACTGATGGAAGATACGCCATGGGAGGACTACGGCGTCGGGCGCAACAAGAAATGTGACAACTGCATGGCCCACTGCGGTTATGAAGGTACTGCCGTAGTCGATACCTTCAATCATCCGATCAAGGCGCTGGGTGTCTGGATGCGCGGGCCCGGAACCGAAGGCGAATACGCGCCCGACCTGCCGACCTACGAACAGGCCCAAAAGGACAAGCAGATCCCGATCCAGATCTACCAGGACTAGACTTGTTGCTGGGGATGGCGATTGCGGCTGCCTGCCTCTGGCTGGCGGTCTTGCTGGCGCCGTGGCGGCCCTGGAGTACGCGCGAGCGGCTTGAGCCTGCCCGCGGCGATTCGGAATCGGACACGAGCCCGGTCACTGTGCTGATCCCGGCACGCGACGAAGTGGCCACCATTGGCGAAACGATTGGCTCCGTTTTGGCGCAGGCCGCGGTCCAGCGTGTGATCGTGGTTGATGACCAGTCCAGCGACGGCACCGGAGCCATCGCTCGTTCCATGCCCGGTGTCAAGGTCGTCGACGGAACCGCCACGCCATCAGGCTGGTCCGGGAAGCTCTGGGCGCTGGAGCAGGGCAAGGCTGAGGTTGATACGCCGTTGCTGTTGCTGCTTGATGCCGATATCCGATTGGCGCCGGGAATGGTTGGGGCGCTGGTCGACAAGCTGGAGAGCGGGAAACTGGATCAGGTTTCGATCATGGCATGGTTGCCGACAGAATTCTTGCCTGAAAAACTGACGCTGCCGGCCTTCGTCTATTTCTTCAAGCAGCTTTATCCTTTTGCCTGGGTCAATCGGCCCGATCGGCCGATTGCCGCAGCCGCTGGTGGTTGTGTGCTGGTGCGGCGCGAGTGCTTGTACAAGGCCGGTGGCTTCGGCGCATGGAAAAACGCCCTGATCGATGACTGCGAACTGGCCGCGCGGATTCAGCGTGCCGGCGGCAGGATCTGGGTGGGCCTCAGTCATGGCATTCAAAGCATGCGTCGCCATCCCGATTTCGGCTCGATCCTGGCGTCGATTCGGCGCACCGCATATAGTCAGCTTCATCACTCGCCGGCGCTGCTGGGGTTGACCCTGTTGATCATGCTGCTGGCCTTCGCTGTGCCGCCACTGGCGCTTGCGGCCGGCGCGATTGCAGGCGATTTCGAGATGCTGGCGGTTGCTTCGGCCGGTTGGTGCATGATGGCTGCCGGCTATCTTCCCCAAGTCCGGTTTGCCGGTCTCAATCCGCTGTGGTCCATCACTTTACCATTGGCCGCGCTGCTGTTTCTAATGGCCACGCTGGATTCCGCCTTGCGTCATCATTTTGGCGGAGGCGCTGGCTGGAAGGGCCGGAAGTACTCGGGGTATAGTGGCTGAAGATGTCCAACGAAGTGCACATCAGGCGTTTCTGGATCTTCCCTCGCATCAGCCCGCCGGTATTCCTGATTTCAGCTCTGATCATCGGCATATTCATCCTGTATGGGGCGGTTTTTACCGCAGATGCCCGAGAGGTATTTGAGCGGCTTCAGTCTTTCATCGTCGAATATTTCGGCTGGTATTACATGCTGGTCATGACGTTCTTTCTAGCCTTCGTGCTGTGGCTGATGCTGAGCCGATTCGGCGATGTCAGGCTAGGCGATCCGGACGACGAGCCGCGTTACAGCTATCTGGGCTGGTTCGCGATGCTGTTCAGCGCCGGCATGGGCATCGGCCTGTTGTTCTGGAGTGTGGCCGAGCCGATCTCGCACTACACGCAGCCTCCGAGCGGCGAGACGGAAACGATAGAAGCGGCACAGACCGCCATGCGTATCACTTTTTTTCACTGGGGCCTGCATGCCTGGGCGGTATATATCGTGGTAGGACTGTCGTTGGCCTACTTCGGTTTTCGGCAGAAGTTGCCGCTTACCATACGTTCGGCGTTTTATCCGCTGTTTGGAGACGCAATCTATCGCTGGCCTGGTCATGTCGTCGATATCCTCGCGGTTTTTGGCACCATGTTCGGTGTGGCAACCTCGCTGGGGCTGGGGGTCATTCAGATCAATGCCGGGCTGGATACCTTGTTCGGAATAAGTCAGGGTCCGATTGCACAATTGTCCCTGATTGCCGGCATTACTTTTTGCGCCACGATGTCGGTGGTTGCCGGGCTCAACAAGGGGATCAAGCGACTCAGTGAACTCAATATCTGGCTCAGCGCTTTCCTGCTGACCACAATCGTGATCGCAGGCCCGACAATTTTTATTTTCGAGCTGTTCGCCGAGAGCACCGGCCGTTATCTTGGCAGCCTGGTCGAGATGAGTTTCTGGACCCGGGCGATGCACTCCAGCGAATGGAGTGGCGACTGGACCATCTTCTACTGGGGGTGGTGGATTGCCTGGTCGCCATTCGTGGGCATGTTCATCGCCCGGATCTCGCGTGGCCGAACGATCCGGGAGTTCATCATCGGGGTGCTGTTCGCGCCGGTTCTTGCAACCTTTTTCTGGGTCAGCATTATGGGTGGGACGGCGCTGCACCTGGAGATGTTCGGCGACGGTGGAATCGTCAGCGCAGTGGAACAAAACGTGGCCACGGCACTGTATGCGACTCTGGAACAGATCCCCCTTGCCTCTCTGACGACAACTGTCGCAACATTGGTCATCATCACTTACTTCGTGACATCCTCGGATTCGGGCAGCCTCGTCATCGATATGCTGACCGCCGGCGGCGACCCGGACCCACCCCGGATTCAGCGGGTATTCTGGGCCGTACTTGAAGGCGTGGTCGCCGCGATTCTGCTGGTTGCCGGTGGCCTGGCGGCCTTGCAGACCGCTTCGATCACCTCTGGACTGCCGTTTTCCATCATCATCGTGTTGATGTGCTGGTCGCTGGTGCGTGGATTGAAAAACGAGCCGATCTATCCAGGACCGGAACAGCGCGAGCCCGAAGCTCCGGATGAGACTATGGGCGATACCGACTACAGTCACATGGAGTGAACGTAGCCATTGATACCGTTAAATCCATTTATTTTCGGAAGGCAATGTAATGCGAATTCTGATTACCGGCGCTAGTGGATTCATCGGCCGGCCGCTGTGCCGCAGTCTCGATCAGGCCGGGCACGAGCTTCTGGTGGTATCGCGCAACCCCGACAAGGCGTCCCTTGTGCTGCCTGAAACGGCCACGGTCAGGCGTTCGATCGAGGAGTTCCGGGCTTCCTGCGCCGAAGCCGTGATCAATCTTGCCGGCGAGCCGATCGCGGATGGGCGCTGGACGGACGAAAAAAAGCGCAAGATCATTGAATCCCGGGTTGATGCCACGCAAACCCTGGTCGCTCTGTGTGCAAGTCAGGATAAGCCTCCGAAAGTTGTAGTTTCGGCCTCGGCCATGGGCTGGTATGGAGATCAGGGCAGCCGCGAGGTCACCGAGGAAACTCCCCCAAACGAGGAGTTCGCGCATGAAATTTGCGCCCGTTGGGAAGCCGAAGCGCGAAAGGCCGAAAAATTCGGGGCGCGCGTGGCGATCGCCCGCATTGGCCTGGTGCTGGATTCAGGCGGTGGCATGCTGGGTAGAATGCTGCCACCGTTCAGGCTCGGGCTGGGCGGAAAGCTGGGCGATGGTAACCAGTTCATGCCATGGATTCATCGCGAGGACATGGTGCGAATTCTTCTGTTGCTGCTGGAACGCGATGACCTGTCCGGGCCGTTCAATGCCTCGGCGCCGAATCCGGTCACCAATGCCGAATTCAGCAAGAAGCTGGCCGCGCAACTTCACCGCCCGGCCATGTTCCCGGTCCCGGCTGCGGTGCTGAAGTTGCTTTTTGGTGAAATGTCGCGGCTGCTGCTGACCGGCGCTGACATGCGCCCGGCGCGCCTGGAACGGGCTGGGTTCGAGTTCAACTATCCGAAACTGGAGCAGGCGTTGGGTCAGAGCTTGTAGGGCCTGATCACTCATGAGCTTGCCGTAGTTCAGGGTTTATGCCTTTCCAGTACAAGCTCGAAGGCTGCTGGTTTGAGACCGACGTCTTCGCGCAGGACCTTGTGATCGGCGGCGCCAAGTTTCTGGAACTGGCCGGGTTTGAGACCGGAAGGGAGGAACGCGGCGCCGAAACGAACGCGTTTCAGGCGCGCGACCTGGGCGCCGACGGCTTCCCAAAGGCGCCTGACTTCACGGTTGCGGCCTTCCATCAAAGTGACCGTATACCAGGTGTGCCCGGCCGTGGATTCACCGATCACCAGATCGCTAAAGGCAGCGTTGCCGTCTTCCAGTTCGACCCCGTTGAGCAGTTTTTCCAGAGCCTCATCGGAGACCTGTCCACGAATGCGACACAGGTATTCACGGTCGACCTGGCCGGACGGATGCATCATTCGGTGCGCCAGTTCGCCATCGGTGGTCACAAGCAGTAAGCCGGCGGTGTTGATGTCCAGTCGGCCCACGGCGATCCAGCGCCCGTTCGGTGGGACGGGCAGGCGGTTGAATATCGTTCGCCGGCCTTCCGGGTCGTTGCGTGTGGTGAGCTCGCCTTCGGGCTTGTGGTAGATCAGCGTCTGGTGCCGGGCACATTCGGCGACAACCTGATATTCAATCCCGAGATACTGGATCCGGTCGCCGACCGAGGCCTGAGTGCCTGGTTCGGCGCGCTTGCCGTTGATCCGCACCCGGCCGTCGGCAATGGCCTGTTCGAGCTGGCGGCGCGAGCCAAAGGCGGCGCGCGCCAGAAGTTTTTGCAGCCGCTCGGAGGTTGCGGCTGCGGCTACCGCCCGATCAGCGCCTGCGGGTGTCTTCTGATGGCGTTTCGCCTGGCCCTGACTCGACCGTCTCTTCAGCGTCTGACGACCCGGACTGGTTGTCTTGCCGGCTGTGCACCTCCTGTTTTGAGGGGATTCCGTCTTCGAAGTCCGGGGCTTCAATCTGGACTTCTTGGTGACGGTCTTCCGGCTTGGGGTCGGACCCGGGTGGCTGCTGCTTCCGGTCTTGCGCTTCGACTTGTCTTGCTTCGCCAGCTTCGGCCTGCTTGTGTATTGATTCATTGGGTTCATTTGTGGTTTGGCCCGGACTGCCGAAATCGAGTTCCGGCTCCGGGTTGTCGATGTCGCGGATTTCAGCAAGCGTGGGCAGATCGTCCAGCCCCTTGAGTCCGAAGTAATCCAGGAAAGCCCGGGTTGTGCCCAGCAGTTCCGGCTTGCCGGGGATGTCACGATGACCAACAACCTTGATCCACTCGCGCTCCTGTAGGGTCTTGAGGATGTTGGCACTTAGCGAGACTCCCCGGATCTGCTCGATTTCTCCGCGCGTGATTGGCTGACGATAGGCGATGATGGCCAGGGTTTCCAGCAAGGCACGCGAATAACGCGGAGGTTTTCCGGCCCACAGACGCGAAATCGTCGGCATCAGGGCCTTGCGAATCTGCAGGCGGTAACCGCCGGCGACTTCAACCAGCTCAATCGCCCGGCCGGACGTTTCTCCATCCAGCAGGGCCAGGGCTTCGCGAATGGCACCATGCCCGGGCTGCTGGTGTTCTTCGAACAGGCTGTTGAGCTGCGTCAGCGTCAGCGGTTGTCCGGCGGCCAGCAGGGCGCCTTCCAGCAGCGTCTTGAGTTGTTCCGATTCCATCGCGATATCGAGGCAGAGGTTGAAGGGTCAAAAATGCGTCGGACTTCAGGCAAACGTTTCGCTGCCTTGTCCCGGCGCGCGCAGATAAATGCTGCTGAACAGCTCTTGCTGCACCAGATCGACCAGGTGCTCTCGCAAAAGCTCCAGCAGCGCCAGAAATGTCACCACTGCGCCGCGCCTGCCCTCGGAAAGGTCGAACATATCCTCGAAGCGAACGAACTTGCTGTGGTTGAGCGACTGCATGATCCGGCTCATGCGTTCGCGGACGCTCAACGGTTCACCCTGGATATGATGGCGCGCAAAAAGCTCCGCGCGGGCCACCACGTCCTTCAGTACCAGCAGTAATTCGCGCAGGTCGACTTCCGGGGGCACGCGCACCGGCTGATGGGCTTCGGTACCGGCATTGGCAACAACGATGTCGCGTTCCAGGCGCGGCAACTGGTCGAGATCCTGAGCGGCCTGCTTGTAGCGCTCGTATTCCTGCAGCCTGCGGATCAGTTCGGCTCGCGGATCACCCTCGTCATCATGCCCGGGTTCGGGACGCGGTAATAGCATGCGCGACTTGATCTCGGCCAGAATCGATGCCATGACGAGATATTCGGCGGCCAATTCGATTCTCAACCCCTGCATCATTTCGATATAGATGATGTACTGGCGGGTGATTTCGGCAATCGGGATGTCGAGAATGTCGAGGTTCTGACGCCGGATCAGATACAGCAGCAAGTCCAGCGGACCGGCGAAGGCATCGAGAAACACCTCCAGCGCGTCCGGCGGAATGTACAGGTCGTCGGGCAGCTTCAGCAGCGGCTCGCCGCGGACGGTTGCCAGCGGAATTTCGGGCTGTGACTCGACCGGTTTTTCGGCGATGTGCTGGGGGCTGCTCATCATCGGCAGTGTACCCCAACGTTGCTTGAATTTTGGGACACGGAAGCCCGGAGAGGGTATTTCCGGGAGCCTGCATGGAGTGTTTCCGACCGGAGGGTGGCTTCGTGCTGCCTGAGCTATCAACCTGCATGGCAGGCGGGGTGCTGGCTATACTTGTGATTCCGCATACCGCATGGTAATGGCAATGCTTTACATGATTATCGGACGCGAGGCCGACGATTCCCTGCAAGCTCGAGCCGCAGTGCGAGAGCAGCATCTGGCGCGGATCAGGCAGCTTGTCGATGACGCCCGTCTGGTGCTGGCCGGGCCGCTGCCGGCAATCGATAGCGAGGAGCCGGGGCCGGCCGGATTCCACGGCTCGCTGGTCGTGGCCGAATTCGAAAGTCTGGCGCAGGCGCAGGCATGGGCGGAGAATGATCCCTACATGGCCTGCGGGGCATGGACCTCGGTGGAAGTGAAGGCATTCAAGCAGGTGTTGCCATGACCGAGCAACGAGTGGCGAGAATCCGGGCCTTGCTTGAGAAAAGATTGGGGCCTTCCCGGCTGGAGGTCGTGGATGAGTCGCATCTGCATGTCGGCCACGCCGGAGCGCGGGATGGCCGGGGACATTTCAGGGTGCGGATCGGCGCGCCTGATTTTCGCGGCAATTCGCGATTGGCCAGTCACCGGATGATTCATGAAGCGCTTGCCGAAATGCTGGTGACCGATATCCATGCGCTTTCAATCGAGATTGAGGATGACAGGTGATTTATAAGATTCTGATAAGTATTGTATTTATTTTTTCTCTTTTCGGTTGCAAGCAAACCGATGACCGGTATGCGCTGGTCGAGGAGGGCGATGTCGTACTGGTCGAAGTCGACGGCCATCCGGTCACCCTCCCGATGCTGGAATTCCTGATGACCGCACGTGGCGCGGACTCCGAAGACACCGAAGCCATGCGCCAGATGTTCGACGAATTGCTGCGACTGCGCGCGGTTGCCAATCGCGCCGATCGCGAGGGTATTGCCGATCGCGCCAAGGTTCGCGCCCAGCGCGCCGTGCGCGACATGGAACTTAAATACCGCAACTACCTGGAGGCATGGCAGGGCGAGCATCCGGTGACTGACGACCAAATCGAGTCGGCATACCAGGCGCAGCGGGAGCGGGCCGGAGATACCCGGTTCATCATCGAGACCATCGAATTCGACCGGCAACCGGCAGCATTGGACGAACTGCAGCAATTGCAGGATGGAGAAACGGACTTTGAACAGGCAATCGAGCGTGCCACTGAAGAGGGGCGGCTGGCGCGCCGGACCGACTGGATCGATCTGAGCCAGGTCCCATCCGGGTTCGGCGAGGTGCTGCGCGAAACTGCGGTGGATGAAGTGGTCGATTCGGTGTTGCCGTATCAGGACAAGTGGATTGTGGTCAGAGTCTTCGATCGTGATGAATTGACGCCGCCGGACCTGGAGGAGGTACGCGAGGGCATTCGGCGCACGCTGATGGGCGAGCGCACGCGCGCAATGATCGAGCAGACCTTTGACGAGGCCGAAATCACGCCGATCCTGCCACTGGAGCAAAAAGACGATACGGACTGAATCGGGATTCACTAATGCTGATTGGATTAATCAGGCAATCGCACCGGTTCAGCGCATTCCCGGTCATCGGCCCGATGCTCGGCGACTACCGTGGTGTATAGACCGCCTCGAACATTGAATTCGGCTGTCAGGCGCATGAATCGGGGCCGGGTGGCGGCCACTAGGTCGCCAAGAATTTCATTGGTAACGGCCTCATGGAAAGCGCCCTGGTCGCGGAATGACCAGATGTAGAGCTTAAGCGACTTCAGTTCGACGCAAAGCTGATCGGGCACATACTCCAGGCGCAGTTCGCCGAAATCCGGTTGCCCGGTTTTCGGACACAGACAGGTAAACTCCGGAATCCGGATGCGGATGGTATAGTCGACGTCGGTCTGGGGATTGGGGAAAATCTCGAGATCGCGGCTGGGGGAAGACGGCATTGGGCTGATCCTTTCAGTGTACTTTGATCGATAAACCAATAGAATAATCGACCGGCCGTCAAGCCGAGGCCCGAACCAGCACTTAATAACAAGCAGCATTCATTGGCGCGGAGCCCCTTTTCGTTTCATGCGACTGACATCGATCAAGCTATCCGGTTTCAAGTCCTTCGTCGAGCCGACCACGATCAAGCTGCCATCCAATCTGATCGGCGTGGTCGGGCCCAATGGTTGTGGCAAATCCAACATCATCGATGCGGTGCGCTGGGTCATGGGCGAGACTTCCGCTCGCCAGTTGCGTGGTGAGTCGATGAGCGATGTGATCTTTTCAGGCTCCAGTTCGCGCAAACCGGTGGCGACCGCAACGGTGGAGCTGCTGTTTGACAACAGCGACGGTCGCGCTGGCGGCGAATATGCCCGCTACAGCGAAATCTCGGTTCGCCGTCAGGTAAGCCGCGACGGCCAATCGGCGTATTTCCTCAACGGCAGTCGCTGTAGGCGCAAGGATATTACCGATCTGTTTCTGGGTACCGGACTGGGTCCACGCAGTTACGCAATCATCGAGCAGGGCATGATCTCGCAGATCGTCGAGGCGCGGCCCGAGGAACTGCGTGCTTTTCTGGAGGAGGCCGCGGGCGTATCGCTATACAAGGAGCGCCGCCGCGAGACCGAAAACCGCATCCGGCATACGCGCGAAAACCTCGAGCGCCTGAGCGATCTACGCGAAGAAGTCAATCGCCAGCTCGGCCGGCTCAAGCGCCAGGCCAATGCCGCGCAACGCTATCGCAAACTCAAGCAACGCTACCGCGAACAGGAGGCCGAATTGAATGCCCTGCGCTGGCGCGCGGCCACCCAGCAACTGGAAGCCCATGCCCGCGAGCTTGGTCAGACCGAGACCCGCATCGAGCAGGCCATTGCCGGGCAGCGCGAGGCCGAGCGCGCGCTGGAGGAATTGCGCCAAATGCAGCATCAGGCCTCGGAGCGGACCTCCGGCATTCAGGCCGAGCTGTACGAAGTCGCCGGCGAGATCGCGCGCCTGGAACAGTCCATCGAGCATCAGCGCGACATGCTCAAGCGCCAGAAAAAAGAGCATGCCCAAGTCGAAGGCCAGATCAATGAACTCAGGCAGCACCTGGTGCTGGATCGTTCCCAGGTCGAAGAGCTGACCGGCCGTATCGCCTCGCTGGAGCCTGAACTGGAGCAGGCAAAGACCCGAGAAGAGGAGACCCAGACGGCTTTCGAAAAAGCCGAAAGTGAACTGGCCGCGGCCGAGGACAAGGTTCAGGCCTGCCGCGGACAGTGCGCCGATGGGCGGCAGAAAGCCGAGTTGCTGAAATTACGCATCGAACATCTGGACGAGCGCATGGGCCAGGCAGCCGACCGCCTGAGTCGCCTGGAAGGTGATGACGAACAGGCAAGTCAGCGGCTCGAGAGTGAGAGCCGCGAAACCGGGGCAGAACTGGATGCCGTTGCCGGAGAATTGATGCAGGTGCGCGAAGCGCATGCGAATCTGGGCCGGGAATTGGAAGGAAAACATCGTGAAATCAGTAAATTACGGGAGTATTGTGACGGCAAGCGAGGACGTCAACGCGAATTGCGCGGACAATTGGAGTCACTGCGGGTACTGAATCAGGCCGAGCAAAGCGGTGGTGAAGCGCTACAGTGGCTGCAGCAACAGGGACTGGATGAGGCTGCCACGGTATTGCAGGCCATCGATGTCGAGCCGCGCTGGCAGTGTGCAGTGGAACTGGTGCTCGGGCAATGGCTGGCCGCGCGCATGGTTGGGGCATTGAGTGAGCAGGAGCCGCCGCCGGGACTGGGTCTGGTCGAGCAGCAGGGACCGCAACCCGAGCCGGGCACACTGGGTAGCGCGGCCAGGCAGGCCGGTGCCCTGACCGGCGTTCTCAATAACGTCGTGTGTTGCGACAGCCTGCCGGCGGCGCGTCAACGAGTCGCCGCGATGCCACCGCATCAATCCCTGATCACTCCTGACGGGGTCTGGCTGGGTCCTGGCCGGCTGCGCAACGCCGCTTCCGATGTCAATGCGGAAAGCGGGCGTCTGGAGCGGCAGGCTCAGATTCGCGAGCTGGAGGATCAACAGCAGAAACTGGATGTTGAAATCCGGTCCCTGGAGGCTGAACTGGAGCAGGGTTCGGAATGCGCGAGGCAAATGACTGAAAAGCTGGAACTCCGGCGCAGCGAAGTCGACCGTCTTCAGGCCAGGCATTCGCGCCTGGCCGGAATTCAGGCCGGCCAGGAAAATCGCATGCAGGCGCTTTTGCGGCAGCGACAGGCACTTGAGAAGGAAAGTGCCGAACTGACCGAACGCCAGCAACATGACAGCCGAACACTGGCCGAATCCCGTCGCGAGCTGCAGGACCGGCTGCAGCAGCTTGAACAGCTTGATGAAAGGGAAGGACAGTTGCAGCAAGCGCGCGACCGTTTCAAGGCCAGCCGAGAGGAGTGTCGCCAGCAGTATCGGCAGGCGCGTGAGCAGCGCCAGGAGCTGGCGTTGAAAATGGAATCCAGCCGTGCCAGTCTGGATTCACTCATCCAGGCCATTCAGCGCATGGACTCTCAGATCGGGCAGTTGCAGAAGCGTTATGTCGAGCTGGCCGAGGCCCTGGCGCGTGGCGACAGGCCAGTTGTGCAGCAGCAGGGCGAGCGCGACAAGCTGCTGACCAGGCGTCTGGAAGTGGAGAAACGGCTGGGCGAGGCACGCTCGGCCCTGGAGGCGCTGGACCATCGCTGGCGGGAACTCGATGAAAAGCGTCAGAAAGCGGCAGGTGAAGCCGAGCAGCTTCGCCAGCAGCAGTCCGAGCAGCAAGTACACCGGCGCGAATTTGAAATCGAGGCCGAACGGTATGCCGGACGCGTGGCCGAACTGGAGGGTGATCTGCAGGCGCTGGTCGCCGAGCTGGCAGATGACGCGCAGGCCGATGCCCGGGTCGAGGAACTGACCCGACTGGAAGAAAAGATACGCCGGCTGGAACCGATCAACCTGGCCGCGATCGACGAATATCAGCAGGAATCGGAGCGCAAGGAATACCTGGATCGCCAGCAAGCCGATCTGATCGAGGCGCTTGAAACACTCGAACAGGCCATCGCGCGTATCGACCGCACTACGCGCACGCGCTACAAGGATACGTTCGAGCGAGTCAACAGCAATGTCGCGGAATTGTTTCCGCGCCTGTTCGGTGGCGGCCATGCACATCTGGAAATGGTCGGTGACGACTGGCTGACCGCCGGCGCGGCAATCATGGCGCGCCCGCCAGGCAAGCGAATAACGCGCATTCACCTGCTTTCGGGTGGGGAAAAGGCCTTGACCGCGGTGGCGTTCGTGTTTGCCATCTTCAATCTGAATCCGGCCCCGTTCTGCCTCCTCGACGAGGTCGACGCGCCACTGGATGATGCCAACGTCGGTCGTTTTTCGGAACTGGTCCGCGAGATGTCGGAGCAGGTGCAGTTTCTGTTCGTGACCCACAACAAGGTCACGATGGAGGTGGCCCATCAGATGCTGGGCGTGACCATGCGCGAGCCGGGCATCTCGCGCCTGGTGTCGGTCGATCTTGATAAAGCGGTTGCATTGGCGGCATCATGAAGGCCATCGGGAACACGACACTGACTGGATGAAATGGATTCCCTGCGACTGATACTGCTGGCCATTGGCCTGGTGATACTGGCCCTGATCTGGCTGTTTTATCGGCCCAACGGATCCGCGCGTGGGCCGGGTGCGTCGCGTCGCGATGATTGGCGCCGGGAACCGGGATTGGATACAGACCGGATCAGAAGCCCGGACTTACCGTCCGATGGCGAAGATACAAGCCCGGCGGATTTTGCCGCCGAACCCGAGCAGCCGTCGCTGCCGGAAATTGATCCGGATGGCGATGAGGGGCAAGCTCGAGATCAGCAGTCCCAACACGCCGGACGCAAAAGGCGCAACCGCGAGCCGCAACCGCCGGTCACTGCCGACGGTAGCGGTGTCGGCGGCGATTCAAACGGCCAGGCATTGATTGTCACCGTGTACGTGCGAGCCCGGGAAAATCGCATGATCAGCGGCCTGAGTCTACTCGATGCTGCAATCAAGGCCGGCCTGCGGTTCGGTGAAATGAAAATCTTTCATCGTCGCTATCGCAGCGAAAATCAGGCTGTCTTCAGTATGGCCAACATTACCCGGCCCGGCTATTTCGATCCGTCGGGCTGGAACAGTTTCGAAACGCCGGGTGTGAGCCTGTTCATGCGCTTGCCGGGCCCGCTCAGCGCACTGGACGCCTGGGATGCAATGCTGGCCACCGGACAGCGTCTGGCCGAGATCCTCGATGCGGAACTGCTTGATGACAGCCAGTGCCTGTTGACGCGCCAGCGAACTTCCCAGATTCGCGAACAGATGCGTGAATTCGATCGCAAGGCGGGGCTGGGCCGCTGATGGTGGCGCCGGGGACGCGCCTGTGACGTGCAAGCCCGATGAGGCGACCCGTCGACGGGTGGAGCGTTTGCGCGAGCAAATCGCCGAGCATGACTACCGATACTACGTGCTCGATGATCCGTCGATTCCGGATGCCCAGTACGACCGGATGTTGCGTGAGCTGGAGGCGCTGGAGGATCAGTATCCTGATCTCGCCGACCCCGATTCTCCGACCCGGCGAGTCGGCGCCAGGGCCGACCAGGGCTTTGAAACAGTGCGCCATGAAGTTCCAATGCTGTCACTGGCCAACGCGTTCAGCGAAGACGAGGTGCTGGATTTTGATCGCCGCGTGCGCGAGATTCTCGACCGCGAGCCGGTGATCTACACTGCCGAACCGAAGCTCGACGGTCTAGCGATCAGCCTGCGCTACGAAGGCGGCAGACTGGTGCGTGCGGCAACCCGCGGCGATGGGCGCAGCGGCGAGGATGTGACCGGCAACGCTCGCACTATCGAGGCGATTCCGCTGAAATTGCGCGGCGACGATACCCCCGAGCGATTCGAGGTTCGCGGCGAAATCTTCATGACCCGCGGGGGATTCCGGCAACTCAACGCACGCCTGGAGAAAAACGATCAGAAGACCTTTGTCAATCCGCGCAACGCCGCGGCCGGTAGCCTGCGACAGCTCGATCCGGCGATCACGGCCCGGCGACCACTGCGGTTTTTCGCTTATTCGGCAATCGCCGACACATCCCTGGGCGACACCCAGCAGGATCTGCTCTCGGCTCTGACCTCGTTCGGTTTCCCGGTCAGTCCGCTGGTGCAACGGGTCGAAGGGGTTCAGGGCTTGCTTGATTTTTACAATGACGTGCTGGCGCGGCGCGCGCAACTGGACTACGACATCGATGGAGTGGTCTACAAGGTCGATGATCTGGATCTGCAGGCCGAGCTGGGTCATGTCAGCCGTTCTCCGCGTTGGGCGCTGGCCCACAAGTTTCCCGCCGAGGAAGAACTGACCAGACTGGAGCGCATCGATGTCCAGGTGGGTCGAACCGGGAAGCTGACGCCGGTGGCCCGGCTCGAGCCGGTGTTTGTCGGCGGCGTGACCGTAACCAGTGCAACCCTGCACAACCTGGACGAAATTCGGCGCAAGGACATACGCCCCGGCGACTGGGTCATCGTGCGCCGCGCCGGAGATGTGATCCCCGAGGTCGTTCGTCCAGTGCCCGAGAAACGCGAGCGCGAGCTCAAGCGGTGGCAACTGCCGCAACATTGCCCGGTATGCGGTTCGCATATCGAGACGGTCGAGGGACAGGCCGATGCCCGCTGCACCGGAGGTCTGGTCTGTCCGGCCCAGCGCAAGCGGGCGCTGGAACACTTCGCCTCTCGCAATGCGATGGATATCGAGGGGCTTGGATCCCGTCTCATTGATCAGCTTGTCGAGGCCGAACTGGTGGCCGATCCGGCCGATCTGTACACGCTGAATGCCGAAATGGTCGCCGGACTGGAACGGATGGGCGCCAAATCCGCAGCCAATTTGATCGGGGCGCTTGATCAAAGCCGCAAGGTCGAGCTGGGAAGATTGTTGTTTGCTCTCGGCATCCGCGAGGTGGGTGAAGTGACCGCCCGGGCCCTGGCCCGGCATTTCCGAGATCTTGATTCAGTGCAGTCCGCCGACACCGAAGAGCTGGAAGCGGTGCCGGATATCGGCCCGGTCATGGCCCGGCACATCCGCGAGTTCTTCGATGAAAAGCACAACCTCGAAGTCATCTCCAGACTCCTGGCCCATGGTGTCGAATGGACGGCCGAGCCCGGCAGCGAAGCCGGTGAAAAACCGCTGCAAGGCAATGTCTACGTGTTGACCGGCGCACTCGACAGTATGCCCAGATCACAGGCGCGCAAGCGTCTGGAGGCCCTGGGAGCCAAAGTCACGGGCAGCGTGTCGAAAAACACGACCGCAGTCATTGCCGGCATTGAACCGGGCTCAAAGCTCGAACGCGCGCGTGAACTCGGTGTCGAGATCTTCGACGAAGATGATCTTGCCCGGCTGCTGCAGGCATCGGGCGAGTGATCGCGACTGCAAATGACCGCCGCGACTGGTTACAATTCAATCACGATGATTAATCGTACAATCCTGGCCGGGGGCGCCTGAAGCGCGCCATTGCAACGTTTGAGTTTTCCCCGAGGAGATGTGAGATGTCGCAGATCAACGAGATTCTGGTTCCGGTCGACGGATCCAACAATTCGATGCGCGCCGTTCGCCATGCGCTGGATATTGCCAAGCCGCTGGGGGCTCGAATCCGGCTGTTTTATGTTTTCCCGGTGTCTTCCGTGGAAATCATCGGCATGGCCGGCATGAGCCGTGATGACATCGAACATGCCGCACAAGCCGCCGCGCAGCGGGTTTTTGACAAAATGCATGCCGAAATCGGTGAAACCGGCATCAAGATCGAGGATGAAACCTCGATCGGAGACCCGGCCGAGGAAATCATTCGCTGCACCGAGGACAACGAGGACCTGTTGGTCATCTTGGGCCGACGCGGACTCTCCCGCATTCAAAGCCTGCTGCTCGGGAGCGTCAGTGAGAAGGTGATCAGGCATGCGCATAGCCCGGTAACCCTGGTCATCTGAAACAGGCGCTGGAGCGCTACTGCGCGTGCGCCCGAGGGCGTCCGGCGGTGCTCGAAATCCTCATGTACGAAGTTGTACACTGCGGTTTCTGCGCTCCGGCGGCCACCCTCGGACACCCGCTCGCTAC